>NZ_JAEMNY010000002.1:0-811283 GCF_016461615.1 Luteimonas sp. MC1828
GATGAGCGATTTCACGCTGGAGTGAGCCCTAACGCCTGAGTTAAGCCGCGCCGCGCAGTGAAGCGAAGCACATGGCAAGCTTTAACTGCCATGTGGTTTGCGTAACGAAGCGGCGTCGGCTTGAACGAATTGTTAGGCCGCAGACTAAGCTGCGCCCCTGCGAGGCGGCAAGTAGCGCGGAACCTTCTGCTGGAGCAGCCGGACGAGCTCCGGCGCCATGTACTCGTACTGGTCCGGAATGCCGAGGACCACTACGCGCTTGCCGCGCAGTTGCGGCTGGAACTTGGCCGCGATCTTGGCCCGGTGCGCCGACTCCATGACGAGCAGCGTATCCGCCCAGCCGATGAGCTCAGCTGAGACCTGGCAGTCCGCGTCGTGCCCCGTCCCAGCCGAAGCCGTCTCGACGCCCGGCCAGTCCGCGAACACCTGCTTTGCGGTAGGACTGCGAAGACGGTTCTTGCCGCAGACAAAGAGCACGTTGTGCGTCAAAGCATCACCTGAGGCCTAACGCCTGAATTAAGCCGCGCCGCGAAGCGGCGTCGGCTTGAATGAATTGTTAGGGGGCGCCCTGCGAACGCTCCGATAAAGAAGTGCCACAACGAACAGTGCGAACAAGTTGACCCCTAGAACAACTGGCTTGTCGGCCTGCATGAGCGAAACCTCGAACTTGCTACCCAACCAAAACAAAAATCCGAGCTCGGCTCCGAATGGTTGGAACGTGATAGTTGAAAAAAATCCACTAGCGAATAGATAGCCGATGTAAGGTGATTGAACTAGCGGCATTTGGATGGCCCAGAAGAACATGTTGGCGCGGGCTGCGCCCTCTCGGTTCTCGACCAGGCAGACACCACACCAGATTCCCCACAAGTACAGGCAAAGGAACGGCACGATCACCAGCCAAGAAAGCATTCCATTTGCCGAAGCGGCCGCTTGCACGCCAACGGCAAGACCAAGCGCTCCGCCACCAATCGCCAGAACTCCTAGTGTCCGCCGTGTCCAAAGTCGCATGCTAGCCCCCTAACACCTAAGTTAAGCCGAACCGCGAAGTGGAGGCAAAGGCATGGCAAGCTTTTCCTGCCATGCCTTTGCCGTAACGAAGCGGTTTCGGCTTGAACGCATTGTTAGGTGCCAAATCCGTTCTCTAGGGGCTGCAGGTCCGAGCAGCCACGGACTAAACGACCTTTATCCTTGAAGAGCGAAGACGCGAAGCTACCGTCCTCAAAGTAGTCGACCAACACGAAGCCCTCCTGGCGCGGAACAGACTGACCTTTAGCGAGCTGCAGGCGAAAGACCTTCACGAGGTTCCTTGCGAAGGCATCCACATTCTTGTAGCCGGAGGTCTCCGCGACGGACACCGCCGTCATTCGCCCCCTCTCGGTCTGCGTCGCCTTGATGCACGTACGAGCGAACGCCGGTTCAGCGCCGTGCGCAGCGACGGAAAGCCAAAGACTTAATACCGCAAGCGCGACCATCTTCATCTCGGCACCTAACGCCTGAGTTAAGCCGCGCCGCGCAGTGAAGCGAAGCACATGGCAAGCTTTAACTGCCATGTGGTTTGCGTAACGAAGCGGCGTCGGCTTGAACGAATTGTTAGGCCGCAGACTAAGCTGCGCCCCTGCGAGGCGGCAAGTAGCGCGGAACCTTCTGCTGGAGCAGCCGGACGAGCTCCGGCGCCATGTACTCGTACTGGTCCGGAATGCCGAGGACCACTACGCGCTTGCCGCGCAGTTGCGGCTGGAACTTGGCCGCGATCTTGGCCCGGTGCGCCGACTCCATGACGAGCACCGTATCCGCCCAGCCGATGAGCTCAGCTGAGACCTGGCAGTCCGCGTCGTGCCCCGTCCCAGCCGAAGCCGTCTCGACGCCCGGCCAGTCCGCGAACACCTGCTCTGCGGTAGGACTGCGAAGACGGTTCTTGCCGCAGACAAAGAGCACGTTGTGCGTCAAAGCATCACCTGAGGCCTAACGCCTGAATTAAGCCGCGCCGCGAAGCGGTGTCGGCTTGAATGAATTGTTAGGCGCAACTGTATCCGAAGCCGAAGCCGGCACAAGCCCGCGCTCTAGCCGAAGCCCGTAACGAGCTTGCGGCAGAACCCGGACCGCCGTGACAGAGATCTTTCCGGAGCCTGGCCGACCGGTCGCGCGGCCAGAAGCCGCACCCGTAGCCCCCACGAAGCCGGCTGCAGATGTCGCAACCTGGCTCGAGGTTGCGTGCGGCCGAAGCCGAGTTGCCCGACGACGCCGCTCACCGCGCGTGCGCAATGCACAGCGAAGAACCAGAAGCCACGAGAAAGCGAGTTAGCACACGACTCTGCAACCACAACCATTGCAGAGCTATGAGCGCCTAACACCGGAATTAAGCCGTGCCGCGAAGCGGCATCGGCTTGAATGAATTGTTAGGTGCGAAATCTACGCTGCTTCAACCGCCAATCCAATGGTTTGCCGCGGCTTACGCTTGTTAGGGCCTGTTTCCGCGCTTCTGGGGACAAGCTTTCAAGGTGGTCCCAGACACGTTCCCACTCGAAGTCGTACTCTGCGCTTATGAGCGGGGCGATGCCTTCGATCAATTGCTTTAGGGCTAGTATCTGTTCAGCAGAGAATGTCGCTGGGCGAGAGTGCTCAGTGCCTAAGGATGACAGGGAACCATCGGCATTGAGCGCCACCGTTACTTTATTCTGTTCTTGTTGGTTTACAGAGTGTGTGACGTAGTGACTCCGAACGGCCTTCAGGCGCTCGTGTACTTTCTGCAACGCGGGCGTAAGACCCGCAACCTGATCGGCCGTGATACCGCTGCGAGCGCCGCTTCCAATCGTGCGGAAATAGGTAACTAAAGCGTATCCGCCAACCGCGTTAGACAGTGCAATGGCTTCTCGAGAGCCGACGTGAGGCATGCCCAAAAATAGATCGCACGCCTCTTTAGCCAACTCGAGGTCGCGCTCGACGCCTGCAAGATCAGCGAGGCGCTGTGCTACTGGATGCTCAAACTCGCGGCTCTCTTCCATTCGCACCTAACGCCTGAATTAAGCCGCGCCGCGAAGCGGTGTCGGCTTGAATGAATTGTTAGAGGTCACCCCCAAGTACACTGGGCGCTCGAGTGCAGCCGCATAGTCCTCGTGGCGGATGAACGGCCAGATATCTACCTCTCCCTGCTGCTTGAACCACTTTACATAGAAGCGGTTGGCGACTCCTAGAGTGAACAGATTGGCGAGTCCGAGAGCAAAGAAGCGAGCGCCACCAAGCTCCGGCCACTCATATGGCAAGTCTGTTTTCAGGAACAGCACCCAACGAGCGACATGGGATTTGTCTTTGCGGGAGATTGCGTGCTTGCCCCGAAGCCGATGCTCTTCCAAGTCCGAGTACAGGTGCCAGGCTCCTTCTTGATAGATCGCCGCTATGGCTGGATCTGCGGTGTCCAGAGCGGGGAACCGCACACCCTCAAACTCGTCGTTGGTGATGGTGCCGGCAACCAAAGCTCGAATCGCCTGCGCAAATCTATCGCGCGCCTCACGGTCAATCATAATGACCTCTAACGCCAGAGTTAAGCCGCGCTGCGTAGGGGCGTGAAGCACATGGCAAGCTGTATCTGCCATGTGGTTTGCGCCCCGAAGCGGCGTCGGCTTGAACGACTTGTTAGGCGCTACCCCCGTGGCACGCCCCTAAGTCGCCCAGCAATGTACGGCGCAGCTGCTGTGGTGAGCAAGACCAGCGGCCAAACGTTGCCGTCTTTGAAGGTGTACGCCTCTACCAGAGCGGGCCAGGCCTTGCCTTGGAGCAGACCGAACGCAAGCTCGAACAAGAGGGTGAGGGCCACCCAGCCGAGCCCGATGCCGACGAGCTGTTGATGGCGGACTGGCCGTAGCCAAGGAAGGGCAATGTACGTAACAACAAGGATGAGCGCAGAGAGCAACAGACCGCTCAAAAGCAGCCTGGCTGTTCTGCCGAGAGATGGGATGAGGGTCGCGTCACGCAGAGTGCCGTTCAAAACTGCGCAACACAGCATGACGACCCAGAGAGCGAAGGCTTTGACTGTGAGCATCAGCGCCGCTCCAGTAGCGCCTAACGCCAGAATTAAGCCGTGCCGCGAAGCGGCATCGGCTTGAATGAGTTGTTAGGTGTCATTGCCGGTGGAGCCGGGACGAGCACCGAAAAACAGGAAGACCAACCCTGCCAGGCCGGCGACGACAGCCCACGCGCCGCTGACTCCGACGTGGGCGTGAAGTCGCCAAAGAACCAAGGCGCCAACGAGAGAAAGCCCACCGACAACTGTCCAGACGCCAATTGAGTCATTGCCGATCTGGTAGAAGCGCCCGTCATCGCGGTTTATCCATTCCCGAAGCTTCGACAGAGTTCCCATATGACACCTAACGCCTGAATTAAGCCGCGCCGCGAAGCGGCGTCGGCTTGAATGAATTGTTATGCCTCACCCGGGAACAGCGACTCATAGGTTGGATCAGCGTGCTCCCATTGCGCGTTCTTTGCGATAAGGTATGAACGAACCTTATCAAGGTCGACAACGGGTGGGACATTGACAGAAACGTAGCCAGAGTGGGCGCGCTCGAAGCTGCAACCAATCTCCTCCAGGCCGTGAAGGATCTGCTCTGAGGCATTGCCTGGAGCGACCGACGGGTCGAACATGACCCTAACGGTGCGATTACCGGAACGCTCTGCTACTGATTGGAACGTTGGCATTTGCTCCTGTGGATCATGTGGCGCAATTACAACGTCTTGCCATGAAACGCCATATGAGAAGAATGGCGAGTTGTCGAGCATGTAGCGGTCGTTACCCAAGGGAACTGCCCAAAGAGTCTCGACAGTTGCAGCGCCATCGGCCTCCGGGACGCGGAACAGAACCTTGGCTGTCGGGTCATTGCTCATGAGGCATAACGCCAGAATTAAGCCGACCCGCAAAGCGGGTTCGGCTTGAATGAATTGTTAGGGCTCATGCCGACGCAACCGGAAGCACCAAAACGCGACGCCGGCAACTGCTCCCAGGCCGCCAAACATGCCAAGCATACCGAGCAGATTGGTTGTCCCGTCCAGCGCATGGAGTGCAACAGCGGCTAACGTCCCAGCAAGGCCCGCACCTAGTGGAACCTGCCACCAGGAGAGCCAGCCCAACTTGCGGAACGCAAGGTAAAGCGGTGCGCCAAATACAATCGCGGAAGGGAGCGCGATGATTGAGCAAAAGCAAAATAGCCGCCAAGGGTTCCGGCGCAAGTGCCGCGGGAGCTAAGACCAACGTTAAGCGCAAAGCAGTGGCCAACGGGAACTGCAAGAAGCGCAACCAGCACTGCCGCAACAAACGCAATTGCAGTGTAGGTGCCACCGTGCTTGCTCATGAGCCCTAACGCCTGAATTAAGCCGCGCCGCGAAGCGGCGTCGGCTTGAATGAATTGTTAGGCCTCAGCTGCATACGCCGCCGGGCCCATGAAGTTTGAACGATTGCGACGGACCAAGAACGCAATGGCTGCGTAGACCAGAACCGAGAGACCTGCTGAAAGCCATAGGGCCGAGGGTTTGAAGATCATGTCCATGGCCTCCCGCCGTACTGCCAGGCCGCGGAGCTCCCGTCCGATCTCGTAGGCCTCGCGGACACCTGGGATGTCGCGTACCGCCATAGCGGTTGTGACCAGGTTTTGAGCTACGCCTGCTCCTAGTGCGGCCAAGAGCACACAGTAACCAGCCGGATGCGGGCGAAACAGATAAAAGACCGAGGCTGCGTTGAGTAAAAAGACGGCGCCCGCAAGCACGAAGTAGATCCAAGTGGCTCCAATGCTTGAGAAGACGTAGTAGTCGGCCGTTGTAGCAAAGCGAGCGAGGCCATCAAGGTCTTTGCCCGTAGCCCAGAGGAACCAGACGATCAGCAGAATTATTGAACGTGGACGCTGCACAAAACCTCCCCCTGAGGCCTAACGCCTGAATTAAGCCGAGCCGCGAAGCGGCTTCGGCTTGAATGAATTGTTAGACCTTGCTCGCACGCTCTGTCTGCATTGCGTCTGTAATGACCTTCATCATCTCAGGAGACATGGGAGTCTTTGGCTCATTGCGTGTCAACAACATGGAGATCACGTTGTCGATTGCGTCTGCTTTTCGATTATCAGTAAGATGGTGGGTAGCCAGCCCCATGGCATACAGCGTGTCCTGATGCCGGATGAGTTTCTCGTAGAAGACATTGAGCTGCTTGAGATTCTTTGAATAGAGCAGGAAGAATCCGGCCCCGATGAACTGGGTGAGTAAGCCGCCGATTGTTACCAATTGTCCGGTGAGCCCTACCGTGCCCAAGAAGATCAGGCGGACACCGGCAACTAGGATCACCAAGCCGGTAACTAGCGCGGCCAAGCTTGACCAGAACGAAAATTGCAAATGAAGCCTGTTGAGCTTGTAGTAGGCATCGAGCTTTGCTTCTTGCTCTTTCTGGTCCACGAAGATGTCTCCTGCAAGGTCTAACGCCTGAATTAAGCCGCGCCGCGAAGCGGTGTCGGCTTGAATGAATTGTTAGGCGCCATCTGCGATGTGGCACTTGGCACTTGTTACACGGTCAGCTCCGTCGTAATCCACGCGCAACACAGTGAATGGATTAGTCGGGAACGTCACCGCTGTAGCAACGCCAGCCGATGGTGCCAATCCAATCCACGATTCGTTCTGATCCGCAAAAAGGTATTGATGTACTACGACGCGAGATGAATCGAGAGCTAAGCCCTCGTCTGCGATGTCAGGAGAGCCAATTCGACTCCGCACTGCGGCGCCCGCCGCGCCGATAAGCGCATCAAGACTGCCTGAACACCTGACAGGATTGGTGGGAGTTGATTGACGCGACTCAGCTAAGTCAATAGAGACAGATCCAAGCACGACTTCCGCATCCGCTGAAAGTGCGGTTGCCAAGAGAAGCACGTTCAGATGCATTGCAATCATGGTCATGGCGCCTAACGCCAGAGTTAAGCCGAGACGCGCAGTGGAGCGAAGCACATGGCAAGCTTTACCTGCCATGTGGTTTGCGTAACGAAGCGGCTTCGGCTTGAACGACTTGTTAGGCCGCGGGTGCTAAGGCTCATGAACGACCTCTTTGAAGTCTTGCACGGCCGATGGAATGAAACGGCGCTCGCCCGCTGGATTGATCTGAACTACTCCGATGAAGGTGCCGCTAACGGAACGCCAGGTCAAATGCGGCGCCTGAGTTGCCAGCGTGTGCAGGAAGAGCCCCACAGTCTGCTCTGCCGAGTCCGACTCTTGGCCAAGTCTCAACCCAAAGTTGCGGCACGCTGGATCTGAAAGCGTAACCCCGTGATGCAAGTCCGTTGATGCAATGGCGTTGAAGGAAACCAACGTGCCGTCTAGGTCAGCAAGTGTCGCCAGCTCACACAGGCTTATTGCACGTGCTACGTGTCCGCTAGCGAATGCCGGGAGCAATCCCGCCGACGCCACAAGTGCAGTGGCTAAGATTCTTCTTACCGTAGCCATCGTGCGACCTTCGTCGACTCCCCATGATGCTTGTGAGCGGCCTAACGCCAGAATTAAGCCGCGCCGCGAAGCGGCGTCGGCTTGAATGAATTGTTAGCTGCGCTTACAGCGACGCCAAGAGGTCAGCCACCGAGGCGTCAAGCACATGCCAAGAGGTCTTGCAGGTGGCCGCGTCAAAGTCTGCGCGGCTTGCGACGGCCTGCCACGGATGTACGACGTTGCGCGACTCGCGGAGTGCATGGCCAAACTTGCCACGATCTGTCTTGACCCAACCTACATCAGTTGCCACGTCAATGAGGGCGCTGAGTGTCCAGTTTGGAATGGCAATAGCGCTCCCACTCTTATCCTTCGGTGCCCGAGAGGATCGATAAGCAACGGATGCGGAAAGCTGGGCCCGAGCCAGGAGAAGGCCTTCAAGAATACTGCCCATTAGGATTACGGCAGAGGTGAATGCTTCAACATGAACACATTTTTGGGCCTCTCGCCACCGTCGGTTTATCTCCTCCGTAAGCCCTGGCATAGACGACGTAAGTGGCGAAAAATTCGGTGGTGCGTGAATCACCTTTTTTGGCTTTTCAAACGCGCCCGTATCCGTGAACTTAATCGCGCTCCTGATGTAGCCAGCCAGCGCTTCTAGACGTACGCGCCGGCTGTTCGCTTGAAAGTCTAGGTCATTGGACATTGACTCCAGCAAAGATTTTGGAAGGTTGTCGATGCCCTCAAGGACCATGCGCACTTCTCGCACCTTCGCATCTACCTCCCGAAGCCCAGAGAAATGGTCTGCTTTGGCAAATCCTCGGTTATCAGCGATCTCTGCGAGCGCGCCCCTGAGCAGATTTAGTGCTTGGCTTTTATCCATGATCGCGAGTATGCCCGATGCGCAGCTAACGCCTGAATTAAGCCGCGCCGCGAAGCGGCGTCGGCTTGAATGAATTGTTAGGCATCAGTCCCACCATGCGGTGACCGCCTGAACAACAGGAGGCTGAATGCCAAACTCACCTATCTCGTCCGGGTCGGCGGCGGTCACATAGTCCGGTTGAAGCGCCGCAATGGCCTCAGTGAGCGCCTCTGGTTGGATGGTGCCCGCCACCAGAACTGTATCTGTAAAAGGCCATGAGTCATCCCCAGGGTCAAGCTCCGAAATCAGGGCGTATACGGCCGTTACGTCAGAGCGTTGAAGCAACCCAAGCAGAGTGTCGCGAAACAGTGGAATTCCGGGATGAGGGACAAGATTGCAGCCAATTGATCCTTCATCGTCGTTTCCGTCGAAGAATCGATCCAGCGGAACTACTTGCGGCTCAGCCTGAGCCTCCAGATCTCTCTTTAATGCGATGCACTTTTCCTGATCCACGACGAACCCTCAACTGATGCCTAACGCCTGAATTAAGCCGCGCCGCGAAGCGGCGTCGGCTTGAATGAATTGTTAGCGCCCATCTCGCGAGTCTGGCACCTGCCCGCATGGAATGGACGCACGGGCAAGAAATGCCGCCAGCGCAGGCGTCGATTTAGAGCAGTGCGCTGATAAGCCAACAATCGCCACGCGGGGAGTGAGGTTGACGGAGAACTCCTTCGGTAGGAGTTGCTCGGCTGCCACAGCGTCATACCGCAGATTGGTGTGCGCTAGCACTCTAGCGTATGCCTGCTCGATAAGACCGGGAGCTCCGTACTGATCGTCGAGTCGGGGGCCACAGTACGTCTCGAGTTGCTGAATCTGGGTTTGATAGACCGCACTTCCAATCGCCTCGGCCTGCCTTCCCCAGCTGCCATGGGCAGGGTCTCGTGCGACAGACTCCGCTCGCAGAATCGCCTGCTGTGGCATAAGTTCTTCCGGCACCTCACGCAGGTAAATCTGCTGCAGCCCAGCGAACGTCGTTTTCTCTTGCACCTCGAAGCGCGCAGGCCAAGAAGGTGGCACACAAACATCCAAAGTCACGCCAGGGTCTCCGGAGGAGGAAAGCATTGCTGCAAGCATGTATGAAATGATCATGGGCGCTAACACCTGAATTAAGCCGCGCCGCGAAGCGGCGTCGGCTTGAATGAATTGTTAGGCGGCAAGCGCCTATGCTGTGCCCAAAGAGCCACTGCATTGCCGAGAACGATGAGGCAGAAGGCCAAGTCGACTGGCGCAGAGGCCCAATGAACCTCGCCAGATAGCGTGCGAACAGTGTCACGAACAATCACCGCAGCAAGAGTGGCCGCGGCCAGCGCGAACGCACCGAACAGGGCCTTGTACCGGACGCCACGCAAGAAGAAGCGTTGCGGCACTAGGAGCAATATGCACAGCGCCGCACTAGGTATCACCGATAGAGCGCGCCTGGAGAACGGCGGAGCTTCTACGTGGTTCAACTCACCAGACAGAGTCACTGCCACACTCATGGCTAGAAAGAGTGCCAAGAGAATTCCCAAAGCTCTAGTTGCGTAGATTGCCGAAGTGATCATCTGCCGCCTAACGCCTAAGTTAAGCCGAGACGCGTAGTGGAGCAAAGCACATGGCAAGCTTTTCCTGCCATGTGCTTTGCGTAACGAAGCGGCTTCGGCTTGAACGCATTGTTAGGCCGCTGCCGAGACGCGCCAAGGCGGGTTCTTGCGGTTCTGGCCGGCCCAGAAGAGGCAGAGGGTGTTGCCGGATGGATCTTGGAGCCGAGCCTCCCGCCAAAGCCAGCGCTCATCCGTGGGTGGCTTGGAGAAGACGTAGCCGCGCCCCTGGAGTTCCGCAACCCGCACATCTAGGTCCGAACACTCGAAGTACACAACTACTCCGCTCGCACCCGAAGGCTCGACGGACAGGTGGACGGAGAAGGTGGCGTCGCCCTCAGGACATTCGAACCTGGCGTAATGGGGCGAGAGGACGATCAGCGCGAAGCCCATGCCTTTGTAGAACGCGACGGATGCGTCGATGTCCACCGCCGGAAGTGTCACTTGGTTCAAGTTCACCGCAGTCCTCCCCAGCGGCCTAACGCCTGAATTAAGCCGCGCCGCGAAGCGGCGTCGGCTTGAATGAATTGTTAGGCGGTGGCCACTTGACTGTGCAACTCTCCACCAGCCCACTGTCCCGGCGGATGTAGGTGGATGTGCTCCCCGTCTTGTCGCTATAGAGTAGGAGTTTGTCGCGGCCTGGAGATGCCGTCATGTTGATGGGAATCGCGTACCCATTTGCATTGGCCAGCATTTCGACATTCTCGCCGGACCTACGATGCAAGAACTCGGTTTGCTTGTCGTGACGGACGACGAGACCGGTGCCGTCCGAGTTGAACTGAAGAGCGTCCTTGGGGCTGCCGTCAGGGTCCTCACACAGTACCCACTCTCCGATTAGCCAGTCATCCTGGTCTTGAGAGTAGGCCGAAGGCACGGCGAATGCCAACAGAAGGATGAGTGCTTTAAGTAGCAATTCTCGGGTCATCTTTTCCACCGCCTAACGCCTGAATTAAGCCGCGCCGCGAAGCGGCGTCGGCTTGAATGAATTGTTAGGCGCGTCTACTTGGAGGGCGCGTTGCTGCGGCCCGGGCCAGACGGCTTTCCGGTCCCGCTTGGCCAGCCACCAGCATTTCCTTGCCCACGCGCACCGGAGCCGCTGCCGCCGCTACCGGGACTTTTTCCGCCGCCAGCCGGAGGCGTTTTGCCGCCACCGGACGAGCCGCCTTTCCCTCCACCTGCGCCACTTCCCTTAGCCATGATTCTCTCCATCCGGTAGCCGACGAGGCCGAGCCTACGACCAACACGCGCCGGAGTCACGTTGAGCGCCTAACGCCTGAATTAAGCCGCGCCGCGAAGCGGTGTCGGCTTGAATGAATTGTTAGGCGCAACTGTATCCGAAGCCGAAGCCGGTACAACCCGCGCTTCAGCCGAAGCCCGTAACGAGCTTGCGGCCGAACCCGGACCGCCATGACAAAGATCTTTCCGGAGCCTGGCCGACCGGTCGCGCGGCCAGATGCCGCACCCGCAACCCGCACGAAGCCGGCCGCGGATGTCACGGTCTTGGCTCGAGGTTGCGTGTGACCGCAGCCGAGGCGCCTGACGACGCCGCTCCCGCGCGTGCGCAATGCAGAGCGAAGAACTAGAAGCCATGACAAGGTGAGCTGGCACACGACTCCGCAACCACAACTAATGCGGTGCTATGAGCGCCTAACGCCTGAATTAAGCCGCGACGCGAAGCGGCGTCGGCTTGAATGAACTGTTGGACGCCAACTCTAGCCGAAGCCGACTCGCTTGCCACCACGCCCGCAGTCACCCGAAGCCGGTGCCACAAGCAGGCCCGCCGCGTGGCGTTCCCCTGGCCGAAGCCGGGAAAGGCCGGCCTCGCGGCCACGAACCCACACCGTGAACTAGCCGATGCGACTGCTTGGGCGGAGCGCAGCGTAGCTAGTGAGAGCACAGCGCACGAAGCCGAAAATGCCTGGCTAGACACCACCCACACCGCGAGCGAGATGCCGCGACGAAGCTCTCACACGCACCCGCATTGTCTCGCTCGAGCGCTCTGGTGCTCAGACGAAGCCGCCAGCGGAAAGGTCACCGAGACATACACGCCGAAGCTCTTAGCGGCCAACGCCTGAATTAAGCCGCGACGCGAAGCGGCGTCGGCTTGAATGAATTGTTAGGCATCACCGATTTACCTCGATGTGGTTAAGCTTGCCATCTTGTTGATAGAACGCGGGGAGGCTTGCCGCTCGCGAGATCAGTGCGACATCAATGATGTCCTGAACTGTTGTCTCTTGGTCATAGAGCAACACTACCGATGTGATTCCCTCGGAATGCTTAGCCGCTCGAATTGCATCCCCCATACGATCTACCGTGTAGGTGCGACCACGCCAAATGAACTCGCCCCCGAGCGCTGCGGAAATCTCGGCAGGAAGCTCTCCTGCGACAGGCTCCGACCGCGCTACCGATGCGCAGGCCGTCGCGAGGACCAAGGCGGTCAAGAGTGCTTTCTTAGTGGCGCCCATAGTTGTCCCCTGTGATGCCTAACACCTGAATTAAGCCGCGCCGCGAAGCGGTGTCGGCTTGAATGAACTGTTAGGCGGCAGCTCGCGCTTGCTACCCATTAGTCGTCAATTCCATCCAGATCATCACCCGACCCCCTGGAGCTACGTGTGCCTACGCGAGCGAGCCATGCCCCCTCGCCAGCGGCATCGTAGCGCTCATAGCTCCGCAACCGTACCGCGGCCACCGCACACAGGACGGCCGACGTGGCCGCGAGCCAATAGAGCCATGGCGAGGATGATCGAGCGACTGGGCTAAGTGCGATTACCGCCAAGCAACCGACCAGAACGACAGCGCCGAAGAAGTACGCGCCACGCCAGAGTCTACGGTGACGAACATGGCGCGGAGTAGCTTCCATCACCTCGGACTCCAATGATCTATCACTGCCGCCTAACGCCTAAGTTAAGCCGAAACGCGTAGTGGAGCGAAGCACATGGCAAGCTGTACCTGCCATGTGCTTTGCGGAACGAAGCGGTTTCGGCTTGAACGCATTGTTAGCCGTCTCCGGCCGGTGCTGTTTCATCCAGGTATGGCTGTATCGACGATCTCATGGTCGGATCCAGCTCCACGATTCGCTTGAAGCGCCGGTGTGCCTCGTCGTATGACCCACGGGACATGAGCGTCTGGGCGGAGAAGTAGAGTGCGCTGTGGTCGTTTGGGTATGTTTGGAGATAGGCGTCTGCGGCTGGAAGTAGCTCGTCAAGCTCATCCTTGTCGAACATCTCGCCAAATTTCGGTTTGGTTTTCTCTTCTCTCGCGGCTCTTCGGTTGAAGATCTGGCACAGGATGTTGCTAGTCACAAAGGAGACTAGTAGGCCGATTACTATCCAAAGTTGGGTCTGCACGAAAGACATTTCTGATGCCACGTTACCTTTCCCCTAGACGGCTAACGCCTGAATTAAGCCGCGCCGCGAAGCGGTGTCGGCTTGAATGAATTGTTAGGCACTGGCTGCGATGAACTAGTCATACCAGAAGCCCTCCGTGCTGAGCCAAGTGCACAACAACATGGCCGATTCTCTCGACTCTGCCGAGTCGAAGCCAAACTCCTCTCGGTCCGTCGTTGCCTGACGAAGCAGGATGTGCCCCCGGATGATCTTTGACTGGTTAAGCGCTCCGAACTGGAACTCACCGGTCAAGTCACCGCGCGCAATCATGTCCTTGAGCCTTTCAGCGGCTTGGATCGCAGCTGACTGGCTCAGATCTGACTCCAGAATGCGCATATCCGGCTCGATCTTGTTCTCGACGTCGCGGCACAACTCCGGACTTACCGAAGAGCTGGCTAGGACGATGATTGCGATGGCTGCGGAAAAGGTCATTGAAGTGCCTAACGCCTGAATTAAGCCGCGCCGCGAAGCGGCGTCGGCTTGAATGAATTGTTAGCGCCCATCTCGCGAGTCTGGCACCTGCCCGCATGGAATGGACGCTCGGGCAAGAAATGACGCCAGCGCAGGCGTCGATTTAGAGCAGTGCGCTGATAAGCCAACAATCGCCACGCGGGGAGTGAGATTGACGGAGAACTCCTTCGGTAGGAGTTGCTCGGCTGCCACAGCGTCATACCGCAGATTGGTGTGCGCTAGCACTCTAGCGTATGCCTGCTCGATAAGACCGGGAGCTCCGTACTGATCGTCGAGTCGGGGGCCACAGTACGTCTCGAGTTGCTGAATCTGCGCTTGATAAACCGCATTTCCAATCTCCTCGGCCTGCCTTCCCCAGCTGCCATGGGCACGGTCTCGTGCGACAGACTCCGCTCGCAGAATCGCCTGCTGTGGCATAAGTTCTTCCGGCACCTCACGCAGGTAAATCTGCTGCAGCCCAGCGAACGTCGTTTTCTGTTGCACCTCGAAGCGCGCAGGCCAAGAAGGTGGCACACAAACATCCAAAGTCACGACGGGGTCTCCGGAGGAGGAAAGCATTGCTGCAAGCATGTATGAAATGATCATGGGCGCTAACACCAGAGTTAAGCCGAGCCGCGAAGCGGCTTCGGCTTGAACGAATTGTTAGGTGCCAGCTCCGGGTACACCACAAGCCCGAACCCCGACTCCCGCGCATCTTGAAACGCACCATTGACCGGCGTGTCCTCGCCGTAGAACTGCGAATAGTTAGTGATGTCTCTGAACCGTTCGATTTCCATCGTGGCCCAGCCGCGAGCAGCAAGTTCGCGAGTGGCGATCTCCTCCGCAGCATCGTCGCCGTCCGCACCGACGAAGATCATAGCCGCCATAGAGGAGCCAGCCGGATATTTCTCGTGGCGTTCTCCTGCAACTAAGTTGGCGCGGATCGCGATCATGTTTGGCCTGGCACCTAACGCCTGAATTAAGCCGCGCCGCGAAGCGGCGTCGGCTTGAATGAATTGTTAGGCCCGCTCACGGCAGCAGTTGGATGCCGAACTGACGGACGAGCAATGCGAATAGCCCGAAGCAAACTACTGTGATTCCAGCGCTGGCCAACATGGTAAGCCAGAAGCCGAGACGAGGCAGAAGGAGCGGGAACGCCAGGAACATGGGCAGTGTTGGCACCACGTACCAGAACGTGTACCAGGCGTGGTTGGAAATCTTGGCTTGCGGCTGCTTCTCAACGTAGAGCCAGATGAGCGCAAGGAATGTCACCAGCGGGAGCGCAGCAATGAACCCGCCGAGCTTGTCACTCCGCTTTGCTGCCTCCGACACAAGGACGACGACCGCAGCAGTGAGCAGGTACTTTGTGATCAGCCAGCCCATAGTGTGTTCTCCAAGCGGGCCTAACACTCAAGTTAAGCCGAGCCGCGAAGCGGCTTCGGCTTGAACGCATTGTTAGGCCGCAGCTTGCGGTACGCCAGCGATGCTAGGAGCGCGCCGAGAAGCCAAGCAGCTAGCGTCTTTGCGAAAGCAAGCAGGCCCGCCAGTGCCATTGCGAGGAGCGTGGTGCCGAAAAACGACGCGAGGGCCCAGGGGGCATGGGCCCGAAGAATACAAACGGCGATGAGATGAACCACTAACGCCACCAGCGTTGCCCCTAGCCCAAGAACGACCAAGATCTCCCAAGCCGTCAATGAAGCCCACGACGGCATCACGAACGCATTGGTGTATCCGAGCGCGCGTAGCGAAACGAAGTAGGTGGCGATGCCCGACACTGCGCCGGCGAGAATGCTCTTGAGTGGTCCTTGCATGACTCTCTCCCTGAGGCCTAACACCAGAGTTAAGCCGAGACGCGTAGTGGAGCGAAGCACATGGCAAGCTTTACCTGCCATGTGCTTTGCGTAACGAAGCGGCTTCGGCTTGAACGCATTGTTAGGTGCCGGCCACGGAGCTTGAGCCGACGCGCTCTGCGAGCTTGGCATACGAGCGGAACAAAAGAGCCGTGCCCACAAAGCCGAGCGATGCTCCGACCAGAACCAATGCAGTGGAGCCAAGCGTCAAAGCCCAGAAGGTGTCCTCGCTGATGCGCATGAGATAGAGCGGGAACGACGTGAGGCAATACAGGATGCCAAGGGCGCTGCCGATAGCCAGAAGAAGAAACGAACGATGGCCGTGCCGCCGCAAGGCGCTTGCCTGTAGCCAAAGCATGCCGGACTGAACAAGCAGTACGAAGGCCGAAGTCAGCGCGCCAATCAAGTAAGCACTTTCCATTGCGATGCCCCTCCCCAAGGCGCCTAACGCCAGAATTAAGCCGAGCCGCGAAGCGGCTTCGGCTTGAATGAATTGTTAGGCCCCGGCCTACTTCCTGCTCTCGTCTGGGCCATACGTGTGAAGAACAACTGTCTCAAACCCAGTGCCGTGCGCGAGATCGGCAAAGAATGTCTCCAGCGCCTGATCATCTGAGGCCGAGTTGTTCTCCGCCATGACCTTGTTCACGTATAGCGTCCAGCCACAGTCAAGGTTAGCGGGAAATCTGGCGCGATCATCGAGATCTACGTTTGGATACAGATCAAAGTACCAGCGCGGATGCGCTTTTAGAAATTGACTGTAGTAGTGCGAGTAGCGTGGTTCCGGCTCAGCGCTTGCCGGGTTGCGAATGCCACGGGGCACGCTCTTATACACCTTTCGATAGCCGACGCTTGCTAGGAACGAGTTTACGTTTTTGACAAGCAACTTCTCATCTTGGGAGTTGCAGATGATTCCGTACTCACGAGCGAGCATGAAGCTGCCTCCGGGGCCTAACGCCTGAATTAAGCCGCGCCGCGAAGCGGTGTCGGCTTGAATGAATTGTTAGGCGGCAACACCGACTCTACGGAGATGCCGCCGAGCGAACCAAACAAGCGCAGAGGTGACTGCCGCCGCGACCGCCGAAGCTTGCAACGGAATGCTGCCGAAAGTGAAGTCACCAAGGTTTTTCATGTCCAGTAGCAAGCGATGAAGCGGTGAGAGCCAGATAGCAAGAGCAAGCAGGACCTCGACGAGCAGAGCGGTGAGCAGCACGGTTGCCAAGGTGCGCCCCGCCACGGGCCTGAGGATTAGCCATTGCAGGAACGCGGCCAAGATCAATGCCGGAGCCCAGAAAAATGCCAGCAAGCCCAGCATCTCGGAGATTTTCACAGCGTGCTCCACGATGCCTCCTTGCCGCCTAACACTTAGTAGATTCCAGAAACGAAGTGTAATCCGTTACTGACGCACCTTGTCTGACAAGCTGATCCCGCTGCAACCCATTCCAGATCAAGTGCTTGGCTGATTTTTGCACGGCTCGCCAGCGGTAATGATTCCGGGAAATACTGCAGGAATGGAGTGCTATGTCGTATCACCGCAAGGATGCGGCGGTACCCGGTGATTCTCAGGATCGCCGGTCGGCTCCGGCTCGGCAATGCGACGCAGCTGTGTCGGCGTCGACACCACCTGCCCGCGCCCCCGCCAACGCGCCACCCCCACGCCTTCTCGATCAGGTCCGCGCCCGCTGTCGTGCCAAGCACTACAGCATCCGCACCGAGCGGGCGTATGTGAGCTGGGCGCGGCGCTTCGTGCTGGCCAACGCTCGGCGCCATCCTCGGGAGCTCGGTGTCTTGGAGGTCGAGGGCTTCCTGTCGACCCTCGCGGTGCGGCATGACGTGGCGGCCAATACGCAGAACCAGGCGCTGTCCGCGCTGCTGTTCCTCTACAAGGAGGTGCTGGGCATCGACCTGCCGTGGATGGAGTCGGTGACGCGGGCGAAGCGGCCCAAGAAGCTGCCGGTGGTGTTGTCGCACGACGAAGTGCGGCGCCTGTTGGCGCTGGTCGATGGGCAGGTGGGGTTGATGGCGTCGCTGTTGTACGGCGCGGGCATGCGCCTGATGGAGGCGGTGCGGCTGCGGGTGAAGGATGTCGATTTCGATCGCCGCGAGATCTGCGTGCGCAATGGCAAGGGCGGCAAGGATCGTCGCGTGCCCTTGCCGCGCAAGGTGGAGGTGCCGCTGCGCGAACAGCTGGAGAAGGTGCGCGTGCTGCATGCCCGCGACCTGCAGGCGGGGTGCGGGGAGGTTTGGCTGCCGCATGCATTGGGGCGCAAGTATCCCAATGCGGCGCGGGAGTTCGGGTGGCAGTACGTGTTTCCGGCCACGCGGCTTTCGGCGGATCCGCGCACCGGTGCACTGCGGCGCCATCACATCGACGAGGCGGTGTTGCAGCGCGCGGTCAAGTCGGCGCGGGTGGCGGCCGGCATCGACAAGCCGGCGACCTGCCATACGCTGCGGCACTCCTTCGCCACGCACCTCATCGAGTCGGGCCAGGACATCCGCACGGTGCAGGAGTTGCTGGGACACAAGGATGTCGCGACGACGCAGATCTATACGCACGTGTTGGGTCGCGGCGCCGGTGGTGTCTTGAGTCCACTCGATCGTTACTGACGCTTCACCCACGCGGCAGCGGCAGCCCCCGGAACGCCTTCACCGTGCGCAGCACGAAGCTCGAGTTCACGTCGCCCACGCCGGGTTGGCCCAGCAGGCGGTCGAGCAGGAAGTGCGAGAAGTGTTCGAGGTCGCGCACGGCGATCTGCAGCAGGTAGTCCATGTCGCCGGTGAGGGCGTGGCACGCGACCACTTCGTCCCAGGCGTTGACGGCGCTGGCGAAGGCGGCCACCGATGGGGCGTCGTGGCGCTTCAGGCGGATGCGCACGAAGGCGGCGAGGCCGAGGCCCAGGTGTTCGGGGTCGACGTGCGCGTGGTAGCCGGCGATCACGCCGTCGCGCTCCAGGCGCTGCACGCGCCGCAGGCAGGCGGAGGGCGAGAGGTGCACGCGTTCGGCCAGCTCGGTGTTGCTCAAACGGCCGCGGGTCTGCAGTTCGGCGAGCAGTTGCAGGTCGATGCGGTCGAGGTCGGCGGTGGGCATGGGTCGGCTCCGTAAGGCCGTGGGCGACGGTGGCGGTGCGGGCCGGCGTCGGACTCGGGCCTGCGCCGGCGAAGGCTGCCGTGGTGTCGCATGCCGAGCCAGCGCACCGCCATTCGAGCGCTCACCTTGCCGCAGGCTCTCTGTTGTTGCAGCGACACCGCTACACACGGTTGATTGTTGCACGGAAGCCGCATGATGACGCAACAGACACAACCATGTTGCGGGGTTTCGGCGCTAAAGTTCTTCAGGTCGTGTTTTCTTCACCGTCTTTCGCGCCGGTCCTGAATCTGCCGTGCCGCCAGGAGTCCGCCATGTCCAGCCAGTCCCAGCCGCGCCGCGTCGAGAACCTGCACACCGACAAGGGCAAGGTGCCGGTGTACGCGACGGGCATTGTCGAGCAGCCGTGGGACGACTATTCCGCCGACGACCACGCCACGTGGGCCACGCTCTACGCGCGCCAGCGCGAGCTGCTGGTCGGCCGCGCCAGCAGCGAGTTCCTGCGTGCGCAGGATGCGATGGGCATGACGCCGGACCGTATTCCGCGCTACGCGCAGTTGAATGCGGTGCTCGAGAAGGCGACCGGCTGGACGTTGATCGGCGTGGAGGGCCTTCTGCCGGAGCTCGATTTCTTCGAGCACCTCGCCAACCGGCGCTTCCCGGTGACGTGGTGGATCCGCCGGCCGGACCAGCTCGACTACATCGAGGAGCCGGACCTGTTCCACGACCTCTTCGGGCACGTGCCGCTGCTGATGAACCCGGTGTTCGCCGACTACATGGCGGCCTATGGGCGCGGCGGGGTGAAGGCGCACGCGATCGGGCCGGATGCGCTGCAGAACCTGACGCGGCTGTACTGGTACACGGTCGAGTTCGGGCTGATCCGCGAGGCCGACGGCCTGCGCATCTACGGCAGCGGCATCGTGTCATCGAGCGGGGAGTCGGTGCATGCGCTGGAGTCGGCGGCGCCCAACCGCATCGGCTTCGACCTGGAGCGGGTGATGCGCACGCGCTACCGCATCGACAGCTACCAGAAGACCTATTTCGTCATCGACAGCTTCGAGCAGCTGATGGACGCGACGCGGCCGGACTTCACGCCGGTCTATGCGCGCCTGGCCATGCAGGAGGCGATTCCGGCCGGCACGGTGCTCGAGACCGACACCGTGCTCCAGCGCGGCACCGGCGAGGGCTGGCCGACCGACGCCGACGCCTGAGGACGCGTCGCCCGGCGATCTGCCGGGCGCAGGTGCCCATGCTCCCGACGGAGCGTCCGTTCCGCAGTGTTCCGTCCCGCGACCCGCCCGGCACGCCCGCGCGGGGGACAATACGCGGATGACTTCCCCCCTGCTTTCCGCCCTCGCGCGGGCGCTTGCGCTTGCCCTCGTCGTCCCCGCCGCCGCCCATGCCGCGCCGGCCGACAGCCCTCGGCAGCCTGAGGCTGCCTCCCCCACCACCCTCGACCGCGTCATCGTCGAAGCCACCCGGCTGCGTACGGTGCCAGCCTTCGACACGCCCGCCTCCACGGCGACCGTCGATCTCTCCGGCGAGCGCTCCAACGCCAGCGCCGATGTCTCCGAAGTGCTGCGTGGCATCCCGGGCCTGCTCGCGCGCGACCGGCAGAACCTGGCGCAGGACACGCAGCTGTCGATCCGCGGCTTCGGCGCGCGCGCGACGTTTGGGGTGCGCGGGCTGCGGCTGTATGCGGACGGCATTCCGGCGTCGATGCCCGATGGCCAGGGCCAGCTGTCGCACTTCAGCCTTGCCGGCGCGGAGCGCATCGAGGTGCTGCGTGGTCCGTTCTCGGCGCTGCACGGCAACTCGTCGGGCGGCGTGGTGTCGATCCACAGCGCCGACGGGCAGGCCGGCGATCCGTGGCGGCTGCGGGCGACGGTCGGCAGCGACGGCACGTGGACCGGCGCGGCACGGCTGCTTGGCGGCAACGACATCGTGGGCTACAACGTCGCGGTCTCGCGCCTGGATACCGACGGCTGGCGCGACCATTCGGCGGCGCGGCGCGACGTGGCCAACCTCAAGCTGGGCGTCGACCTGGGTGAGCGCCGCAAGCTCACGTTCGTCCTCAACCACGTCGACATCCCCGAGGCGCAGGATCCGCTCGGGCTGACCGCGGCGCAGATGCGCGACGATCCGCGGCAGGCGGTGGCCAATGCCTACGTCTTCGACACGCGCAAGAGCGTGCGCCAGTCGCAGGGCGGCGCGGTCTACGAGCACGGGCTGGGTGATGCGCACGCGCTGCGCCTCTCGGCCTGGGGCGGCGACCGCGAGGTGATGCAGGTGCTGCCGATCCCGGCGGCGCCGCAGCGCAATCCGCTGCATTCGGGCGGGGTGATCGATCTCGACAACCGCTACGCCGGCTTCGATGCGCGCTGGTCGTGGAGCGGCAGCCTGGCCGCGCGGCCACTGGAGCTCTCGGCGGGTGCCAGCGGCGAGCGCCAGCGGCAGCGGCGGCGCGGCTTCGAGAACTTCGTAGGTGACGCCCTCGGCGTGCGCGGTGCGCTGCGCCGTGACGAGCGCAACGAGGTGGAGACCGATGATCTCTACGCGCAGGCCTGGTGGCAGTTCGCGCCGCGCTGGTCGCTGCTGCTGGGTGCGCGCCACAGCGAGGTCGGCTTCACCTCGAGCGACCGCTACGTCGCCGAAGGCAATCCCGACGACAGCGGACGCGTGGACTATTCGGAAACCTCGCCCGTGGCCGGCATCACCTTCGCGCCGTCGGAGCACCTGCGGCTGTACGCCTCGGTCGGACGCGGCTTTGAAACGCCGACGTTCAACGAGCTGTCCTACCGCGCCGATGGCGGCGCGGGCCTCGCCTTCGGGCTGCGCCCGGCGGTCAGCGACAACCACGAGCTCGGGCTGAAGTGGCGCACGCCCACCGGCGGCCTGCTCGAGGCGGCGCTGTTCCGCGCCGACACCGATGACGAGATCGCGGTGGCCACCAACGTCGCCGGACGCAGCAGCTACCGCAACGCCGGCAGCGCGCGCCGCCAGGGCGTGGAGCTGGCGTGGCTGCAGCCGCTGGGTGACGCCTGGGACCTGCAGCTGGCGGCAACGCAGCTGGAAGCCGAGTTCCGCGGCGGCGTGGCGGCGGGCGGTGGCACGGACATGGCTGGCCGCATCCCCGGCGTGCCCGAGCGCCATGCCTTCGCGCGCCTGCAGTGGCAGGGCGGTCCGTGGAGCGCGGCGTTCGAGGCCGAGGCCATGGGCGACGTGATGGTCAACGATGCCGGCAGCGAGTCGGCACCCGGTTACGGCCTGCTGCACGTCGAGGCCTCGCGGCGCTGGCCGACGGCGGCCGGCCCGGTGCGCGTGTTCGCGCGCGTCGACAACCTGCTCGACCGCGAGCATGTCGGCTCGGTGATCGTGAACGAAGGCAACGGCCGGTTCTACGAGCCGGGCGGCGGACGCGGCTGGCTGCTCGGGTTCGAATGGGAGTTCGACCGGCGCTAGCGGCACGCCTCGACCGCCACGCCCGGCCTGCAGGCGCGCCGCCCTTGGGCGACAATGCGCGCTGGTCCGTCGTCGAGAATCGTCACGCCATGGCTGCTTCCGGTCCCGTTTCCCTCACCCGCCACCTGATCGAGGCGCAGCGCGCCGGGCACATCGAGCCCGACCTGCGGCTGCTGATCGAGGTGGTGGCGCGCGCCTGCAAGTCGATCTCGGTGGCGGTCGGGCGCGGCGCGCTTGGCGGCGTGCTGGGCGATGCGGTCTCGGCCGCGGGCGGCGACAGCGTCAACGTGCAGGGCGAGGCGCAGAAGAAGCTGGACGTGCTGTCCAACGAGATCCTGCTCGAGGCCAATGCCTGGGGCGGCCATCTCGCCGCCTGCGCTTCGGAAGAGATGGAGCACTGCCAGCCGATCCCGGACGCGTATCCGCGTGGCGCCTACCTGCTGCTGTTCGATCCGCTCGACGGCTCCAGCAACATCGACGTCAACGTGTCGGTGGGCACCATCTTTTCGGTGCTGCGCTGCCCGGAGAATGTGGAGACCGTCGGCGACGAGCACTTCCTGCAGCCCGGCACCGCGCAGGTCGCCGCCGGCTACTGCGTGTACGGCCCGCAGACCACGCTGGTGCTGACCATCGGCCAGGGCACGCATGCGTTCACGCTGGACCGCGAGCAGGGCGCATTCGTGCAGACCCGCAGCGACATCCGCATCCCGGGCGAGACGCGCGAGTTCGCGATCAACATGTCCAACCAGCGCCACTGGGAGCCGGCGATGCAGGGCTACGTGGAGGAACTGCTGGCCGGCCGCGAAGGCCCGCGCGGCAAGGACTTCAACATGCGCTGGGTGGCGTCGATGGTCGCCGACGTGCACCGCATCCTCACCCGCGGCGGCATCTTCATCTATCCCTGGGACCGCAAGGACCCGGGCAAGCCCGGCAAGCTGCGGCTGATGTACGAGGCCAACCCGATGGCGATGCTGGTGGAGCAGGCCGGCGGCGCCGCCACCGACGGCCGCGGCCGCATCCTCGACATCGCGCCGACCACGCTGCACCAGCGCGTGCCGGTGTTCCTGGGGTCGAAGGCCGAGGTCGAGGTCGCGACGCGCCAGCATCGCGAGCACGACGCCGCGAACGCGGTCGCCACCACCGCATGACCGCCGCGATCCGGTAGGCGCCGCATGGCCGTGACGCAGGACTTCATCGAGGTCACCGCCGGTGCGCTGGATTCCGAGACCTGTGCGGCGATCGTGGACCGCATCCGCGCCAGCGACGCGCTGCAGCCGGGGCGCGTCGGCAGCGGCGTGTTCCCCGAGCTGAAGAAAAGCCGCGACATCGCGCTGACGGGACGTCCCGACTGGGCGGACGTGGAGCAGGCGCTCAATGTCGCGGTGTACGGCGGCCTGCTCGCGTACCTGCGGCGCTACCCGCAGGCGCTGATCGCGCCGCTGATGCTGCAGCAGCCGGGGGAGGACGGCGCGCTGCGCCGGCTTGCGGCCGACGACATCGCCGCCATGGACGATGCGGCGCTGGGCCGGCTGGCGATGACCTGCCTGCGCCCGGGCAGCGTGAACCTGCAGTGGTACCGCGCCGACGAAGGCGGCTATCCCTATTGGCACTGCGAGCTGTACCCGCGCGACGCGCAGTGCGAAACCCTGCACCGCCACCTGCTGTGGACGATCTACCTCAACGACGGCTTCGACGCGGGCGAAACCGAGTTCCTGTTCCAGGAGCGCAAGGTGGCGCCGCGCACCGGCGACCTGCTGATCGCGCCGACCGCGTTCACCCACACCCATCGCGGCAACCGTCCGGCGGGCGGCGACAAGTTCATCGCCACCAGCTGGATCCTGTTCCAGCGTGCGGAAGCCCTGTTCCCCGCCGGCACGTAACGCCGCGGTGCCTGCTCAGTGCGGCTCGCGGCCGTGGTTGAGCACCAGCCAGTACAGCCCGACCTGCTTCACCGCCCACACGAACTGGCCGAAATCGACCGGCTTGCGGATGTAGCTGTTGGCGCCGAGCGCATAGCTGGCCTCGACATCGAACGGCTCCGCGCTGGTGGTCATCACCACCACCGGCAGGCTGCGCGTGCGCTCGTGGCTGCGGATGGCCTGCAGCACCTCGCGGCCGTCGACCTTCGGCAGGTTGAGGTCGAGCAGCACGATCGACGGCAGGTCGTCAGGGTCGCGGCCGGCATGCGCGCCGCGCGCGAACAGGTAGTCGAGCGCCGCGGCGCCGTCGGTGACCACGGTGAGCGCGTTGGCGATGTTGGCTTCGGCGAACGCGATGCGCGTCAGCTCGACATCGTCGGGGTTGTCTTCGACCAGCAGGATCGGCCGCGTGCTCATGGCGCGGTGCCGTGTGCGCCGGGGGCCGTGTCGATGCGCGTTTCGCCTTGTGGGAGCAGCACGTGGAACGTGCAGCCCTCGCCGGCGCGCGCGTCCACGGTGATCGTGGCGCCATGGCGTTCGGCGATGCGCTGCGCGATGGCCAGGCCGAGCCCGTGGCCACCATCTTCGTCCGTGCCGTGCAGGCGCTGGAACGGCTCGAAGATGCGTTCGGCGCGCGCGGGATCGAAACCGGTGCCGTGGTCGCCGACCGAGATGCGCACATGGTCGCCCACGCGTTCCGCAGTCACCGTCACCGACACCCGGTCGCGGCTGCGCGAGAACTTCCAGGCGTTGTGCAGCAGCTGCTCCAGCAGCAGCTTCAGCTGGCGCTCGTCGGCGCGCACCACGATGCCGGGCTGCACGTGCAGCTCGGCCGCGCGCGTGGGGTCGGCATCCCGCAGCTCGGCAAGCGTCCACTCCGCGAGCAGGCTGGCATCGACGTCGGTGCAGCTGAGCGGTGTGCGCCCGGCGCGCGACAGCGCCAGCAGGCCATCGATCAGCGTGGCCATGCGCGCGGCGGCGGCGCGCACGCGTTCGAGGTGGTCGCGGGCGGTGGCGTCCAGGTCCGCAGCGGCATGCTGCTCGAGCAGCGCGGCGAAGCATTCGATCGCGCGCAGCGGCGCGCGCAGGTCGTGGGAGACGCCATGCGACAGCAGCTCGAGATCGCGCTGCGTGGCTGCGAGCTCTGCCCGGGAGTCAGCCAGCTGCTGCGCGAGGTCGGCGTCCGCCGTTGGCGCAACGTGGTCGCGCGGTTCCGCGGCTGGCATCGCGCCGGCCACGGCGTCGGTGCACGCGGACCGGTTGTGCGGGAGTGGCTGCGGCATGCGCATACGGTAGCAAGCCGCCGTGGATACCGCGTATAGGGCCGGTGAATTGGCAGGCGATGCTGCTGCAACGCCTTGCGCTTGGCGCACTTGTCGCTAGCCTGATGCGCGGGCGCCACTGCGGCGCAACGGGGGCATGCGATGTTCGACTGGTTGCGGGACGCGTGGCAGGCGCTGCTGGCCATTCCGCATCTCGGCGTGTATCTGGCCGTGGCCTGGCTGGCGTACCTGCTGGTGCTGGGTGGCTGGATCATCCTGCAGAAGCGCGAACCCGTGGCCACGCTGAGCTGGCTGCTGGGCCTGGCGCTGCTGCCCTACATCGGCCTGCTGGTCTACCACGTGTTCGGACCGCAGCGGATCCACCGCCATCGACTGCGCCGCGCGCGCAGCCGGGGCCGATTCAAGGCGGACGACGTCGACGCCGGCCACGTCGATGGCGTGGAGCTGGCGCGCCTGTCGCAGGCCACCACCGGCCTGCCGCTTTCATCCGCGCGCAGCGTGCGCCTGCTGGTCGACGGCGCCGCGAAGTACCAGGCGTTGCTGGCCGACATCGCCGAGGCGCGGCACCACGTGCACCTCGAGTACTACATCTACGAACCGGACCAGACCGGAGCGGCGCTGCGCGACGCGCTCGTCGAGCGTGCGCGTGCCGGCGTTGCCGTGCGCCTGCTGGTCGATGCGGTGGGCTCCGGCGGCGCGCGACGGTTCTTCAAGCCGCTGCTCGACGCGGGCGGCGAAGTGGCGTGGTTCCATCCGATGCGCCTGGGCCAGTTCTGGCACCGGCCCTGGGCCAACCTGCGCACGCACCGCAAGATCGTGGTGATCGACGGCCGCGTCGCCTACACCGGCGGCATGAACGTGGCCGATGCCCAGGACGAGCGCCTTGGCGACCATGCCTATCGCGACCTGCACCTGCGCCTGGAAGGCGACGTGGTGCGCGTGCTGCAGCTGGTGTTCGCGGAGGACTGGACCTATGCCACAGGCCGCCGTGATTTCCTGTCCGATGTCGCGCGTGAAACCCCGCGCGAGTCGGAACCCGGGCCGATCCGCGCGCAGGTGCTCACCTCGGGTCCCGACTCGCCCTGGGAGGCGATCCACCGCCTGCATGTGTCCACCATCCACGCCGCGCGCAAGCGGGTGTGGATGACCACGCCGTACTTCGTGCCCGGCGAGGCGGCGATGATGGCCCTGAGTTCCGCCGCCATGGCCGGCCTGGATGTGCGCCTGCTGGTGCCGCGCGACAGCGACTCGAAACTGGTCACCCTGGCTGCGCGCTCGTACTTCGGCGCACTGCTGCTGGCCGGAGTGAAGGTGCATGAGTACGGCCCGCGCATGCTGCACAGCAAGACCCTGCTGGTCGACGATGACCTGGCGATCATCGGCAGCGCCAACTTCGACCATCGCAGCTTCCGGCTGAACTTCGAGGTCTCGGTGCTGTTCGACGACGCCGGTATCGCCGGCGAACTGGCCACCCTGATCGAAGGCGAGATGGCCAGTGCGCCCCGCGTGCACCGCGGGCGGCCGCGTTCGCTGCTGGGTGCGCGCATGCCCGAAGCGCTGGCGCGCCTGATGTCGCCGCTGCTGTGATGCCGCGACCGGCGGCGGCACGGGCCGCCCGGACGGCGCGCCTCGGCGGTGGTCGCGACGCCGGCTGCGGTTAGACTTCGGCCATTGTCCCTGGCGGAGCCGATCCATGCCCTGGTTGTTCCTGCTGCTGGCCGTGGCCGCGTTCGCCGTGGCACTCAACACCGCGTCGATGGCGCTGGCCGTGGTCTGCCTGCTTGCCGCGCTCGGCCTGGTGGTCGCCTGGGTGCTGGGCCTGCTGGCACAGCGCGTGGGCAACCAGTCCCGCGACGACAGCATGATGCTCGACCCGGTCGAGCTGCGCCGCCTGCGTGAAGAGGCTGACGCACGGCGTGCGGCGGCCGCGCAGGCGCAGGCGGGCGACGCGCCGGAATCAACCGGCGCCTGACCGCCGCGGTAGACGTTGCGCGCGCATGGCGGGACGGTATCGCGCCCGCCGGGTATCCTGCCGCGCATGACCGTGCTCAGCGTGAACCTCAACAAGGTCGCCGTACTGCGAAACTCGCGCGGCGGTGACCAGCCCGACATCCTGCGCGCCGCGCGCGCCTGCCTCGACGCGGGTGCCCATGGCCTGACCCTGCATCCGCGCCCCGATGCGCGCCACGCGCGCAGCGCCGACGTGATGGCACTCGCCGCCCTGGCGGGCGAGCGCCGCGTCGAGCTCAACCTCGAGGGCAATCCGTTCGCGGCGCCGCGACCCGGCTATCCCGGTTTCCTCGCGCTGTGCCGGGAGGCCCGCCCTGCGCAGGCGACCCTGGTGCCCGACGACGACGGGCAGGTGACGTCGGACCACGGCTTCGACTTCGCACGCGACGGCCTGCGCCTGCGCCCGCTGGTCGTCGAACTGAAGGCACTCGGCTGCCGCGTCAGCCTGTTTGCCGATGCCGGCTGCGATGTCGATGCGGCCGCGGCCACAGGCGCCGACCGGATCGAGCTGTACACCGGTCCGTTTGCCGAGGCCCACGCCGCCGGCGACGCCGCGGCGCAACTGGCTGGCTGTGCCGACACCGCGCGGCGCGCGCAGGCCGCCGGACTCGGCGTGAATGCCGGCCACGACCTCAGCCAGGACAACCTGGGTGATTTCCTGGCGGCAGTACCTGCGGTCCAGGAGGTGTCGATTGGCCACGCGCTGATCGGCGAGGCATTGCATGACGGGCTGGCGACGACCGTCGCGCGATACCTCGCGATCCTGGACGCCGCCGGCGCCTGACATAAAAACGCCGCCCTTGCGGGCGGCGCGAAGACAGCAAGCGTCTCTCCCGTCCGGCGCGCTGCAGGCGACGCCGGGGGGCCTTGCGTATTTCAGTTCCTGACGAACCCGATCTTCAGCATCTGCGCGTTCTTGGCCTCGGCCAGCACCTTGGCCAGCGTGCCGTAGTCCGCGTCCTCGTTGACGTCGATCTCAAGCGTCGGCTGGTTGGACGGATCGCGCTCCACTTCGGCCTGCATCATGTTGCGCAGGGCCGAGGTCGGCGTCGGGCTGTCGTTCCAGTACACCTGGCCCGACGCGTCGATCCGCAGGCGGATCGGCGGCGGCGGATCCACCGGGTTCACCGGCGGATTCAACGACGGCTGCGGCAGGTCGATGTCGATCGGATACGACAGCTGCGGCGCGGTGACCATGAAGATGATGAGCAGCACCAGCATCACGTCGCAGAGCGGAATGATGTTGATGTCGGCCATCGGGCCGTCACCGGAATTTGACGAAAAAGCCATGGTGCGAACTCCGGATCAGTTGCTTTCGCGGGTGGCGACGAAGCCGACCTTGCGCATGCCCTGGGCCTGCGCGATGCCGACGACCTGCTTCACCACGCCGTACTTCGTGGTCTTGTCGCCGCGGACATTGACCGGCGGCTGTGGGGTCTTCTGTGCCTCGACCGACAGTGCGCTTTCGAGCAGCTGCAGGGTGACCGGCTGGTCGTTGAGGAAGATCTCGCCGTCTTCGGTGACCGCGATGGTGATCGGCGGAGCCGGCGGTGCCGTCTCCGGCCGCTCATCCAGGTTCGCCTGGGGCAGCTCGACCTGGACCTTGTGGGCCATGAGTGGTGCCGTGACCATGAAGATGATCAACAGCACCAGCATCACGTCGACCAGCGGCACGATGTTGATCGTGGCGTTGACCTTGTCATGGCCACGACCGCTTGAACTGTAAGCCATGTCGGGACTCCCTCAGTACCTGGCGATCAGCGCTTCTGCTCGCCGACGCGCGAGCCGGTGGCGAAGAAGTCGTGCAGGTCATGCGCAAACGTGTCGAGCTTGTTGTTCGTCGAGCGGTTCAGGCGCACGAAGAAGTTGTAGCCAAGCACGGCCGGGATGGCCACGCCCAGGCCCAGCGCGGTCATGATCAGCGCCTCGCCGACCGGACCGGCAACCGCGCCGATGTCGGCCTGGCCGCTGGCGCCGATGCGGATCAGGGCGCGGTAGATGCCCCACACGGTGCCGAGCAGGCCGACGAACGGCGCGGTCGAACCGACGGTGGCGAGCACGGTCAGGCCGGCTTCGAGCTTCAGCGATTCGCGGGTCACGCCCTGGCGCAGCGCGCGGTCGACGAACTCGGAGCGGTTGAGCGACTCGACGAGGCGCGAACCTTCGTGGCGCTGGTGGTGCGCGGCGGCCAGGGCGGCGTCAAGCGCGACCTTGGAGAAGGGCTCGCTCTTGCGCTGCTCTTCCATGTGGCGGATCGCGTCCTGCGCGTTCGGGGTTTCCCAGAACGACTGGATCACGTTGTCCGAGCTCGCACGCAGGCGCGCGTTCTTGATGGCGTTGAAGATGATCCAGTAGATGGACATGGCCGACATGACGACCAGGGTGATGAGCACCACCCAGCCGACTGCGTCCATATGCTGGACCATGTCCGCGAAACCCATCTGCTGGAGCGCAGCGGCGTTGCTGCCGCCGGAGGCCGGGATGTTCGAAGTTTCCTGCAGCATGACGCTTACCTTCTAGATGTTGTGATTTGGATAGTTTGAAACGGGTATAGCCGGTGCAGCGATATAACAGCGTGAGGCGAGGCGGTGGCCGCGACCCGGGTCAGAGCACGAAATCAACCGGGACGCGCACGCGCCCTGCGGTGGCGACGCCGTTGACGACCTCAGGGTTGAAGCGCCACTTGCGCGCAGCCTCCACCGCGGCGCGGTCCAGGTCGCGATTGCGGCTGGATTTCTCGACCGACACGTTGGTGACGTTGCCGTTGGCATCGACATCGACGATCAGGATCACCTGGCCGGTGACGCCGGCACGCAGGGCGGCCGGGGGGTACTTCGGCGGATTCATGCTCTTGGACGACGGGTCGACGCTCGCGCCGATGCTCGGCGTGGGCGCGGGCGGCGCGGGCGGCGCCGGCGGCGGGGCCGCGACGTCCATCGGCGACGGGTCGTCGAAGATCACCGGCGGCTGCTCGGGCGGCGGCGGCAGCGGCGACGGCGACGGCGGCACCAGCTCCTTGATGGGCTTGGGCTCCGGCGGCTGTTCCGGCGGCGGCGGCGGCGGCGGGGGCGGCGGCGGCGGTTCGATGATCACCACGCGCGTGACCTCTTCCTCATCCGCTGCGGCGCCGGGCGGGTTGACAGGCGCCAGCAGCAGCAGGACCGCGGCAGCGTGCAGCGCGACAACCATGGTGAAACCGGTGATACGTGCCCAGTTCAGGCCCTCGTCCTGGTCGTCGTTCCGGTTCGAGGTCGTGGAGGGTTGCGTCATGCGGGGAACTCAAGTCTGGCCGGGCGGGAAGCGCCCCGAATATTGTCGTATCCGCGCCGCTGGTTCGGCGCGGGAATTTCCAAGCTTATACCAATCGTGGCGGCTAGTACCAACCTTGCCGAACCACAATCGAGGACGCGCTCAGCGCTTGAGGAGCGCGCGCGCCTCGTCAGGCCGCTTGATGCCCTTGTCCAGCGCCTTCTGCGCGGCATCCTTGGATTCGGCGCTGCGGCCTTCATTGGCCAGCACCTTCGCGAGATTGAGCCAGGTCTCGCCATCAGGTGCGAGTGGCGCGGCCTTCTGGTAAGCCTTGATCGACTCGTCGTACTGCTCGCTGAAATAGTACGCCTGCGCCAGCGCGTTGTACGTCTGGTGGTCGGGCTTGAGGATCTGCTTGTCCAGGCCCTCGGTGATCACCGCGGCGGCCTCGCGCTCCTTGCCCTCGCTGTTGAGGTACAGCGCCATCAGGTTGCGGTAGTCGCGCTCCTCGGTGAGTTCGCCGGCCTTGCGCAGGCGCTCGTAGACTTCCAGCGCCCGCGGGATGTCGTCTGACTGCAGGTAGATGTTGGCGAGGTTGAGCTGTGCACGCTTGTCGCCCGGTGCCTTGGCGGCGATCTCCTCGGCAAGGCGCGCAGCCTCTGCCGAGCGGCCCGACTCGGCGTAGGACGCCATCAGCAGCTGCACCCAGTCGGGCCGTGCCTCCGGGTTGCCCTCCACCACCGGCTTCAGCGCCGCGATCGCCTCGTCGAAGCGTTCGAGCCGGTACAGCGAATTGCCGCGGATCACCTGGTAGGTGGGATCGGTGGTCTTGGTTTCGGCAATCAGGCGGTCGAGCGTCGCGAGGGCTCCGGCATAGTCGTCGTCCTGCAGCTGCAGCTGGGCCAACGTCACCATTGATCCGTAGTGGTCGTTGTTCTTCAGGCCGTTCAGTTCGATCGCCTTGCGCAGGTAGTCCTTGGAGCGCTCGGCGTCGGTGTCCAGGTACAGGTCGGCCATCAGGCGCATCGTGATGGCCCGCTCGTAGGCATTGGCCTTTTCGTTGGCGAGGATCTCGTCGGCGATCACCTGCGCGGCGGCGACATCACCTGCCTGCTGGGCGTCGGAGAGCTTGTTGAGGCGCGGCCCGATCCGCTGCGAGGCGGCCAGCGTGGGTTCCTGGCGAGTGGCGCCCGGGAACAGGTTCGCCGGCTCCTCGGCCGTCGCCTTCGCGGCCTCGGCGCGCGCACGACGATCATTGGCGCGCTGGGCGTTGGCATCACCAACGGTCATCACCAGCAGGGCAGCGGCGATCGCCGTGGTCAGCAGGCGGCTGGAATTGGAAACGGACATCGGGGACACCTTTCAGGTTGCGGCAGCCATGTAGGGCAGGCGCCTTGCGAGCTTCAATCGGGTCGCAAAAACTAACAGAAGAAGATGACGGCCGCGAGCGTCCGCATGTCCAATATGAACACGCTCAACCGCATGCCGGGCGCCGGCCGGCACTGCGGGCCTGCTCCCAGGTGGGCACCAGCCCGACGGCCCGCGCCTGCAGCTCTCCGATGCGGGCGCTGGGATCCGGATGGGTGGACAGCCACTGCGGCGCGCGGCCACCGCCACTGGCCGCCATCATGTTCTGCCACAGGTTGACCGCCTGGCGCGGGTCGAAGCCGGCCTTGGCCATCAGCTGCTGGCCGACGACGTCGGCCTCGCTTTCCTGCACCCGCGAACCGGGCAGCAGGAACGCGGTCTGCAGCGCGGCGCCGCCGAGCTGGTTGGTGGTCTGGCTGGCGCCCTCGCCGTAGCGCGAACCGAGCACCGCGCCGACCACACCCAGGCCGGCCTGCGCGCCCATCTGCCGGGTGATGCGTTCGTCATGGTGGTTGGCGACCACATGCCCCACCTCATGCGCAATCACGGCCGCCAGCTGGTCCTGGGTCCGGGCGACGGTGAAGATGCCGGTGTACACGCCGACCTTGCCGCCCGGGAGCGCGAAGGCGTTGGGATTGGCATCCACGAACACCGCCGACTCCCAGCCGATGCGCTGCTGGTCAGCCGGCAGCTCGCGCACGATGGCGTTGACCACGCAGCTGACGTAACGCGTCTGCGCGGCGTCGGTGGACTGCCGGTGCTGCGCCTTCTGCTCGGCGAAGGCCTGCGCGCCCAGCGCATCGAGCTGATCCTGGGAGACGGCGCCGACGTACTGGGTACGCCCGGTCGGCGAGGTCGTGGTGGCGCACGCCGCCGCCAGGCAGGCGATGGCGACAGCGGTAGCGGCAGAGATCGGCGAGGTCCGCATGGGGAGTTCCTTGAATGGGTCAAGCGGTTGTAGACCGCGCAACCTGAAGGCGGCGTCAACTCCCCTGCAGGCAGGCGGGGTCACACGTCGAGATTGGTCACGCGCAGCGCGTTGTCCTCGATGAACGCCCGCCTGGGCTCGACCACGTCGCCCATCAGGGTGCTCAGGATCTGGTCGGCAGCGACCGCGTCCTCGATGCGCACCTGCAGCAGGCGACGGGTCTCCGGGTTGACCGTGGTTTCCCACAGCTGTTCCGGGTTCATTTCGCCGAGGCCCTTGAAGCGCTGGATCTGACGGCCCTTCTTGGCCTCGTCGAGCAGCCAGGCCTGCGCCTGGGCGAAGCTCGAGACCGCCTGGGTGCGGTTGCCGCGCACGATCTGCGCACCGTCGCGCACCAGGCCGTTGAGCAGCGCCGCGGCATCGCGCAGGGCGCGCAGTTCGCCGCCCTCGAAGGCGGAGAACGGCAGCACCTGCACGGTTTCCAGGCCCATGTGCCGGCGCCGGACCAGCAGCGCGGCCGGATGCTCGCCTTCGCCCGCCTGAAACTCCAGCGCGTAGCGCGGCTGGCCCAGGCCACCCCGGTTCAACCGGGCCTCGAGCACGTCGAGTTCGTGGCGCTCGTCGGTGTTCTCCGCCAGGCGCGCGGCGTCGAGCGGGGTGTAGTCGATCAGCGCTTCGAGCACGTTGGGATCGTAGCGGTGGGTGTTGCGGACGATGGTCTCGCGCGCGCCGGCAAAGGCCAACAGCAGCTTCTCCAGGGCCATGCCTTCGATCGCCGGCTCGCCGGTGGCCGGGACCAGGGAGGCGCCTTCCACGGCGTTGCCGGCGAGGTAGGCGTCGAGCGCCGCGTCATCCTTCAGGTACAGCTCGGTCTTGCCCTGCTTGATCTTGTACAGCGGCGGCAGGCCGATGTAGACGTGGCCGCGCTCGATCAGTTCCGGCATCTGCCGGTAGAAGAAGGTCAGCAGCAGGGTGCGGATGTGCGAGCCGTCGACGTCGGCGTCGGTCATCAGGATGATGCGGTGGTAGCGCAGCTTGTCGGGGTTGTATTCGTCCTTGCCGATGCCGGTGCCGAGCGCGGTGATCAGCGTGCCGACCTCGGCCGACGCCAGCATGCGGTCGAAGCGCGCGCGCTCGACGTTGAGGATCTTGCCCTTCAGCGGCAGGATCGCCTGGGTCTTGCGGTTGCGGCCCTGCTTGGCGGAGCCGCCGGCCGAGTCACCCTCGACGATGAACAGTTCGCTGAGCGCGGGATCCTTCTCCTGGCAGTCGGCGAGCTTGCCCGGCAGGCCGGCGATGTCCAGCGCGCCCTTGCGGCGGGTCAGGTCGCGCGCCTTGCGCGCGGCCTCGCGGGCGCGGGCGGCGTCGACGATCTTGCCGGCGATCGCCTTGGCCTCGGACGGGTTTTCCTGCAGGAATTCCTCGAGCTTGGCGCCAAACGTGTGCTCGACCACCGGGCGCACGTCGGAGCTGACCAGCTTTTCCTTGGTCTGCGACGAGAAGCTCGGATCCGGCACCTTCACCGACAGCACCGCGATCATGCCTTCGCGCATGTCGTCGCCGGACAGGCTCACCTTGGCCTGCCTGGCGATGCCGTTCTGCTCGATGTAGTTGGTCAGCGTGCGCGTGAGCGCGGCGCGGAAGCCGATCAGGTGGGTACCGCCATCCTTCTGCGGGATGTTGTTGGTGAAGCAGAACATCGTTTCCTGGTAGCTGTCGGTCCACTGCAGGGCCACGTCGACCGTGATGCCGTTTTCCTCGCCGGTGACCGAGATCACCTTGGGGTGCAGCGGCGTCTTGAGCTGCGCCAGGTGCTCGACGAAGGAGCGAATGCCGCCCTCGTACTCGAACACGTCGCGGCGCGGCTCGCCGCGCTCGTCGGCCAGGGTGATCTTGACGCCGGAGTTGAGGAACGACAGCTCACGCAGCCGGCGCGCGAGGATCTCGTAGTGGAATTCGACGTCGCTGAAAATCTCGACCGCGGGGCGGAAGCGCAGCAGCGTGCCGCGGCGCTCGGTGGCCTCCATCTGCTTGAGCCGGTACAGCGGCTCGCCCAGCGAATACTCCTGGCGGTAATGGAAACCGTCGCGCCAGATATCCAGGCCGAGGTGCTCGGACAATGCGTTCACCACCGAGACGCCCACGCCATGCAGGCCGCCGGACACCTTGTAGCTGTTGTCGTCGAACTTACCGCCGGCATGCAGCACGGTCATGATGACTTCGGCCGCCGACACGCCCTCTTCCTTGTGGATGTCCACCGGAATACCGCGACCGTTGTCGGACACCGACACCGAGCGGTCTTCATGGATGGTCACCACGATGTCGTCGGCGTGGCCGGCCAGCGCCTCGTCGATCGCGTTGTCGACCACCTCGAACACCATGTGGTGCAGGCCGGTGCCGTCGTGGACGTCACCGATATACATGCCTGGACGCTTGCGGACGGCCTCCAGCCCGCGCAGGACGGTGATCTTGCTGGAGTCGTAGCTGCTGTTGCCGCTATCGGGGGTGCTGTCGGTCTGGTCGGTCATCGAATGCTTCTGGCCCTTCGGGATACCCCACCCGTGCCTGCCGCTGCCATGCCGCGGCTGACACATTACTTATAGGGGTGTGAGACGGCCATTATACCAGTTTGCGGCGCTTGGCAAGGATGCGCGCAACCCTACCCCAGAGGGGCTCGCCGGGGCCCTCACCCCCCGCACCTCAAACGGCGCGCCGGACCTCACCATGTTCCACGTGGAACACGACACTCTGTGCAACGGGCAGGCTGGCCAGTTCGACGCCGGTGATGAACACCTGGGCCGGAGTCGCCTGCAACACCGACAGCACCCGCTGGCGGTGTTCGGCATCGAGCTCCGAGGCAAGGTCATCCAGGGCCACCACCGGCCAGCCGCCGCGCTCGAGGGCGCAGTCCGTCGCCTGGGCAAACAGGCAGGCCAGTGCCGCCAGCTTGGCCTGGCCGCGGGACAGCGTCTCCCGGTCGGGCTTCGACGCCAACTGCAGCCGCCAGTCCGCGCGGTGCGGGCCGACCGTGGTGTGGCCGAGGGCCCGATCGCGGTCTTGCGCGACGGCCAGCGCGTCGCTGAGCGACAGGCTGTTGCGGCGCCAGCCCGGATCGAACTCCAGCGTCATGCGCCCCAACCCGGGCGCTAGGTCCGCAGCCACCACAGCCAGGCGCTCCTGCAGGCGCTCCAGATAGACGACCCGGCGGCGCGTGAGTTCTTCACCGGCCGCGCCCAGCTCGAGATCCCAGGCGGCCAGCTGCGCCGGTCCGGCACCCGCCTTCAGCAGCGCATTGCGCTGCTTGAGCCCGCGCGAATAGCGGCGCCAGACCGGCAGGAAGTCCTGTTCCACGTGGAACAACCCCCAATCCACGAACCGTCGGCGCGGCTCGCCGCCTCCCGACACCAGCGCATGGCTGCCGGGCTCGAACGCCACCACCATGAACGCGGCACACAGTTCCCCGAGGTGCCCGACCTTCTCGCCATCCAGTCGCGCCTCCCAACTCGCGCCGGTATGGCGCAGCCCGGCCTTGCGCAAGCCTTCAGTTCCCGACGCATCTGATGCCCGCCATTCCGCAAAGACTTCGAGCGCGTCGGCGCCGGTGCGTACCAGCCCGTCCCGCACGCGGCCGCGAAAGCTGCGACCGTAGGCCATCAGGTGCAGTCCCTCCAGCACGCTGGTCTTGCCCGCACCGTTGGCCCCGACCAGCAGGTTCAGGCCCGGGCCGGGCTGCAGCGCGACGTCGCGCAGGTTGCGCAGGTTGCGCAGCTCGAGTCGGGTCAGGCGCATCCAGCCCACCCTGGAAAAGCAGAACGCCCGGACCAGGCCGGGCGTTCGTGTTCCACGTGGAACGTGTTGATCACAGCCGCAGCGGCATCACGACATGGCGGGAGCGCTCGTTGGCGGCCTCGCGCACCAGCGCCGACGAGTTGGCGTCGCGCAGCGCGATGACCACGGTCTCGTCGCGCAGCGCGCCCAGCGCGTCGAGCAGGTAGTTCACGTTGAAACCCACCGCCAGGCCGTCGACGCTGGTGTCGGCCTCGACTTCTTCCTGGGCTTCTTCCTGTTCCGGGTTGTGGGCGTTGATCTTCAGCTGGCCCGGCGACACTTCCAGGCGCACGCCGCGGTACTTCTCGTTGGAGAGGATGGCGGCACGCTGCAACGCGGCGCGCAGCACCTCGCGGTCGATGCGCACCTCGCGGTCGGCGCCAATCGGGATAACGGCCTCGTAATCCGGGAAACGGCCGTCGATCAGCTTGCTGGTGAAGGTGACATCGTCGCGCTTCACGCGGATGTGGTTGCGGCCCATCTCCAGCTCGAGCACGCGGTCGCCGCCCTCCAGCAGGCGCTGGAGCTCGGTCACGCCCTTGCGCGGCACGATGATCTGGCGCTTGGACTGCACGCTGTCTTCCAGCGCGGCTTCGCACAGCGCGAGGCGGTGGCCGTCGGTGGCCACGCAACGCAGGCGCTGGTCGGCGAGGTCGAACAGCAGGCCGTTGAGGTAGTAGCGAACGTCCTGCTGCGCCATCGCAAACGACGTGCGCTCGATGAGTTCCTTGAGCGCCGCCTCGGGGACATTGACGCGCTCGGTGGCCTCGACCTCGTCGATCGACGGGAAGTCGTTGGCCGGCAGGCTGGCCAGCGTGAAGCGGCTGCGACCCGCCTGCACGGTGACCTTGTCGCCGGACTGCGACACGGTGACCTTGCTGCCATCGGGGAGGGCGCGAACGATGTCGAACAGCTTGCGCGCCGGGATGGTGATCTCACCGTCCTGGGCGTCGTCGACTCCACAGCGCGCCACCATTTCGACCTCGAGGTCGGTACCGGTCAGCGACAGCTGGCTGCCGGTCACCACGACCAGCAGGTTGGCCAGGACGGGCAGGGTCTGGCGCCGCTCCACGACGTTGACGACCTGGGCCAAGGGCTTGAGGAAAGCTTCTCGCTGCAGACTGAAACGCATGCCGTGGTGTCCCCTTAGCCCTTAGCTCTTAAATAGGATAAATAACAAAAAGCGGTGGTGGTGGAGGCGGAAAAATCTGTTGAAAACCTACGTAATTATCTGATCTACAACATATTTCCGCCGCTACAACCCCAGTGTGAAACTCCGCCAGGTCTGCGGACAAGCTGTGGACAGTTTCCGGCCCCGTTTCAACATCGCAAACTATCCACAGCTTGTCCCCGGTCCGTACAGGCGTTCGCGGGGCGGTCCAGCAATGGCTTATTCGTTCAACTTGCGGATCAGCTTGTCCCAGTCCTCGCGCAGCTTTCCGTCCGTCTGCGCCAGGGTGCGGATCTGACGGCACGCGTGCAGGACCGTGGTGTGGTCTCGACCCGCGAACGCGTCGCCGATTTCGGGCAGGCTGTGCTCGGTGAGCTCCTTGGCCAGCGCCATCGCCATCTGGCGAGGGCGGGCCAGCGAACGCGTCCGCTTCTTGCCCAGCAAATCCTTCATCTGCAACGCATAGTAGTCTGCCACGGTCTTCTGGATGTTGGCGATGCTGACCGAGGCCTGCTGGGCGCGCAGAAGGTCGCGCAGGGTCTCCAGCGCGAACTCCTGGGTGATCGCCCGGCCGGTGAAATTGGCCTGCGCCGTCAGCGTATTCAGCGCGCCTTCCAGGTCACGCACGTTGGACGGCATCCGCTTGGCGAGCAGGAACGCCACGTCTTCGGGGATGTGGGTGCCGCGCTCGCGCGCCTTGGCCAGCACGATCGCCGCACGGGTCTCGAAATCGGGCGGGTCGATGCCCACCGGCAGGCCCCAGGCGAGGCGTGATTTCAGCCGCGGCTCGAGGCCCTCGACTTCGCGCGGGAACCGGTCGCAGGTCATGATGATCTGCTGGCGGCCTTCGAACAGCGCGTTGAAGGTGTGGAAGAACTCCTCCTGCGTGCGGTCCTTGCCGGCGAAGAACTGGATGTCGTCGATCAGCAGCGCGTCGAGCTGCTGGAACTGGCGCTTGAACTGGTCCGCGGTGCGTTCCTGCAGCGAGCGGAAGAACGCGCTGTAGAAGTCGTTGGAGCGCATGTACAGCACCCGCGCGCCGGGGTTGTTGCGGCGCATCTCGTTGCCGGCGGCGAACATCAGGTGGGTCTTGCCCAGGCCTGTGCCTCCGTACAGCAGCAGCGGGTTGTGGGCGCGGTCGCCGGGCTTCTGCGCGGCCTGCCACGCGGCGGCGCGGCCGAGCTGGTTGCTGCGGCCCTCGACGAAGTTCTCGAACGTGTAGTGGTTGTCGAGGTTGCCGTGGAACGCGAGGTCGGCGGCCGAGGCCGTCGGTGCCACGGCCGCGCGCGCAGGCTCCGCCGCCTTCGGCAGCGAGCCGATCTCGAGCGACACCTCGCCGCCGCCGCCGAAGTGGCCGAGCAGCTCGCGGATCCGCACCATGTAGCGGTCGCGCACCTCGTCACGCACGAAGGCGTTGGGTGCGTACAGCACCGTCGAGTCGGCGCGGCGCGCCGCCTGCAACGGCCGCAGCCAGGTTTGAACGTCTTCGGCCGGGAATTCGGCTTCCAGGCGTTCGAGGCAACGGGGCCAGGCTTCCATGTGTGCGTTCGACATACCGACGGCAGGGCCGCCGACACCGTGGGCGAACCACGTGCGGCGGGGGCGAAAGGGGAACGCGCAGCCTATCACCGCGCACCCGGCCATGTACGCCGCGCCGCCGTGGGGACGGGAGGCGGTGGCAAACCCGATTTGACCTGCGGCCATCGACGCGCCTAGAATCTCCGGTTCTTTCCGCCGCGTCAGCTAGAGCGACCGACACCATGGCCACCAAGCGCACCTTCCAACCCAGCAACCTCAAGCGCAAGCGCGACCACGGTTTCCGTGCCCGCATGGCGACTGCCGACGGCCGCAAGATCCTTGCCCGCCGCCGCGCCAAGGGCCGCGCGCGCCTCACGGCCTGACGCTGCCTGGCGGCCGCTTCCCGCTGGCCGCCAACCTTCCGCTTCGCATGAACCTCCGCTTGCCCCGCCAAGCGCGTGTACGCGTGCGTGCGGAATTCGACCGGGTTTTCCAGGACGGCCGCCGCACGGCGACGCCGCTTTTGGCCCTGCATGTCCTGCGTGATGGCGCGCCCGCGCGCCTGGGCCTTGCCGTGTCACGCAAGGTCGATCGTCGCGCGGTGGCGCGCAACCGCATCAAGCGCGCGCTGCGCGACGAATTCCGCCATGTCCGCGCTGCATTGCCGGACGCGGCGTTCGTCGTGGTCGTGCGCCACGGTGCCTCCAGTGCGGCGCCCGAAGCGCTGCGCGAAGCCTTCCGCGATGCGTTGCGCCGCGCCGGCGCGTTGCCCGCACCGGACGTGACCGGCACAATGCCCGCCGCCCCCCCTTCCGCCATCCCAGCGCCGCGTCCTGCCGGCCAATGAGCATTCCTGCCCGATGAACCAGACCCGCACCTTCCTGATCTTCGCCTGGCTGATGGTGGCGACCCTGTTGTGGATGGAGTGGGGCAAGGAGCAGCGCGCACCCGTTCCGGTGGCGGATACCGCTGCCGCGATCGCCGGTCCCGATGCCAGCATTCCCGGCGCGCCGGCCAGCGCAGCGGTTCCAGGCGCGGTGCCGGTGGCGCCCGCGGCGCCTGCCGTCGGAGCGATTCCCGGCATGGGCGCCACCCCGGCGGCGGCGGTCGATGGCCTGCTGCAGGTGCGCACCGACGTGCTCGACCTGGCGCTGCGCGGCGGCGTGGTCGCCCGCGTCGACCTGCTGCGTTTCCCGCAGACCCGCGACGACGGCAGCGCGCCGGTGCGCCTGTTCGATGACGCGCCGGCACGGTTCTTCGCCGCGCAGAGCGGCTGGGTCAGCCAGGGCAACGCCGCGCCGACGCACGAGGCCGGTTTCCAGCCGGAGTCGGCGCAGCAGCAGTACCAGCTGGCGGCGGGCAGCGACACGCTCGAGGTGCCGTTCGTGTGGCATGGGCCCGACGGAGTCAGCATCCGCCGCGTGTACGTGTTCACCCGTGGCAGCTATGCGATCGATGTGCGCGACACCGTCTACAACAAGAGCGATGCGCTGTGGCAGGGCCACGTCTACCGCCAGCTGATCCGCCTGCCGCTCGCGGTCAAGTCCGGCTGGACCAACCCGGAGTCCTTCAGCTTCAACGGTGCTACCTGGTTCAGCGCCGTCGACGGCTACAGCCGCCGCAAGTACGACGACTTCGTCGGCGACGGCCCGCTCAACCAGGTGCAGACCGGCGGCTGGCTGGCGATGCTGCAGCACCACTTCTTCAGCGCGTGGATCCCGCAGCCGACCGACGAGGTCACCGTGTCGCTGCAGTCCACGCCGGGTGCCGGCGGCGCGCCGCTGTACCTGGTCCGCGAAGTCGGCCCCGGCGTCAGCGTGGCGCCCGACGGCCAGGCCAGCACCAGCGCCCGTCTCTGGGTCGGCCCCAAGCTGGTCGGCCAGATCAAGGCGCAGGGCGTCCCCGGCCTGGACCGCGCGGTCGACTACAGCCGCTTCTCGATCTTCGCCTTCCTCGGCGAGGGCCTGTTCTGGATCCTCAACAAGCTGCACGGCCTGTTCCAGAACTGGGGCTGGTCGATCATCGGCCTGGTGATGCTGGTCAAGCTGGTGCTGTTCCCGCTGTCCAAGGCGCAGTACCAGTCGATGGCCAAGATGCGCAAGTTCCAGCCGCGCATCGCGCAGCTCAAGGAGCGCTACGGCGACGACAAGCAGAAGTTCCAGGTCGCCATGATGGAGCTCTACAAGAAAGAGAAGATCAATCCGGTCGGCGGCTGCCTGCCGGTGCTGCTGCAGATGCCGATCTTCCTCGCCCTGTACTGGGTGCTGCTGGAGTCGGTGGAGCTGCGCCACGCGCCGTGGATGCTGTGGATCCAGGACCTGACCGCGCGCGACCCGTACTTCATCCTGCCGGTGGTCAACATCGCGGTGATGTGGGCGACGCAGAAGCTGACGCCGATGGTCGGCATGGACCCGATGCAGCAGAAGATGATGCAGCTGATGCCGCTCGTGTTCGGCGTGTTCATGGTGTTCTTCCCGGCCGGCCTGGTGCTGTACTGGGTCACCAACGGCTCGCTCGGCCTGCTGCAGCAGTGGTGGCTGATCCGCCGCTATGCCGACAAGCCGGCCAAGCCCGGCGACACCGGGACGGCGGTCGCGAAGAAGTGATGCCGGCGGCCGGACCACGCGGCCATGCCTGACCGCGCCACCGACACCATCGTCGCCGTCGCCACCGCGCCCGGCGCCGGCGGCATCGGCATCGTGCGGCTGTCGGGTCCGGCGTCGTCCGCGATCGCGGCCACTCTCTGCGGGCGCAGGCTGCGCCCGCGCCATGCCCACCACGCGCGCTTCCGCGACGCCGCCGGCGAGGTGCTCGACGACGGCATCGCGCTGCTGTTCCCGGGTCCGGCCAGCTACACCGGCGAGGACGTCGCCGAACTGCAGGCGCACGGCAATCCGGCGCTGCTGCAGGCGCTGGTGGCGCGCTGCTGCGCACTGGGCGCGCGCATGGCACGGCCCGGCGAATTCACCGAGCGCGCGTTCCTCAACGGTCGCCTGGACCTGGCGCAGGCCGAGGCCGTCGCCGACCTGATCGCCGCCGGCGACATGCTTGCCGCGCGTGCGGCGCGGCGCGCGCTCGACGGCGCGTTCTCGCACCGGGTGGAGGCGCTGGCCGACGCGCTGGTCGCGATCCGGGTGCACGCCGAAGCCGCCATCGATTTCGCCGACGAGCCCCTCGATACCCTCGGTGGCGACCTGCTGGCGGCGCGCCTGGGCGAGGCCCGCGCCGCCCTTGCCGCGCTGCTCGCCGCCGCCGAACGCGGGCGGCGCCTGCGCGACGGCCTGCACGCGGTGATCGTCGGGCCGCCCAACGCCGGCAAGAGCTCGCTGCTGAACGCACTCGCGGGCAGCGAGCGCGCCATCGTCACCGACGTCGCGGGCACCACCCGCGACCTGCTGCGCGAATCGCTGCACATCGACGGCGCCGAGCTGCTCCTGGTCGACACCGCCGGCCTGCGCGAAGGCGGCGATGCAATCGAACGCGAGGGCATGCGCCGCGCGCACGACGAGCTGAAGCGCGCCGGGCTGGCGGTGGTGGTGCTGGATGCCCGTGACCCGGATGCCGGCCGTGCCGCGCTCGATATCGCCCTGGCCGGCGTTCCCGAAATCCTCTGGCTGCACAACAAGGCCGACCTGCTGCCCGCCGATGCCCCGGCCGCGGCACCGGGTGTGTTGCGCGTGTCGGCACGCTCCGGCGCGGGGCTGGACGCCCTGCACGCGCGCCTGCGCGCGGCGGTGCTGGGCGAGCCGGCCGCGGGCGAAGGCGAGTTCACCGCGCGCGCGCGCCATGTCGAAGCGCTGGCACGCGCGGCCGGCCACCTCGAGATCGCGGCGGACGCGCTTGCAACCGAAACCCTGGACCTGGCCGCCGAGGCGCTGCGTGCCGCGCATCGCGCGCTGGGCGAGGTCACCGGGCAGGTGGGCGCGGACGAACTACTCGGTCACATTTTTTCGCGCTTCTGCATCGGCAAGTAGCGCAGGCGGTGCCGACGGCGCCCGGGTGTTGACAAACGGCCGCGCCTGTCGCGTCCTACGCACACGTGCGCGCCCGCGCACCAAGGGGGAGTTGAACCGATGTCTGTGACAAAACATGCGTTCCCGCGCCCGGTGGTCTACCGGCTCGCGCTGGGCGTGGCGCTGATCTGCGCCCTGTCGGCCTGCAAGAACGACGAGGCCACCACCACCCAGTCGGCCGCCGAGGCGGTGACCGGCGAGCAGGCCGCCGCCGCCGCGGCTGCCGCCACCGAAGGGACCGCCGCGGCACTTGCCGCGCTCAGCCCCGATGAACTGCGCGCCAAGGCACGCGCGGCCTATGCCGAGAGCAAGCTGTACGCACCGGCTGGCGACAACGCCATGGAGTACTACCTCGCCCTGCGCGAGAAGTCCCCCGGCGACGCGGCGGTGTCCAGCGCGCTCACCGACCTGATGCCGATGGTGGTCATCGCCACCGAGCAGGGGCGTGACCGCGAAGACTTCCTCGAGGCCCGGCGCCTGTCCGCCCTGATCGAGAAGGCCGACGCCAACCATCCGTCGCTGGCACGCCTGAAGGCCTCGATCACCGGCGCCGAGGAGGCCGCCGGCCGGCGCGTCGCCCAGCAGGCACTGACCGCCGAGCAGGAGGCCGCGCGCCAGGAACAGCTGGCCGCCGATCGCGTCCGCGCCCAGGCCGACGAACAGCGCGCCGCCGCGCAGCAGCTGGTGGAGCAGCAGGCTGTCGCCGCACGCGCCGCAACCGAGGAAGCCGCCGCAGCCGCGCGTCGCGAGGAGCAGCGCGTGGCCGAGCAGCGCGCCGCCGAACAGCGCGCGGCCGAGGAACGTGCCGCCGCCGCGCGGCCCGCCGCGGCCACCACGCCGGCCGTCGGCACCGCCCTGCGCGCACTGAGCACCCCGGCACCGCGTTACCCGGCGGAAGCGCTGCGTGCCGCGCAGTCCGGCGAGGTGCAGGTGGAGTTCACCGTGTCGCCCGACGGCAGCGTCAGCGATGCACGCGTGGTGCGCGCCAATCCGCCGCGGGTGTTCGACCGCGAGGCGGTCGCCGCGGTGCGCCGCTGGCGCTTCGAGCCCGTGGCCGAGGCGGTCACCACCCGGCGCACCATCGCGTTCAATCCCGGCGAGTGACGCGGGAGGCAAGGCAAAAAAGCCCGGCGCGAGCCGGGCTTTTTTTGTGGTTCTTTCCCGACCTGCGGGAAAAAAAGCGCGGGGCTGGTGTTGGCGGCGGGTACCAAGGCCCTTGAGCGCTCATGTCCCCCGGCGCTGGCCTCCCGGCCACCACAGGGGCCCCACGCAAAAAAAAGCCCGGCGCGAGCCGGGCTTCTTCGTGAATGAACGTGCCGGCGTCAGGCGGAGATCGCCAGCTTCTCGCGGTGGTACAGGCGCGCGGCCAGCAGCCACAGCACCACCCCCAACCCGAAGCCCGCGGCCAGGTAGGTGCCCCATTCCAGCGGCGTGATCCACTCGCTGCGCACCAGCTTCAGCAGCATCTGGTTCTGCGCCAGGAACGGCACCGTGAACTGCCACAGCGCGTTCTTCACCGGATTCACCATCAGCACCACCGTCGGCACGATCGGCAGCAGCATCAGGATGCTCATGTAGCTCTGCGCTTCCTTCACCGACTTCACGCTGGCCGCGATCAGGGTCAGCAGCGTGGTGCCGATCAGCACCATCGGCAGCAGCACCAGCAGCATCTGCAGCATCATCGGCGCCGAGACCGAGACCAGCTGCATCGCCCTGGGTGCCAGCGCGAAGCTCAGCTTGAACGCCACCAGGATCAGCGCCAGGCTGAGCATCCCGAACAGGCACGCGGCGAGGATCTTGCCGCTCATCAGCGCGCTGCGCGATGCCGGCGTGGCCAGCAGCGGCTCGAGCGACTGACGTTCGCGCTCGCCCGCGGTGACGTCGATCACCAGGTAGGCGCCGCCGAGGAACGCGCTCAGGATCAGCAGGTACGGCAGGAACGCCAGCAGCATGCCGCGCCGCGCCTCGGGCGTGGCCACGTCGCGCTGCGCGACCAGCACCGGCGTCGCCACCTCGGGGCTCAGACCGCGGCTGACCACGCGCAGCGCGCCGAGCTGCTGCCCGTACTGGGCGATCGCGGTCTGCAGGCGCTCCACCGGGATCCGCGAATCCTGGCGGGACGAGTCGTAGATGAGCTCGACCATCGCGCCGCGGCTCTCGCGCCAGCGCTCGGGGTAGTCGGCCGGGATGCGCAGCACCACGTCGTGCTCCTGCTGGCGCACCGCGGTGTCCGGGTCGGCCGGCGGCGGCAGCGTGGCGATGTTGCGCGTGCCGAGGTGGCGCACCAGGTTGGGCGCGTGCCCGGCGCCGATCACCGGCAGCTCCAGGGTGGACTCGAGCTGGGTGCGCGCGCGCTTCTCGGCCATCGAGCCGATGCCGAGGATCAGCACCGGGAACAGGATCGGACCCATCAGCAGGCCCAGCATCACCGTGCGCCGGTCGCGGAACAGGTCCATCAGTTCCTTGCGCGCGACGGTGAACAACGCGTTGTTGGTCAGGCTCATGCGGACAGGCCCTCCTCGGTGCCGATCAGTTGGACGAAGGCGTCCTCCAGGTTGTCTTCGCCCGCCTGCGCGCGCAGCTCGTCGGGCGTGCCGTGGGCACGCACCTCGCCGTTGGCGATGATGACGATGCGGTCACAGAGCGCCGCGACCTCCTGCATGATGTGGCTGGAGAAGATCACGCAGCGGCCCTCGCCGCGCAGCTGCTGCAGGAACGCGCGCAGCCCGCGGGTGGTCATCACGTCCAGCCCGTTGGTGGGCTCGTCGAGGATCACGTTGCGCGGGTCGTGCACCAGCGCGCGCGCGATCGCGGTCTTGGTGCGCTGGCCCTGCGAAAACCCTTCGGTGCGACGGTCGAGGAAATCGACCATGCCCAGCGTCTCCGCCATGGCCGCGGTGCGCGCGGCGATGGTGGCGTCGTCGAGGCCGTGCAGGCGACCGAAGTAGGCGATGTTCTCGCGCGCGGTGAGGCGCTTGTACACGCCACGCGCGTCAGGGAGTACGCCGAGGCGACGACGCACCGCGGCGGCATCGCGCCGCGTGTCGAGGCCGTCGATGCGCACCTCGCCGCGCTCGGGCGTCATCAGCGTGTACAGCATGCGCAGGGTGGTGGTCTTGCCGGCGCCGTTGGGGCCGAGCAGGCCGGTGATCTCGCCGTCGCGGGCGGTGAAGCTGACCCCGCGCACCGCGTGCACCGGGCCGGTCTTGGACGGGAAGCTCTTGTGCAGGTCGTGGACTTCGATCATCTCAAGGCTCCCAGCCATAGTTGCCGGCAAACGGCGGCTCGGCGGCCAGGCGCTCGAGGCAGGTGGCGTCGATGCCGGCGGCATCGGCGCGTTCGATGAACTGCGCGAACAGCTTGGGCATGCAGCCGACGCCGAGCACCGCATGGCCCTGGCCGGGAGCGACCAGGTGGCGACCATTGGCGAGGTGCTTCACGACCTCTTCGCCATAGCGCGGCGGCGTGACCGGGTCGTACTCGCCGCTGATCGCCAGCACCGGCACGTCGCCGTCCAGCGGCGCGCGGAAGCCGGCCGCCCGCGGGGCCACGGGCCAGGCTTCGCACTGCGCCTGCATCAGTTCGACCATGTCGTTGCCGAGCACGCTGGTGCTGTCGCGCGGGTCGCTCTTGAGGTCGGACGCATCCTCGGTGCACATCACCGACAGCTGCATGCCGTGCGCGATCATGTCGCCGAGCGACGACGCCAGCAGCCGCGACTGCGCCATCAGCGGCTCGTAGCGGCCGTTGGCGGCCTCGTGCAGCAGCAGCGGCAAGGTCGACGCCGTGGCCGGCTGGTAGGAGAACATCCGCAGCAGCGCGGCGAGGTCGCCGAACTGCGGCGCCTGCGTGTGCCACGCGCCGTTCACCGGATCGCGGAAGCGCACTTCGGCGAGGTTGCCGGCCTGCAGCGCGGTGCGCACCGCGGCCAGCTGCGCGGTCGGGTCGCCGAGGTTGGCCAGGCAGGCCTTGTCGGCGCGGCAGCGCGCGAACTGCGCGGCCAGCGCGTCTTCCAGGTTGCGCGCGTGCTCCTGGCCCAGCGCCAGGGTGTTGGGCACCACGCCGTCGATCACCACCGTGCGCACCTGGGCCGGGAACGCCTTGGCGTACTGCTGCGCGACGCGGGTGCCGTACGACACGCCGACCAGGTTGGCCTGCGGTGCGCCGAACGCCGCGCGCACCAGGTCGAGGTCGCGCACGTGGTCCATGGTGCCGTAGCGGCGCAGGTCGCTGTCCTTGGCCAGCGTGTCGCGGCACTGCGCAGCGAACGCGCGCATCGCGTCCGGGCTCATGTCGTCCGCCGGGCCGAACGCGTTGTCGCCCTCGCCGTCGCTGCAACGCAGCGGGTGCGACCCGCCGGTGCCGCGCGCATCGACCAGCAGCACGTGGCGGTTGCGGCGCACGTCGGAGAACGCCGGCGCCACGCTCGGGTAGGACTCGAGCGCGGACTGCCCGGGTCCGCCGGCGATCATGAACACCGGGTCGGGTTCGGCCTGGCCCTTGGCCGGGATCCACGCCACCGCCAGCTCGATGCGCCGGCCGTCGGGTGCGTCATGGTCCTCGGGAACTTCGAAGCGCGTGCACTGCGCCTCCACGGCGGACGCGCCGACCGCGCTCAGCGAACAGGGCTCGAACGCCAGCGTGCCGTGGCGCATGCGCCCGTCGGCCAGTGGGCCCTCGACGCCCTCGCCGGTCTGCGCCGCACAGCCGGCGGCGAGCGCCGCGGCCAGCAGCGTGGCGATGGTGGTTCCACGTGTACTCATGCAGGATCCTCGGGGAGAAAAATGGCTTCGATGGGCGATGCGAACAGGCCGGCGATGCGGAACGCCAGCGGCAGGCTTGGATCGTACTTGCCGGTCTCGATCGCGTTCACGGTCTGCCTGGAGACATCCAGACGTTCGCCGAGCTGCGCCTGTGACCAGCCGCGCGCCTCGCGCAGTTCGCGGACGCGGCTCTTCACCGGTAGCGACGCGCAGTGATGCACGCGAACACGCCGTACAGCAGCGAATACGCCGGCAGCACCAGGATCAGCGCCAGGCCGGTGTCCACCCGCAGCACGCCGGCCAGCGCGAGCAGGCCGAGCGAGAAGCTGCCGAGCGTCAGCACCAGCGACGCCTGGGCGAAGGATTCAAGCTGGATCCTGCGCTGCATTTCATCGCTGTCGCGCACGAAGCGCAGCACCGCGCGTGCAACGAACACGATCGGCACCGCCGGCAGCAGTGCCAGGGCGGCGCGCGCCCAGGTGGCATCGACCGCGCGCAGCGCGTACATCGACAGGAACAGCACCACGACGTAGGCCGCCATGGCGGGGATGAACTCGCGCTGGTAACGCCGTTGGATCGACTGCATGGTGGACTCCGTGTCAAGTTTGCTTGACACAAGAGTGCGTCGCCAGGAACCGGGTGTCAAGCGTGCTTTACACAGCGGCGCCGCGCGCCGCGCACTCACTTGCTGCTGACGTACTTCTCGCGGCGGATGCGCGGCACCGGCAGGCCATGGACCTTGAGCGCCTCGAAGCAGGCGTCGACCATGTCCGGGTTGCCGCACAGGTAGGCGATGTCGCCCTCGGCCGAGGGCGCGAACTCGTCGATGAACTGCTGCACATAGCCGTGGCGCACATCGGCGTGCGCCTGCGCCGAGCCCGGCGCGGGCAGCTCGCGCGAGAAGCACGGCACGAAGCGGAACGCCGGGTGGCGCGCGGCAAACGCGCGGAACTCGTCGCCGTAGAGCAGCTCGGCGGGCGTGCGCGCACCGAACAGCAGTACCACCTCGATGCCGCGCGCCGCCATCGCCTCGGCGAGCTGCGGCAGCATCGCGCGGTACGGGGTCACGCCGGTGCCGGTGGCGATCAGCAGGTAGCGGCGGTTGTCGTCGGCCGGCTGCAGGCAGAAGCGCCCGAACGGGCCGCTGGCCTGCACCGTGCCGCCCTCCTCCAGGCCCTCGAACAGCGCGGTCGCGGCGCCGCCGGGCACGTAGCTCACCGCGATCTCCACGCTCTCGCCGGCATCCGGTACGTGGTCGCGGATGGTGGCCAGCGAATAGCTGCGCTTGGTGGCGGTGCCGTCCGCGTAATGGAAGTGCACCTGCACGAACTGGCCGGGGATGTAGTCCAGCGGCGCGCCGTCGTCGCGGACGAAGGTCAGGTGCGCCACCGAAGGCGCCAGCATGCGGCGGGAAACGAGCTTGAGCGGGAATTGTGCGGGCACAGCGGAACAGACCATTGCCGGGCCTCGACCCGCAGGGCTCCTATAATACCGCCCCCGCTGCATCCGGCCGCGGCCAGGACCCACGATGACCCAGTCCACCACGCCCGCCGGCGACCACGCCGCGCTTTCGGTACGCGACCTGCGCAAGACCTACGACACCGGTGTCGAGGCGCTCAAGGGCGTGTCGCTGGATGTCGCGCCCGGCGATTTCCACGCCCTGCTCGGCCCGAACGGCGCCGGCAAGTCGACGCTCATCGGCATCGTCTCGTCGCTGGTCAACCGCACTTCGGGCGAGGTGCGCGTGTTCGGCGTGGACCAGCAGGTCGAGCGCGCGCGCGCCATGCGCCTGATCGGCCTGGTGCCGCAGGAACTCAACTTCAACATGTTCGAGCGTCCGCTCGACATCCTGGTGAACTACGCCGGCTTCTACGGCATCCCGCGCCGCGAGGCGCTGCCGCGCGCGCAGCGCGAGCTCGACCGCGCGCACCTCGGCGGCAAGTCGAAGTCGATGGCGCGCACGCTGTCGGGCGGCATGAAGCGGCGGCTGATGATCGCGCGCGCCATGATGACCAACCCGCGGCTGCTGATCCTCGACGAGCCCAGCGCCGGCGTGGACATCGAGATCCGCCGCGGCATGTGGCAGTCGCTGCGCGAGATCAACGCCGCCGGCACCACGATCATCCTCACCACGCACTACCTGGAGGAAGCGGAGAACCTGTGCCGCAACCTGGCGATCATCGACCACGGCCGGATCATCGAGCACGGGCCGATGCGCACGCTGCTGTCGAAGCTCGACGTGGAAGGGTTCCTGTTCGACGTCGACGGCATGCTGCCCACGCAGCTCCCGGACATCCCCGGCGCGGCGGTCACCGCGATCGACGCACACACCCTGGACATCGACATGCCGCGCGCCATGGACCTCAACCGCGTGTTCGCCGCGCTGGATTCCGCCGGCATCCGCGTGCGTTCGATGCGCACCAAGTCGAACCGGTTGGAAGAGCTCTTCGTGCGCCTCACCGGCGACCCGGCGCGGCCGGCCGCGGCCCCGGGAGCGGCGGCATGAACGCCCTCGACCCCGCCGTGGCCGAGGCCGGCACCCTGCGCCCGAACATGGTGGCGCTGGGCACCATCGCCCGCCGCGAAGTGATGCGCATCCTGCGCATCTGGAGCCAGACCCTGGTGCCGCCGGCGATCACCATGACCCTGTACTTCCTGATCTTCGGCGGCCTGATCGGCTCGCGGATCGGGACCATGGACGGCATCGCCTACATGGACTTCATCGTGCCGGGCCTGGTGATGATGAGCGTGATCCAGAACAGCTACGGCAACATCTCGTCGAGCTTCTTCGGCGCCAAGTTCGGCCGCCACGTCGAGGAGCTGCTGGTCAGCCCGATGCCGCCGTGGGTGATCCTCGGCGGCTACGTCGCCGGCGCGGTGCTGCGCGGGGTGATGGTGGGCGTGATCGTGCTGGCCATCGCCATGCTGTTCACCACCGTACGCATCCCGCACCCGTGGGTGACGCTGAGCACGGTGCTGCTGGGCGCGACCATCTTCTCGCTGGCCGGCTTCGTCAACGCGGTGTACGCCAAGAAGTTCGATGACGTGGCGATCGTGCCGATCTTCATCCTTACCCCGCTGACCTATCTCGGCGGTGTGTTCTATTCGGTGCGCCTGCTGCCTGACTGGGCCGAGGCCGCCACCCACGCCAACCCGATCTTCTACATGGTCAACGCGTTCCGCTACGGCCTGCTCGGGCAGAGCGACGTGTCGCTGTGGCTGGCGTATGCGCTGATGCTGGGCTTCGTGGTGGCGCTCGGCGCGCTCAGCCTGTGGCTGCTGAAGCGCGGGGTCGGATTGCGTTCGTGAGTCGCGCGCTGGCGGCGCCGGACGTGCCGGCGCGGCGCACCGTTCAGGCGCAGGCGGCGCCTTCTCCCACCGGGCGGCACTGCTGCGGGAAGCCGTGCCTGCGCCAGTAGGCAAGGATGCCGGTGTCGCGCAGGTAGTCCTGGAACGCCGGGTCGCGGCGCAGCCAGGCCAGGTCCTTCGTCCATAGCAGCAGATCCCAGCTCGAATAGTTGCGGCGCCGCATCTCGTTGAGCCTGGCGATGAACTCGGGCGCATGCGCAGGGGCGTCGGGCGCCAGGACGCGGGAAAAATTCCAGAAGACGGCGTTGCGTTCGTACGTGTCGAACTCGGCCAGCGCCTGCGGCCACCGCTCCGGGTCGATCAGCGCGTGGGAGACCGCGACATAGCCGGGCACGAGCAGCGCGGCATTGGGATCGTCATTGTCCGGTGCGCCGATCTGCGTGGTCGCGATGCGCAGTGCCTGCGCATGGTCGCGACGCCAGACGGCGTTGAACCAGCGTGCATAGGCGCCACCTGCCCCGGCTTTCTCGAGTTCAGCACGGGCTTCGTCATGCCGGCCCCGGGTGTCGAGAAGACGGCCGAGGATGAAACGCGGGCTGGTGTTGATCGGGTCGCGCACGGCAAGTTCGCGGGCTGCCGCCTCGGCGCGATCCAGGTAGCCGAGCCGCGCCAGGATAAACTGGTATCCGACCACGGTCCGGACATCACTGGGCGCCACCCGTGCCGCCTCGGCCTGCAAGGCCAGGCAACGTTCCCACGCGTCCCTGGCGCAGGCGTCGCGGGCCAGCAGCACGTAGGGCTCGGGCAGCGACGGATCCAGCCGCCGGGCGATGCCCGCTTCGTGCAGCACTTCCGCGCGAAGGGCCGATGCCAGCGCAGGCGTGCGTATTTCACGGATGGTCAGCGCCATCGCCAGGCCGGCGTGCGAGTGGGCGTCCTCCTCGCGCTCGCGCAGCAGTGCGCGGAACTCGGATTCCGCCCGCTCGGCATCTTCGAGCGGCAACCAGAAGCTGCCCGACGCCAGCAACCTGCGGGCCGCCAGGGAGCGGCGCAGGAATTCCGCATCGCCGCTCTCCCTGGGCGTGCCCGCCAGGCCCAGCTTCAGCGTCAATGCGGCGGCCACCGCCTCGCCGATCTCCCGCTGCAGCGGCAGCACTTCATTGGCGTGGCGATCGAAATCGCGCGTCCAGAGCGCGCTGCCGCTGCCGGCGTCGACCAGGCGCAGGCGGATGCGCAGCGACTGCCCGTCCTGCTGCAGGCTGCCTTCAAGCGAATGGGTGACGTCCAGCCGTTGCGCCAGCTGTGCGGGATCGCGGGTTTCGGCCGCGGCCAGCCGGGTCGACTCGCGCGCGATCACGCGCAAACCGTCGATCCGGGCCAGGCTGCCGATCATTTCCTCGCTCAGGCCATCGGCAAGAATGCGCACGCCCTCGCCCAGGCCGATCGGCTTGAGCGGCATCACCACCAGGACGGGCATTGGCGCAGGCCTCGCCGCGGACGACACGGGCATTGCCGCCACGGGTTCCGCACGCGGCCGCAAATACCACGCAGCGGCCAGCATCAGAGCAAGTAGCGGCAGCAGCAGCCAGCCAAGCCTGCGCCAGGGCGCACCGGGCGCACCGGGCGGCCGCGGGGGTGCTGCGCGAGCGCCGGGATCGAAGCGATAGCCGACGCCATGCAAGGTATGCAGGTAATGCGGCGCGTGCGCGTCTTCGCCCAGCGCATGCCGCAGCAGGGTCACCACCCGATTCAACACGCCTGGAGTGACATAGCGGTGGCCCCAGACCGCATCGAGGATCTCGTCGCGCGTGAACACCCGGCCGGGCGCCTGCGCGAGCAGGGCTAGCACGTCGAAGGCCTTGGGTTCCAGCGCCTGCGGCCGGCCACCGCGCAACAGGCGACGACCGGCGAAGTCGATCACCACATCGTCGAACGCCAGCGGGATCGGGTCGGATCGGTCCAATGCGCACCATTCGCGGGCGGCCGCATACAGGGATACGGAAAACGCCGGCCGGAGCGGTCCCCAAGCATTCCCCAAGCATTGCAAACGATTGCCTCAGCAAGCCCGGGCGAGCCCCTCAAGACTTGCGGGATCCGTCGCGGGAGCCTTGCTGGCACCGGGAATCGCCCGGCATGTTCGCCCTGGAGAAGCACCATGAACGTCCGCACCAGCATCGCCCTGGCCCTGGCCGCCTTCATCGCCCCGGCCGCTGCGCAGGAGTCGATCCAGTCGCTGCCGGCGGTCCAGGCCGAAGCCGTCCTCTACGTGGCCGATTGCGAGCATCGCGTCCTGCCCACCCAGCGCGAGGTCGGTGAATGGACGGGACAGCACAACTTCAGCCAGGTCTACGACACGCGCCTGCGCCTGATGGCCGAAATCGGCCGCTCCTGCCAGGAGCCCGGCATCGAGCAGGTGCAGCTGGTGGCGCGCGATGACCCCGCCCCGCGCCGGCTGGACCTGGTTGCGATCAACACCCGCCGCCCGGACTGACAGCCGAAGGCGGTCTCCATGATCTGGTAGCTTGCCCGCTGCCGCGCGAGGCATGACCAGACCACGGAGATCGCCATGAAGGGAACCAGCCGCACCACCCGCACCACGTTGCTGTTCGCGATGCTCGCGTTGTCCGCGACCGCGTGCGATCGCTCCACCGCCGCCGCCGGCGATGCCGCGCAGCAGCAGGCGCAGGCCACGGCTGCCGGCGACAGCCTGGCCATCAGCGGGACCGCCGACTCCGCCACCAGCGCGGACCTGCCCCCGGTCGATGTGGCGGATGCCGTTGCCGCCGGCTTCGACATCGCCGCGCTGCCGGCGTCGACCGCCGAGCTCGGTGCGCTCCCCTACTTCTCCATTCCCGACGGTTACAGCGAAACGCCGCGCCAGGGTCGACGCCTGGAGCATGGCGAAGCCGCGTTCTGGGTCGGCGACCGCTTCGAGACGGTCGAGGGCCAGGTGCATGCGCTCGGCATGCGCGTGGCGCGGGATGCGGGCAAGGATTTCTCCGCCACCGAGATCGCGCGCAACATCGAGCACGCGGTGACGGCAGCGGGCGGAGTGAAGGTGTACAGCGGCGAGGAGCCGTCCGACGCGCGCCAGGACAAGGCGATCCAGGCCGTGATGCGCGACTACCCGCCCGAGGCCAAGTGCCTGGTGATGCACCCGGTCGATGTGTACGTGCTGCGCCGCGACGACGGCAACGTGTGGGTGCGCGCGTGCTCCGGCCGCCACTTCTCCGGCCTGATCGTGCTGCGCGAGCGCGCACTGGTGCCGACGTCGGCGCTGCTGCCGGCCGACGCGCTGCGCGCGAAGATCGATGCCGACGGCCGGGTGGCGATCCAGGTGAACTTCGCCGTGGACAAGGCCGACATCCTCCCTGCTTCGCAGCCGCAGGTGGACCAGGTTCTGCAGCTGCTGCGCGACGACCCGGCGCTGCGCCTGTCGATCGACGGCCATACCGACGCCAGCGGCGACGCCGCGGACAACCAGCGCCTGTCCGAGGCACGCGCGAAAGCGGTGGTTGCCGCGCTGACGACGCAGGGCATCGCCGCCGAGCGCCTGCAGGCGAAGGGCCACGGCCAGGCGCAGCCGGTGGCCGACAACGCGACCGAGGAAGGCAAGGCCAGGAACCGCCGCGTCGAACTGGTGAAGCGCTGAGTCACCACCCACTGCAGGCCCGGTGATGGCGCCGGCGCCAAGCGGCGCCGGCGCCTTGCCGGATCAGCGTGCGTCGTGTCAGACGCGAAAGGCGGCCCACGCCAGCCAGTGCGGATCGCGACGGCCGCGACGCATGAAGTGCGGACATGCGGCCAATACGCAGCCGCCTTGGTTCAGCCGGACGTGGGCAGCCGGAAGAACGCGCGCGTGGTCGCGGTGGCGTTGGCCGCGGCCGATGCCACGTCCTCGCCGCGGTCGCGCGCGAGTTCCTCGACGATATGCGGCAGGTGCATCGGCTCGTTGCGGCGGTCCTTCGGCATCGGCTTGAGCGAGCGCGGCAGCAGGTACGGCGCGTCGGTCTCGACCATCAGCCGGTTTGCGGGGATGTTGGCGACGATCTCGCGCAGGTGCTGGCCGCGGCGTTCGTCGCACAGCCAGCCGGTGATGCCGATGTGCCAGTCGCGGTCGATGCAGTCGAAGAGCTCCGCGCGCGTGCCGGTGAAGCAGTGCACGACCGCGGGACCGATGCGGCCCTCGAACTCTTTCATGATCGCGACGAAATCGGCGTGCGCGTCGCGCTGGTGCAGGAACAGCGGCTTGCCGGTGTCCACCGCGATCTCCAGCTGGCGCTCGAAGGCCTTGCGCTGGGCGGGGCGCGGCGAGAAGTCGCGGAAATAGTCGAGGCCGGTTTCGCCCACGGCCACCACTTCGGGATGCGCGATGAGCGCGCGCATCTCGGCGTCGCACTCGGCGGTGTAGTCGCTGGCGTGGTGCGGATGCACGCCGGCGGTGGCGAACAGTTCGCCGGGGTGGGCGCGGGCGAGTTCGAGCGCCATCGGCGAGTGTTCGCGGCTGGCGCCGGTGACGATCATCTGCACGACGCCGGCGGCGCGGGCGCGCGCCATGACCTGGTCGCGATCGTGGTCGAAGCTGTCGTGGGTGAGGTTGGCGCCGATGTCGATCAGTTGCATGACGGCATTGTAGGCGAGGCGAATTGCGTGATGGCCGAGCGCGGCAGGCCCTATCCTTTGCGGGTGGACAAGGCTTCGTTTCCCATCGATGAGCTGCTGCCGGCGATACGCACAAGCCTGGCGGAGCATGCGCGGCTGGTGCTCGAGGCGCCGCCGGGCGCGGGCAAGACCACGCGCGTGCCGTTGGCGCTGCTCGATGCGCCGTGGCTCGCCGGGCAGCGCATCGTGATGCTGGAGCCGCGGCGTGTCGCGGCGCGCGCGGCGGCGACGTTCATGGCGGCGTCGCTGGGCGAGGAGGTCGGGCAGACCGTCGGCTATCGCATCCGCTTCGAGAACCGGGTGTCGGCGGCGACGCGGGTCGAAGTGGTCACCGAGGGCATCCTCACGCGGATGCTGCAGGACGATCCGATGCTGGCCGGCGTCGGCGCGCTGCTGTTCGACGAATTCCACGAGCGCCACCTCGCCGCCGATCTCGGCCTGGCGCTGGCGCTCGACGTGCAGGCGGGGCTGCGCGAGGACCTGCGCATCGTGGTGATGTCGGCGACGCTCGACGGCGAGCGGCTGGCGGCGTTCCTCGACGCGCCGCGACTGTCCAGTGCCGGGCGCAGCTACCGCGTGGACATCGCGCATTTCCCGGCGCGGCGCGACGAGGTGCTCGAACACCACGCGCGGCGCGCCATCGAGCACGCACTCGAGCGCCACCCCGGCGACGTGCTGGCGTTCCTGCCCGGGCGCCGCGAGATCGCGCGCTGTGCGGCGGCGCTGGAATCAGGCACCGCGGTCGCGGCGGCCGGTGCCGAGGTGCTGGCGCTGCACGGCGAACTCGCGGTCGAGGAGCAGGCGCGGCTGCTGCGCCCGTCGACCGACGGCCGGCGCCGGGTGGTGCTGGCGACCAACATCGCCGAGTCCAGCGTCACCCTGCCCGGCGTGCGCGTGGTGGTGGACAGCGGGCAGGCGCGCGAGCCGCGCTACGACCCCAACAGCGGCTTCAGCCGGCTCGACGTGGTGCGCATCGCGCAGGCCTCGGCCGACCAGCGCGCGGGCCGCGCGGGGCGCGTGGCCGAGGGCTGGGCGTACCGGCTGTGGCCGGAATCGCTGCGCCTGGAAGGGCAGCGCCGCCCGGAGATCGCGCAGGTCGAACTGGCCGCGCTGGCGCTGGAGCTGGCCGCCTGGGGCAGCGACGCGCTGCGCTTCGTCGACCCGCCGCCGAGCGGCGCGATGGCGGCGGCGCGCGACCTGCTGCGCCGGCTCGGTGCGCTGGAGGGCGATGCGATCACGTCCGCCGGGCGGCGCATGATCGCCCTCGGCACGCATCCGCGGCTGGCGGCAATGCTGCTGGCCGCGCCCGACCCGGCGGCGCGCGCGCTGGCCTGCGACCTGGCGGCGCTGGTCGAGGCGCGCGACCCGCTGCGCGCGCGCAGCGATGCGATCGCGGCGCGCTGGCGTGCACTGGCCGCGTTCCGCGAGCGCCGCGTGCCGGCCGACGCCAACCGCGGCGCGCTGGCCGCGATCGATGCCGCGGCCAAGCAGTGGCGCCGGCGCCTGCGCTGCGATGCCGCAGCCCCGCGCGACGTGCCCGCGCACGCGCTCGGCGACCTGCTCGCACACGCGTTTCCCGATCGCGTCGCGGCGCGCCACGGCACTGACCTGCGCCGCTACCAGCTGGCCAACGGGCGCATGGCGCGGCTTGCCGACGACAGCGCGCTGGTCGGCGAGCCGTGGCTGGTCGCCAGCGAGCTGCGCTTCGAGGCGCGCGATGCGCTGCTGCTGCTGGCTGCCCCGGTCGACGAGGCGCTGCTGCGGCGCGATTTCGCCGCGCGCTTCAGCGACCGCGACGAAACCCGCTGGGATCCGGCGCGCCTGGCGCTGGTCGGCGAGCGCGTGCGCCGCTTCGACGGCATCGTGCTCGACAGCCGCGTGACCGGTCGCGTCGATCCCGCGGCCGCCGCGCAGGCGCTGACCGATGCGGTGCGCGCGCTCGGCCTCGACGCCCTGCCCTGGAGCCCCGGGTTGCAACAGTGGCGAGCGCGGGTGCGCGCGCTCGGCGCCTGGCAGCGCCAATTCGAACTGCCCGGTTCCGGCCTGCCCGATCTCCGCGATGAAGCACTGCTCGCGAGCCTGGATACCTGGCTGCGGCCGGCGTTCGCCGGCAAGTCCAGGCTCGATGCGCTCGGCACGGAGGAGTTCGCGGGCGCGCTGCGCAGCCTGCTCGACTGGCCCGCGCAGCAGCGCCTCGAGGCGCTCGCCCCGACGCGCATCGTGGTGCCGTCGGGACAGGCGCGCGCGATCGAGTACGCGGTCGACGACGACGGCACGCCGCAGGCACCGGTGCTGGCAGTGAAGCTGCAGGAACTGTTCGGGCTGGCGGATACGCCGCGCATCGTCGACGGCCGCGTGCCGCTGCTGCTGCACCTGTTGTCGCCGGCCGGACGCCCGCTGCAGGTGACCGGCGACCTGCGCGGCTTCTGGGATCGCACCTGGCCGGAAGTGCGTCGCGAAATGAAGGGCCGTTACCCGCGGCATCCGTGGCCCGAGGATCCGTGGAACGCCACGCCCACCCACCGCGCGCGGCCCCGACAAGGCTGAATCAACGTTGTTCCGATCACGCCGGCGCGACGCGCGCGGCAACAGACTTGTTGCATCCTGTCACGCCGCCGGACCACTCCGGCGAACTACGCCAAGAGGCCCCCGCATGCGCAAGCGCCAGCATCTCCGCGACACCTTCCCCGACAAGGCCATGGAGCTGGTCGGCCAGCTCGGCGACGGGCTCCGCAACGTCGTGCCGGCCGGTGCCGGCAAGTGGCTGCAGACCGGCGCCGCGATCGGCGTCGCACGGACCGGCACCCGCGTGGTGGGCCAGGTCGTGCGTCGCAACCCGGTGGCGGTCGCCGCCGCAGCCGCAGGCATCGGCCTGGTGCTGTACGCGGTGCGCAGGCACCGCAGGAAGGCAGAAGCCGAGGCCGCCATCGAAGGCAAGTCGCGGCGTATCGAAGCCCGCCGTGGTGTGCCGCGCAAGCGCGCGTCCGCCCAGGATGGGGTGGTCGCCGCCAGCGGTGCCGACGGCGACTGAGGCCTCACCGCACGATCAGAGGGCGGCGGCTTCCGGCAGTTCGATCACGAAGCACGCGCCGCCACCCTCGCGGTCTTCGTACCAGAGTTGCCCGCCGGCGCCACTGACGATCTGCTGCGCCAGCGACAGGCCAAGCCCGCTCGAGGCGCCGGCGATCGCCGGGTCGTCGTTGGCCAGGCGCACGAATGGCCGGAACAGCTCGCGCTGGCGATGGCCCGGAATACCCGGGCCGCGGTCCTCCACGCGCAGCTGCCAGTAGCCCGGCGCGCTGGCCGGCGCGGAGAGTTCCACGTCACTGCCCGGCGCATACTTCATCGCGTTGCTGATCAGGTTCTCGGCGACCTGGCGCAGCACCACGGCGTCCATCGCCACCACCGCCGGTCCGACGGGCGCCGCCTGCAGCCGGCAGCCACGGTCTTCGAACTGCAGGCTGTAGCGGCCCATGATCCAGTCCACCACCTCGCCGAGAGACGCGCGCGCGTCCACCTGCGAGTCCTGCCGGCGCGCCTGCGCCTGCGTTTCCAGGTAGCGGCGGATATAGCCCAGCCCGTCTTCCGCGCTGTCGCGGATCATCTGCAGGTAACGCGGCACGCGCTCGGCGCGCACGCTGTCGGCGAGCAGCATGTCGCTGGCGAACACGACGCTGGACAGCGGGTTCTTCAGGTCATGCGCGACCAGGTTGACCAGCTCCTGTCGTTCGCGTGCCACGCGTTCGAGGCGGTCGCGGGCCAGCTTCAGGCCGACGTGCGCGTTGACGCGCGCCATCAGCTCCTCGGGAATGAACGGCTTGGTCACGTAGTCCACCGCGCCGGCGCCGAATGCGCGCAGCAGCAGCTCACGGTCCTGGGCGGCGGTCAGGAACACGACGGGCACGCGCAGCATCGCGCGCTCGCGGATCTCGGCCATCACCCCGAACCCGTCCATGCCCGGCATCATCATGTCCAGCAGGATCAGGTCGGGCACCTGCGCCTCGACCATGGCCAGCGCGGCCGGCCCGTTGTCGGCCACGGCGACGTCGTAGCCGTGGCGTGCCAGCAGCGCACTGACGACGCGGAGGTTGGCCTGCTGGTCGTCCACGACCAGCACGCGGCCCTGTGCGGTGATGCCTGATGCCATGACCTTCCGTGCCTGGGTTGCCATCCGGCGGCGTGAATACGCTGCGGATGGTGAAGGTAGCAGAATCACCGGGGGGCGCTGCAAGCACCACGGTGCATGGCATGGCGTCGCCGATGCGCGCCCTGAACCGTTCAGCCGAACGGCGTCGCCATCGGGATCTCGCGCCAGGCGCCAGGCGCGATGCCATCCAGCGCACACCCGCCAATCGCGATCCGCACCAGGCGCAAGGTGGGCAGCCCGACCGCTGCGGTCATGCGCCGCACCTGGCGATTGCGGCCTTCGCGGATCTCCAGTTCCAGCCACGCATCCGGCACGGTCTTGCGCACGCGCACCGGCGGGTCGCGCGGCCAGAGCGCCGGGGGCGTGTCGAGCAGGCGCGCGCGCGCCGGGCGCGTCGGTCCGTCGTTGAGGGTCACGCCTGTACGCAGGGCATCCAGCTGCGCGGGCGACGGCGCGCCCTCGACCTGCACCAGGTAGGTCTTGGCAAGCTTGTGCCGCGGGTCGGTGATGCGGTGCGCGAGCGCGCCGTCATCGGTCAGCAGCAGCAGGCCTTCGCTGTCATGGTCGAGTCGGCCGGCGGGGTACACCGCCGCCGGCAGCCCGAAGCCGGCCAGCGTCGGCCGCGGCGGCGCGCTGCGGTCGGTGAACTGGCACAGCACGCCGTGCGGCTTGTTGAACGCGACCAGCACTACTTCACGAAGCGCAGGGTCATCCGGTCGCTTTCGCCGATCGCCTGGTACTCCTGGCGGTCCTCGGCGTCGTGGCGGTTGGTCGGCGGCAGCGTCCAGACGCCGTTGGGATGATCGCGGTCGTCGCGCGGATTGGCGTTGATCTCGCTGGAGGCGTCGAGGCGGAACCCGGCGGCTTCGGCCATCGCGATCACCTGCGCCTGCCCGACATAACCGGACTTGTCGTCGGCGGGGACGTCGGCGCGCGCGCGGTGCTCGACCACGCCCAGCACGCCGCCCGGCTTCAGCACCGCATGGAAGGCCTTGAACATGCCTTCGGCCTGGCCCGCGCTGCGCCAGTTGTGCACGTTGCGGAAGGTCAGCACCGCGTCGGCCGAACCCGGGGCGCCCAGCACCGGCGCGGCGGGATCGTAGGCCACGATGCGGGCACGCGAGAACTGTGCGGGCGCGGCCGCGAAGCGCGCCTCGAGCCGGCCACGCGCGGTGTCCTGGTACGTGCGTCCGGAGCCCGCCGGCAGGGCGGCGGGATCGACCACCGCGGCGATGTAGCCGTCCGCGAGCCAGGGCGCGAGGATCTCGGCATACCAGCCCGCGCCGGGCGTGATCTCGATGACGGTCTGCCCGGTTTCGATGCCGAAGAAGGTGAGGGTTTCGCGCGGGTGGCGGTACTGGTCGCGGGCGACGTTCGCGGGCGAACGCCAGCTGCCGCCGAGCGCCGCATCGAGCAACGGGTCGGGCGCGTGTTCGCCCACCCCGGCCGACCGTGCGCCGGGGCTGGTGCCGGCGGGCTGGGCCGAGGCGCAGGCGGCGAGCAGCAGCAGCGGCAGCAGGGCGCTGCTCTTGCGGAGGATGGACATCGGCGTGCTCCAGGGGATGGTGTCGCAAGCCTAACCGGAAACCATGCGCCTCCCTTGCACGCCACGCTGGATCGCGGTTTGTTCCCGCCCCGCCAACGAAAAGGCCCGGCGCAGGGCCGGGCCTTGTTTCACGCGGGTGTATCGATCAACGCACTTCGTACTCGCGCGTCTGAACGACCGCACCGTTGAGCAGGATCTCCACCTTGTAGCGGCCCACCGGCCAGCCATCCGGCTTGCTGACCTGGAACGCGGTGTTGCCGGTGCCGGTGAAGTCGAAGTCGCGGCTCAGTTCGTCGACCAGCTGGCCATCCTCGAACGACCAGCGCGCAGTCAGCTGGCCGCGCTGTGGCATGGCCGGGTCCGACGACGTGGTGGCCACCGAGGCATGGATCGTGTCGCCTCTTGCGAACGTGGTGGCCGGCGCTGTGACGCGGTTGTTGGCGTCGACCGCGGTGCCGAGGTCGACCGACGTCACGCTGACCGCGGCTGCGGGGGCGGGAGCCGGCATGGGGGTCGGGGCCGGCGCGGCCGGAGGCGGGGTGACGACGGCGGGCTCGTCCTTCTTGCAGCCGGCCAGGGCCAGGGTGCCCAGCAGCGCCGCGGCCAGTGCGGCATGGATCGGGGTGCGCATCATGTGGTGGTTCTCCATGGGGTTCAGGGCGGGGGCGAACGTCGAGCGGGTCAGCTGTCGGCTTCGGCCGGGGGGATCTTCAGCACCTGGCCCGGCTGGATGCGGTCGGGATCGTCGAGCTGGTCGCGGTTGGCATCGAAGATGCGCCGCCACTGGCTGGCCTTGCCGTATTGCGCCTTGGCGATGTGCGAGAGCGTGTCGCCCTTCTGCACCGTGTAGCTGGTCGCGCCCGCCATGTCCTCGGTGGAGGACACCGAGGACTGCACATTGCCGAAATCGACGCCGCGCGGCGCCGCCGCCTCGGTGCTGTCGACCGCGCTGCGGACATTGGAGAAGTCGGCCTTGCCCGGCTTGTTGCCGGTTTCCGCCTTGCGGTCGGATTGCAGCGACAGCGATGCCGGATCGTTGGGATTCTGCGGATTGCTCATGCTGGCCTCCTGTGCCTTGCAGCGCGGAGGTTCACACGGCCCTTGTTAAGGAAACATCGCGTCACCGTGAGCGACCAGGCGCGCGCCAAGTGACGCGCGGCACCGCGCGGCTATTGGCGTGCGTCGCGCCGCGCCGCGGGCGGCGGCAGGCCCGGCGTGGCCCGCCAGGGATTGATGTCCAGGCCGCCGCGGCGCGTGTAGCGGGCTTCGACCGACAGCCACTCCGGGCGGCACTGCGCCATCAGGTCCACGAACACCTGCTCCACGCACTGCTCGTGGAACCCGGCGTGCTCGCGGAACGACACCAGGTAGTGCAGCAGCGCGGCGCGGTCGATGCGCGGGCCGCGGTAGGCGATGCGCACGCTGGCCCAGTCCGGCTGGCCGGTGACCGGGCAGTTGGACTTCAGCAGCTGCGAGCGCAGGGTTTCCTCCACTTCCGCCGCCGGGTCGCAGGCGAGCAGTTCGGGCGCCGGGTGGTCGTAGGCGTCGATGGCCACGTCCACGCCGTCGATGTCGATGCTGCCTGCATCGTCGTCGACGCCGGCCATCGGCGGCAGGCCGAAGTCGACCGCCACCGTGGCGCCGGCCGCGCCCGAGAGGTCGGCGGCGATGCGCGCCCGCACGTCCGCGGCATCCGCGAAACGCGTGCCGTTGAAGGAGTTCAGGTACAGCTTGAGCGACTTCGATTCGATCAGCCGCGGCGACGCGGCCGGCACCAGGAAGGTCGCGGTGGCCACCGCCGGCTTGCCGCGCGCGTCCAGCCAGGAGAGCTCGTAGGCCTGCCAGCGGTCGTGGCCGTCGAACGGCAGGGCGGCGCCGATGCCGAGCGTGTCGCGGCCGGCGTCGCGCGCGATCGGGAACAGCAGCGAGGCGTCGTAGGCGCGCGGGTAGGCGACTTCGCGGCCGAGGGGGAGTTCGGTGGTCATGGGCGCATTATCGCGCCTGCGCTCAGCCGCCGCTTGTGGGCGCGCCGTCGCCGTGCAGGTAGTCCAGCGTCAGCTGCAGCATCGCGCGCATTCCCAGGTCGAGCGCGGACTCGTCGAGGAAGAACGCCGGCGAGTGGTTGCTGGGCGCGGTCGCCGGGTCCTGCCCGACGGGCGTGGCGCCGACGAAAAAGAGCAGGCCTGGCACCTCGCGGGCGAAGAACGAGAAATCCTCGGCGCCCATGTTGAGCGGCATGTCCAGCAGGTTGCCCGGGCCGGCCACCTTCGCGAGGCTCGGGCGCATGCGCGCGGTCAGCGCCGCGTCGTTGGCGGTCACCGGGTTGCCGTCCTGGTCGGGCACGTTGGCCTCGACGGTCGCGCCGTGCGCGGCGGCCACCTTTTCCGCGACGTTCTTCAGGTCGGCGAACACCGCGGCGCGCATGCCGTCGTCGAACGTGCGGATGGTGCCGACCAGCTCCACCTGCTCGGGAATGATGTTGTAGCGGATCCCGCCCTTGATGGCGCCGAAGCTGACCACCAACGGCTGGCTGGAGATGTCCTGGCGGCGGCTGACGATGGTCTGCGCGGTGCCGATGATGTCCGCCGCGGCGACGATCGGGTCCACGCCGCCCCACGGCCGGGAGCCGTGCGTCTGGCGGCCCTTGACCACGATGTTGAAGCGGTCGGACGCGGCCATCGTCGGCCCGCTGCGCACGCCGAGCTTGCCGGCCTGCAGCGTCGAGAACACATGCAGGCCGAATACCGCATCCGGCTTGAAGTCGCGGAACACACCCTGCGCCAGCATCTCCTTCGCGCCGCCCTTCTCGTCGTCCGGCGGGCCTTCCTCGGCGGGCTGGAACACGAACAGCACCTCGCCCGGCAGGTCGTCGCGCATCGCCACCAGCGCCTCGGCGACGCCCATCAGCACCGAGGTGTGGGCGTCGTGGCCGCAGGCGTGCATCACGCCGACGGTCTCGCCGCGGTAGGTCGAGGTGGCCTTGGATGCGAACGGCAGGCCGCTGGTCTCGGTCACCGGCAGCGCGTCCATGTCGGCGCGCAGCGCGATGCGCGGCCCCGGCTTGCCGCCCTTGAGCACGGCGGTAACGCCGGTGGTGGCGATGCCGGTCACAGGCTCCAGGCCGAGTGCGCGCAGGTGCTCGGCGACCAGCGCCGCGGTGCGCGTCTCGCGGTTGCCGAGCTCCGGGTACTGGTGCAGGTCGCGGCGCCAGGCCACGACCTTGGCGCCGAGTTCCGACGCGGCCGCGGCCACTTCCGGGCGCTGCCCGTCCCGGGCATGCAGCGGCAGCGCCAGGCCGGCGAGGACGAACGACGACAGCAGGATGCAGGCGTTGCGTGACATGGCGCGTTCTCCCCGGACAGTGCGCCGATGGTAACCGGCGGACGGCAGCCGTCAGAACGCCTCGTCGAAGGCCACTTCGCCCTCCACGCCTACCTGGTAGGCCGAGACCCGCCGCTCGAAGAAGTTGGTCAGTTCCTGTACGTCCTGCAGCTCCATGAACGCGAACGGGTTGCGCGCGCCGAAATGCCGCGGCATGCCCAGCTGGACCATGCGCTGGTCGGCGCAGTACTCCAGGTACTGGCGCATGTCCTTCAGCGACAGCCCGGCCACGCCGCCCGACAGCGTGTCCTCGGCGAACGCGTACTCGCACTCCACCGCCTCGGTCATCATTTCCACCACCTGCGCGCGGAACGCGTCGTCGACCAGGTCCGGCTCCTCCTCGCGCGCGGTGCGGATGACCTCGAACGCGAATGCCATGTGGCAGCTCTCGTCGCGGAATACCCAGTTGGTTCCGCTGGCCAGGCCGTGCAGCAGCCCGCGCGAGCGCAGGTAGTACACGTAGGCGAACGCGCCGAAGAAGAACAGGCCCTCGATGCAGCCGGCGAAACACACCAGGTTGAGCAGGAACTGGCGGCGCTGCGCGCGGGTCTCGATGCGGGTGACGCCCTGCAGCGAGTCGATCCACTTGAAGCAGAATCCGGCCTTGCGGCGGATCGAGGGGATGTGCTCGACCGCGGCGAAGGCACGCGTGCGGTCGGCGGGATCGGGCAGGTAGGTGTCGAGCAGGGTGAGGTAGAACTGCACGTGCAGCGCCTCTTCGTACAGCTGCCGGGACAGGTACATCCGCGCTTCCGGCGCGTTGATGTGCTGGTAGAGGTTGAGCACCAGGTTGTTGGACACGATGGAATCGCCGGTCGCGAAGAACGCGATCAGGCGCTCGATCAGATGGCGCTCGGCGGGGCCGACCCTGGTCTTGAGGTCGGTGGTGTCGAGCGAGAAGTCGACCTCCTCCACCGTCCAGGTGTTGCGGATCGCGTCGCGGTACATCTCGTAGAAGCGCGGGTAGCGCATCGGCCGCAGGGTAAGTTCGAAGCCGGGGTCGAGCAGCAGCCGGGGGTGGTGCGTGGACATCATGGTGTTCCTCGGGATACGGGCGGGCTTGCGGAGTCGCGTCTGCACGGCCTACTGGCAGGCCTCGCAGCTCTCCGGGTTCTCCAGCGAGCAGGCCACCGCCTCGGCCGGTGCGTACTCCCGCGGGGCCGGCGCCTCCGCGTCCATGCCAGCCAGCGTCGCCTTGGCGATCTTCGTGGCCGGCCGCGAGCGCAGGTAGTACGTGGTCTTGATGCCGCGCTTCCAGGCATGCATGTACATCGACGACATCGCGCCGATCGACGGGCTTTCCATGAACAGGTTGAGCGACGCGGACTGGTCGATGAACGCGCCGCGGTCGGCGGCCATGTCGATCAGCGAGCGCATCGGCACTTCCCAGGCGGTGCGGTAGATCGCGCGCAGCGCCTCCGGTACCTGCGCCAGGCCCTGCACCGAACCCTCGGCGCGCTTGATCGCGTCGCGCACCTCCGGCGTCCACAGGCCGAGCTTCTTGAGTTCCAGCACCAGGTGGCGGTTGACCTGCAGGAAGTCGCCGGACAGCGTCTCGCGCTTGAACAGGTTGGACACCTGCGGCTCCACGCATTCGTAGCAGCCGGCGATCGAGGCGATGGTGGCGGTGGGCGCGATGGCGATCAGCAGCGAGTTGCGCAGGCCGTGCTCGCGGATGCGCGCGCGCAGCGCGTCCCAGCGCGCGGTGTCGGCCGGGGTCACGCCCCAGGCGTCGAATTGCAGCTCGCCGGCAGCGGCGCGGGTGTCGGCGAACGCCGGGTGGCGGCCGCGTTCGGTCGCCAGCTCGCAGGACGCTTCAAGCGCGTGGAAATAGATCGCTTCGGCGATGCGCGCCGACAGCGTGCGCGCCTCGTCGCCGTCGAACGGCAGGCGCAGCTGGAAGAACACGTCCTGCAGGCCCATCACGCCCAGCCCGACCGGCCGCCAGCGCAGGTTGCCGCTGCGCGCGGAGTCGATCGGATAGAAGTTGAGGTCGATCACCCGGTCGAGCTGGCGCACCGCGAGGCGAACGGTCTCGCCGAGCTTGTCGAAATCGAAGCGCGTGCCGTGCCCGGCATCGGCCTCCAGGTGGTGTGCAAGGTTGATCGAACCCAGGTTGCAGACCGCGGTCTCGCTGTCGGATGTGACCTCGAGGATCTCGGTGCACAGGTTGGACAGATGGATGACGTTGCCGGCCCGCGCGGTCTGGTTGCTGGCGCGGTTGCACGCGTCCTTGAACGTCATCCAGCCGTTGCCGGTCTGCGCCAGCGTGCGCATCATCCGCGCGTACAGCTCGCGCGCCTTCAGCGTGCGCACCGCCTTGCCGTCGGCCTCGGCCTGCGCGTAGGCGCGATCGAACGCGTCGCCATGGAGGTCGGTGAAGTCGGGCACCACGCGCGGATCGAACAGTGACCAGTCGGCATCCGCCTCCACGCGGCGCATGAACAGGTCCGGGATCCAGTTCGCCAGGTTGAGGTTGTGGGTGCGCCGCGCGTCGTCGCCGGTGTTGTCGCGCAGTTCCAGGAACTCCTCGACGTCGGCATGCCACGGCTCCAGGTACACGCAGGCCGCGCCCTTGCGCTTGCCGCCCTGGTTGACCGCCGCCACCGAGGAATCCAGGGTCTTCAGCCACGGCACGATGCCGTTGGAATGGCCATTGGTGGACGTGATCAGCGAACCGCGCGAGCGCACGCGCGTGAAGCTCACGCCGATGCCGCCGCTGAACTTGGAGAGCTGCGCGATCTCGCCGTACCTGCGGTAGATGGACTCCAGCGAATCCCGTGGCGAGTCGAGCAGGAAGCACGACGACAGCTGCTCGTGGGTGGTGCCGGCGTTGAACAGCGTGGGCGACGACGGCAGGTAGTCCAGGCGGCCCATGCGCCGGTACAGCGCCAGTGCCTCGGGCACGTCCTCGCTGAGCGCGCAGGCGATGCGCAGGAAGAACTGCTGCGGCGATTCGACCACCTTGCGCGTGTGCGGGTGGCGCAGCAGGTAGCGGTCGTACAGCGTGCGCAGGCCGAAGTAGTCGAAGCGCAGGTCCAGCGACGCATCGATCGCGTCGTTGAGCTTGCGCGCGTTGGCCTGCACGAAGCCGAGCAGGCGCGCGTTGATCAGGCCGAGTTCGTGGCCGCGTGCGACCGACTGCGAGAACGCGTGGATCTCCTGGCCGGCGACCTCCTTGGCGATCACGCCGGCCAGCAGGCGCGCGGCGAGGCGGCTGTACTCGGGCTCTTCCGCGGTCAGCATGGCCGCGGTGCGGATCGACAGTTCGTCGAGTTCGCGGGTGCTGGCGCCGTCGTACAGGCCGGAGATGGTGCGCGTGGCGACGCGCATCGGGTCGACGGCGTGCAGGCCCTCGGCGCAGCGCTGCACGGCGCGGACGATCTTGTTGAGGTCGACGGCCTCGTCGCAGCCGTTGCGCTTGAGCACGCGCATCGTGGTGGCGGTGGGCGGCGGGGTGAGCAGGAAGCCGTCGGGGCTGCCGGCCGGTGCCGCGGGCGCGGCGCCGGAGTGGTCGTGTTCGGTCATGGCGTTCGCCTTGTACAGGGTGGCGCACCTGGCCATCGCTCCCTCGGGCGGCGGCCGGAGGCCTGGCGTCGCCAAGGGTCTGGTGTCGGTGTCGCAACGGCCGCGACGCACCCGCGCGAGCGGATGGGCGGAGCTGCGTCACCGGCCATCTCCCCCCGGAGATTCCACGGCCGGCACCGCGCGGCGTGCTTCGCGCGGCTGTCGGCAGGTCTTCGGACTCGTGGATACGGCGACGGAGTCTGTCGCCACCTACTTGCCGCTGCTTCCCGGGGCGCGTGCCCCAGTGCATGTCGCGACTTCGTTTCCACCTACCGCTGCGGGGCAGTGCCGGCCTTGGCACACGTTCGAAAAACGCGCGCCGCACCGGCTTCCCTTTTCATCCCGTGGCGCAGGCCGCGGGAACCGACCGGCACAACATAGTGGGGTCGATGAGGGAGGTCAATACAATATGTCGTGGCCTAGTCGCGGTGCTCGCGCGCCAGGTATTCGGCGCTGCGCATCTCCACCAGCCGCGATGCGGTGCGCTCGAAGGCACCGCGCAGGCGCTCGCCGGAGTACAGCGCGTGCGGCGCGTCCGCGGCGGTGCACACCAGGTTGACGTTGCGGTCGTAGAGCTCGTCGACCAGGGTGACGAAGCGCCGTGCGGCGTCGTCGCGCGTGGCGTCCATGAGCGGGATGCCGCCGAGCAGCACGGTGTGGAACTCGCGCGCGATCTCGATGTAGTCGGCTGCGGCGCGCGGGCCTTCGCACAGCGCGGCGAAGTCGAACCAGGCCATGCCCTTGCAGCGTGCGCGGGTCGCGATCTTGCGGCCCTCGAGTTCGATCGAACCGTCGCGGTGGGCATCGTCGCCGCCGAGCGCATGCCAGCGCGTCTCCAGCCAGGCGTCGCCGCCGTCGTCGAGCGGCGCGCGATACACCGGCGAGCGGGTCAGCTCGCGCAGGCGGTAGTCGGTGTCGCTGACCAGCTCCAGCACGTCGCAGTGCTGTTCGAGCAGTGCGATCGCCGGCAGGAACCGCGCGCGCTGCAGGCCGTCGGCGTACAGCGCGGAGGGCGGCGAATTCGACGTGGTCACCAGCACGATGCCTTCGGCGAACATCCGCTCCAGCACGCGCGCCAGCAGCATCGCGTCGCCGATGTCGCTGACGAAGAACTCGTCCAGCACCAGCACGCGCAGCGAGCGCCGCCATTCGGCCACGATCGTGGCCAACGGGTCGCGTTCGCCGGCGTGCTCGCGCAGGCGCTGGTGGACCACGCGCATGAAGCGGTGGAAATGGGTGCGGCGCTTGCCGTTGCCGCCGCGGGCGCCGGCGTCGAGCTTGGCGACCGGCAGCGGCAGGTGCTCGTAGAACTGGTCGACCAGGAAGGTCTTGCCGCGGCCCACGCCGCCCCAGAGGTAGAGGCCCTGGGGCGCGCGCTCGCCGGCGCCGAGCAGGCGCGTGAGCAGGGTGCCGCGCCGCCGCGCGATCAGCGCCGCATGCACGCGGTCGAGCGCCGCGAGTGCCGGCTGCTGGGCCGGGTCATGGCCCCAGTCGCCGCGTTCAACGCCTGCGCGGTAGGCCTGCGACGGCGACATCCCGCCGCCGTCGTCAGTCATTGCCGCCCGGCAGGTGGCGTCGCACGCCACTCTTGATGGCGCCGCGCAGGTCGATCAGCTTGCGATGGAAGAAGTGCGAAGTGTCGGGCATGCGCACCAGTTCGGCCTTGGCCTTGCGCTTGGCCAGCCAGTCATAGACCGCCTGCGGGTCGACGATCTCGTCGGCCTCGCCCTGCACCACCAGCCACGGCATGGTCGGCAGGGTGATGGCATCGAAGTCCCAGCCGCGGCCCGCCGGCGGCGCGATCGACACCAGCATCGCCGGCTGCAGTTCGCTCGCCATTGCCAGGCTCACGTAGGCGCCGAAGCTGAAGCCGGCCAGCCACAGCTCGTCGGACGGGCGCTGCGCGCGCACCCAGCCGGCGACTGCGCGCAGGTCGTCGCGCTCGCCATCGCCCTGGTCGAACGACCCGGCCGACTGGCCGGTGCCGCGGAAGTTGAAGCGCACCGTGGTCACGCCCAGCTCGCGCAGGGCGCGCGCCGCCATGGTCACCACCTTGTTGTGCATGGTGCCGCCCTCGGTGGGCAGCGGATGGCAGATCACGGCCACCACCGGAACCCGCGCGACGTCGTCATCGGGAACGTCGACCGCCACTTCGAGCGCACCCGCCGGGCCCGGCAAGAGCAGCGCGCCGGAGGCGTCGGGGAACACGGGCAGGGGGGTGGTCATGGGGGAATGATAGGTCCTGGTGTTCAGGGCGTGCGCAGGCGCAGGTCCACGACGACCGGGTCGTGGTCGGAGCTGCGCCATGGCTTGACGGCATGTTCGCCGCCATTGCCTGCCTGATCGGCGACGTTCGATGCCTCGTCCGCGTTGCTGTGCCAGGCGGAGGCCGCCTGCAGGCGCGCTGCCAGCGCCGGGCTCAGCAGGGCGTGGTCGAGGCGGCCGGCCTGGGCGTCATAGACATAGGTGTACGGCGGGCTGGCTGGCGCCGCGTGGCTGCTGGCGGCGAAGGCGTCCTGCCAACCCGCGGTGATGAAGTCGCGCACCGGCTCCTCCATCGCGTAGGCATTGAGGTCGCCGAGCACCGCGACCAGCGTGCTGCCGCTTGCGGTGGGATCGCCGGACAGCCAGTCGCGGAGCAGCGCGCCGGATGCGCGGCGCGTCGGGTTCCAGCAGGACTGGCCATCGCCCTGGTCGGCATCGCCGGCGCTGGCGTCGCGGCAGCCCTTGGACTTGAAATGGTTGGCCACCACCACGAACGCGGGGCCGTCGCCGGAGCGGAAGGCCTGCGCCAGCGGCGCGCGGCTGAGCGTCGCAAAGGGGCCGTCGGCAAGGGTGGCCGGCGCGCCCACGGGGTGCACCCGGTCGCTGCGGTACAGCAGGCCGACGCGGATCGGGTCGCTGCCGGGGCCCGTGCCGGCATCGACGAAGCGCCAGCGCGCGCCTGCGGGGTCCAGGGCGGCGACCAGTTGCGCAATGCTCGAGCGCGCGTCGTAGCCGTCGTTCTCGACTTCCAGTACCGCGACGATGTCCGCCTCCAGCGCCGCCAGCGCGGCCACCAGGCGCGCCTGCTGCGCCACGTATCCGCCCGGGGTGCGCGCGCCGCGCTCGGTGGGGAAGCCGGCGCCGGCGCCGTCACCGTTGAAGAGGTTTTCAAGGTTGAGGCTGGCCAGCCGCAGCTCGCCGGCCCGCGGTGGCGGTGCAGGCCGTGGCGCGGGGCGCAGCGCCGGCGGGGCCGTGACCTCCAGCCGCGCGCCGTATTCGCCCAGGCGCAGGATGCCTTCGGCGCCATCGACGATTCCGCCGGCGCGCCAGTCGGCGGCCGCCACCTGCGCGTCCTCGCCCAGCGCCAGCACCAGGCTGCGCCGCCGGTTGTGGGCGGCCAGCGCTATCGCGTCGGGGCCGGGTGCGGCGACTTCGGTCGGCGCGAACAGGCGGCCGTCGAAGGACAGCACGACCTCGCCGTTGCGCGCCAGGCGCTGGTTGCCGCTCACGACCAGCGGAGCGGCGATGCGGATCCGTTGGCCTTCGTGCACCCGCCAGTCCGCGGGCGGTGCGCCGAGCACGGCGACCGAGTCCGCGTCCGCGGGGCGCGATGTCGCGATGCTGCCGCAGCCCGCCGTGATCGCCAGCAGGGTGGCGGCGAACAGCACGCCAGGAAAGGGCTTGGACAAGCTGCGCATGGCGACTCCGGCGGGGTGGGCGAACGGCAAGCGGGGGGCGGAAATGACAACGCCGCCCGAAGGCGGCGTCGTTGGCAGGCGGGTGGCCGCTTACTCGAGGTTCGCGACCATCCAGTCCACGGTGGCGATGACCTGTTCGTCGGTCAGCGCCGGGTTGCCACCCTTGGCCGGCATCATGCCGGCGCTGCCGGTGAAGCCTTCGATGGCGTGGCGGTGCAGGGTGTCGGCGCCCTGGGCGATGCGCGCCGCCCATGCCGCGCGCTCCAGCTTGGGAGCGCCGCCGGCGCCGGAGACGTGGCAGCCGGCACACAGGTTCTGGTGGATCACCGCACCGTCGAGCGTGCCGCCGTACGCGACCTGCGCGGTCGCAGCGGCGGCCGCGGCAGCCGAGGCCGCGGCCTGCGCGGCGGCACCGGTGGAGCCCGCATAGACGGCGCTGATCGGCGCGATGCGATCCGCGGTGCGCTTTGAAATGCTCGGGTCGACGTCCACTTCGAGGCTGTGGTGCAGGAAGTACGCGCCCACCATCAGGCCGAAGGTGACCAGGGTCAGGAAGACCAGCACCAGGGAAAATTTCTTGAGGAAATCGAGGTCGTAATTGCGCACGGAGCACCTTTCGCGCGTGGCGGGCGGCCACAGCTGGGCCGGATTATAGAACAGAGCCCGCGGCATTGGCCCGCCTCGGCCACGCCTCATCCGTTCGCGAGCGCCAGCCATGCCGAGATGGTCGCCACCGAGAGCACGGTGGTCACCGCCGTCACCCGCGAGCTCAGGAGCACGCGCGTGCCGAGATGTTCGGCGAGCATAGACGGCCCCGTGCCCGTGGGCAGCATGGCCATCAGCACCACCAGCTGCGCGTGCATCGGCGGCAAGCGCAGCAACGGGACCGCAATCAACCAGGCCACCGCGGGCTGCACCAGCAGCTTGGCCACCGACAGGCCGAGCACCGCGCCGCGCCCGGCGCCGGCGCGAATGTGCGCGGCGACCGGCAGCGCAGCGGCTTCGCGTCGGCCCTGTGTCAGGAACAGCCCGATCGCCACCAGCGCGCAGGGGCTGGCGCAGGCGGCCAGCAGGTCCACCGGGGCCGCCAGCACGGCCGGCAGCCGCCACTGCGCCCACGTCATCGCGGCGCCCGCCGCCGGCGCCCACAGCAGCGGGTTGCGCGCGAGCATCGGCAAGGTGCGCCGCAGCGTGGCGATGATCCCGGCGCCGCGCTGGCGGTCGAACTCGATCACCGCGAGCGCCAGCGCGAACAGCACGCACGCCGTCACCACCACCGACAGGCCGGCGCCGGGCAGCGCGGCATCGCCGAGCGCAACCTGCGCCAGCGGGATGCCGATGAAGCCGGTGTTGGCGTAGGACGCGCACAGGCCATCGAGGCTGGCTCCGGTGAGCGTGGCGCCGCGGCGCCGGGACCACCACAGCACCGGCAGGTACAGCGCCAGGGCGGTCAACACGAACGCCGCGAGCAGCCGCGGCTGCGCCAGCGACGCGCGGTCGGCGCCCGCCATTACCGCGAACAGCATTGCCGGCAGCGCCAGCGACACCACGAAGCGGTTGAGGCCGGCGGCCGCGACCGCATCCAGCACGCCAATGCGGCGCAACAGCACGCCCAGCGCGACCAGGAGGAAAACAGGCAGGGCGGCGGTGATCGTGGACATCTGCTTCCTCTCAATCTGCGCAGCGAACGCGGTGGGGCCGGCATGCGCATGGGTACGGAACGTCGCCTGCGCAGGCGCTGTTGCCGCGCTGCAGCAACGCGCCGGACGCCTTGCCGCAAGGGGTCATGGCGCGCACGGCCGCCGGCTATGTTGCGATGCGACACAGTTGCAACAGCAACCTTTGTTGACAGCCTTCCGCGACGCCGATGAGCATCCGGTGGCCGCCAAGTTACAGACAGATTGGTCGGTTTGTTACTTCAACCACGAACGCAACCTGGACCGCCCGACCGGCGGCCACCCAAAGGGGACGAACGCAGATGTCAGCGCAACCAACCGCGGATACCGCCGCGCCGCAGAGCATCCGCAAGGTGCTGATCGCCGGCTGGCTCGGAACCACCGTCGAGTACTACGACTTCTTCATCTACGGCATGGCCGCCGCGCTGGTGTTCCCGAAGATCTTCTTCCCGGAGCTCGGTGCCGCGGCCGGCGTGGCCGCTTCGTTCGCGACGTTCGGCGTGGCGTTCGTGGCGCGTCCGGTGGGCGGCGTGCTGTTCGGCTATCTCGGTGACAAGCTCGGTCGCAAGACCACCCTGGTCGCAACGCTGGTGCTGATGGGCGCGGCCACCGTGGCCATCGGCCTGCTGCCGCCGGGTTCGATGATCGGCATCTGGGCGCCGATCCTGCTGGTGATCCTGCGCTTCGCGCAGGGCCTCGCGGTCGGTGGCGAATGGTCGAGCGCGGCCTTGTTCGTGGGCGAATACGCGCCGGCCGACAAGCGCGCCTGGTACGCGTTGTCGCCGACCCTCGGAACCTGCTCGGGCCTGCTGCTGGCCACGCTGACCTTCCTCGTCTCGGGCTACTTCATGTCGCAGGAGACGTTCGAGGCCTGGGGCTGGCGCATTCCGTTCCTGCTCAGCGTGCTGCTGGTCGCCGTGGGCCTGTACGTGCGCGTTGGCATCGCCGAAACGCCGGTGTTCCGCGCCGCCGCCGCGCGCGCCGACAAGATCGCCGCCGCGCGCGCGCCGGTGGTCGAACTGTTCCGCCACCAGTGGCGCGAAGTGCTGCTGGCCGCCGGCTCGGTGTCGATGTGGCTGGCGTTCTTCTATCTCGGCGCGGTCTACCTGACCAACTACGGCACCAGCGTGCTCGGCTTCAGCCGCAACGAGATGCTGGGCGTGAACCTGATCGCGGTGGTGGTCAACATCATCGCCACGGTGATCGGCGCGCGCCTGGCAGACCGGATCGGCCGGCGCACGGTGATGGGCTGGGCCAACGGCCTGGCCGTGATCTGGGCGTTCTGCCTGTTCCCGATGGTCAATACCGGCAACCTGCTGCTGGTCGGCATCGCGATGTCGGTGACGCTGACCCTGGTCGGCCTGGCCAACGGCCCGACCGCGGCGCTGATCCCGGAGACCTTCCGCACCGCGTACCGCTCCACCGCCACCGGCGTGTCGTTCAACCTCGGCAGCGTCATCGGTGGCGCAATCCCGCCGATCCTCGCGGCGCCGCTGCTGGCCGCGTACGGCAGCATCGGCATCGGCCTGATGATGGCGCTGATCGCCGCCATCGCCACCGTCTCGATCCTGCTGATGCGCGAAACCGTCGGCACCTCGCTGCACACCGCGGGCTACAAGGCGGGCGACGCGCGGTCGGTCGAGTCGGCGGCTTCGTTCGCCGCCGAACGCGCCTGACGCCACCACTTCCCACCCGTACACCGGACCGCGGCATCCGCAAGGGTGCCGCGCGCCGGGCAACACAGGAACACCCCACGCAATGAGCAAGACCAGCGTCCTCATCGTCGGAGCCGGCCCGGTCGGCATGATCAACGCCCTCGGCCTGGCGCGCGCCGGCGTCGACGTCACCGTCATCGAACGCAACGCCGGCATCGTGCCGGAGCCGCGTGCCATGACCTACCACTGGACGGTGCTGGCCGGCATGCAGCGCCTGGGGCTGCTGGACGACATGGTCGCCGAGGGCTTCAAGCTGCACGAGATGTGCTACCGCATCCTCGCCAGCGGCGAGGTCATCCGGCTCGACATCGATGCCGTGGCCGACGACACCGCGCACCCGTACGCGGTGGTGCTGGGCCAGGACCAGCTCGAGCAGATCGCGCTGCGCCAGCTGGCCGCGCACCCCAACGTGCGCATCGACTGGAACACGCGCATGACCGCGCTGGCGCAGGATGGCAACGGCGTCGACGTGGAGGCCGAGCGCGACGGCAATACGGTGCGCTATCGCGCCGACTGGGTGATTGGCGCCGACGGCGGCGGCAGCGGCGTGCGCAAGGCGATCGGCGCGACCTTCGACGGCATGACCTGGCCGCAGCGGTTCGTGGCCACGAACGTCGTCTGCGACCTCGAGGCGCATGGCTGGGACGCCTGCAACTACCTGGTTGATCCCGCCGACGGCGCGGTGATCGCCAAGGTCACGCGCTCCGGCATCTGGCGCGTCACCTTCTCCGAAGACACCAGCCTACCGCTGGAAGACCTCGAGGACCGCATCCACGCCTACTACGCGCGCGTGCTCCCCAGGGACATGCCGTACGAGCTGAAGCTGTACTCGGCCTACAACATGCACCAGCGCATCGTCGACCGCATGCGCGTCGGCCGCGTGCTGCTGGCCGGCGATGCGGCGCATGTCACCAACCCCACCAACGGCTTCGGCCTGGTGTCGGGCATGCTGGATTCGCAGGTGCTGTCCGAGGCGCTGGCCGCCGTGGTGCAGGGACGCGCGCCGGAGTCGGTGCTCGACCGCTATGCCGAAGAGCGGCGCCGGGTGTTCGCCGAGACCGCCTCGCCGACGTCGGTGGAGACCAAGCGCCTGGTGTTCCACTCCGACGATCCCGAGCGCCTGGAGCGCGACCTGGAACGGCTGCGCAAGCTCGCCCAGGACAAGGAGTTGCGCCGTGCGCAGTTCCACGTCGGCCATCGCCTGCAGACGCCGTCGGTGCTCGATGCGATCCAGCGCCAGCCGGCGTCGGCGGAGGCCGTGCCGGCGTGAACCAGGCGTACGAGGTGGTGATTTCCGGGGCCGGCCCTGCAGGCCTGACGCTGGCGATCGACCTGGGGCGCCGCGGCGTGCGCACGCTGCTGCTGGAGCGCAACGCCGAGCCGGGCCCGTGGCCGAAGATGGAGCGCACCAACGCGCGCTCCATGGAGATCTACCGCCGGCTCGGGCTTGCCGACGCCATCCGCGAGGTCGGTTACGGGCCGGACACGTCGATGGACGTGTTCACCGCGGTCGACCTGGCCACGCCGATCGCGCGCCTGCGCTACCAGACGGTGCGCGAGCAGCGCGAGTGGATCGCCGCCACCAACGACGGCAGCGCGCCGCTCGAGCCGTACCAGCTGGTGTCGCAGTACGCACTGGAGCCGCTGCTCAAGGCGGCCGCCGAGGCCTTGCCTTCGGTCGACGTGCGCTTCGGCCACGAGACCGTGGGCTTCGAGCAGGATGATGGCGGCGTCTGCGTGCAGGTGCGCGGCCCGGGTGACGACATGCAGCGCGTGCGCGGCCAGTACCTGGTGGCCTGCGACGGCGGCGCCAGCTTCATCCGCAAGACGCTCGGCATCGCGCTCGAGGGCCGCGGCCGGCTGGCGCACATGGCACAGGTGCAGTTCCGCTCCGAGCAGCTGTACGACCGCATTCCGATCGGCAAGGGGCGCCACTACTACCTCGCCGATGGCGCGATCGTGGTGGTTCAGGGCAACCGCACCGACTTCACCCTGCATACCTCGCTGCCCGCGGACAGCGACTTCGTGCCGGTGATCCGCGGCTACATCCCCGGCGACTACGACCTGGAAGTGTTGCGCGTCAACGAATGGGACCTGCACCTGCTGGTCGCAGAGCGCTACCGCGAACGCCGCGTGTTCCTTGCCGGCGACGCGGTGCACCTGGTGATCCCGACCGGCGGCCTCGGCATGAATACCGCCGTGGGCGACGCCATCGACCTGGGCTGGAAGCTTGCAGGCGCAGTGCAGGGTTGGGTCGGGCCGGCGCTGCTCGATTCCTACGAACACGAGCGCCGGCGCGTCGGCCTGTTCAATCGCGATGCCTCGGGCTGGGCATCGCAGGGGCCGCAGCGCTGGCGCGCCGCGGTGACGCCGGCGATCCATGCAGCGGGCGACGAAGGTGTCGCCGCGCGAGCCGCGCTGGCGCCCCTCGCCGACGTCGAACAACGACGCGTGCACGAGATGGCCGGCGCCGAGCTTGGCTACCACTACGCGGGCTCGCCGGTGATCGCCACCGAGCCGGGCCCGGAGCCCGCCTGGGAGCTCAACACCTACGTGCCCAGTGCGCAGCCCGGCGCGCGCCTGCCGCACATGTGGCTGCGCGACGGCCGTGCGCTGTTCGACCTCGTGGGCGATGGCTACACGCTGCTCGCGCTCCCCGGCGCGCCGGATATCGAAGCGCTCGTCGACGCGTTCGCCGCTCGCGTCGCGCCGCTGCAGGCGCTGGTGCTCGATGAGCCGGCGCTGGCACGCGTGTACGGAGCGCCGCTGCTGCTGCTGCGCCCGGACCTGCACGTCGCATGGCGCGGCGAACACCTGCCGGCGGATGTCGAGGCGCTGGTCGCGCGTGTCACCGGGCATGGCACGGACAGCCAGCCGGTGTCCGCAAAAGATGAATGCGCGGGCATTCGCGAATTGATCATCGAAGCCGCCGCACCCGCGTTGGAAACCGCCTCCAGCGAAGGTTGACATCACGGTGCAAGGGCGGCAACGATGTCCCATGACTTACAGACAGTCTGGTCGGTTTGTTACTGACCGCCGGATCCGGGGATTGAACGCGTGGACATGCAGCTCGACAACAACGTGGTGATCGCAGGCGCAGGCCAGGCCGCGGCGACGGCAGCCGCCGAGCTGCGCCGTGCCGGCCACGCCGGCGCGATCGTCATCGTCGGCGACGAGGCGCACGCGCCGTACGAGCGCCCGCAGCTGTCCAAGGCGATGCTCAAGCCCGGCGCCGCGCCTGCGCGCCACATCCGCGACGTCGCGGCCTTCGCCGCCGACGGCATCGAACTGCGCCTCGGTCGCCGCGTGCAGGCGGTCGACGCGGCGGCGCGCCATGTCGAGCTCGACGACGGCTCCACCCTCCCCTGGTCGCGCCTGTTGATCGCCACCGGCGTGCGTCCGCGTCGCCTGCCCGGCGCCATGGACGTGCCCGGTCGCGTGCGCTACCTGCGCTCGCTGGAAGACGCCGCGCACCTCGCGCGCGACTTCGACGAAGGCCATGCACTGGCGATCGTCGGCGGTGGCGTGATCGGCCTCGAGGTCGCCGCGGCGGCCGCAGCCCGGGGCATCGCGGTGACCCTGGTCGAGGCCGCCGACCGGCTGATGCCGCGCAGCATCGATGCGCCGGTTTCCGCGGCGCTGGCGCGCATCCATGCCGCGCGCGGGGTCGACATCCGCCTGGGCTGCCAGGCCGTCGCGCTACACGACGACGGCAGCGTGGAGCTGTCCGACGGCAGCCGCGTGCCCGGTGCGCGCGTGCTGGTCGGCATCGGCGTGGAGCCGAACATCGAAGCCTTCGCCGGCCTCGGCATCAGCGATGCGCTCGGCATCCGCGTCGACGCCTGCGGGCGTACCGCGATCGAGGGCATCTACGCCGCCGGCGACGTCGCCTCGCAGCCGCTCGCCGCCGGCCATGGCCGCATCGAGACCTGGGCCAATGCGCAGGACCACGCCGTCGCCGTGGCCCGCAACCTCATCGGAGAGCCGGTCGCGTACACGGCGCCGACGTGGTTCTGGTCCGACCAGGGCGGCACCAACCTGCAGGTGCTCGGCGACGCCACGCAGGGCACGCGCGTGGTGCGCGGCGACGAGGGCAGCGACCGCTTCAGCGTGTTCCGCCTCGACGACGCGGGACGGATCAGCGGCTGCACGACCTTGAACAACCCGAAAGACATGGCCATGGCGCGTCGCTGGATGCGCCAGGCCACCCGGCTGGAGCCTTCGAAGCTCGCGGACCCGGCCACCAACCTGAGCGACTGCCAGTCCTGATACGGACCAGCAAGAAAGAGGAAGCGACATGAGCGACAAGCTGGACATCAAGCTGATCGACCGCGGCGACGAGCACTTCCGGGTGTCGCGCGAGGCCTTCGTGCGCGAAGACGTGATGGACGCGGAATACGCGCGCATCTTCGACAAGTGCTGGCTGTACGTCGGCCACGAGTCCGAGTTCAAGAAGCCCGGCGACTTCGTCGCCCGCACCGTGGCGCGCCGCAATCTGCTGGTCACCAAGAACAACGAAGGCGAGATCGGCGCGTTCTTCAACACCTGTCCGCATCGCGGCGCCACCGTCTGCCGCGAGCCGCGCGGCAACGCCAAGAATTTCCAGTGCTTCTACCACGGCTGGGTGTTCGGCTGCGACGGCAAGCTCAAGAGCCAGCCGGGCAAGGAAAGCTACTGCGAGGACTTCAACGCGGAGGGCCGCGGCAACCTGATGCCGGTGCCGCGCTTCGCGATCTATGCCGGCTTCTGCTTCGTCAGCTACGACCCCGACATCGTGCCGCTCGAGGACTACCTCGCCGGTGCCCGCGAGTACCTCGACCTGGTGTCGAAGTATTCCGAGGCCGGCATGGGCGTCAACGAGGGCATGCAGGAATACGCCATCCGTGCCAACTGGAAGCTGCTGGTCGAGAACAGCATCGACGGCTACCACGCGGTCAGCACCCACGCGACCTACCTCGACTACCTGAAGAACACCAATGGCAGCCTGAGCAGCACCAAGCTGGAAGGCATCAGCCGCGACCTCGGCAACGGCCACGCCGTGCTCGAGTACGCCGCGCCGTGGGGCCGCCCGATCGCGTCCTGGGTGCCGCTGTTCGGCGAGGACGGCAAGGGCGAAATCGAGGCGATCCATGCGCGCCTGGTGGAACTGCACGGCCAGGAAATGGCCGACCGGATGGCGTTCAAGAACCGCAACATCCTGATTTTCCCGAACCTCGTGATCAACGACATCATGGCGATCACGGTGCGCACGTTCTATCCGCAGTCGCCCGACTACATGCTGATCAACGGCTGGTCGCTGGCGCCGAACGAAGAATCGGAGTGGGCGCGCAAGTACCGCCTGAGCAACTTCCTCGAGTTCCTCGGCCCCGGCGGCTTCGCCACGCCCGACGACGTGGAAGCGCTGGAGTCGTGCCAGAACGGCTTCAAGAACCATCGCCAGGTGCCGTGGAGCGACATCTCCAAGGGCATGTCGAAGGACGTGCCGAGCTACGACGACGAGCTGCAGATGCGCGCGTTCTGGTCGCGCTGGAACCAGCACATCAACGGCCTGTTGCCGGAGCCCGCCACGCGCGGCGCCGAAGCCGCACCAGCCACCGAACGCGTCGTCGCCTGAGGAGACCGCACATGAATGCTGCACTGCCCGAAGGCCGCGCCGCGGCCGCCACCACCCGCGCCGAAGTCGAGGACCTGCTGTTCACCGAGGCCGAGCTGCTCGACACCTGGCAGCTCAACGAATGGCTGGCGCTCTACACCGAGGACTGCACGTACCTGGTGCCGTCCACCGACCTGCCGAAGGATGCGAACCCCGACCGCAGCCTGTTCTACATCGCCGACGACGCCACGCGCCTGAAAGAGCGGGTGGTGCGGTTGATGAAGAAGACCGCGCACTCCGAGTGGCCGCGTTCGCGCACCCGCCACCTGGTGGCAAACGTCCGCATCCTCGCCGATGACGGCGACGAGGTCGTGGCCGGTGCCGCGTTCATCACCGCGCGCATGAAGAACGGCAGCAACGACCAGTTCATCGGCTCGCTCCGCTACCGCCTGCGGCGGATCGACGGCGAACTGCGCATCGCGGAAAAGCGCATCACGCTCGACCTCGAGAACCTGCGCCCGCACGGCCGCATCAGCATCCTGCTCTGACCCGCGGCCGCCACCCAGGACATCGCCATGACTGTTCCATTCCGCTACAGCAAGCTCGCCTACGCCGCGCTCAACGTCACCGACCTCACGCGTTCGGTGGCGTTCTACCGCGACATCGTCGGCCTCGACCTGATCGAGGAAGCCGGCGGCGTGGCGTTCCTGCGCTGCAGCCGCGACCACCACAATATCGTGCTCTACCAGTCGCCGGCCCGCGGCCTGAAGCGCGTGGCGTTCGAACTCGAGTCCAGCCACGACGTCGAGGCCGCGTTCGCGCACTTCGCCGCATTGGGCATGGCGCCGGAGCGCATCACCGATGCCGAAAGCGCGCAGCTCCGCCAGCAGGACGGCTTCCGCGTGCGCGAACGCCACAGCGGGCTGCTGATCGAGCTGTTCGCCGGCGCGCTCCAGCTGGCCAGGCCCTTCGTGCCTACCCAGGCCGACATCGCGCGCATCGGCCACGTGGTCATCGGCAGCGCGGATTTCCCGTCGAGCCTCGATGCGCTGGTGCGCGACTTCGGCTTCCGCGTCTCGGACCACATCGAGGACCGCATCGCCTTCCTGCGCTGCCATCCGAACCCGTTCCACCACACGTTCGCGGTCGGGCCGGCGGCGGGCAGCAACTTCCACCACGTCAACTTCATGGTCACCGACATCGACGACATCGGTCGTGCGCTGTACCGCATCAGGAAGCACGACATCAAGGTGGTGTACGGCCCGGGCCGCCATCCGCCGTCCAACAGCGTGTTCTTCTACTTCCTCGATCCGGACGGCATGACGGTCGAATACAGCTTCGGCATGGAGGAGTTCCCCGAGGACGACGCGCGCCAGCCGCGCTGGCTGGAGCCGGTGCCCGAATCGCTGGATACGTGGGGCGCGGTGCCGGATCCGCTATTCGGCCGCAGCGGCCCGCTCGAGGGTGCGCTGTGCAACGCGGAAGAGCCCGCGCCGCGGAGCGCTGCAGGAGTGGCTGTTTGAGCGCGATGGCGCCCCCGCACGGCGGCCTGCACGGCCATGCCGCGGTGGTCACCGGCGCCGCGCACGGCATCGGCCTGGCGATCGCATCGCGGCTGCTGCGCGAGGGCGCGGCGGTGATGGTCACCGATCTCGACGCCACCGCCGCCGCCACGGCAGCGGATGCGCTGCGCGCCGACTACCCGGGCGCGCGCGTGTCGAGCCGCGGTGGCGACCTGTCGCTCGAGGCGGAGGCCATCGCGCTGCACGAGGCCGCGCGCCGCGAGCTCGGCGACAGCATCGGCATCCTGGTCAACAACGCCGGTGGCGGCGTGATCCTGCCGTTCCTGGAGCACACCCCGGAAACGCTCAAGGCCACCATCGACCGCAACCTGTGGACCACGCTGTGGTGCTGCCGTGCGTTCCTGCCAGACATGATCGCGGCGGGCTGGGGCCGGATCATCAACATCGGCGCCGACTCGGTGCGCAACGGCCTGCTCGACCATGCCGGCTACAACGCCGCCAAGGGCGGCATGCACGGCCTGACCACCGGGCTCGCGCGCGAGTTCGCGCGCAGCGGCATCACCGTCAACACGGTGGCGCCGAGCACCATCCACACCGCGGCGCTGCAGCGCTTCATCGACGCCGATCCGGCCAAGGCGCAGCGCTTCATCGACCCCATCCCGGTCGGCCGTGCCGGCGCGATCGACGAGGTCGCATCCATGGTCGCCCATCTCGCCCTGCCGGAATCGGCGTTCGTCACCGGCCAGGTGATCAGCGTCAACGGCGGCAGCACGATGCTGTGAGGACACCACGATGACAGTCAGCTCGCTTGTCGACCTGTGCGCCATGGCCGAGGTCGAGGCCGGTGGCATCCGCCGCGCCGAACTCCCCGATGGCCACGCCGTGGCCGTCTACAACGTCGACGGCACCTACTACGTCACCGACGACATCTGTTCGCACGGCGAAGCCTCGCTGTCCGAGGACGGCATGCTTGAAGGCCACCAGGTCGAGTGCAGCTGGCACTTCGGCCGCTTCGACGTGCGCACCGGCGAAGCCTGCGCGATGCCGTGCGAAACGGCGCTGCGCACCTGGCCGGTGCGCATCGAGAACGGCCGCGTGCTGGTCGATGCCGGCGACGCCGCGGTGATCTCCGCCGCTGGCGGCGGCTGTCCGAAGGCGCACGCGGCATGACGCCGGTCCCGTCGCCGGCACTGGAGCGGCGCGTCCGCGTCGCCGCCCGCGCGCTGTCGCACCATGGCCTGGTCCAGGCCTGGGGCCACTGCAGCGCGCGCATCGACGACGAACATTTCCTGGTGTGCGCGCCGCGGCCGATGGGCCGCATCGCGGTCGGCGAGGCCGGCACCGTGGTGCATGTCGCGCAGCCGCTTCCGGACGGCGTACTCGGCGAGGTGCGCATCCACCAGCAGGTCTACCGCCAGCGCCCCGACGTCGGCGGCGTGTGCCGGGTCATGCCGCCGAAGCTGGTCGCGCTGTCGACGCTGGGCATCGTGCCGTCTCCGCGCCACGGCGTTGGCGCCTTCAACGCCGCCTGCCGCTTCTGGCAGGACCCGCGCCTGCTGCGTGACGACGGCCTGGCGGCGGAACTGGTCGCACATCTGGGTGACGCGCCGGCGCTGGTGATGCGCGCCAATGGCGCGGTCACCGTGGGCGGCAGCATCGAAATGGCCGCCGGCTTTGCCTGGTGCCTGGAGGACGCGGCGCGCATCGAGCACGACGTGCGCGCGATCGGCGCCAGCGCCGAGGTCGACGCCTGCCGGCTCACGCCCGACGAGATCGGCCTGCGCCAGGTCAGCTCGGGCCGCGTGTTCGAGCGGCTCTGGGACCATATGTGCGGCTCCGATCCGGAGGCCATCGAGGCCGAGGCGCAGTTTCCCGCGCCGGCCTGGGGCACGGCGTGAGCCAGGCCCCGGCCGCGAACGCCGCGCGCTCCGCGTCGCCCCGTCATTGCCGCCGCGACCCGGCGCGCGGTACGGTTGCGGCGATCACGCTCTTTCGTGTGCAGGCAGGACGCAATGCCCAAGACAACGGTGCCGGATGGCGCCAAGCCCAGGATCAAGGCGCCGCCGCGCAGGACGCAGGCGGAACGGCGCGAGGAAACCCGAAACCGCATTCTGGCGGCGGCGGTGAGCGAGCTGACCACCAAGGGCTATGCCGGCTTCCGGGTCAACGAGGTCGCGACCGCGGCCCAGGTCTCGAAAGGCGCGCAGACGCATCACTTCCCGACCAAGCAGAGCCTGGTGATCGCGGCGGTGCGACGCGCGTACGAAGAGTCGCATGCCACCAGCACGCGGTTGATCGCTTCGGTCAAGCCGGGCAGCGACGTGTTCGCGGCGCTGATCAAGGACTCGGAGAAGTTCTACTTCGGCGCGAACTTCGCCATCTCGATCACCATGATGGGGCTCGGCGACCACGAGCCGGAGCTGCGCAAGCAGGTGCAGCTGATCTCGCGCAAGTTCCGCCTGCCGATCGAAGGCGAATGGTTCCGGGTGCTGTGCGAATCGGGCCTGCCCGAGGACACCGCGCGCACCGTGCTCTACCTCACCCAGAACATCTACCGCGGCATCGTGATCCGGCGCCTGATGCGCAACGAGCCGCAGTACTCCCGCTATTCGACCAGCGCCTGGGCGAAGCTCGCCCGCGGCCTGATCGAAGCACAGCTCGGCAAGACCGCCATCCCGGCCTGAGCCGCGGCGCCGGCACGGCGCCCACCCGTTCCCGCAACGCCACGCCCCTGCGCTTCCGCGCGGGCGGGCGGCGCCTGCCCGTCATTCCCCATTGGAGAACCCCATGAGTCTCTGGCTCGATCTGCTCGGTACTGAAATCCGCTACGTCACCACGAAGAACTTCGGCACCATCCGCGTCGCCGAAGCCGGCAAGGGCAACGGCGACACGATCATCTTCCAGCACGGCCTGAACGGCCATCTGGAGGCATACGCCAAGAACATCATCCCGCTGTCGAAGGACTTCCACGTGGTCGCCTTCGATTACGTCGGCCACGGCCTCTCGAGCAAGCCCGAGCGCGAGTACACGCCGATGATGCTGGCCGAGCAGCTCGGCGAGCTGATGGATGCGATGGGCATCGACAAGGCGCACCTGTCCGGCGAATCGCTGGGCGGCTGGGTGTCCGGGCACTTCGCCGCCAACCACCCCGAGCGCGTCGGCCGGCTGATGCTCAACACCGCCGGCGGCATTCCGATCGTCACCGACAAGGGCCGCCAGGACCTGGCGACCTTCATCGGCCTCAACAAGCGCAACATCGACAACACGCCGAGCTACGAGTCGGTGCAGGCGCGCATGCACTGGCTGATGCACGAGAACAACCGGCATCTCGTCGACGACGAGCTGGTCGACCTGCGCCTGGGCATCTACCTGCGCCCCGAGAGCCGCAATGTGCTGCCGCTGCTCAACCGCATCATCGAGAACCACGACGATTACCTGATCCCGCTGGACAAGCTGCCCGAGGGCACGCTGTTCCTGTGGACCCGCGACAACCCGATCCACGACACGCCGTCGGTCGAGGCCGCGCAGGCACGGGTGCCGGGCAGCACCCTGTACATGATGCGGGGCGACGCCGCGCACTGGCCGCAGTACGAAGCCATCGACGAGTTCAACACGCTGGCCACCAACTTCTTCAAGACCGGGCGCGTCGAAGGATGAGCGACGCCCGCGTCCAGGCGATTGCCGACCGCCTCTGGCAGGCGCAGCAGGCACGCACGCCGTGCGCGCCGGTGCGCGACCAGTTCGAAGGCGACGCGGCGGCGGTCGCTGCCGGCGCCTACGCCGTGCAGCAGGTCAACATCGCGCGCCAGCTGGCGGCCGGCCGGCGCGTGGTCGGTCGCAAGATCGGCCTGACCTCGCCGGCGGTGCAGCGCCAGCTCGGCGTCGACCGCCCCGACTTCGGCACCCTGCTCGACGACATGGCGGTGGTGGACGGCGAAGCGATCGACACCGCCACGCTGCTGCAGCCGAAGGCCGAGGCCGAGATCGCCCTGGTGCTGGAACGCGACCTGGTGCACGAACGCCACACCGTGGCCGACATCATCGGCGCCACCGGCTACGCGCTGGCGGCGATCGAGGTGGTGGCCAGCCGCATCGCCGGCTGGGACATCCGTTTCGAGGACACCGTGGCCGACAACGCTTCGTCCGGCCTGTTCGTGCTCGGCACCCAGCCGGTGCCGCTGCGCAAGCTGGATCTCGCCGGCGCGGCGATGCGCATGCAGCGCGGCGCCGATGTCGTCTCCGAAGGCGTCGGCGCGGCCTGCCTGGGCAACCCGCTCAACGCCGCGCGCTGGCTGGCCGACACCCTGGTGCGCACCGGCACGCCGCTGCGCGCCGGCGACGTGGTGCTCACCGGCGCGCTCGGGCCGATGGTGTCCGTGCAGCCCGGCGACACGCTGTCCGCGCACATCGACGGCTTCGCGCCGGTGCGCGCAATTTTTTCCTGAGGATTCCGAAATGGGCGACATCCACGACGACCGCGCCGCGGTCGCAATCATCGGCTCGGGCAACATCGGCACCGACCTGATGGTCAAGATCCTGCGCAACGCACGGCACCTGCGCATGGGCGTGATGGTCGGCATCGACCCCGCGTCGGACGGCCTCAAGCGCGCCGCGGGCATGGGCGTGGACACCGTGGCAGATGGCATCGACGGCCTGCTCGCGCATCCGCGCTTCGCCGACATCCGCTTCGTGTTCGACGCCACCAGCGCCGGCGCGCATGCGCGCCATGACGCGCTGCTGCGCCCGCACGGGGTGCGCGTGATCGACCTCACGCCGGCGGCGATCGGCCCGTTCGTGGTCCCGCCGGTCAACCTCGACCAGCACCTCGACGCACCGAACCTCAACATGGTCACCTGCGGCGGCCAGGCGACCATCCCGATGGTGCATTCGGTGGCGCGCGTCGCGCCGGTGGCCTACGCCGAGATCGTCGCCTCGATCTCCAGCCGCTCGGCCGGGCCCGGCACGCGCGCCAACATCGACGAGTTCACCGAGACCACCTCGCGCGCGATCGTCGAGGTCGGCGGCGCGACGCGTGGCAAGGCGATCATCGTGCTCAATCCGGCCGAGCCGCCGCTGATCATGCGCGACACCGTCTACTGCCTGGTCGCAGGTGATGCCGACCGCGCCGCGATCGCGGCCTCGGTGGCGGCGATGGCCGACGAAGTGCAGCGCTACGTGCCCGGCTACCGCCTCAAGCAGGAGGTGCAGTTCGACGCCTTCGATGGCCGCATGCCGGAAGAAGACGCCACGGCCGACATCGCGCCGCGCCTCAAGGTCTCGGTGTTCCTCGAGGTCGAGGGCGCCGGCCACTACCTGCCGAGCTACGCCGGCAACCTCGACATCATGACCAGCGCCGCGCTGGCCACGGCCGAGCGCATCGCCGCGGCCGCGCGCGTCGCCGAAGGAGAGCCCGCATGAGCGACCAGACCGCCGCCACCGGCATCACGCCGCGCCCGTTCGACGCCGCACGCGCCATCCACGTCTCCGACGTCACCCTGCGTGACGGCATGCATGCCATCCGCCACCAGTACAGCCTGGATGACGTCGCGCTCATCGCGCGCGCGCTGGATGGCGCCGGCGTCGACAGCATCGAGGTGGCGCACGGCGACGGCCTGCGCGGCTCCAGCTTCAACTACGGCTTCGGCGCGCACACCGACCTCGCCTGGATCGAACGCGCGGCATCGGTGGTCAAGCGCGCGCGCATCGCCACCCTGCTGCTGCCCGGCATCGGCACCGTGCACGACCTCGAGGCCGCGCATGGCGCCGGCGCCAGCGTGGTGCGCGTGGCCACCCACTGCACCGAGGCCGATGTCTCGCGCCAGCACATCGAGCACGCGCGCAAACTGGGCATGGACACCGTCGGCTTTTTGATGATGAGCCACATGTCGACGCCCGCGGCGCTGGCCGCGCAGGCGAAGCTGATGGAGTCCTACGGCGCGCAGTGCGTGTACGTGGTCGATTCCGGCGGCGCGATGAACATGTACGACATTGCCGACCGCTTCAAGGCGTTCAAGGACGTGCTCGATCCGGCCACCCAGACCGGCATGCACGCCCACCACAACCTGTCGCTGGGCGTGGCCAACTCGCTGGTCGCGCTGGAGCATGGCTGCGACCGGGTCGACGCCAGCCTCACCGGCATGGGCGCCGGCGCCGGCAATGCGCCGCTGGAGGTGTTCATCGCCGCGGCGGATCGCCTCGGCCTGGACCACGGCTGCGACGTGCGCGCGCTGATCGATGCCGCCGAGGACATCGTGCGCCCGCTGCAGGAGCGTCCGGTGCGCGTGGATCGCGAGACCCTCGCGCTCGGCTATGCCGGCGTGTATTCGAGCTTCCTGCGCCATGCCGAAACCGCCGCCGCGCGCTACGGCCTGGACGCGTTCGACATCCTGGTCGAGCTCGGCAAGCGGCGCATGGTCGGTGGCCAGGAAGACATGATCGTCGACGTGGCGCTCGACCTGGTGCGCGCACGCGATGCCGCGCCCGCGGAGGCCTGACCGACACGGGCCCGCCGCAAACCGACCACCCGGCTCCACCCGAACGCCGCCTCCCCCACGCGCGGTGCGCCCTTCCACCCACCACAACAACGGACCCCGCCCAGGGGCCCGAGGGGTTCGCCATGTCCAGTGATCCGCAAACGAAGCACTTCCACGCACGGACGCGTGCCGCCCGCCATCCGCTCGCCGCAGCACTGCTGCTGGCGCTGTTCGCCGCGCCGGTGATCGCCTCCGAACCGGTCGCGGATGCGCCGGTCGAAGCCGACCAGGTCGAAGCGCAGGCCGTGGCCCCCGAGCCGCCGCCCCCGGCGCCGGCCGCACCCCCCGCGCCGTTCCGTGCGCCGAACGTGCACATGATTTCGTGGGCCAACAACTACGCGTTCCTGGCCGACCCGGCCAAGCGCACCGGCGCCGCCTGGGAAAAGCTGTCGTACATCCCGGTCAGCGAACGCGACCCGCAGAAGTTCCTCACCATTGGCGGCGAGTTCCGCTACTACGGGCAGTACTGGGAGCACGTCACCAACGGCATCGCGCCCAACGACAAGAACGACTCGCACCAGCGCCGCACGCGCATCTACGGCGACCTGCACCTGGGGCCGGACTTCCGCGCCTTCCTCGAGCTCGGCGAGAGCTGGGAGCACGACGCCGAGTTCCCGACGCCGAACAACTTCGACGGCCTGGACATCCAGCAGGCGTTCGTCGATGCCAGCTTCGGCATCGGCGACGGCCACCGCATCACCTTCCGCCCGGGCCGCTTCCAGATGCCGCTGGGCAACGGGATCATGGTCGGCACCCGCGACGGCACCGCGCTGCGCTACACCTATGACGGCCTGCGCGTGATGCTGGCCACCAAGGCGGGCAACAAGCTCGACGTGTTCGCGACCCGCCCGGTGGCGATCGCGCGCGGCAGCTTCGACAACGGCCCGGACAACGGCCGCAGCTTCAGCGGCGTGTACTTCAGCCACCCGACCGGCAAAGGCAGCGGCGTGGACGCCTACTGGTACAACGTCGGCCACGAACGGGTCGCGTTCCCGGGCGGCCTGGTGGGCCCGCAGCGCCGGCACAGCGTCGGCGTGCGCGCCTTCGGACGCCCCGGCCGCTGGGACTACGACGTCGAAGGCGTGCTGCAGGCCGGCAGCTTCGCCGGCGAGGACATCCGCGCCTGGGGCTTCATCTCCAACGGCGGCTACACGTTCACGGATGCGCGCTTCGCGCCGCGCCTGGGCGTGCGCGTCAACGCCTTCAGCGGCGACGACGACCGCGGCCAGGGCGACCTCGGCACCTTCGAGGCGCCGTTCCCGCGCACCGCGCTGCATACCGATGCCGGCCTGTTCGTGTTCATGAACCTGGTCAACGTGCATCCCACGGTGACCTGGGCGTTCACCGACCGCGTGCGCGCAAGCCTCGGCTTCAACGCGATGTGGCGCGAGAACACCAACGACGACATCTACTACGGCGGCACCGGCCGGCCGCTGGCCGCGGTGCCCACCCGTGACCGCCATGTGGCGACCAGCTACGAGGCGCAGGCCAACTGGCAGGTCAACCGCAACCTCAACCTCAACGTGTTCCTGTCGCACATCGAGGCCGGGCGTGCGCTCGAGGCCGCGGGCGGCGAAAGCGGCCAGTACTACGGCATGTGGGCGCAGTACCGCTTCTGACGCGCGTCCCCGCGCGCCGGCCATGCCCGGCGCGCGGACCGCCTCAGCCGTGTGCGTCGACGGCGTCCATGACGCGCGCCGGGTACACCAGCGCGGCCCCGGCGTTCAGTGCGACCGCCACGCCCAGCGCCTCCGCGATCTCCTCGCGGCTTGCACCGTGCTTGAGCGCGGCATCCACGTGTACCGTGATGCCCAGTTGGTTGGTCTGCGCTCCGGCGTTGCTCAGGGTGGCGTAGCCGCGCACCGTGACTGGAACGGGTACCGGACCGACCTGGCGAAGGGGATCTCCGAGATCGGCACGCTGTCGCCGGACAGACGATCGACGGCGACGCGAGGGCCGCCAGTCGGTGCGATCGGTGCGATTGGTGCGCCTGGAGGGATTCGAACCCCCGACCAATGGCTTCGGAAGCCACTACTCTATCCGGCTGAGCTACAGGCGCGCAGGGCGGCATTTTCCACTATCCCGCCGCGTGAAGCGAGCGCCGCGCCGCGGGATGCGCTGTTGCCGACGCCTGCGCGGTGGCTGCAGCAGCCCGGCGGTACCATGCTCGCCATGTCCTACGAACGTTTCGAGTCGCCACCCGCCACCACGCCGGACTGGCGCGCGCGCCTGGGTCTGTACTGGCGCCTGATGCGCGCCGACCGGCCGATCGGCTGGCTGTTGCTGCTGTGGCCGACCTGGTGGGCGCTGTGGATCGCCGCCGAAGGCGTGCCGCCGCTGTGGACCCTGTTCGTGTTCAGCGCCGGCGTGTGGCTGACGCGCGCGGCCGGCTGCGTGGTCAACGACTATGCCGACCGCTGGCTGGACCCGCACGTCGAGCGCACGCGCGAGCGGCCGATGGCGACGGGCGCGGTGTCCGGGCGCGAGGCCCTGGCGCTGTTCGTGGTGCTGATGCTCATCGCGTTCGCGCTGGTGCTGACGATGAACCGCCTGACCATCCTGCTCAGCGGGGTCGGGTTGTTCCTCGCCGCCACCTATCCGTATCTCAAGCGCCACACCCACCTGCCGCAGGTGTACCTGGGCATGGCCTTTGGCTGGGGCATCCCGATGGCGTTCGCCGCGGTGCAGGGCGAAGTGCCGGCGGTGGCCTGGGTGCTGTACGTCGCCAACATCTTCTGGTCCACGGCGTACGACACCTGGTACGCGATGGTCGACCGCGACGACGACATCAAGGTGGGCTCGAAGTCGACCGCGATCCTGTTCGGCGAACTCGACCTGGTGGCGCAGGGCGTGCTGTACGCGCTGGCGTTCTCGGCGCTGGCACTGGTCGGGCGGCAGGCTGGCCTGGGCAACTTCTATTGGGCGGGCCTGGGCGTCGGCGTGCTGCTGGTGGCGTACGAGTTCTGGATCGCCCGCCATCGCCAGCGTGATCCCTGTTTCCGTGCGTTCCTGCACAACCACTGGGTGGGGATGGCGGTGTTCGCGGGGATCGCGGTGGACCTGGCGATGCGTGGCGCGGGCTGAGCGGCCAGTTCCCTGATGGCGCAGATTCCCCCGACTTCGCCAGATCCCGCCCAGCGCCCGTCGGCGCTGTCGGCCATGCGCTATCCGATCTTCCGCAAGGTCTGGTTCGCGAGTGCGTCCTCCAACTTCGGCGGCATGATCCAGTCGGTCGGCGCGTCGTGGCTGATGATCTCGATCGCGCAGTCGGCCGACATGGTCGCGCTGGTGCAGGCGTCCATCGCGCTGCCGGTGATGCTGTTCTCGCTGGTGGCCGGCGCGATGGCGGACAGTTTCGACCGCCGCAGGATGATGCTCGGCGCCCAGCTGTTCATGCTGCTCGTGTCGGTGGCGCTGGCCGTGTGCACCTGGTCGGGACTGATCACGCCGTGGCTGCTGCTGCTGTTCACGTTCCTCATCGGCTGCGGCGCGGCGTTCAACGCCCCGGCCTGGCAGGCGTCGGTGGGCGACATGGTGCCGCGCGCGGAACTGCCCGGTGCGGTGGCCATCAACAGCATGGGCTTCAACATCGCGCGCAGCGTCGGGCCAGCGATCGGCGGCGCGATCGTCGCCGCGGCCGGTGCCGCGGCGGCATTCGCGGTGAATGCCGTCAGCTACATCGCCCTGATCGTGGTGCTGGCGCGCTGGCGGCCGCCGTCGGAGCCACGGGCGCTGCCGCGGGAAACCCTGGGCGTCGCGATCTCCGCGGGCATCCGCTATGTCCTGATGTCACCCGCCATCCGCACCATCCTGGTCCGCAGCGCCGTGTTCGGCGTCGGCGCGAGCGCGATCATGGCGCTCATGCCGCTGGTGGCCAGGGACCTGATCGCGGGCGGTCCGCTGACCTATGGCCTGCTGCTCGGTGCCTTCGGCGTCGGCGCGGTCGCCGGTGCGATGGGCAGCGCGCACCTGCGGCGGCTGCTGTCCACGGAGGGACTGGTCCGCTACGGCTGCGTCGCCTTCGCGGTCGCCGCGGCCGGCGCCGCGCTGAGCACCCGGCTGCCGCTGACGATGGCGGCGCTGCTGCTCGGCGGCGCCGCGTGGGTGCTGGTGCTGTCGACCTTCAACGTCACGGTGCAGCTGTCGACGCCGCGCTGGGTCGTGGCACGCGCGCTGTCGCTCTACCAGATGGCGGCGTTCGGCGGCATGGCGCTCGGCAGCTGGCTGTGGGGCTTCATCGCCGAGCACGATGACGTGCGCACGGCGCTGCTGGCGGCGGCCGCGGTGATGATCGCCTGCGCGGCGCTGGGCCGCTGGTTGCCACTGGCGAAACTCACGGAACTCAACCTCGATCCGCTGCGGCGCTGGCAGGAACCCGCCACCGCGGTGCCGGTGCAGCCGCGCACGGGGCCGGTGGTGATCACCATCGAGTACGTGATCCGCGAAGAGGACGTGCTGGAGTTCCTCGGCGCGATGGCGGAGCGGCGACGCATCCGCCGCCGCGACGGCGCGCGCAACTGGCGGGTGCTGCGCGACCTCGCCGATCCGCAGATCTGGATCGAGCGCTACGAGACGTCGACCTGGCTGGAGTACATCCGCCACAACAACCGCCTGACCCACGACGACGCGACCATTCCCGAGCACCTGCGTGCCCTGCACCAGGGGCCCGGTGCGCCCCGCGTCCGGCGGATGATCGAACGTCAGACCTCCGCGCTGCACACGGTCGCGGTTGCCGGGTCGTCGACGCTCAGCGAACCCCTGATCGATCCGAACCGCTCGGCCTAGGGCACCCGCGCCGCCACCCATGCGTCGACCCGCGCCACCCCGGCGCGCCGCAGCGCCGTTGCGGCGGCATGCAGGGTGGCGCCGGTGGTCATGACGTCATCGACCAGGGCCACGTGCCGCGGCACGCAGGCCGGGGCATGGTGGGTCGCGAACGCGCCGCGCAGGTTGCGCCGGCGGTCATCGGCATGCAGGCGCGACTGCGGCGTGGTGGCGCGCGCGCGCAGCAGCAGGCCGTCGCACAGCGGCAACGACAGGGCGCGCGCCAGCGGTCGCGCGAGCTCCAGCGCCTGGTCGTAGCCGCGTTCGCGCAGGCGTGCGCGGTGCAGCGGGATCGGCAGCAGCGCGTCGGGCCGCGGCAGCGACGCGAACGCGCTCGCCATCGCCGCCGACAGCAGGCGGCCGGCGGCCAGGTCGCGGTGGAACTTGAAGCGCGGCAGCAGCCGGTCCAGCGGGAAGGCGTAGACGAACGCGGCGTGCGCGGCATCGAGCGGCGGCGGCTCACGGACGCAGGTCGCGCAGGGCAGGGCCCCCGCGCCCGGCGCCGCGCAGCGCGGGCAGGCCAGGCGGTTCCATGGCAGCGCCGCGGCGCAGGGCAGGCACAGGTCGCGCCGGCCGGCGGCCAGCTCTCCGCAGACCAGGCAGCGCGGCGCCCACAGGCTGCGGCCCATGCGCGCGAGCCAGCCGTCAACCGCGCGGGCCCGGCTGCGGTTGACAGGCGCAGGCATGGTTTCCAGACTGCCGGGTCCGCAATACGTGCGCCCTCAGGACTCCGCCATGCCCGACGTCAGCGACTTCCGCGCCAGCGACGCCGCCATTCCGCGCCACGACTGGTCGCGGAGCGAAGTCGAGGCCCTGCTGGACCTGCCGTTCACCGAGCTGCTGCACCGCGCGTCCAGCGTGCATCGGCTGCATTTCGATCCCGCCGAGGTCCAGGTGAGCACCCTGCTGTCGGTGAAGACCGGCGGCTGTCCCGAGGACTGCGCCTACTGCCCGCAGGCGCAGCGCTACGACACCGGCGTCGACGCGCAGAAGCTGATGGCCACCGATGACGTCCTCGAGAAGGCGCGCCAGGCCAAGGCGGCGGGTGCCTCGCGCTTCTGCATGGGCGCCGCCTGGCGCTCGCCGAAGGACCGCGACATCCCCAAGGTCGCCGAGATGATCGCCGGCGTGAAGGCGCTCGGCCTCGAGACCTGCGCCACGCTGGGCATGCTCACCGGTACCCAGGCGCAGGCACTGAAGATGGCCGGGTTGGACTACTACAACCACAACATCGATACCGACCCCGAGCACTACGGCAACATCATCCACACCCGTGAGCTGCAGGACCGCTTCGATACGCTCGGACATGTGCGCGATGCCGGGCTGAAGACCTGCTGCGGCGGAATCGTCGGCATGGGCGAGTCGCGCCGCCAGCGCGCCGGCCTGCTGCAGACGCTGGCGACCATGCCGGCGCACCCGGATTCGGTGCCGATCAACCGCCTGGTGCAGGTGGAAGGCACGCCGCTGCACGGCACCACCGAGCTCGATCCGTTCGAGTTCGTGCGCACGATCGCCGCGGCGCGCATCCTGATGCCGAAGTCGATGGTGCGGCTGTCCGCCGGCCGCGAGCAGATGAGCGACGAGCTGCAGGCGCTGTGCTTCGCCGCCGGCGCCAATTCGATCTTCCATGGCGACAAGCTGCTGACCACCGGCAACCCCGATACCGCGCACGACGAGGCGCTGTTCGCGCGCCTCGGCCTGCGCGCGATGGCGGTCACCGTGGATGCCCCCGACCACGACCACGGCGGCACCGTGCACGCCGACATCGTCGCCTGCCAGCCGCGGAGGCAGGCCGTTGGCTGAGCAGCGCCCCGACCTGCGCCGGCGCGTGCAGTCGGCGCGCTCGAGCGCACTTGCGGACGACCTGGTGCGCCGCCGGCGCGTGGTCGGCCGCCGCGACGGCGTGCGGCTGGAGGTCGACGGCCGTTGGCTGCAGAACTTCTGCGGCAACGATTACCTGGGCCTGGCCCAGCAGTTCCAGGTGGTGGATGCGCTGCAGAACGCCGCCTCACGCGACGGCGCCGGTGGCGTCGCCTCGCACCTGGTCTGCGGACACCACGTGGCCCATGAAGCGCTCGAGCGCGAGGTCGCCGACTGGCTCGGCACGCCGCGCGCGCTGCTGTTCGGCAGCGGCTATCTCGCCAACCTCGCCGTGCAGCAGGCGCTGCTCGGCGATGACGACGCCTGCGTGCAGGACCGCCTCAACCACGCCAGCCTGATCGATGCCTCGCGCCTGGCCGGCTGCCGCCTGCGCCGCTACCCGCACGCCGACGCCGAAGGCGCGCTGCGCCAGCTGAAGACCGTGCCGACCGGAGCGGCGATGCTCGCCACCGACGGCGTCTTCAGCATGGACGGCGATGTCGCGCCGCTGCGCCAGCTGGCGCTGGCCGCGCGCATGCAGTCGGCGCTGCTGTACGTCGACGATGCGCATGGCGTCGGCGTGCTCGGCCCGGGCGGCCGCGGCAGCGTCGCCGAGGCCAAGCTCGGCGTCGAGGAAGTGCCGCTGCAGCTGGCCACGCTCGGCAAGGCGCTCGGCGGCTACGGTGCCGTGGTCGCCGGTGATACCGACCTGATCGAACACCTCGCCGGCACCGCACGCCCGTACCTGTACACCACCGCGCTCCCGCCGGCGCAGGCCGCGGCGTCGCTGGCCGCGGTCAAGCTGGCGCGCCGCGAACACTGGCGTCGCGACAAGCTCGTCGCGCACGTGCAGCGCTTCCGCGACGGAGCCCGCCGCGTGGGCCTGCAGCTGCTGCCGTCCGACACCCCGATCCAGCCGGTGCTGTGCGGCGGCAACGCCCGCGCGCTGGACATGGCCGCACACCTCGAGGCGGACGGCTTCTGGGTGGCCGCGATCCGCCCGCCGACGGTGCCCGAAGGCCGCGCGCGGCTGCGGGTCACGCTGAGCGCGGTCCACGGCGACGAGCAGGTGGATGCGCTGGTCGAGGCGCTGGCGCGCGCGCGCGACCGCGTCGACGCGCTGCACCTGGGCTGAGCGCAGTGTCCGCCGATGCGCCCGCTCCCGGCCGCGCGCTGGCCGCCGTCGGCATCGGCCTGGCGTCGGCGCTGTTCTTCACCATGACCTACGTGCTCAACCGCGCCGCCGTGGGTGGCGGCGGTGACTGGACGTGGACCGCGGCGCTGCGCTACCTCATTACGTTGCCGCTGTTGATGCCGTTGATGCCGTGGATGGGTGGCATGCGGCCGGTGGGCCGCGCGCTGCGCGCGCATCCCTGGGCCTGGCTGCGCTGCAGCGCGATCGGATTCGTGGCCTTCTGCGTGCTGCTGACGTTCGCGGCGTCCAGCGGGCCGTCATGGCTGGTCGCCGGCACCTTCCAGTTCACCGTGATCGCCGGAATGCTGTGCGCGCCCTTTCTCTACAGCGATGCGCGGCGGCGCATCCCGCGGGCGGCGCTGCTGGTGGCTGCGCTGATCTTCGCCGGCGTGCTGCTGCTGCAGGTCGGCTATGGCGGCGGCGCCATCGACCGCGCCGGCTGGATCGCGCTCGCCTGCGTGCTGGGCGCGGCGTTCGCCTATCCGCTTGGCAATCGTCTGTTGCTGCTGCACCTCGAGCGCAGTGGCGAAACGCTCAACGCGGCGCAGCGCGTGTTCGGCATGACGCTTGCCAGCCAGCCGCTGTGGTGGCTGGTGGCGGCCTGGGCCTGGACGCGCAGCGGCGCGCCGCCGATGGACCAGGTCTGGTTGGCCGCCGGCGTGGCGCTCAGCGCCGGCGTGATCGCCACCATCCTCTTCTTCCAGGCCACCGGCATGGTGCGCAACAACCCGACCGCGCTCGGCGCGGTCGAGGCGATGCAGGCCGCCGAGCTGCTGTTCGCGATCGGCATCGGTGCGTGGCTGCTGGGTGAGCCGCTGCCGGGCGCGCTTGGTCTCTGGGGCGCCGCGCTGATCGTGGCCGGCATCGTCGCCTTCGCCTGGGTGGTGGCGCGGCCGCAGGCCGGCAGTCCGCGCCGCGAGCAGGCACTGCGCGGAGACAAGGGCGCATGAGCGGCGAGTTGCACATCCAGGTCGTGGGCCAAGGCGCGCCGCTGGTACTGCTGCACGGTTGGGCGATGCACGGCGGCGTGTTCGCGCCGCTGGTGGCACGCCTCGAGGACCGCTTCACCCTGTACGTTGTGGACCTGCCGGGGCACGGCCGCAGCCGCGACAGCGATGTCCCGCTCGCGCCCGAAGCCTGCGCCGCCGCAATCGCCGCGCGTGTGCCTGTGGCGCCGTGGCTGGGCTGGTCGCTGGGCGGCATGGTGGCGCTGCACGCCGCGGCCACGCGCCCGGAGCGCGTGCCGGCGCTGGCGATGGTGTGCTCGGCGCCGCGCTTCGTGCGCGACCCGGCGGCCGCGGACGACGACGACGGCCGCTTCGGCATGTCGGCGGAGATCTTCGCCGGCTTCGCACGCGGGCTGCGCGAGGACTACCACGGCACGCTGGAGCGCTTCATCGCGCTGGAAGCCTTCGGTTCCGACGATCCGAAGGGCGAGCTTCGCGCCCTGCGCGCCGAGATCTTCGCGCGTGGCGAGCCGCCGGCATCGGCGCTGGCCGACGGCCTCGACCTGCTCGGCAGCGTCGACCAGCGGCCGCTGCTGCCCGCGCTGCGCGTGCCCAGCCTGTGGCTGGCCGGGCGCCGCGATCGCGTGGTGGATCCGCGCGCGATGCGCGCCGCCGCGGCGCGCACGCCCGGCTCGCGCTTCGTCCAGGTCGAACACGCCGGCCACGCGCCGTTCCTCACCCATGCCGACGAGGTCGCGGCCGCGATCAGCGGCTTCCTTGCCGCAGACGCATCGCCATGACCGACACCTTCGACACCCGCCAGGTGCGCCGCGCCTTCTCGCGCGCCGCCGCCGGCTACGGCGCCGCGGCGGCGCTGCAGCGCGACGTGGAAGCGCGGCTGATGGAATCGCTGGAATACCTCGGCGAGCGCGTGCCCGACATCGTGGTCGATGTCGGCAGCGGTCCGGGCAGTGCCGCGCTGGCGCTGCGCGCGCGCTGGCCGAAGGCGCGCGTGCTGGCCATCGACCTGGCGCTGCCGATGCTCCACCAGCTGGCGCCGCGCCGCGGCTGGAACCCGCTGCAGCGGCGCATCGACCGCGTCTGCGCCGACGCGCGCCTGCTGCCGCTGGCCGACAACAGCGTCGACCTGCTCTTCAGCAACCTCTGCGTGCAGTGGGTGGACGACCTCGATGCGCTGTTCGCCGGCTTCCGCCGCGTGCTGCGCCCGGGCGGCATGCTGCTGTGCTCGACCTTCGGCCCCGACACCCTGCACGAGCTGCGCGCGGCGTTCGCGGCGGCCGACGACGAGGCACACGTGTCGCCGTTCGTGCCCATCGCCGGCTTCGGGGATGCGCTGATGCGGGCCGGCTTTCGCGACCCGGTGCTCGACCGCGAGGTCGAGGTGCACGGCCATCGCGACATGCCGGCACTCATGCGCGAACTGCGCGCGCTGGGCGCGACCAACGCGCTGGCCGGCAGGCGGCGCGCGCTCACCGGGCGTGGGCGCTTTGCCGCGGCGCAGGCCGCCTACGAAGACTGGCGCGGCGCCGACAACCTGCTCCCGGCCACGTGGGAAACGATCACCGCGATGGCCTGGTCGCCCGCGCACGGCGCGCCGATCCGCGAGGCCGGCGGCGAGGTCGCGCGCTTCCCGGCGAGCGGCATTCCGGTGCGCCGCCGCAACGCCTGAGCCGCGGGTTCAGCGAACGCACACCGGCGCTGCCTACACTCCGCGGATGAGCAACCACATCCGGCACGCCATCACCGTCCGCAGCGCGCCCGTCGCCACGGACGCCATCGCCCTCGCACCGCGTCCGGCGCTGCGCCGTTTTGCCGGCGGCACCTTGATGGCCGTGGTGCTGGCTGGCGCCGCCTCCACCGCCAGCGCGCAGGGCTACGGGATCGACCTGTCGCGGATCGATGCGAGCCAGGTGCTGGCGATGGGCGATGACGTGCTGCTGCGCGCGCCCGACGCGACCATCGACAGGCTGTTCCAGGCGGTGCACGCCAGCTCGCGCCTGCCGGACGAATCGCTGGCGCTGTGCGCGCTGTTCGAACCCGACGCGGCACGCGATGTCGCCGCGTTCCAGCGCACGGTCGACCGCCTCGGCAGCGCCAGCCGCGAGCGTTTCGCACTCGCCTTTACCGATGTCGCACTCGCCGGCCTGCAGGGCCAGCCGCAGCCTTACGATCCGGTCCAGGCGCGCCAGGTGCTGAAGTCCGCAGCCGTCAGCGCGACCTTCCTGCATGACGGCTTCATGGCCGGGCTGATGTCGGAGGGGCGCGATGCCGCCAGTCGCGACGCGCGCTGCCGGTCCTTCCGCTGGCTGGTGGGCGTGCTGGTCGACGTGCCGCTGGCCGACCGTGCCGCCGCGACGCGCTGGCTGCTGCGCGAAGGCCTGACCCTGGTGTCCGCCACGCCCTGAGCGGGCATCCCCGCCGCTTACTCGGGTTTGACCACCAGGTCGCGGTGGAAGAAGTACACCTCGCGCGCGAGGAACCGCCATTGCGTGCGGAAGCTGCGGAACCGGCTGCTCGGCGTGGGCGAGCCGAGCGCGTCGATGCCGAGCCGGCGGCACAGCCGCAGCGCGCGCGCCATGTGCAGCGGATCACTGACCACGATCACGCGCTGCAGGCCGTTTTCGGACAGCACGTCGCGCGCCTGCGCCAGGTTCTGGAAGGTGGTGCGCGACAGGGTTTCGAACAGGATGGCGTCGTCCGGAACGCCCTGGCGCAGCGCATAGGTGCGCGCCACCTGCGATTCGGAGAAACGCGCGCCGCTGCCATAGCCGCCGGTGAACACCAGGGTCGGCGCAAAGCCGCGTTCGTAGAGCGCGATGCCATGGCGGATGCGTTCGGTGAACACCGGCGACGGCCGCGTGTCGTAGGCGGCGGCACCCAGCACCACGATGGCATCGGCCGGCCCGGCCTGGTCGCGGCCGCCCACGTAGACGATCCACGCGGCCACGCCCGCCAGCCACAGCAGGCACAACAGCACGAGGCGCGGCAGCCAGCGCAAGCTGCGCAGGCGCGGCTGCCGGCGGCGTTGGGCGCGGCGCCGGCTCATGCGCGCCACGGCAGTGCGTCGAGATCGACGTTGCCGCCCGAGAGCACCACGCCGACACGCTGGCCGGCAAAGCGCTCGCGCTGCCCAAGCACCGCGGCGAGCGCGATCGCCGACGACGGCTCGACGACCTGTTTCAGCCGCTGCCATAGCAGGCGCATCGCGGCGACCGTGTCGGCGTCGTCGACCAGGATGACTTCGGCACCGTGCTCGCGGAGCAGGGAAAAGCCGGGCGCGCCGAGCGTGCCGCGCAGGCCGTCGCAGATGGTGTCGGGCACCAGGTCGGTGACCCGTTCGCCACATGCCAGCGAAGCCTGCGTGTCCGCGGCGCCGCGCGGCTCGGCGAGGAACAGGCGGCAGCCCGGTGCGCGCGCGGCCAGCGTGAGCGCCGTGCCGGCGGCCAGGCCGCCGCCGCCCACCGGCACCACCAGGGCATCCAGGTCACCCGCCTCGGCGAGCAGCTCCAGTGCTGCCGTTCCTTGCCCGGCGATCACCAGCGGATCGGCATAGGGATGGACCAGCGTTGCGCCGCTGGCCGTCTGGATCTCCGCGCAGGCCGCCTCGCGGGCGGCGATGCCGGGCGCGCAGCGGTGCAGTACCGCACCGTACGCGGCAATGGCCGCCAGTTTGGCCCGCACCGCGTCCGCCGGGACCACCACGTGGCAGGACATGCCGCGCGTCGCCGCGGCCAGGGCCAGCGCACCGCCATGGTTGCCGGAAGAATGGGTCACCACGCCGCATGCGGCCACGGCGTCGGGCAGCGCCCACACCGCATTGCATGCCCCGCGGAACTTGAACGCACCCGCGCGCTGCAGGTGCTCGCCCTTGAAGGCGAGCGTGCACCCGGCCAACGCATCCAGGCCGCGCGACCGGAGCACCGGCGTGACCAGCGCGTGTGGCGCGATGCGGGCGGCAGCGGCAAGCACGTCGTCGGAGCTGGGCAGGGCGTCGGGCATGTCCGCACATTATCCGAGATGGCTGAGGGGTTCAGCCGCGCTTCTTGCAATCGGCGGTGGGTTAAGCGCCAATTCAAGGGCTTGGGCCGACTCTGGCCCAGTACACCTCCAGGGGAATCGCCATGATCCGCAAGTTCCTTATCGCCGCCGCCGCAGCGCTGGTGCTGGGCGGTTGCGCCACCGGTTACGGCTACAGCGGCCGTGGCGGATACGACGCCTACGGCGACTACTACCACGGTGGCGGCTACGGCCGTGGTGGTTATGGCGCCTATGACGGCTATGGCGGATACGGGTATGGCGCGCCGTACGGGCTCGGTGTCGGCATCGGCTATTACGGCGGCTATGGCCGCTACTACGGTGGTTACGGCTCGCCGTGGTACGGCGGTTCCTCATGGTACGGCTGGCCCGGTTACGGCTATTACCCGCCGTATCGCCCGCCATACCGCCCGCCGTACCAGGGCCGTCCGGACAGGCCGGATCCGCCGTCCACGGGCATTCCGTCGCGGCCGAGCCAGTCGCAGGCGCGCCCGCATATCCGCGACGGCTGGGAATCACGGCCCGGACGCACGATCACGCCGTCTGACGGTCGCCTGCGGGCACCGGCTCCCGCAGACCGGGCGCCTCCGCGCACCCGCGAGCGCCCGCTGCAGCGGGATCCGCGACCCACGTCGATGATGGCTCCAGACGCCAGGCTGCGGACGCCCGTCGTGCAGCAGGAGCGGCCGGGTGCGCGCATGCAGCCAGTCGAGCGCGCCGCGCCGTTGCAGGCACGGCAGCAACGCCCCGTGCCTGCGGCGGCCCAGGGCGGGCGCCTGCAGTCGCCAGCCAGGGTCGAGCGCAGCGCCGCCGTCCCCGCGTCGCGGCCTGCGGTCCGGGCGCCAGTGCGCAGCGCGACGGAGCGGCGCAGCACGCGCGAGGTCCTGACGGAGACGCCGTAACGCGACCTGTGTCGCGAACTTGAAACATATTGCCGCTTGCAAAGGGGCTCGCAGTGGTCGCAAGCTAGGCCAACTGACCGGTTGCGTCGCTTTAGGACGTAATTGGGTCTGACGATTGTCGACACCCGGCGGGGGATCCCGGATCCCCCCTGTTCCGCTCCCGCCGGGCGTCGGCGCCTTTCAAGGCGCCACCGGCCCATTCCCGCGGCCAAAAAAAACGGGGCCGAACGTCCCCCGACGTTCGGCCCCTTCGCTTCCCCGGAATGCGCCTGGCCAGCCCTGTTCCAATCTCCGGCCCCGTCCCCCTGGGTCGTTGGCCATTCCGGGTGCGCCAGAACAGAATGCAGGTAGCGTGCCAACTTTCCGCGCGCGCGCACTCCGCCAACAGCTAACGCGATAATCGCGACATGCATCACGACTTCCATCGCTACGACGTCATCGTCATCGGCGGTGGCCACGCCGGCACCGAAGCCGCGATGGCCGCCGCGCGCGCCGGTGCGCGCACGTTGCTGCTGACGCACAACATCGAGACGGTCGGTGCGATGAGCTGCAATCCGGCCATCGGCGGTATCGGCAAGGGCCACCTGGTGCGCGAGATCGACGCGCTCGGCGGCGTGATGGCGCGCGCCGCCGATGCCGCCGGCATCCAGTGGCGCCGGCTCAACGCATCCAAGGGGCCGGCGGTGCGCGCAACGCGTTGCCAGGCTGATCGCGCGCTGTATCGCGCCTTCATCCGTCGCGCAGTGGAAGCGCAGGCCAACCTCACCGTGTTCCAGGCCGCGGTCGATGACCTGGTGATCGACGCCGGCAGCGTGCGCGGCGCGGTGACCAACACCGGTCTGCGCTTCGATGCGCCGGCGGTGGTGCTGACCGCGGGCACCTTCCTCGCCGGGCGCATCCATGTCGGCGAAACCCAGTACTCCGCCGGCCGCATGGGCGACCCGCCGGCGACCACGCTGGCCGCGCGCCTGCGCGACGGCCCGTTCGTGGTCGATCGGCTGAAGACGGGCACGCCGCCGCGCATCGATGGCCGCAGCCTCGACTACTCGGTGATGGTGGAGCAGCCCGGCGACGACCCGCGCCCGGTGTTTTCGTTCATGGGCACGCACGCCGACCAGCCGCGCCAGGTCTCGTGCTGGATCACCCAGACCACCGAGCGCACGCACGACATCATCCGCGGCGCGCTGCACCGTTCTCCCCTGTACTCGGGGCAGATCGAAGGCACCGGCCCGCGCTACTGCCCGTCGATCGAGGACAAGGTGGTGCGCTTCGCGGAAAAGGCGAGCCACCAGGTGTTCGTCGAGCCGGAAGGGCTGGATGTCGCCGAGATCTACCCCAACGGCATCTCCACCTCGCTGCCGTTCGACGTGCAGCTTGCGCTGGTGCGTTCGGTGCAGGGCTTCGAGCGCGCGCACATCACCCGCCCGGGCTACGCGATCGAATACGACTTCTTCGATCCGCGCGGGCTCAAGGCCACGCTGGAAACCAAGGCCGTGGCAGGGCTGTTCTTCGCCGGCCAGATCAACGGCACCACCGGCTACGAAGAAGCCGCCGCGCAGGGCCTGCTGGCCGGCGCCAACGCCGCGCGCCTGGTGCAGGGCCATGAAGGCTGGTCGCCGCGCCGCGACCAGGCCTACATCGGCGTGCTGGTCGACGATCTCATCACCCACGGCACGGTCGAGCCGTACCGCATGTTCACCTCGCGCGCCGAATACCGCCTGCAGCTGCGCGAGGACAACGCCGACCTGCGGCTCACCGCGATCGGCCGCGACCTGGGCCTGGTTGACGACGCGCGCTGGGATGCGTTCGCACGCAAGCGCGATGCGGTGGCGGCCGAGACCGCGCGACTGGGCACGCTGCGTGCGTCGCCCAACAACGCGACCGGGCGCGAGGCGGTGGCCACGCTCGGCATCGAACTGAGCCGCGAGTCCAGCGCGCTCGACCTGCTGCGCAGGCCCGAGCTTGACTACGCGCGGCTGGTCACGGTGCCGGCATTCGGACCGGCAGTGGCCGATCCGGCCGTGGCCGAGCAGGTCGAGATAGAGACCAAGTATTCCGGCTACCTCGAGCGCCAGCGCGAGGAGATCGCGCGCCAGCGGCGCAGCGAGGACACCGCGATCGACCACGCGTTCGACTACGCCGTGGTCCGCGGCCTGTCGTCGGAACTGCGCCAGAAACTGGAGCAGGTGCGGCCTGGCACCATCGGCCAGGCGCAGCGCATCCCGGGCATGACTCCGGCGGCGATCTCGCTGTTGCTGGTGCACCTGGAGCGTCGCCGGCGCGTGGCTTAACGGCAGGCAACGGTGGACGCGCGATGCGGCCGCCGCCACCTTGATCACGGTTCCGCCGTTCCTATCTCCGCCAGTGGTGGGCCGGTGCGCCTGCCCTGCAACAACGGAGGAGGACATATGAACCAGATCAGCCGCCAGCGCGACCAGTGGCCTCGCGCCCAGGACCCGATGGGCCAGCTCTTCGACCGCCTCTTCGGCGGCAACCTGATGGGCGACACCGGCAACGACGAATCGTCGGTGGTCACCAGCCAGTGGGCGCCACGCGTCGACATCAAGGAAGAACACGACCGCTTCGTGCTCTATGCCGACATCCCCGGCGTCGACCCCAAGGACATCGAGATCCAGATGGACAAGGGGCTGCTCACCCTGAAGGGCGAGCGCAGCAGCGTGACCCGCGAGGAAGGCGAGCAGTTCTCGCGCATCGAGCGCAGCCACGGCATTTTCCATCGCCGGTTCGCACTGCCCGACAGCGCCGATCCGGACCGCATCTCGGCGAGCGGCGAGCACGGCGTGCTCGAGATCGTCATCCCGAAGCGGCCGGAAACCACCCCGCGCCGGATCCAGGTGGGTTCACGCACCACCACGCAGCAGAACGGCGGATAACGCCGCGCATTGCCAGGGTCGGCCGGCATCCGCGGCTGCGGGTGCCGGCCGACCAGTCCACGCGACGCAGGTTGTGTGCGCCGCTCAGAACTTCCAGGTCGCCCGCAGATACACGTCGTCGTCCCGTCGCGGGCCGGCGGCGCTGGCCGGCAGGTCGATCTCCTCGCGGCGGCGGATGCGCGCGTCGAGCTGCCAGGCCTTCGAGGCCTGCCACACCCAGCGCGCCTCGAGCAGCTCGTCGTTGGGGCGGAAGTCGCTCGACAGCAGCCAGCCGTCGGCCACGCGCCCGTAGACGAGGCCGAAGTCGTGGTCGGGCAGGACGTCCATGAAGCTGAAGGAGGCCTGCCAGGACAGCGCGTCGGCTTCGCCGGTGCCGGAGTTCACCGCTTCGCGGCGCGGCGTGTCGGGCGCCCAGCCGATCTCGCCGCCGAGCCGGAACCTGGTGCCGCCGTCGCCCAGCGGCCATTCGGCGGCGGCCTTGGCGGTCACCGCCAGGTAGTCCTCGAGCGCCGGGTCGGCGAGGCCGTTGGTGCGCAGCGCGGACGGCAGCCAGGTCAGCGTGACCATGCGCTGCACCACGGGGCCGACGGCCGTCTTGGATTCCGCCGCTACGAACAGGCCGGCGCGCGAACCGCCGTCGGCGAAGTCCAGCGGGCGGCGCAGCGCGCCGGTGGGGCCGCGACGGTCGTTGTGCCGCGCGATCACGTGCGTGGTCCAGTCCTGGCCCCGCCACTGCCACCAGGCGCCATCGGTCCAGGTGATGTCGAAGTTGGTGCTGTCGTTCTGGTCCAGCGACTTCTTCATGATGTCGTCGATGGCGAACGCGGCCTGGAAGCGGCCCAGACGCAGGCTCCAGGGAGATTCCGCGGGGCGGTATTCCAGGTAGGCCTCGTCGATGGTCGCCTGGCCGTCCTCGAGCCCGGCGGGGCCGGGCGCGTAGGCCCGCATCCAGAACTCCGCGTCGTCCTGTTCGCTGTCGAGGCGCGCGGCCACGCGGCCGCTGGCGTGCCAGTCGCCGCCGAGGTCGCCGCGCACGCGGAAGCGCACCCTGGCGCGGACGCTGTCGGCGTCGGTGGTGGCGCCGCTGCGGGCGCGCGTTTCGGAGCCGACGTAGCCGAAGCGGACGTCGCCGCTGGTTTGCCACGCGTCGCTGGCCTGCGCGCCGCCCGCGGCGAGCGCCAGGGCGAGCGCCAGCGCAGTGCGTCCGGCGTGGCGCGACGGGGTTCGCCGGGTGAGCCGGCCTTGAATCGCGTGCACGTTGTCGATCTCCAGGCCATGCGGGTGCCGGGGCAGGGCGGAAACAGGCTGCGCCGGATCGTGGAGAAGTATGGATACCCGCTGGCCGCGGGGCCTTGACCCGGATCAATCAGGCGCAGGTCGCGCATGGCGCGGCGCCGCGCCATCAGGCGCTGATACGCCGCCGTCAGCCGGCGTCGGGGTGGCGCTCGAGCCAGCGTGCAAGCTGCTCGCGGTAGAACTGCAGCTCTTCGCTGTAGCTGTCATTCACGCACGGGTCGCAGCCGCTGTCGCAGCAGTCGCTGGGGAGCGGCGGCTCGGGCGGCACCGGGCGCGGGTCGCAGTCTGGGACGGGATGGAGCGTTTTCATCGCCCGCCATTGTCCCACGCAGCGCCCGGGCGAAGGTTCCGCCGCGCTGAACATGGCGTGCCAGCAGCGTGCACGCGTCGCGCCCCGCCACGTCCGGCGTGGCGGGCCGACGCGGCCGGAGGCCGAAATCCTCAGCTGCGCTTCGCGCGGGAAAAGGCGTCGGCCAGTGCGCTGTTCGCGGGCGGGGCGTCCGCGCGCGGGGCGCCGCTGCGTGGACCATTCCCGGGTCCGCCAGCGCCGCGCGGGCCACCACCCGTGCGCGAGCGCGGATCGCGGGCACCGCCATCGCGGCGCGCGTCCTGCCGTTCCTCGCGCGGCGCCGGCGCATCATCCAGCCGCCGCGTCAGCGCGATGCGCTTGCGGGCCACGTCGACCTCCAGCACCTTCACTTTCACGATGTCGCCGGCCTTGACCACCTCCCGCGGGTCCTTCACGTAGCGGTCCGCCAGCGCGGAGATGTGCACCAGCCCGTCCTGGTGCACGCCGATGTCGACGAAGGCACCGAACGCGGCGACGTTGCTCACCACGCCCTCGAGGATCATCCCCACGCGCAGGTCCCTGATGTCCTCGACGCCGTCGGCGAAGGTCGCCGCCTTGAACTCCGGACGCGGGTCGCGGCCCGGCTTTTCCAGCTCGCCGAGGATGTCGCGCACGGTCGGCTCGCCGAAGCGCGCGTCGGTGAACTGTGCGGGCTTGAGCGTGCGCACGAAGGCGGCATCGCCGATCAGCGCTTTCACCTCGCGGCCGCAGGCCTGCACCATGCGCTCGACCACCGGATACGCCTCGGGATGCACGGCGGAGGCATCGAGCGGTTCGTCGCCGTCGGCGATGCGCAGGAAGCCGGCGCACTGCTCGAAGGTCTTCTCGCCCAGGCGCGGCACCTTCAAGAGGTCCTTGCGGCGCTTGAACGGTCCGTTGGCGTCGCGGTGCGCGACGATGTTGTCGGCCACCGTGGTCGACAGCCCCGCGACGCGCGCGAGCAGTGCGCCGGACGCGGTGTTGACGTGCACGCCGACCGCGTTGACGCAGTCCTCGACGCGCGCATCCAGCGCGCGCGCAAGCCGGTACTGGTCGACGTCGTGCTGGTACTGGCCGACACCGATCGCCTTGGGCTCGATCTTGACCAGTTCGGCGAGCGGATCCTGCAGCCGCCGTGCGATCGACACCGCGCCGCGGATCGACACGTCCAGGCCGGGGAACTCACGGGCCGCGGTCTCCGATGCCGAATACACCGACGCGCCGGCCTCGCTGACCACGATCTTCTGCAGCTTCAGTTCCGGCGCGGCCTTCATGACGTCGGCGGCGAGCCGGTCGGTCTCGCGCGAGGCGGTGCCGTTGCCGATCGCGACCAGCTGCACGCCATGCTCGGCGCATAGCTTGCGCAGCACGTGCACCGACTGGTCCCACTGCTTGCGCGGCTCGTGCGGATAGATGGTGTCGGTGGCGACCAGCTTGCCGGTGGCGTCGACCACCGCGATCTTGCAGCCGGTGCGGATGCCCGGGTCGATGCCGAGCACCGCCTTCGGCCCGGCCGGCGCCGCCAGCAGCAGGTCCTTGAGGTTGTCGCCGAACACCGTGATCGCTTCGGCCTCGGCCTTCTCGCGCGCCTGCGCGAACAGGTCGAGCATCAGGTGCAGCTGCAGCTTGGCGCGCCATGCCAGGCGGCAGGCGTTGAGCAGCCAGGCGTCGGCGGCACGTCCCGCCGCGCGGATGCCGGCGCGCAGCGCGACGCGGCCCTCGGCGTAGGCGTTGCCGGCGTCGACATCGCTGCCGGGTTCCAGCTCGATCTGCAGGAATTCCTCGCGGCGGCCGCGGAACAGCGCCAGCAGCCGGTGCGAGGGGATCTTCGCCAGCGGCTCGGCGTGGTCGAAGTAGTCGCGGAACTTCTCGCCGGCGGCTTCCTTGCCCTCGGCCACCTTCGACCGGATCACGCCCTGCGCGGACAGCCATTCGCGCAGCTCGCCGATCAGCGCCGCGTCCTCGCCCCAGCGCTCGATCAGGATCGCGCGCGCGCCTTCCAGCGCGGCCTTGGCATCGGCGACGCCCTTGTCGGCATCGACGAAGCCGAGTGCGAACTCGTCCGGCACCTGTGTCGGGTCGGCGAGCAGGCCGTCGGCCAGCGGCTCCAGCCCGGCTTCGCGCGCGATCTGCGCGCGGGTGCGGCGCTTGGGCTTGTAGGGCAGGTACAGGTCTTCCAGGCGCGCCTTGCTGTCGGCGGCGTCGATGTCGGCGCGCAGTTCGTCGCTCAGCTTGCCCTGCTCGTCGATGCTGGCCAGGATCGCCGCGCGCCGCTCCTCGAGCTCGCGCAGGTAGGCCAGGCGGACCTCGAGGTCGCGCAGCTGGGTGTCGTCGAGGCCCTCGGTGGCCTCCTTGCGGTAGCGCGCGATGAACGGCACGGTCGCGCCGCCGTCGAGCAGCGCGGTGGCGGCGTCGACCTGGGCGGGGCGGGCACCGATCTCGTCGGCGATGGTGGCGGCGATCTTGCGCGCGAGCGCGGGCGTGATGTCCAGCGTCGTGTCCTGCAGGCAGGCGGCAGCAAATCGCCGCGGACCGGTGATTGTCCCCCGCGTCGCCGAAGCGCGTAACCCGTTGACAGCGCCGGCCGCTCAGGCCTTGCGCACCACCTCGTCGGAACCGCCGCGGCGCCGGCGCCATGGCAGCGGCAGGCCGAGCAGCATCAGCGCCGCCCAGGCGATGCGGCTGGAGACGGATTCGCGGTCGGGTGGCAGCAGGCGCGCGTCATCCGCTGCGGCTTCGGCCGCGTCGGCGGCATCGTCTTCGGCGGTGTCGAGCGCGTACGCGCCGGCATCGAGCTCGGCGAGCACGCGGCGCGCATGGATCGCCTGGGCGTCGGGCACCCGCAGGCGCATGCCGCCGATCGCCAGCCGCCACTCCCAGTTGGCGATCGCGGTGCCGGTGTCGTCCAGGCGTGCGTCGAGGCCCTCGGCCTGCAGCAGCCCGCAGGCGAGGTGCGCCTCGAGCGGATCGCTGTAGCTGGCGACGGTGGTGAACATGGCGTGGCCCACGGTACGCTGCAGCCATGCGCACCGCCATCCTCGCCCTTGCCGTGCTGGGCCTTGCCGCCGGATGTGGCGACAGGGCCGAGACCCCCGCGCCCGCCGCGCCCGCCGCCGGCGTCGATCCCGCCGTGGAGCACGTCGTCGAGGACTGGCCGCTGCCGGCGACGCAGCCCGGCTCGGCGCTGCCGGACCTCGCTCGCGCGGCCGATGGCCGCCTGCTGCTGGCGTGGACCAATTCGCAGCCCGGCCGCCGCCACATCCTGCAGTTCTCCAGCTACCACCCGGGCGACCTGCGCTGGCAGACCGCGCCGGTCACCATCGCCATCGGCCAGAGCATGGTCGTGAACTGGGCCGACACGCCGCACATCACCGCCACCGCCGACGGCACGCTGTGGGCGCACTGGCTGCAGAAGAACGGCGCGGCGCCGCACGCCTACGACGTGGCCCTCAGCAACTCGCGCGACGGCGGCATGCGCTGGAGCACGCCGTTCAGCCCGCACGACGACGGCACCGCCAGCGAGCACGGGTTCGTGTCGTTGTGGCCGCAGGCGCAGGACAGCGTCGGCGTCGCCTGGCTGGATGGCCGCAAGACGGGCGCGGCGATGGCCGCGACCGACGCCGCTGCAGCGGAAGCCTCCGCTGGTGGCGACGCCGGTCATGCCCACGGCGCCGAAGCTGGCGGTGCGATGACCCTGCGCGCCGCCGTTTATGGCCCCACGCTGCGTCGCACGCTGGACACGGAGATCGACGCCAGCGTCTGCGATTGCTGCCAGACCTCGGTGGCAGTGACCGGGCGCGGCGCGCTGCTGGTGTACCGCGGCCGCACCGCCGGCGAAGTGCGCGACATCATGACCACGCGCCTGATCGGTGATGCGTGGACGACGCCCGTGCGCGTGCATGCCGACAACTGGACCATGCCGGCCTGCCCGGTCAACGGCCCGGCCGTGGCCGCCGAAGGCGATGCGGCGGTGGTGGCCTGGTACACCGCGCCCGACGGCGAGGCGCAGGTGCGCGCCGCGTACAGCGATGATGCGGGCACCACGTTCGCGGCGCCGGTTGATCTCGACCGCGGCGAAGCGGTGCAGGGCCGCGTCGATGTCGCGCTCGGCGATGGCCAGGCCTGGCTGCTGTGGCTGCGCGAGGACGGCGACGGGCAGTCGCTGTGGCTGTCGCGCCGCTCGCCGGATCTCGCCACCGAATACCAGCGCCTGCAGGTAGCGAAGGTCGCTGGCCGCGGGCGCGGCACGGGCTTCCCGCAGCTGCAGGTCGCCAACGGCGTGGCGCATGTGGTGTGGACCGACGTCGTCGACGGCGTGGCGCAGCTGCGCGGCGCACGCGTCCTCGCGCGCTGACGCAGCGGCCTCGCCGCGCGCGGCGGCGCCGCTTCAGCGCTCGTGGCGGTAGTTGATCGAGCCGCGGCTTTCCAGCGTGCTCGATTCGATCTCGATGTCGAAGCCGCGGCGCAGCAGGTACTTCAGCGTCAGTACCTGGCCGGTGCCGAGCAGCGACACGCCAAATCCGACATACAGGCGCGGCGACAGCTGCTTGCCCACGCCGAGCACGCTGCCGCCCAGCGCGCGCGATTCCATCACCCCGGCGTCGTCCAGGCCGATCTGCTTGCCCAGCTGGCCGGCCAGCAGGCTGCCGCCGGCATTGAGCGCGGCGGATGCGGCATCGAGGTCGCGCGCCTGGCTGCCGCTGAGGCTCGACAGCGGCCGGCCCAGCGCAAGGTAGGCGAGGGCTTCGGCTTCGTCGCTGGCGGGATCGGTCCAGACGCGCGCGCGCGGCGCCGAGGCGCGGCCGTCGACGTCGATGCCCGCCGTCACGTCGCCCACGCGGCGCTCGGCGCGGATGTCGAGCACCGGGTCGGCGACCGGCGTGTTCGACCACTCCAGCCGCCCGCGGGTGATGTCGAGCTCCTGGCCGTAGGCCTCGTAGCTGCCACCGACCTCGAGCATGCCGTCGCCGGTCATCTCGCGGCCGGCACGCGAGCGCACGCGCAGGCGCCCGCCCAGCGTGCCCTCCAGGCCGAAGCCGTTGAGCGTCACGGCGTCGCCCATCACCAGCGACAGGTCGAGCTCCATCGCCATCGGCGGTCCCTTCTCGGGGTCCACCGGGTCGAGGACGACCACGTCGGGCGAGACCGACGCGCCGTCGCTCAGGCGCTCCAGGTCCATGTGCGCACTGGGCACGCCGACCGTGCCGGTGACGCGCAGCGGCTGGCGCGCGGCATAGCGCACCTCGATGTCGGGGCTGGCCACGGCGCGCAGGTCGCGGGTGTCGGAGACCAGCACGTCGTTGCCGCGCACGCGCAGCACCAGCGGCGCGTCCGCACTCTGCCAGCCGAGGCTGCCGTCGATCGCCAGGCGCCCCGTGCCACCGGTGCCGAGCGTGCCGGTGATGCGTGCCGTGCCGTCGGGCAGCGCGTCCAGGCGCGCGCTGCCGTCGACGATCGCGATGGCGAGCGCCGGCAGCTCGGCGTTGAATCCGCTCAGCGCGGCCTGGCCGCCGAGCGACGGCTGCGCGCGCGTGCCACCAAGGCGGATGTCGGCGTCCAGCTTGCCGGTGGGCGAGACGATGTCCGGCGAGAAAACTTCCATCCAGGTGAGTTCACTGGTGGCCAGCGCGATCTCGCCGTCGAGCGGCGCGTAGGCATCCCAGCCGGTGCGCATGCGCGCGTCGATCCGGCCGTCGCCGTTGAACGCGCTGCCGAGCGTGGCGTCGATGCGGTTGGCGTCGAATCGCGCCGCGAGCGCCAGGCCTTCGTACGACAGCACGCTGCGCCGCGCGCCGGGCCGCGTGCGCAGCGCGCCACTCGCCGAGGTGAGGTCGACATGGCCCTGCCAGGCGCGGCCTGCCGGCCGCAGCCGGCCATCGAGGTCGATGCTGCCGTCCAGCGCCCAGGGGCGGCCGTTGTCCTGCTCCGGCAGATAGGGCAGCGCCAGCGCCAGCGGCAGGCCCTCGCCGCTGACCGCCAGCCCCTGGCGCGGCCAGTCGGCGCTGGCGCAGAGGTTGCCGCCGGCCGTGGACGCCAGGCAGGTGCGCGACAGCGTCCAGCGGCTGCCGGCCTGCTGGGCGAAGGTGGCCGGTGCCTGCAGGCGCCAGCTGGCACCACGCGCCGGCGCGGCATCCAGCGATGCAAGCGCGCCGCGCCACAGGCCATTGCCGCCACGCTGCGCGCTGCCGGCGAGCGCGAGCCGACCGATCTCGCCCTGCGCGTCGGCGCCGAACTCGAGGTCTTCGACCGCGCCGCGCGCGCGCACCGCCAGGGTGTCGAAGGCGATGCCGGCCTGCAGCCCGCCGGCATCGATGGCGAGCTCGCCGCCGCGGCCACGCCAGGGCAGGTGGCCCTGCAGGCGCAGGCGGTCGGCGCGGTAATCGCCATGGCGCAGGCCCTCGCCGGTGAGGTCGGCGCGGATGTCGGGCGCGGCGCGCGGGCCGCTGACCGCGAACGTGCCGCGCAGCTGGCCGGACGCGCCGGGCAGCAGGTCGTCGAGCCGCAGCGGGCTGAGCGCGCCATCGACGGTGATGGTGTCGGTGAGGCGGCCGCTGGCGTCGATGCGGCTGGCGCCGACGGTCAGCGCGGCCTCGCCTTCAAAGCGCGCGACATCGGCCGCGGTCGCGGCGCCCTGCATCGCGAAGCGCGCGCTGCCCGCCAGGCGCCGGCCGCGCAGCTGGCCGCCGAGGTCGCGGGCGTCGACGCTGATGTCCAGGCCGCCGTCGTCGCGGGTGGTGCCGGTGCTGGCGATGCGGCCGTCGATGGCGCCGTCGAAATCCGGCACGAAGTAGCCGGGGTCGAAGCCGGCCAGGGTGGCGTCCAGCGTCCAGCCCAGCGCTGGCGCCCAGGTCACGTCGCCGCTGCCGTCGAGGCGTCCGCCGGGCATGGTCGCGCGCAGTGTCTGCAGCTGCATGCGGGCGTGGTCGCCGCGGCCCTTGAGCTCCAGTTCCGCGGACTGCGCGCCGCGCTCGAGTGCCGCCGTACCCACCAACGCCCAGGCGTCGGTGCGCCCGGCGATGCCGAAGTCGGCATCGCCGCGCACGGTGGCCGCGGGGTCGGCGCTGGCGCCGTCTTCGGGTGTCGGCGCCCACGACAGCCCGCGGGCGATCACCGCGTAGCGGAATGTCGCCGCCTGCGGATCCTTGAAGTCGCCGCGTCCGGTGACGGTCACGCGGCCGTCGAACACGTCCAGCACCAGCGGCTCGAATGCCAGTACCTGTTCTTCCAGGCGCAGCTGCGATGGCTGCAGCACCGCGCGCAGCGTGCCCTGTGCCAGCCGCCCCTGCAGCGTCGCGGCACCGCCGGTGCCGTCGGCGCGCACGTCGAACGACAGCGGCGCGTCGCGGGTGCCGGTGCCGGTGCCGGCCAGCAGCGCCAGGTCGAGTTGTTCGCTGGCCGCGCTGAACGACCAGCGCGGCGCGCCGGCCCCGCGCAGCGTGAGCCGCGCGCGCAGCGGCGCCGGGGCGTGGCCGGTCAGCGCGATGTCGAGCGCCGCCACGTCGCCGCGCGCCACCAGCCCGAAGCGCGGCCGGGTGCGGCCGACGGGCGCCGGCAGCAGCGCGGACGCGGTCAGGTCCATGCGGTAGTCGTCGCCCGGCGCGTACTCGCCGCCGGCGGTGAAGCGCCCGCGATCGCTCTCCACCACCACGTCGACGAGCTGGAGCGTGCCGCGCCGTGCATCCAGGCCGCCGCGCAGCGAGGCGATGTCGATCAGCGGCTCGCCGCCGCGCAGCACGCGGAAGCCGTCGACCGCGATCGCGTCCGCCTGCAGGCCGAGCGGCGGATTGACCTGCGGCAGCACCTCGGGCCACTGCGGCAGCGAGAACGGCTCGTCGTCGGCGGGCGGCAGCTCGAGCACCGCGTCTTCGACCTCCAGGCGGTCGAGGCGCAGCAGGCGGCCGAGCAGCGGGCGGATGTCGGGGTCCAGGGTCACCCGGCGCGCGGCGAAGCGCAGCGCACGCGGCGTGGCGCAGCTGCCGTAGGGCGCCTGCTCGCCGTCGACGTCCGGGCACACCAGCTGCTCGAACACCACGTCTTGCATGGTCAGCGGCCCGGACGCCGGGCCTTCGGCGGCGCGCCAGGTGAGCGTGGTGCCGGCCGGCAGCCGCGCCACCACCTGGGCGAGCAGGAAATCACGGCCGCCGAGCGTCGACAGCAGCCAGTAGCCCGCCACCAGCAGCAGCGCGACCAGCGCGGCGGTGCCGATCGCGCTGCGCCGCGCCAGCACGCGCATCCGCGCGCGGCGGCGCGCGCGCAGTTCGGCGATGCGCGCCTCGCGCTCGTCCTCGCCCGGCTGCTGCGCGTGCGCCATCACAGGTCGGCGCCGATGTTGAGGTGCAGGGTGAACGGCGAGTCCGGATCGTCCAGGCCGCGCGCGACGTCGAACCTCAGCGGCCCGACCGGCGAACGCCAGCGCAGGCCGATGCCGACGCCGGTGCGGATGTCGGGTGAACCGTCGTAGGCGCTGCCGGTGTCGACGAACGCGGCCACGCCCCAGCTGCCGTCGAAGTAATGCTCGTACTCGGCGCTGGCGGTGAACACGTGGCGCGCGCCGAGCGCGAAGCTGTCGTCATCGGCATCCACCACGCGCGGACCGACCTCGCGCCATTCGTAGCCGCGGATGCTGTTGTCGCCGCCGGCGTAGAAACGCAGGCTGGGCGGCATGTCGACCAGCGCGCTGGTGGACGTGCGGCCGAACTCGCCGCGCAGGATCAGCCGGTCGAGCTCGCCGAAGCCCAGGTACCAGTGCGCGCGGGCGTGCACCTGGGCGAAGCTCGCCTCCGAGCCCAGCCCTTCGGCGCCGCCGCGCAACAACAGGTGGCCGCTGTAGCCGCTGCGCGGGAACAGCGTGTCGTCGAGGTCCACGTAGCTGGCGCGCAGCGAGGGATAGGTGAAGGTGGCGTAGCGGTACAGCGCCGGCGTGTCGGGGTCGTTGTCGTCCTCGTACTGGTAGGCCCAGCGCTCGCGCAGCGCGTGCATCGAGGCGACCAGGTTGAGGTTGCGGTTGTACTGGCCGCTGCGGCTGGCGACGAATTCGATGCGGCGGGTGTCGATGTAGTCGGTCTGCTCGTCGGCCGCCTGCAGGCTGGCGGTATACCAGCCGTCGAGCCACAGGAACGCCGGGATGCGGTACTGCATGGTGAGCGTCTTGCGCTTGCGTGCGTAGTCGAGCTGCGCCAGCGCCTTGTGGCCGCGGTCGTTGACGTAGCGGCGCTCCAGCCCGAGGCGCACGCCCGGCCCGCTGTCGGTGCCGTACGACAGGCCGGCGGTGTAGACGTCGCGCTTGGCGGGCGTGAGCGTCACGTCCACCGGCACCTCGCCGTCCACCGCCTCCTCGATGCGCGGCTGGATGTCGATGCGGCTGAAATAGTCCAGCCGCGCCAGCGAGGTGCGCAGCCGGTCCAGGCGGCCCTGGTGGTAATAGTCGCCCTCGTCCCAGTACACCAGGCGCTCGAGCAGGTCGTTGCGCACGACCGCCTTGGGCTCCTGCAGGAAGCGCGTCGCGCCCATGTCGTAGCGCGCGCCGCTGGTCCACACCAGCTCGATGTCGGCGGCGTGCTCGGCGCGGGTCACCGCCACCCGGCGCGCGGAGAAATCGGCGTCGAAGTAGCCGCGCTCGGCGAGGCGGCGGCTGATGCGCGTCTTGCTGGATTCATAGGTCGGGTGGTGGAAGACCGAGCCTTCGCGCGGCAGGAAGGCGTCGATCTCCTCTTCCAGGTACCGGTCGTCGTGGCCGTCGCCGAGGATGGCGATGTCGGCGCGGCGCACGCGCACCAGTTCGCCGGGCTCGATGGTGATCACCACCGCGACCGGTCCGCGGCTGTCGGCGCCGCCCGCGCCCGGGGCGCGCACCTCGCGCGTCACCGCGGCCGCGCGCTCGGCATCGTCTTCGGGCGCGGCGGCGGTATCCAGCACGACCCGGCGGGCACCGTCGCGCTCGCGCTCCACCACGATCCGCGGCGAGTAGTAGCCGAACGGTTCCAGCGCCTCGCGCGCCTCGTCGCCGGCGGCGCGCAGCATGTAGCCGAGGCGCCGTGGCGTGACCTCGCTGCCGATCGCGCCGCTCAGCGACAGCGAAGTGCGCACGTTGTCCTCGAGCTCGTCGTCCAGGCCGCGGATCTCGACCGACGACACCTTCACCGCATGAGCAAGGCCGCCGATCGACAACAGGACGACGGCGATGGCGGCGCGGGAGGCTGGATGCATCGCGCGAGGATACCGGTCCGGCGTCAAGCCGCGATTAACGGCGCATGCGCCGCAACCGCAGTGCCCGGCGGCACCGCGGTGCTGCCTGCATCAGGACGACAGATGCTCGATCGCCGCCACGGCGCCCAGGCGGGCCGACAGCCGGCCAAGCAGCGCGAGGCGATTGGCGCGCAGCGCGGCGTCGTCGACGTTCACCATCACCTCGTCGAAGAACGCGTCCACCTGCGGGCGCAGGCGTGCCAGGCGCGCCAGTGCCGTGACGTAGTCGCCGTTGGCCAGCGCCGGCGCGGTATCGGCTTCGGCGGCGGTGACCGCTTCGGCCAGCGCGCGCTCGGCGGGCTCGGCGAGCAGCGCCACATCGACATGGTCGGGGCGGGTGCCCTCGGCCTTCTTCAGGATATTGCCGATGCGCTTGTTGGCGGCGGCCAGCGCCTCGGCCTCGGGCAGCGCCGCGAACGTGCCGATGGCAGCGACGCGGCGGTCGAAGTCGCGCAGCGACGCCGGGCGCAACTCGGCCACCGCGGCGAAGTGCTGCGGCGGCACGCCGCGGTCGGCGTAGTAGCCGCGAAGGCGGTCGAGGATGAAGTCGTAGAGCTCCGTGGCCAACGCGTCCGGCGCCGGCGGAGGCGCGGCGGGCTTGCCGGCCTTGGCCGTGTCGCCGCCCGCGTCGGCCCTGGCAGCCAGCTGTGCGGCGTCGACCGCGGCGATGCCGGCGACCACGTGGCGCGCCGCGATCGCGGCCAGCGCCGGCAGGTCGAGCTCCAGCCCGCTTTCGATCACGGTCCGCGCCAGGCCGAGCGCGGCGCGGCGCAGCGCGAACGGATCCTTGTTGCCGGTCGGCTTCTGGCCCGCGGCAAAGCCGCCGGCCAGGGTGTCGAGGCGCTCGGCGATCGCCAGCACCCGGCCCGCCGGCGACGGCGCGATGGCGTCACCGGCGTGGCGCGGCTGCCAGGCCTCGTCGATGGCGTGGGCCAGCGCGAGGCGGTCGTCGTGCGCGAGGTCTTCGAGCGACGCGTCCTGCATCGCGTAATAGCGACCGGCGATGCCCTGCAGCTCGGGGAACTCGTTGACCATGCGCGACTGCAGGTCGGCCTTGGACAGGAGCGCCGCGCGCGCCGCGAGTTCCGGATCGACGCCGACCGGCGCCGCGATGTCGCGCGCCAGCGCCGCCACGCGCGCGGCCTTGTCGGCCACGCTGCCGAGACGCGCCTGGTAGGTCACGCCCGCGAGGCCGGCATTCATCGATGCCAGGCCCTGCTTCATGTCTTCGACGAAGAAGAAGCGCGCGTCGGCGAAGCGCGGGCGGATCACGCGCTCGTAGCCCTTGCGGATCTCGGCCTCGTCCTTCGATTCGATGTTGGCGATGCCGATGAAGTGTTCGCCGAGGCGGCCGTCGGCGTCGAGCACCGGGAAGAACTTCTGGTTGGCTTCCATGGTCGCGATCAGCGCTTCATGCGGCACTGCCAGGAAGCCGGCGTCGAACGAACACGCGACCGCCTTCGGCCACTCCACCAGGCATTCCACCTGGGCCAGGTTGCCCGGCTCGATGCGCGCGCGGCCGCCGGCCGCGGCGGCCGCGGCCTCGACCTCGGCGACGATGCGCGCGCGGCGCTCCACCGGATCCACCAGCACCTTGGCGGCGCGCATGGCGTCGACGTAGTCGCCGGGCTGGCCGATCCACACCGGCTTGTCGTGCATGAAGCGGTGGCCGCGGCTCATGCGGTCGGCGCTGGCGCCGAAGGCCGCGGCGGGCACGACCTGGTCGCCGAGCAGCACCACCAGCCAATGCACCGGTCGCGCGAAGGCGTGGCCGTGCGCGCCCCAGCGCATGGGCTTGGGGATCGGCATCGCGGCGATGGCGTCGGCGAGCACCGCGGGCAGCAGGTCGCGGGTGGCAGCGCCCGGCGTGACCGCGCGGTGCACGAACCGCTCGCCCTTCTGGTCGCTGGTGCGCTCGAGCGCGGTCCAGTCCACGCCGGCCTTCTGCGCGAAGCCCTGCAGCGCGCGCGTCGGCTGGCCGTCGGCGTCGAGCGCGATGTTGACGTATGGCCCCAGCACCTCGCTGGCCTGCTCGGGCTGCAGCACGGCCACGCCGTCGAGCAGCGCGGCGATGCGCCGCGGCGAGTACAGCGGTCGCGCGTCGGCGGCGAAGGCGATGCCGCGGCGCGCCAGCGCGTCCTGCACGCCGGCGAGGAACGCCTGGGCCAGGCCGGGCAGCGCGGCGACCGGGAGTTCGTCGGTGCCGAGTTCGATGAGCAGCGGGGCGGTATCGGTCATTGCTGTGCCTTGGTGCGTCAGGCGGCCGAAGCCGGGGCCTGCTTGAGGCCCGGGAAGCCGAGCTTCTCGCGCTGTGCGTGGTAGCTCTCGGCCACCGCCTGCGACAGCCGGCGCACGCGCAGGATGTAGCGCTGGCGCTCGGTGACGCTGATCGCGCGGCGCGCGTCGAGCATGTTGAAGCTGTGGCTGGCCTTCATCGCCTGCTCATAGGCCGGCAACGGCAGGTCGAGCGCGACGAGCTTCAGCGCCTCGGCCTCGCAGGCGTCGAAGCGGTGGAACAGCTCGGCGACGTCGGCGTGCTCGAAGTTGTAGGTGCTCTGCTCGACTTCGTTCTGGTGGTAGACGTCGCGGTAGGTCACCGGCGTGCCGTCGGGGCCGTGCGTCCACACGATGTCGAACACGTTGTCGACGTTCTGCAGGTACATGCACAGGCGTTCGAGGCCGTAGGTGATCTCGCCGAGCACCGGACGGCACTCCATGCCACCGGCCTGCTGGAACCAGGTGAACTGGGTGACCTCCATGCCGTTGAGCCAGACTTCCCAGCCGAGGCCCCAGGCGCCGAGTGTCGGCGACTCCCAGTTGTCCTCGACCAGGCGCAGGTCGTGCACCAGCGGATCCACGCCCAGGCTCTTCAACGAATCGAAGTACAGCTCGACGATGTTGTCGGGGCTGGGCTTCATCGCCACCTGGTACTGGTAGTAGCGCTGCAGGCGGTTGGGGTTCTCGCCGTAGCGGCCGTCGGTCGGGCGGCGGCAGGGCTGCACGTAGGCGGCGTTCCACGGCTCGGGGCCCAGCGAGCGCAGGAAGGTCGCGGGATGGAAGGTGCCGGCACCCACCTCCAGGTCGAGCGGCTGGATCAGCACGCAGCCCTGCGCGGCCCAGAATTCGTTGAGCCGCTGGATCAGCTGCTGGAAGGTCGGTGCGGTCATGCGCGTTCGGTGCCCGTGGAAAGGCCGCGTGGCGGGGCGCGCTAGTATAGCGGCGCCCCCGCACGCCCCCATGCGGATGCCGGAGCGATGTTGCAGCCGCCTACTCCAATACGCGACCACGCCACGCCTTCGCCCACGCGCCTGCCGCGCGGCCGCCTGGCGCTGGAACCGGTGCTTGCCGCGCTGGTCGCCGACGGCCTGCTCGCCGAGGACGATGCCGGGCGCGCACGCATCGCATCGCGCCAGGCCCGCGCGCTGGACGGCATCCATCCGCTGGTGCTGCTCGCCAACCTCAAGCTGCCCGCGCGCGTGCCGGTGGGCACCGACCTCAGCCTGGAGCGCCTGTCGCAGTGGCTCGCCGGTGCCTGCGGGCTGCCCTACCTGCGCATCGATCCGACCCGGGTCGACGTGGCCGTGACCACGGCGCTGGTGTCGCAGGCGTACGCGCGCCGCCATCGCATCCTGGCCGTCGAAGTCACCCCGACCCACGCGGTGCTCGCGACCAGCGAGCCGCTGGACACCGCCTGGCTGCCGGACCTGCAGCGCCTGCTGCGCCGCGAAGTCTCGCTGGTGGTGGCCAATCCGCTGGATATCGGCCGCTACGCCATGGAATTCCACGGCGTCACGCGTTCGGTGCGCGGCGCACGCGACACGCGCGAGGGCGGTGATGCCGGCCTGCCGAGCTTCGAGCAGCTGGTCGAGCTGGGCCGTGCCGGCGACGTCAACGCCGACGACCAGCACGTGGTGCACATCGTCGACTGGCTGCTGCAGTACGCCTACGAGCAGCGCGCCAGCGACATCCACCTCGAGCCGCGGCGCGAGGCCAGCCAGGTGCGGTTCCGCATCGACGGCGTGCTGCACAAGGTGTTCGAACTGCCGCCGCCGGTGATGGTGGGCGTGGTGAGCCGGGTCAAGGTGCTCGGGCGCATGGACCTGGCCGAGCGCCGGCGCCCGCAGGACGGGCGCATCAAGACGCGCTCGCCGGGCGGGCGCGAAGTCGAGATGCGCCTGTCGACCATGCCCACCGCGTTTGGCGAGAAGTGCGTGCTGCGCATCTTCGACCCGGACACCGCGTTCAAGCCGCTCGAGGCGCTGGGCTTCGATGCCGGCGAGGCCGCGGCCTGGAACGACCTCACCACGCGTCCGCACGGCATCGTGCTGGTCACCGGCCCGACCGGCTCGGGCAAGACCACCACGCTGTATTCCACGCTCAAGCGCCTGGCCACGCCGGACCTCAACGTGTGCACCGTCGAGGACCCGATCGAGATGATCGCGCCCGAGCTCAACCAGATGCAGGTGCACAACGCGATCGACCTCGGCTTCGCGCAGGGCGTGCGCACGCTGCTGCGCCAGGACCCGGACATCATCATGATCGGCGAGATCCGCGACCTCGACACCGCGCAGATGGCGGTGCAGGCCTCGCTCACCGGCCACCTGGTGCTGTCCACGCTGCACACCAACGACGCGCCGTCGGCGGTTACGCGCCTGCTCGACCTGGGGCTGCCGCATTACCTGATCGCGTCCACGCTCAACGGCGTGCTGGCGCAGCGCCTGGTGCGCACGCTGTGCCCGCACTGCAAGGCGCCGGCGGAAGTGCCCGCCGACGACTGGCGCGCGCTGCTCGGCGAGGGCGCGCGCATCCCCGAGGGCACGCCCTTCGGGCCGGTCGGTTGCCTTGAGTGCCGCAACACCGGCTACTACGGACGCGTCGGGCTGTACGAGCTGATGCCGGTGTCGCCCGCGCTGCGCGCGAAGATCAGCGCCGACATGGACCTCGCCGGCTTCGCCCGCGCCGGTGCCGCGGAGGGCCTGCGCACGCTGCGCATGGCCGGCGCGGAGAAGGTTGCGCAGGGCCTCACCACGATTGCCGAGGTCGTCTCGGTGCTGCCGCCGCGCGAATAGCGGCGTGTCCATGGATCATTGCCGATGAGTCGCCGCCACGCCCCCTTCCTGGTCCTCGAAACCGGCCGCCCGGTCGCGTCGATGCGCCGCCACGGCAGTTTCGCGCACTGGATCCGCACCGCGGCCGGCCTCGAACGCGACGAGGTGAGGGTGGTCGACGTGCAGGCCGGCGCCAGGCCGCCGTCGCACCGCGGCTATGCCGGGGTCCTGGTCACCGGATCCGGCGCGATGGTCAGCCATCGCGAAGACTGGAGCGAACGCAGCGCCGCATGGCTGGGCGAGGCGGCGCGCGACGGCGCCCCGGTGTTCGGCATCTGCTATGGCCACCAGCTGCTCGCGCATGCGCTGGGCGGCGAGGTCGGCGACAACCCGCGCGGCCGCGAGATGGGCACCGTCGCGCTCGACCTGCACCCGGATGCTGCCCACGACCCGCTGTTCGCCGGCCTCCCGCCGCGGATCTGCGCCCAGGCCACGCACCTGCAGAGCGTGCTGGCGCCGCCGGAAGGCGCGACCGTGCTGGCTGCGTCCGCGCTCGACGACTGCCACGCGTTCCGCTGGGGCCACGCGGCCTGGGGCGTGCAGTTCCACCCCGAGTTCAGCGGCACCCACATGCGCGGCTACATCGAAGCGCGCCGCGATGCGCTGGCCGGCGAGGGCCACGATCCGGTCGCGGTGCGCGACGCCGTGCGTGCCGCGCCGCGGGCCCGCGATGTGCTGCGCCGCTTCGTGCGCCACGCGCGTCGCGGCGGGGCCGTCGGGTAGGCGGCCGTCCAGTAGAATGTCGCCTGCGTGGCGACCGCCACGGACACGCTTATGACGGGGAACGGCATGACCACGCGCGCGATGGGCCCGGTTGCGGGTTTCAGCTGGCTGAAACAGGCGATCAACCAGGGGGGCGGCAACCCGAAGGCCGTGTTTGGCGGCGCCGCGCTGCTGATGCTGGTGGCGCTGGTGCCCACCCTGGTGCAGATCGTGGTGCAGGGCGGCATGGGCGCGGTCAGCGCGCAGGCGACCATGGCGCTGCTGGGTTTCTCGGTGCTGTACTCGCTGGTGGTGATGGGCCCGCTGTTCGCCGGCTACCTGCGCCTGCTGCACGCCAACGAGTCCGGCGCGCCGGTGCATGCCACCTCGATCTTCCAGGTGTTCCAGGCCGGCCAGGGCGCGGGCCGGGTGATCGCGGTCCTGCTGGTGGTGATCGTGGTCGGGCTGCTGCTGTTCGGTGCCATCGCGCTGGCGTTCGGCGGCGACTTCTTCGCCGAGATGGCGGTGGTGATGGAGGCGCTGGAGTCGGCGGAGCCCGGCGAGACGCCGGTGATCCCGGCGTTGCCGAGCGGCACCGGTACGCTGTTCGCGCTGCTGTTCATCGTCGGCGTGTTCTTCAACGGGGTGTATTCGCTCGCCCTGGGCCAGGCCGCGCTGGGTCGCGCGAGCGTGGGCCAGTCGCTGGCCGACGGCCTGCTGGGTGCGCTGAAGAACCTGTTGCCGCTGCTGGTCCTGACCGTCGCGGTGCTGGTGGTCGGACTGGTCGCGGTGTTCGTGCTCGCGCTCGCCGTCGCGCTGCTGATGGCGCTGGGCTCGTTCATCAACCCGGCGCTGGGCATGGTGCTGGCGGCGCCGCTGTACTTCGCGGCGATGGTCGCGGTGTACGTGGTGATGTTCGGCGTGATCTACGCCATGTGGCGCGACGTCTGCGGCGGCGCGGCCGACGCGGACAGCAGCAACGGACACGAAGTCGCGGCCTGAGCCGCCGCTCAGCCCAGCGCGCGTTCCAGCGCGGCCCGCAGCACGCCGCCGGCCGCGGACATCATCCAGGCGTTCGCCGCGAGCGTCGCGGCCGCGAGCAACCGCAGCCATGCGCGTGCCCAGCCGGGCATGCGCGCCGTCGCGTCGTCGGCCAGGCACACGCGCGTACCGCTGATGCGGTCGTGCAGCGCGGCGTGGCGTGGCGGCACCGCGGCCAGCAGGTGGCCGACATTGAGCGTGAGCCAGGACAGGCCACCGGCGAGGAAGCGCACCAGCAGGGACGCGATGCGCGGCGGCTGGCCCGCGGCATCCACCACGCGCAGGCCGAGCGCGCGCTTGCCCGGCGTCGCCTGCCAGCGCGAGCGCTCGAAGCCGACGCACCACGCCATCCACGCGACCACGAACGCCGCCAGCGGCGGCAGCAGCATCGCGGACATGGCCGACTGCACATCGCCCGCCGCTGCCAGCAACACCGGGTCACGCAACCAGCCATTGGCGAGGGCGAGCGGCGACTGCAGGGTCTGCAGTGCGTCGGCCATGCGCACGGCGGCAGCCTCGAAGAGCGTATGGGCTGCGGCCCCGAGCACGCCGGCCGAACGCTGCAGGTGTGTCCAACCCAACCCCACCACCGGCAGCGCAACCAGCACGGCATCCAGGCTCCACGCCGCGGCGCGCCGCCAGAAGCCGGCGGGTCGCATCAGTCGGCGCCGTCGCCCGCCGCGGGCTCGCGCCGCGACAGCGCGCGCGCCGCCAGGATCCCGGCCTCGTACAGCAGGCACATCGGGATCGCCAGCATCAGCTGCGAGATCACGTCCGGAGGGGTGATCACCGCCGCCAGCACGAAGATGCCGACGATCGCGTAGCCGCGCGATTCGCGCAGCTGCGCGGGCGTCACCCAGCCCAGCAGCACCAGGATCACCAGTGCCACCGGCAGCTCGAAGCTGATGCCGAACGCCAGGAAGATCACCAGCACGAAATCCAGGTAGGCGTTGATGTCGGTCATCATCGCCACGCCCTCCGGCGTCACCGCGGTGAGGAAGGTGAACACCGACGGCAGCACCACGAAGAACGCGAACGCGCAGCCTGTGTAGAACAGGATCAGCGACGTTGCGAGCAGCGGCAGCGCCAGGCGCTTCTCGCGCCGGTACAGGCCCGGCGCCACGAACGCCCAGGCCTGGTACAGCAGCCACGGCATGCTCACCACCAAGGCCGCGAAGAACGCGAGCTTGAGCGGCGCGAAGAACGGCGAAGCGACTTCGACCGCGATCAGGTGCGCGCCTTCGGGCAGCTTGTCGATCAGCGGTTGCGCAAGCCACGCGTACAGGCGGTTGGCGAACGGCAGCATGGCCAGCAGCGCCACGCCCAGCCCCATCAGCCCGCGGATGATGCGCGCGCGCAGCTCCAGCAGGTGGTCGAACAGCTGGCTTTCGCCGCTATCGGTCTCCGCGGACATGCGTGTCTCCCGGGCCGGACGGCGCGTCGTCGCTGGTGGCACCGGGCTCCGCTGCGGCATCGGCGGGCGCCGGTGCGTCAACGGCTGGCGCGGGCGCGGGCGATGCGGCTGGCGCCCAGGGCTCGATCGCGTCGCTGACCTCGCCGCGCATGCGCTCGAAGTCGCGCCGCACCTCGTCGCCGCTGGCGCGCACGCGGTCGCGCAGGTCGCCGGCGGCTTCGCGGGTCTCGTCGATGCTGCGCTTGAGCTCCTCGGCGGCGAGTTCGCGCTCGAGTTCGGACTTCACCGAATACCACTGCGCGCGCGCGCGGCGCACCCACAGCCCGGCGAAGCGCGCCGCCTTGGGCAGGCGTTCGGGGCCGAGGACCACCAGGGCGACCACTGCGATCAGCAGCAGCTCGCCAAAGCCGAGGTCGAACATGCGTGCGTTCGCGAAGCGCCGGCCCGGAGGCTCAGCGCTTGACGTTGTCGTCGTGGTGTTCGGAGGCCTTGTCGCTTTCGCGCGACTGGTCGCCCTGGCGCGACTGGTCGCCGAGCTGGCCGGCCGGCTTGTCGTCGTCGTCGGACATGCCCTTCTTGAAGCCCTTCACCGCTTCGCCCAGGTCACGGCCGGCGCCGCGCAGGCGCTTGGTGCCGAAGATCAGCAGCACGACCACCAGCACGATGAGCCAATGCCAGATGCTGAAACTGCCCATGCTGCTCTACCTGGATTCCGTCGGGTGCTCAGGATAACAAGACGCCCCGCGCGGCGCGTGCCGGCGGGACGCGCGTGCAATTACCAACGCGGTTCCGGGAGCGGCTCGGGCAGCGATTCAGGCAGCGGCTCGGCGAACACCGGGCTGTCCTCGACCGGTTCGAAGGCCGAAGGCGCCGCGCTGCCCGCGGCGATCGGCCGGGTGTCGACGACCGCAGTCGCAGGCGCCGCAGGCGCGCTGTAGCCCGTGCGGCCTTGGGCTGCGGTCGTGCCCCGGTTGCTGCGCGCCAGCGCGGTGGCTTCTTCCAGGCGGTCGCGGAAATCCACCACCGCGGCCGACGGCTGGCCCCTGGCGCGGCCCTCGAAGATCATCCTCGGCGTGGTGTCGCGGCCGTAGACGGACTCGTTGGCGGAGTCGTCGATCGACAGCACCGCGCCGTCGAGCGCCACGCCGGCGAACAGGCCGCGTGCGCGCGACCACGACCAGATCTCGGCCTTCAGCTCGCCGTCGGTCGCAGTGGAGGCGTTGCGGCCGAGCGGGCCAGCGGCCACCGCGGCATCGGCGCCGAGGGTGAACTTGCCGTTGACGATCGACTCGAGGCCGCGGTCACTGCGGAACACCAGCACCACGTCGGCCGACTGCACGCCCGCCTGGAAGCCGATGCTGCCGCCGGTGAGGGTGACGAAGCTCGGATTGGACCAGGTGCCATCGGGATTCTTGACCGACATCAGCCCGCGGCCGCGGCGGCCGCCGAGCACCAGGCCGGCCTTGATGGTGTCGGGCACCACCACGATCGCGCGCGCTTCGTCGAACAGCTTGTCCGGAATCCCGGACTCCGGGATCTGCTGGATGTCGGTGAGCACGCGCACGGCATTCAGCGCGCGCGCATCCTGGTCCGGGCCGGCAACGGCGGGCGCGGCGACGAGGGCGAGCGCGAGCGCGGCGGCAAGCGCGGGCATGCGGAGCTGGTTACGCGTGGCGGACATGGCGGACTCCGGAAAGGGATGGCACGAGGATGCGGCGGGTGGCGCGTGCTGTCGAGCGGGCACGATGTCGACCGCGGCGCGAAGGCCGTCAGGCTATGCGCAGCGCGATGAATCGGCGATGAGGCGGCGAACCCTTAGACTGGCGCCTGTTGCCGAACGCCACGCGCATCCCGCGAAGCCATCGCCCATGACCGAACTCCATCCCGCCCCCGGCGACACGCTGTTGCTGGTCAACCTCGGTACGCCCGCGGCGCCGACGCCCGAGGCCATCCGCACCTACCTCGCCGAATTCCTGTCCGATCCGCGCGTGGTCGCGCTGCCGCGCTGGCTGTGGCAGCCGATCCTGCGCCTGGCGGTGCTGCCGCGGCGCTCGAAGGCGGTCGCGCACAAGTACGAACAGGTGTGGATGGACGGCGGCTCGCCGCTGGCGGTGCACACGCGCAGGCTGGCCGAAGCAGTGCAGGCGCGCATGCCCGGCGTGCGCGTGGTGCATGCGATGCGCTACGGCGCGCCGGTGCTGGAAGCAGAGCTCGTCGCCGCACGCGACCGCGACGGACGCGTGCTGGTGCTGCCGCTGTACCCGCAGTACTCCACCACCACCACCGCGTCGGTGGTCGACGTGGTGCGCCGGGTGATGCCGGCCGCACAGGTGCGCGTGGTCGACGAGTATTCGGTGGATCCCGGCTGGGTGGATGCGGTGGCCGGTTCGATCCGCGCGCACTGGCAGGCCAACGGCCGTGGGGAACTGCTGCTGTTCTCGTTCCATGGCATCCCGCAGCGGCTGGTGGATGCGGGTGATCCCTACGAGCGCCAGTGCCATGCCGGAGCGCAGGCGATCGTCGCCGCGCTTGGACTCGAGGACGGCGAATGGCAGACCGCGTTCCAGTCGCGCTTCGGTGCGGGTGCCTGGCTGAAGCCCGCGACCGACGCCACGTTGCGCGCGCTGGCAGGAGCCGGCACGCGCCGCGTCGACGTGGTCTGCCCGGGCTTCTCGGCCGACTGCCTGGAGACGCTCGAGGAGATCGCGATCCAGAACGCGGAGCTGTTCCGCGAACACGGCGGCGAGACACTCGCCTACATCCCCTGCCTCAACGACGCGCCGGCGCACGCCGACGCGATCGCGGCCATCGCCATGCGCGAACTTGCGGCGTGGCGCTGATGGACGCCTTCGAACTAGACGTGCCGCTGGGCAAGGTGCGCGGCCTGCGCGCCGGAACGGCGGGTGCGACGTCGGTGCTGGCGTTGCATGGCTGGCTCGACAACGCCGCGAGCTTCATTCCGCTGGCACCGCACCTCGCGGGCGTCGACCTGCGCGCGGTCGACCTGCCCGGGCACGGCGCCAGCGACCACCTCGCCGCGGGCGCCGACTATTCGTTCGCCGGCGCCGTGCATTCGGTGCTCGACATCGCCGACGCGCTCGGCTGGGAGCGCTTCGCGCTGCTCGGCCATTCGATGGGCGCCGGCATCGCCAGCCTGGTGGCCGCCGCGTGCCCCGAGCGGGTGACGCGGCTGGTGGCGATCGAGGCGCTGGGCGCGCTGGCGGAAACGCCGGAGAACACCGTCTCGCGGCTGCGCGATGCCGTGGCCGCGACCCGCGCGCTGCCCGGCAAGCGCCTGCGCGTGTTCCCCGACCTCGAGATCGCGGTGCGCGCGCGCATGAAGGCCAACGGGCTGACCGAACCGGTGGCGCGGCTGCTGGTGGAGCGCGGCGTGGTGGCGGTGGAAGGTGGCTGGAGCTGGAGCAGCGATCCGCGCCTGACCCTGCCGACCATGGTGCGCATGACCGAGGCGCAGGTCGACGACCTGGTGGCCGGCATCACCTGCCCGACACGGGTGGTGTTCGCCGACCCCGCGCAGGTCTACCTGCCGGATGCGCTGCGCCGCGCTCGCGCCGCGCGGCTGCCCGATGGCGACATGACCATCATCGCCGGCAGCCACCACCTGCACATGGAAGATCCGCAGGCGGTTGCCGACGCGATCGGCGATTTCCTCGTCCGCTGAGCGCAGCGCCGCGGGCGCCCGTCAAGGCGGGGAGGCGGTGTCCCCGGACAGCAGCACGCGCAGCGCGGCCTTGAGCTGGCGCCCTTCGCTGCGGAAATAGTCGCGCTCGGCGCGCCAGTCCGGGCAGCGCGCCTCCACCTCGTGCCAGAACGCCGGCGAATGATCGGGCCGCAGCAGGTGGCAGAGCTCGTGCACCAGCACGTATTCGAACGCCGACGGCCGGCCGAGCACCAGCGCCAGGTCGAGCGCGAGCGTGCCGTCCGGCGCCAGCGAACCCCACTGCGAGGACATCGGCTTCAGGCGCATGCGCGCGGGCGCCCGCGGCAGGCCGGGCAGGTAGCCGGGCAGCCAGCGGCCGACGTCGGCGCGCGCTTCGCTCTCGTAGAACTCGCGCAGTGCGCGGCGCAGCGCGGTGCCGCCGCCACGCGCGGTGTCGCGGAACACGAGGCCGTCGGCATCGCGCACCACGCAGGCGAAGCGCCCGCGCTCCCAGCGCAGCGGCAGCAGTTCGCCCCGCAGCGGCAGCGCGTCGGTGACGCCACGCTGCAGCGGCGTGATGTGGTCGATGGCATGCGCGCGCAGCTGCGCCTGCAGCCAGTCGCTGTGTTCGCGCAGGAAACGCTCGCCCGCATCCAGGCTGGCGCGCGGCGGCAGCGTCAGGCGCGCGCCGCGTTCATCGACCGACAGGCGCACGCGCCGCGCGCGCGGGTCGCGCACGCGCAGCACATCGATGGAGCTGCCATCGTCCATCGCGAGCGCGACGGTGTCGCGCTGGACGTTGCGGGTGCCCGGTGCAATGGACTTCGGAAGCAGCAGGCGGAGCAGGGACGACATGCGCGCATTCTACCGGTGCGCGCACGCAACGCGCATGCGTGATGCATGCGCGCGTGCGACGACGTTGCGATGCACCGCGTTCAGGCGTCGACGCGCGACAGCTTGAGCGCGGGCTCGAGCACTTCGAACAGGCGCCGCACTTCGGCCGACATCAGCGCGAACTGCGCGTCGAGCTCCGCGCGCTGGTCGGCGCGGTCGCCGCTGTCGAGCTGGTCGACCACGCCGTCGAGGAACTTCAGCTTGCGCACCACCAGGTCTTCGCCGAGCACGAACGACACGTGGTCGTCGAGGTTGAGCGCCAGGCGGGTGACCTGCTTGCCGGCCTCGAGGTGGTGGGTGATCTCGTCGCTGCCGAGGTCCTGGCGCTGGCACTTCACCACCGCGCCCTTGTCGTTGGCGTCCTTCATCTCGCATTCCTCGCCAAGCGTCAGGCCGTCGGGAAGCTTCTCGCCGGCGATCCAGCCGGTCAGCACGCTGCGCGGCGCGACTTCGGCGTTCAGCGGCAGGGCCGGGAAGCTGCCCAGCGCCTCGCGCAGCTGCGACACCACCGCCTCGGCGCTCTTGCGCGACGAGGAGTCGACGATGCACAGCCCGTTCTTCAGGTCGATCATGGCGTCGGTGCGCGTCGGGCGCACGAACGCACGCGGCAGCAGCTCGTGCACCAGGTCGTCCTTGAGGCGCTTGCGCGCGCGCCCGCCGGGGCGGCGGCCTTCGCGCTCTTCCAGCTCGTCGAGCTTGCGCGCGAGCATGTCGTTGACCACCGCCGACGGCAGCAGGCGGTCCTCGCCGCCCACGGCCACCCAGATGGCGTCGGGCACGCGGTGGGCGAAGGCTTCGGTGTCACGGCCGAGCGGCGCGACGAAACCGCGCGAGGAGAGTTCCAGCGGGCCGACCGGCTTCAGCGGCTGCGCGGCAAGCGCGTCTTCGAGTGCGGCGAGGTCGAGCGAGGTGGGGAAGCGGAACAGCGTGAGGTTGCGAAAGAACATGCGGGGGCAATCCAGGATCGGTGTGTCGGGGGCAATGGCGCGTCGTTCCCGCGGATGCGGGAAGCCGGCCATCGGGCGTGGGGGTCAGTGCTCGGTACGGGGGGCGGGTCCGGCGTCGCCGCGGCCGAGGCCGGCGAAGTCGAACAGCGCCGGGTCGCCCAGTTGCGACGGGCGCACGTCGCCGAGCGCGCGCGCGATCTGGTCGATGCGGCCGGGCGTCTCGCGCTCCCAGTCCGCCATCATCCGCTGCACCTGCCTGCGCTGCAGGTTCTCCTGCGAGCCGCACAGGTTGCAGGGGATGATCGGGAAGCGCATGGCATCGGCATAGGCGGCGATATCCGCCTCCGCCACGTAGGCCAGCGGGCGGATCACCACGTGGCGGCCGTCGTCGCTCAGCAGCTTCGGCGGCATGCCGGCGAGCTTCGCGTGGAAGAACATGTTGAGGAAGAACGTCGCCACCATGTCGTCGCGGTGGTGGCCCAGCGCGATGCGCGTGAAGCCGTGCTCGGCGGCGTGCGCGTACAGCGCGCCGCGGCGCAGGCGCGAGCACAGCGAGCACATGGTCTTGCCTTCCGGCACGACGCGCGCGACCACTGAATAGGTGTCCTGTTCGATGACGTGGAAGTCCACGCCGAGCGCGCGCAGGTAGTCGGGCAGCACGTGCGCCGGAAATCCCGGCTGCTTCTGGTCGAGGTTGACCGCGGTGAGCGAGAACGACACCGGCGCCTTCTTCTGCAGCTGCAGCAGGATGTCCAGCAGGGTGTAGCTGTCCTTGCCGCCGGACAGGCACACCATCACCTTGTCGCCGTCTTCGATCATGCCGAAGTCGGCGATCGCGCGACCGACCTGGTGGCGCAGGCGCTTGGCCAGCTGCGGTGCCGGGGTGTCGGCGCGCGGCTTGCGCGGGGTCGGTTCGGCGAGGGGCAGGACGGTGCTCATCAGCGGGCCATTCTACCGGGGTGGCGGTTTTCGACACCGCAGTACGTATGTGTCTGGATTGCGCGGTGCCGTCGTGGCTGGCCGCGCCTCATCGGGCCTTGCACATGACCACCAGATCCAGCGCGCTGCTTGCCGTCGCGACCCTTTCCGTTGGCGCCGCGGTAGCCGCCGGCCTCAACCACGCGCCGGCCGACGACAGCACGCTCACCGGCCGCGATCGTCCCGTCACCATCGACGTGCTGGCCAACGATCCCGGCGTGACGGCCAGCACCGACCTGCGCCTGTACCGGCATCCGGCACACGGCAGCGCCTCCGTGGTGGGTCGCAGGGTGGTGTACACGCCGGCGCCGGGCTTCGCAGGGCGTGACCGCATCCAGTACTCGGTCAAGACCGGGCGCAGCTTCGGCATTGCCAGCGTGGAGATCCTCGTGGGCGACGCAGTGGTGCTCGATGGCGCCGTGACCGACGCTGGCGGCAACGCGCATGTCGCAGCTGGCGTTGGCGGCCACGTGTTCCAGGCGCGGGCCGGAGCGGACGGCCGCTACCGGCTCGAGGTGATCGGCCTGCCCGGCGACATGGTGACCCTGTCGGCGTCATCGGGCGACGTGGCCCTGCTGGCCGTGCCGGGCACCGTCGGGCGGCTGCGCGGCGAAGCCGGGGCCGACGGCGTGCTGACCCGCGACGAGAACAGCCAGGTGCAGCTCAGCCGTCTCAGCTCCGCACTCGCCTACCTGCTGCAGCTGGCCAACGGCGGAGCCCCGGTCGCGTCCGAGGCCGGGCTGCACGCGGCGCTGGGCGCGTACGACGCCGCGGCGCTGCTGGAGATGGCCGCGGCCATCAAGCTGGTGGCCGACGGGGACTATCCGCTGCCCGCCGGGATCACGGACACCCTGGCGCTGATCAGCGACGCGGATGCGTACCGCGCCTTCATCGCCGCGGTCGACGCCGATGACGCGCTGGCGCTGCGGGTGGCAGCCCTGGCGACGATGTTCGACGATGCGGTGCTGCCGATCGCCACGCCCGAGGACTTTCTCGGCGCCCGCTCGCTGGCATCGCCGGCTGCGAGGGGCCATGTCCGGGTCGGCCTGATCGAGGGTGAGCGCCTCGACCTGCAGGCGGGCGGAGCCGGGCAGTTCCATGCGACCCACCCCACCGCGGACCCCAGCGCGGGGTGGACGTTCGGCGCGGGCAGCATGCGCGTGGTTCCGCACGCGCCGGCGGTCACCGAGGAAGACGGCTGGCTCGATGGCATCGCGACGCGCCGCCTGCGCAGCGTGGAGCGCCTCGACCATCGCCTGCTGGTGGAGGGCCTGGGCAGCGGGCGCGACCTGGTCGCCGTGACGGTGCATACGCGCCTGCGCTACCCGGACAACCCGGGAGCGCCCGACGAGCTGTACACGGCCGACCTGCTGCGGCTGTCCTACCGCGACGGTGTCACCGGCATCCCGTTCGTGGCAGCGGAAATCCCCGGGGTGCGCACCCTGCCGCTGCACCGCCCGGAAGCGTTCACCCTGTCGGGTGGCGGCGATGCGACCCAGGGCCATGCGCCGCACCGCTTCCAGCCGGGCGGCACCGGCATCGTGCTCGACGACGGCCAGGCATTCACCTGGTCACTCGAGGCGGACGGCAACCTCAGCCTGGCGTATGCCGATGGCGAGCACATGCGTGTGCGCCGTCTGATGCGCGACGGGCGCAAGGGCGAGGGCGTGCTGGCCAGCTTCGTGCTGCCGGGCGGGCTGCTGAGATCCGACTTCGCGCTGTCCGCGGTACGCGATGGCAGCCTGGCTTTCGATGCGGCGGGCGTGGCGCGGGCGTGGCGTTCGGGCTTCGCCATCGGCCAGGCGATCCACGACGAATATCGCTTCGACTTCCACATCGTGCTCGACGGTCCGGGCCAGACCGGCTACCAGCTCAATGTCGGCGACGGCGTATCCACCAGCAGCCCCCTGCGCTGGGAGATCGAAGGCGGCGCCATGGTCGCGCGCCGCTATCGCGACAACCGGGGCTGGCAGGTCGAGTGCACGGTGGGCGTGGACGGCTGCGTGGTCTACCTGGAGCGGCGTTGGACCCCCATGTCCGCCAGCGGCGGGCGCATCTACGTCCACGAAGAACTGTGGATGATCGGCCCGGCGGGCGGTGGCCTGGAGATGTACAGCCAGCGCGGAAACTTCTACGACGCCGGCTGAATGCCACGGTGCCGCGGCGCGGCCATTCGCACCCGCTGCGGGCCGGGTGCCGGCTGCGCGCACAGCGTGTAACCTCGGACCGCCATGCACTTCTCCGACACTTCAGAGCAGGCTCGACTCGTACGGCGGCTGGTCGAGCTGAAGGCCGAGCATCGCGACCTCGACGCCGCGATCGCCGGCCTGCAGGCATCCATCGCGGCGGACGAGCTCGAGGTGAAGCGCCTCAAGAAGCGCAAGCTGCAGCTGAAGGATTGCATCGAGCGCCTGGAATCGGCGCTGATCCCCGACGAACCCGCCTGAGCCACGCCGCTCACTTCGCTGCGGTCACCAGCGAAGCGGCCTCGAGCCGCAGCGGGTGCGACGGCGCGTAGAACAGCGCCAGGCCGGTTTCGCAGCGTCGCGCGCTGCGGCGCGCTTCGCCGTGCTCGCCGCGCGCGCGCGCCAGCTGGGCGCGCACGCAGTCGGCTTCGGCGGGCAGCGGGTGCGGTGCCGGGAATGTCGCGCGCAGGGTCGCGTCGAAGTGCGCCAGGATCCCGGCCGCGCGCGCATCGTCGCCGAGTGCAACTGCGGTGCGCGCCCAACGCAGCGTCCGCAGGCCGGCCGTGCGGTCTCCGCCATCGGCCATTGATCCGTTCGCGTCGGTTGCCGCACGCAACCGGGCGGAGGCCGCGTCGCGGTTCCCGGACATGGCTTCGGCCCAGGCCAGGCCCGATTCGGCGCGCAGGCGCAGCGGGTGGCCCGGGCCCAGCCGCGGGTGCCAGGCGCGCAGCTGGGTGTCGAGGATCCCGATGGCCTGGCTCCACTCGCCGCGGCGCAGGCGGATGTCGGCGCGCCAGGCATCCGGCATCTGCGCCTCGATCTGCTCACGGCCCTGCACCTCGGTGAAGATCGCCCGCGCGGCCAGCAGCATGGGCTCGGCGCGCTGGTAGTCGCCCATTTCGACCAGCACGCTGCCCAGCGAGTTGTAGGCCCATGCCGTCCAGCTGGTGCGCTCGCCGTCTTCGCGGGCAATGGCCAGGAACGCGGTGAAATGACGCTCTGCTTCGGCATACCGGCCGAGCGCGCGCGCGGCCAGGCCGAGCGCCCAGTGCAGCTCGCCCAGCGTCCGGCGCTCGTGGTCGAACGCGCCACCGTCCAGCAACGGCTGCAGGATCGCCAGTGCTTCGCGGTCGTTCCCCTGCTCGCTGCGCAGCTGTCCCAGCTTGAGCGCCGCGAGGTCCAGGCCGGCGCCGTTGGCGCGCGCGTCGGCCGCTGCGGTCTCGCATGCCGACGCCGCTTCTTCGAGGCGGTTGCCGATGCGGTGCACGTCGCACAGTGCGGCCCCCGCGCGGACCAGCGCCTCGGCGTGGCGCGGCGCCAGCGGCGCATACAGCGCACGCGCCCGCGAGAATGCGGCAGCGGCCTCGGCATGGCGGTCGTGCCCGAAATGGATGGTGCCGAGCATGTGCTGCACCGCGGCGTTGGCTGCCGGATCATCGGCGAGTGCGTGCGCGGCCTTGCGCGAGGCGTTGTCGATCGCGTCCTGCAGGCCCATTTCCGGCTTGCCACCCCCGCTGTAGGGGTCGGCCTGGCCGAGGATGTCGCGGGTGACGAAATCGAGGACGGCCTGGTGCCGTGCGGCGTTGTCCACCGCCAGCCGGCGTGCACGGTCGGCCGAGACGTACATCGCAGACGTCGATACCAGCCCCAGCAGCAGCGCCATGGACACCACCATCCCGAGGCGGCGGCGCTGGCGCCCGGAGGCGAGCGCATGCCGGCGCACCGCCTCGCGCACGGTCGCCTCGGCCTCGGCGCGCACGCGGCGCTGCGCGCGCTGCGCCTCCTGCCGCAACCTGCGGTCCCCCGACCGCAGGCGCGGGGTCTCGGCAGGTGCCTCCGCCCTGACGGCGATCGTCGGCCGCCTGTCGACTTCGATGGCGAGCCGGTAGCCGTAGCCATGCACGGCACGCAGTGCGTGGCCATCTTCGCCCAGCGCCTGGCGCAGGCGGCCGATCGCCTTCGACAGCGAGTTCTCGGACACCACGCGGCCCGGCCAGCCGGCGTTGAGCAACGCATCCTTGGTCACCACCGTGCCCGCATGGCGCAGCAGTTCCAGCAGCACGTCATAGCTGCTGCGGTCCAGCTCGACGGCCCGGCCATCCACGCGCAGGCACGCCACGCGCTCGTCGAGCATGGCGGCGCCGAAGCGCCACACGTCGGCGGGTGCGGGATGGTCGTTCGATCCGGTCATGCCTGTCGCCCCGGCCCCTTCCGTGCGGGAGCCGAGCTTGTCAACTTCGCCGGTGCGCCGCAATGCCCCGGCGTCCGGCGCCTGCGGCGGCGTTCCGAACATTTCCGAACTCTTCCCGGGCGGACAAAGACCTCGGGGGTGGTCGCCAGCGGAGAATCGCGCAGCCGTGTCCGTCCGGACGTGGCGGCAACAGGGGGAAATCCATGAAAGCAGGACGAAGGACGAAGACGGGATGGTTTGTGCGCAGGATTGCGCCGCTGGGATTGCTGGCCGTGGCGCCGGTCATGGCAGTGACCGTGATCCAGGCCGAGCCGGACCAGGCGCTGGTGGCCACCGGGCGGTCGGTGATGATCGACGCGCGGGCCAACGACGCCGGCGCAGGTCCCGCGAGCACGCTGCGGGTGCACGTGCCGCCGGCCCACGGAAGCGTCCGGGTGGTCGGCGGCCAGTTCGAATACACCCCGGCTCCGGGATTCACCGGCCGCGACAGCTTTTCCTACCTGATCAAGGGCACGCGCAGCCTGGGCACGGCGACGGTCACGGTCGATGTCGGCAAGCCGCTGGTGCTGCGCGGCAAGGTGACCGACAGCCCGATCGTCAACGCCAGCGTGCAGGCGTCCGTGGACGGCAACAGCTTCAGCGCCCAGGCCGACGCCAACGGCGACTACAGCCTCGAGATCATCGGTCTCGACGGCGGCATGGTGACCCTCGGCGCGCAGGGCACCGGCGACCAGGCGATCGCCAATTTCCTGAGCGTCGCCGGCGGCTTCGATCGCCTGCTGGCGGAGGCGGGCGCGGACGGCCAGCTGACCCGCGACGAGAACAACCAGGTGCAGGTGACCAATGTCAGCACCGCGCAGGCCTACCTGATGCAGCTCGCCAGCGGCGGCCTGCCGATCAACAACGATGCCGCGCTGGAAGTCGCCCGCGAAGCGATCGACAACGGCCAGCTGCTGACAGCTTCGGCGGCCATCAAGCTCGCCGTGGACGGCGGATTCGCACTGCCTGACGGCACGACCGACACCCTGGCGTTGCTCAGCGCGCCGGGCGCGTTGCAGGCCTTCCTCGAAGATGTCGAGGAACAGGCGCCCGGCGCCCTGGCGGAGGCGATCGTGGCCATTGCCAGCGACCCGGACCTGACCGTGCCTTCGGACGAAGAGGACATGGTCGGTACCTACACCCTGGTCTACGACCTCGGCGTGCCGGGCACGGTCAACACCGGCTATATCCAGGGCGCGCGGCTCACGCTGGACGCGGACGGTGGCGGCGAAATGCTCCTCGCCGCACCCAACGCCAACCCGGCGGTGACCTGGAGCTTCGACAGCGTCACCGGCCGCGCGGTGGTGGTACCGGTCAGCCCGGTCGTCGTCGTGGGCTTCGAGATCGTCAACAACGTCCAGGTGCGGCGCGATTCCGTCACCTCGCGTTACGAGGTCGCCAGGCTGTTCGAGGGCAACGGCCGCGACACGCTCGCGGTCACCAGCACCGTCGATTACTGGTATCCCGAGAACCCGGGCATCCCCTCCGGCTCCACCAGCGGCACCGCCAGCAATGTCGGCGTGCGCGATGGCCAGGGCACCCTCGCCTTCAGCAGCGGCGAAATCGCCGGCTCCTCGCGCAGCATGGCGATTTCCGACACGCCTTATGCCACGGCCAACAACACCGGCGCCGAGCTGTTCACGTTTGCCGCCAACGGCAGCGGCGTGCGCGCGGACGGGCTGGCCTTCACCTGGCAGATCGACCCACTGGGCCGGCTCCAGGTGGCCGACGCCGCAGGCTCCAGTGCGACATACGCACGCGTGAGCAGCGACGGGCGTGGCGCGGAAGGGCTGGCGGTGGACTGGACGTCACCCATCGGCCGGCGCAGCGCGACGCTGCAGATCTCCGCCATCGCCGACGGGTTCGCGTTCACGCCGGCGTCTGCGCAGGCCGACTGGCTGTCCGGCCAGAACATCAGCCGGACGGCTTACATGGCCAACAACACCGGCTTCTACATCCTGTTGCGCGGCGCCGGACTCGGCTGGACGCTGAGCACGGGCGAGGGCTACGCCACGCCGACACCCGGCGGCTGGTCGGTGCAGGGCGGGGTGATGGACTTCACGCTGTACCGCAACGGCAGCCACGCCCCGGTGCATTGGTGCCAGGTCGGCGTCAACGGCTGCTATGTCTTCCTTGCGCGACGCTGGCGTCCGGTCGGAGCGGATGCGGGTCGCGTCTACGTGATCGAAGAGTTCCTCTGGGACACAGACGGCGATGGCGACCTGGACGTCACCAGCCAGCGCGGCAACTTCTACGACACCCAAGGTGCCGTTCCGCCGTTCTCGGTCGCGCCGCCGCGCGTGCCCGCGGCGGCCCCGGTGCAGGTCAAGCCGGTGGCGAAGGTCGGGGCCAGGTCCGGCCGCTGAGTGCCTCGCGGCGGGGCCATGCAGGCCCCGCCGCGGATGCTCAGGGCACCCAGACCTGCTGTCGCGTCAGCACGTCGGCACTGATCTCGGACACCCGGCCGCCGGCGTCGAATGCCACCTGGATCTCGTCGAAGCTCCTGCGCCAGTAGCGCCAGACATTGGCGGCGAGATCGGGGTTTTCGCTGCTGATCGGATAGCCCAGCGACATCAGCACCTGTTCGCGGGTCATGCCGGCGGTCAGGCGCGCGCTGGCGATGGCGTCGCGGATCTTGTCCGGGAATGCCGCCGCGGCGATCCGCGGATCCTCCGCCACCACGTAGCGTTGCGTGAAGCGCGCGCTGCCGAGGTCGCGGCTGTAGTCGTTGGCGAGCACGTGGCGTTTGCCGCCGATCAGGAGCCGCAGCTTCTTCGGGCCCTGGCCGGCGACCTTCACCGGCGTGCCGAACGGCACGATCGACATGCCTTCTTCATCGTAGTTGATGTCGCTCATCTCGCTGCCGTAGCTGCGCATGTTGCAGCACAGGTAGCCCTCGGGCTTGTCGGCGGCGTGGGCCACGGTGGCGGCCGCGAAGGCGGCGAGTGCAAGCAAGGTCCGGTTGAATCGCATGGCACAACTCCCTGTCGTCGATGCGCGGCCGGACGCGCCGCGTTCAATGCGGTTCGCAAGAGGCATGCAGGTGTCCCCCCCGGGCGTCGCGTCCACCGACGCCGCGGGCATTGTGCCGCCGCCGGCGGCGTCCGGCATAGCCCGCGGACGCTCAGCCCCCGGACGCGTCCGCGGCCTGGTCCGTTGCCGCGGGCTCGGGCTGCCGCTTGGCCGCCTCGGGGCTGATCTTCTCGATGGTGTGGCGCAGCTCGCGGCCGAGGATCAGCTTGGCGTCCTTGGCCCAGGTGTCCAGGCGCTGGTCGAACGCGAGCTTGCTGTTGTGGTCCAGCTTCACCAGGCCGAGCTCGCGCAGCTTCTGGATGAAGCCGCGGAACAGGGTCTTGTCGAAGAACTCCGGTGCCGCCGGGGCGTACAGCAGGCTCAGGCGCTGTGCCGCCAGCTGGCACAGGGTTTCCAGTTCGCCGGTGCCGAGCGCGCCGGAACCGTTCTTGGCCAGCACCGATATCGCGATGTAGTAGCGCTCGAACGCCTGCTGCAGCGGATGCCCGAGCGCGCGCAGGCGGAACACCTCGTCCGACTGGCCTGCGTGGCGGGCGAGGATGCCGCCGTCGTCGTCGCCGACGCGCTCGAGCAGGCCCTCGCGGATGAACAGCGCGATGGTCTGGTCGATGCGTCCGGCAAACCCGTCCTCGTCCCAGGGCAGGAACAGCTCGCCCTGCAGGAACGGGTACATCGCACGGCCGATGCGCAGCAGGCTGTCGCGCGCCATGCGCCGGTTGTGCAGGAAGCAGCACGCGATCCACGCCGAGGCGGTGAACAGGTGCACCACGTTGTTGCGGAAGTACGACAGCAGCACCGCGGTGTTGCCGTCGACGCGCAGCACGTCGCCGAGCGGATGCGCCACGCGGTGCAGCACGCCGATCTCTTCGCCGTGGGCGATGATCTGTTCCGGAGAATGCGGGGTCACGGTGACCAGCGGGCTGTAGGGCACTTCGTCCAGCAGCTTCTTCGACAGCACGATCTGCGCGGTCAGGTCGCCCTCGCCCATCGCGTGCTTGGGCGTGGACAGCAGGGCGAGCGCCAGCAGGTTGATCGGGTTGACGTCGGCGGCGCTGTTGACGCGCTCCTGGATGCGCTGCGCGGTGGCGTCGACCGTGGTCGACAGCCAGCCGGGTTTTTCCTCGTCCGGCAGCGGCGTGCCGTCCCACTCGCCGGCGTGCTCGGCGAGCATGTCGGCCAGCGCGATCGGCTGGCCGAAGTTCACCACCACCTGGCCGTAGTTCTGGCGCAGCACCTTCGGGATGCCCCACAGCAGCGCCCAGATCGACTCGCCTTCCTTGGGCTTGCCGGAGAGCTCGTCGAGGTAGCTGTTGCCCTCCATCAGCTTCTCGTAGCCGATGTACACCGGCTGGAACAGCACCGGCCGCGTCGGCTGGCGCAGGAACGCACGCACCGTCATCGCCACCATGCCGCCCTTGGGCTGCAGCAGGCGGCCGGTGCGCGAACGCCCGCCTTCGATGAAGTACTCGATGGAATAGCCGCCCGATACCAGTTGCGCCACGTATTCGGTGAACACCGCCGAGTACAGCGCGTTGCCGCGGAAGCTGCGCCGGATGAAGAACGCGCCACCCTTGCGCAGGATGGTGCCGATCACCGGCAGGTTGAGGTTGATGCCCGCGGCGATGTGCGGCGGCACGATGCCGCGCGTGTACAGCAGGTAGCTCAGCAGCAGGTAGTCCATGTGGCTGCGGTGGCAGGGCACGTAGACCACTTCATGGCCCGGCGCCGCGGCCTTGAGGTTGTCTAGGTGGTGCACCAGCACGCCGCGGAAGATCCGGTTCCAGACCGTGGACAGCAGGAAGCTGGCCGAGCGCACCACCGGATGCGCGTAGTCGGCCGCGATCTCGTAGGCGTAGCCGTGCGCCTTCTTCCAGGCTTCGGCCTGCGCCTTGTCGCCGACCGCGCCTTCGCGTCGCGCCTGGTCGGCAATGGCGTCGCGCACCGGCTGCGCGGACAGCACCTTGTCGACCAGCAGGCGGCGGGTGGACAGGTCGGGGCCGATCACCGCCGCGCGGATGCGGTTGAAGTGCGTGCGCAGCACGCGCGACAGCTTGCGCACCTCGCGTTCCGGCTCGAGGCCCTCGGTGATCACGCCCTGCAGGTCGATCGCCGGGGAGAACCGCACCAGGGTGTCGCGGCCATTGAGCAGGATCGCCAGCAGGCGCCGGAAACGCCCGACGATCGTCCAGTTCTCCGAGAACAGCACCGAGAACCAGCCGCTGTTCTTGTCCGGCGAGCGGCCGACGAAGATCGAGACCGGCACCAGCTGCACGTCGAGGCCCGGGTCGTGCCGATGCGCCTCGAGCAGGCGGGCCAGCGAGTCGGAGTGGCTCTTCTTCGGCGGCTTGCGCTGCTGGGTGGCGATCTGCGTCGCCAGGGCGAGCGCGTTGCCGGCGTTGCGCCGCGACAGCGCCACGTAGGCGCGCTTGCGGCCCAGCGGGTCACCCGGGAGCGGCCGCAGCGGGGACGGCAGGCCTGCTTCGCGGCAGGCGCGTTCCAGGATCAGGGCGTTGGAAAGCCCGTAATCCTCGAGCACGTAGCAGACCAGCCGCCCATCGATCGTGGGGCCGGGGGCCGACGGCTCGATCTTCAGTCCGATCCAGGGCGCCAGCATGCCGCCGAGCAGGCGCGCCCACAGCGGGCGCTGCGCGCGCGGCGCCGCACGCGGGCGGGCGGGCGCGCGCAGGACGTCCGCATCCGCGGGGCCCGGCGGATGCGGGCGGGTGTCGTGCCGGTCGGCCGGCGCGGCAGCACCCGGCGAAAGATCCTCGGGCGCGGCAGCGCCCGGGGCATCCGCGCCGCCGGGCCTCGCGGCCTCGGGGCTGCTGTCGAACAGGGAAGGTTGGTCAGGCATCGTCGGCATTATGCCCAAGCGCGCCGGTTGCCCGGTCGCGCAGGCCTTCAGGGAGCCGCCGCCGGGCCATCGGGCAGCGGCGCCGTCGGCTGCGGGGTGGCAGGGCGGGCGGGCACGCCCGCGGCGGACTCGGCGTGGCGCAGGAAGTCACTGATGTACCACTGGCCGCCAAGGCGTTCGACCGGGACCAGGGCGTCGATCTGCTCGCCGGCGAGCAGGTAGCGCAGGCGGACTTCGGCATAGTCGCCGGCCTGCATGTGCAGGCTGGCCTCCAGTGCGTCCAGGCTGTCGTCGACGGCCAGCCCGTAGCCGGCCAGCACCGCCTTGGCTTCGCCGCTGAAGGTGCCGATGCGGCGCAGCGAGGCATCCATGCCGGCGGCCGACCAGGCCTCCGCGTCGGCGTCGGCGAGCTCCACGGCACGCGCCGCGGTGGCCAGGCGCGCGATCGCCACGTGCGCGCGTTCGCGCTCGGCCAGCGGCGCACGCTGCGCCCAGCGCGCCACGGCGGTGACGAGCTGCGCGTAGTGGGCGCGTTCGGCCGGGCTGAAGTCACCCTGGTGGTCCACGTACTGCACGCCAAACAGGCCCAGCGTGGTCGCGGCGGCGCGGATCTCGGCGCCGGCGCCGGCGAACTGACGGTCGAAGTCCTTGCGCAGGGTGGCTTCCGCGTCCGGGGCGGCGAGCGCGGCCAGCACCGCCGGGATGCGGTCGTTGAAGGGCAGTTCGTCCAGCGGCCAGCGGCTGCGGCCATCGCGCCAGGCCTGTTCGAGGCGGGTGTGCACCGCGGGCGGTACCGCGTCACGGGCGAAGGCGGCGAAGTCGTTGTCGCGCAGGTGCCGGCTCAGCAGCTGCACGGCCAGCACCGGGCGGCTGGTGTCGCCGCGGACCGGCGCCGTGGCCGGCGCCTGCGGCGCGGGCTTGCAGGCGGCAACCGCACAGGCCAGCGCGGCGGCTGCGAGCAGCGGCAGCAGGGTGATTCGTGGATGCGGCACTCGGCTTCCCTCCCCGGAGGCTGGAGCCATCTTGGCCGCCGGCCGACGCCGGCGGCAAGCGCGAAGGGCTCAGAGGTCGCGCACGACCCAGCCATGGGGGTTGGCGCTGGCGCCGCTGTCGATGGCCGCCTCGGCCACCCTGTCGGGCGGTTCCCCGGCCGCCCACGCCGCGGCAATCGCCGCCAGGCGCTCGCGCGTGGCGCGCGTGTAGGCGCCCTCGAGCTCGTTCTGTGCGTCGGCGGCAAGCTTCTGCGGGTAGAGCGCACGCGCCTCGTCGCTGCGGTTGAGCATGGCGATCATGCGCGCCAGGCTGCTGCGGAACGTGTCCGCGGACAGCGCCGTGCGCTGGGTGCGCTGCAGGTGCCAGACCGTGAGGTACTCCACCGGTCCGAGCATCCGTCGCGGGGTGGCACCGAAGAAATGCCCGGACAGCGCGCTGGCCGCGACCGGCGCGCCCGGGTCGGGGAGGCTGGTCGCGCCCCATGAGCTCAGCGCGCCGCCGGGCAGGTCCATCCGCCGCAGCGCGGTGCCGAAGGTCTCGGCAAGGATGCGCTGCGCGCGTTCGTCGTCGCTTTCGGCCACCACGCCCACCAGGCGCAGGAACAGCGGGTACTGCTCTTCGCCCAGCCGGCGCACCAGGCGCTTGAGCACGGCCAGCCGGTATTCCGCATCGGAATGCGCGGCCAGCGCCGAGACGAGGCGATCGGCGGCGGTCCGCAGGGCGGCAGGCGTGGGGAGTGGGTCGATCATGTCGCCGGCATTATCACGGCCTGGCGCTGCGGGCAGCCAGTCGCTGCCGCGCACGGGATTCAGGCGAAGGCGTCGAGCACGGCGTCGACGGCGTGTTCCGCGGCCTGCGCCAGCGGCATGCCGCCCAGGCTGGACTCCAGCGCGAGGTCGCCGGCCAGCATGCGGTCGTCGCCGGACTCCCACGCCGGAGCGTTGAGCATGTATTCGCCCGCGTCGGCGAGCGGTGCCCGTGCGACGTCGGCTTCGGCCGACGGTACGGTGCCCTGGACCTCGTGCGCGTCTCCGCCCTGCTGGCGACGGAGGTCGTCGAGCGGGCTGTCGATCCGGTGCAGGCTGGACGCGACGTTGAGGCGGGAATCGGGGCCGGTGATGCTCATTTCGCTGCGTGGATCCTGGACGGACGAGGGGCGATGGCGGAACTCTACGCCGCCGCTCCCGCCCTGCCAGCTCGGGGGAACCCTAGATGGCGCCGGCTTGGCGGGCTGGCGTTCAATTCCGCCACGGTGGCATGAAGACGGGGCATCGGGCCTGCCATCACGCGCATGCTAGCGTGCACCGGCACAGCAGGCAGGGAACGGGATGGCGAAGGACCAGGGCGCCGACAAGACCGAGCAGCCCACCTCGAAGAAGCTGCGCGACGCGCGCAAGGACGCCAACGTCGCCAAGAGCAAGGAGCTGACCAGCACCGTGCTGGTGCTGGGCTGGCTGGTGGGCGCTTGGATGATGCTGGGCTTCATGTGGGACCGCATGCGCCAGCTGTTCGAGGCCAGCGTGGCGTCGATCGGCCGCCCGTTCGCCGAGGCGCTTCCCGACGTCGGCATGCTCGCGTTCTGGACCCTGATGTGGCTGTGCCTGCCGCTGCTGCTGCTGGCGGTGTTCCTGGGCCTGGTGACCGAGTTCCTGCAGACGGGGCCGGTGGCGAGCATGAAAAAGCTCACCCCGGACCTGGCCAAGCTGAACCCGGTCGAGGGCATCAAGAAGATGTTCTCGATGGACAACCTGGTCGAGCTGGTGAAGGCGTTCTTCAAGAGCGCGGGACTGATCTTCATTGGCGGCTTCGTGCTGTACGGCATGCGCCACAGCCTGCTGCTGCTGCCGCATGCGCCGCCCGAGGCAATGGCCACCGCGATCTGGCACGGGCTGCTGCGCATCGGGATCTGGACGATCTTCGTGTTCTTCTTCGTGTCCGTGCTCGACGCCTGGTACCAGAAGTTCTCCTACCTCAAGCAGCTGCGCATGAGCCGGCGCGACATCCGCCAGGAGGTCAAGGAAAACGAGGGCGACCCCTACATCAAGCAGCGCCGCAAGCAGTTGCACCAGGAATGGTCGCAGCAGACCATGCTCAATGCCGTGCGCGGAGCAAACGTGGTCGTGACCAATCCCACCCACATCGCCGTCGCCCTGCAGTTCGAGCCGGGGGTCAACGACCTGCCGGTGGTGGTTGCCAAGGGCGAGGGGCACCAGGCCGAGGAGATCAAGCGCGCCGCCGAAGAGGCCGGCGTGCCGATCCTGCAGAACATCCCGCTCGCGCGCGGGCTCAACGAGAAGGTCGAGCTGGACGAGTACATCGGCGGCGAGTTCTTCGACGCCGTGGCCGAGGTCCTGCACTGGGCCGAGGGCATCCGTCGCGGCGACTGAGCCCGGCGGCGCGGGTCAGGTCAGGTGCCGAACGCCTGCTGCAGCACGCCCAGCAGGTAGCGGTTGCTGCCCAGGCGCTCGAGCACGATCTCGATGTACACGCCCAGCAGCATCAGGATCAGCGCCGTTGCCAACCAGGCCTTGATCGGCAGGGTGAGTGCGAACACGTTGAGCTGCGGCGCGTAGCGGTTCACCAGCCCGAACGACAGGTCGATGATCAGCAGGATCACCATGATGGGCGCCGCCATCACCAGGATCGCCGTCATCATGTAACTGAACTGGCCGACGAACAGGTTCATGCCGGCTGCCGGCAGGTTCGGGAAATACGAGGTCACCGGCCACAGCAGATAGCTGGACATCAGCAGGTCGAGGAACACCAGGAACGCGCCGCTGGCCATGAACAGCCACGCCGCCAGCTGCGACAGGAACTCGCCGTGCAGGGTGACGGTGTGGCCCTGGATGGGATCGAACACCGATGCCATCGACATGCCCACCTGGGTGTCGACCACGTTGCCGACCGCGCCGATCGCCCAGAACACGATCCCGAAGCAGAAGCCGATGGCGACGCCGATGAACAGCTCCTTGAGCACGATCACCGGCCATTCCGCGGCGCCCAGCGACTCCATCGGCATGCCGGCCAGCGCCACTGGGAGCGCGATGATCGCCAGGCTGACCATGAAGCTGTTGCGCACCATCGACGGCACGGTCTGCTGGGTCATCAGCGGCAGCACGACGAACGCGCCCACCACGCGCGGCAGCGTCAGCGCGAGCGCCAGCAGGGGATTGCCGAGGAAGTCGAACACGCGCTACTGCCGCACCAGTCCCGGGAAATCACGGAAGATGCGGTCCGCGTAGCTGTACAGCGAACCGCCGATCAGCGCCGCGGTCACGAACAGCATCAGCACGATCGCCAGGAACTTGCAGGCGTAGGCGAACGTCTGCTCCTGCAGCTGGGTGGCGGCCTGCAGGAACGCGATCACCAGGCCGACCAGCGCCGCGGCGCCGATCGGTGGCCCCGACAGCAGCATCGTCAGGAACAGCGCCTCCTTGGTGAGTTCCAGGACCTCGTTCACTACCAGGCGCTCCCGTAGGTCAGCACCAGGCCGTGCACCAGCTTGGCCCAGCCGTCGATCAGCACGAACAGCAGCAGCTTGAACGGCAGCGAGATGGTGGTGGGCGACAGCATCATCATGCCCAGCGCCAGCAGGATGTTGGCCACCACCAGGTCGATCACCAGGAACGGCAGGAAGATCAGGAAGCCGATCTGGAACGCCGCCGCGAGCTCGCTCACGGTGAACGCCGGCACGACCACGATGAAGTCGTCGACGTCCAGTTCGTCGCGGCGGTCGGCGGGCATCAGGCGCTGCGCACTGCGCAGGAAGAACGCGCGCTCGGCATCGTTGGAATGGTTGATCAGGAAGCCGCGCAGCGGCTCCTTGCCGGCATCCAGGATGCCCAGCATGCGCGCCGCGTCCATCGGACCGTCGGTGGCGGGCTTCGCCGGTGGCGTGCCGACCGCGGTCACCACCACGGGGCCGCCGTCGCCGGCCGCCGCTTCGCCGGCGTCGGGGTCCTCGGTGCCGTTCTGCACGTTTGCGAACAGCGGACCGCGCGATGGTCCCTGCGGCGCCTCGCTGGCAGGATCCGCAGGGCCCTGGGCCGCGGTGCCTGCAGCCATCGCCTCTGCCTCGGCGCGCAGCGCATCCGCCGCGGCGGGGCTGCTGGGCGGCGGCTCCACCGGGGTGGCGGTGGTCGCAGGCGTCGCCGCTGGACCACCCGCTGCACGTTCGGCGCGGACGCGAGCGAGCTCGCGGTTGGCGGCGCGCTGCGCCCGCCCCGCGGCGCGCGCCTCCAGCTGCGCCTGCACCGATGCCGGCGGCGGCTTGCCTTCCATGTAGGCGGTCACCGACGCATGCGTCTCGAGCAGCACCGGATGCATCACATAGATCGACAGCACGATCGCCAGGCCGTTGATGACCACGTTGGGCGGCACCTGCTGCAGGCCCAGCGCGTTGCGCAGCAGGCTCAGCACCACCACGATCTTGGTGAACGACGTCACCATCACCGCGACGAACGGCGCCAGGCCGATGAACACCACGGTGACGAGGACGACAGCGGGGGAGAACGTGGTGAAGTCCATGCCGGGTCAGCTCCAGGACACCAGGCGCACGCCGAGGGTGTCGCCGACGGCGACCAGTTCGCCGCGGCCCACGTCGCGGCCGTTGGCGCGGATCGCGACGTTGGCGCCTTCGAGCGCGGTGGCGAGCGGGAAGACGTAGCCGGGCTGCAGGTCGGCGAGTTCGCCCACGCTCAGTTCGGTGCGGCCGAGTTCGAATTCCAGGCGCACCGGCAGGCGACGCGCGGGGTCGGCGGGCGCGGCGTCGGGAGCCGTCGGGCTGGCCTCGTGGTCGGTCATGGTGCTGTCCTCGTGGAAGATGGAAGTCGGGGTGGGTGCGCCGCGCACGGACCAGCCGCCCGCGGCGGACGCCAGCGGCCAGTCCTGGCCGGCGGCGCGCGCGATGAGGTTGGGCAGGCTGCTGCGGCCGGCGACGATCACGTCGCCCGGGCGCAACGCGCGCCAGTCGCCGGCGGCGAGTGGCGGCGCTGCGAGCAGCAGCGACACGGCGACCGGCAGCGCGCGCCAGCGGCCGGCACCTTTCGGCGGATCCTCGGCGTGCGCCGGTTCGGCGCGCGCGGCCAGGCGATGCAGCCAGTCCGCCGGCAGCCAGAGGCGCGTGCTGGCGCGTGCTGGCGGCGGTGCGGGTACGTCGCCATCCGGCAGGGGAACGTCGTCCTCGATGGCGACGTCGAGCCAGAGACCGGGCGTGGCCAGTGCCGCGGAGGCGTCGCCACCCTCGGCCGCGTCGACCACCGGCAGCAGGGACACGCCCAGCCATTCGCTCAAGCGCATCAGCAGCGATTCGTGCGCCAGGCTCCAGGCCAGCACGCGCGCGCGGCCGCTGCGGTCGCTCCAGCGCAGCCGTCCGTCATCGGGATCGCCCGCGGCGCCATCCACGTGCAGCGCCAGTCGCGTGCCTTCGGCGTCGATCTCGAACGCGGCACTCGGCGCGCGCGCGCAGGCCACCTGCACCGCGCTGCGGTCGGCCAGCATCCACCAGCGCGGCTCGGCGAAGAAGCCGCGCAGCGCCTCGGCCACCGGCGCTTCCAGGGCGGGCAGCACGCCGCGCGCTGACCGCGCCTCCACTGCGGCCGGCGGCGCGGAGGCGACCTTGTCCTTGTCGCTGCGCGCGCGGCCCTTGCGCGCGTCGCGCTCAACCGTGGCCAAGCGCCACCTTCATCAGCTCCGGCACGGAGCGCACGCCCAGCTTTCCCATCATGTTCGCCCTGTGCAGTTCAACGGTCTTGATGCTGATGCCGAGGATGTCGGCAATGATCTTGTTGGGCTTGCTGGCCACCACCAGGTCGAGCACCTGGCGTTCGCGCGGGCTGAGGCGGGCGAGCAGTTCGCCGGCCATCGCGCCGCCGCCGTTGGCGCGGCTGCGTGCCCTCGCAAGCGCGGTGCGCAGCGCATCCACCAGCGCCTCCTCGCTGAACGGCTTCTCGAGGAAGTTCGACGCGCCCTTGCGCATCGCCTCCACCGCCAGCGGCACGTCGCCATGCGCGGTCACGAACACCAGCGGCAGGTGGATGCCGCGGCGGATGAGTTCGTCCTGCAGCTGCAGGCCGCTCATTTCCGGCATGCGGATGTCGGAGACCAGGCATTCGGCGACATCGCCGTGGCGATTGCCGGCATAGGCCGCCAGGAATGCGGCGCCGGACGCGAACGGCAGCACTTCGAAGCCCGAGGTCTCGAGCAGCCAGGCGGTGGAATCGCGGAAGCCGTCGTTGTCGTCGACCAGGTAAACGCGCGTAGCCGGCATCCCTATCCCCTTCCGTCCGCGGTCGGCAGCGTGAAGCCGAACACGCTGCCACCGCCATCCCGCGGCTCGAAGAACAGCCGCCCCTCGTGGTATTCGATGATCGAGCGGCAGATGGCCAGGCCGATGCCCAGGCCATCGCTCTTGGTGGTGAAGAACGGCGAGAACAGCTGCTGGCCCTGCTCCGCGCTGAGGCCTTCGCCACGGTCGCAGACCCGCACTTCCACTTCGCCGTCTAGGTTCACGCGGCCTTCGATGCGCAGTCCACGCTTCGCCGCCGGCACCTCGCGCATCGCCTCGATCGCGTTCTTGACCAGGTTCAGCAGCACCTGTTCGACCATCACCCGGTCCGCGTAGACCGCCGGCAGGTCGTGGGCCAGCGCCAGCTCGATCCGCAGCTGCTGGCGTTCGGCCTCCAGGCGCAGCAGTTCGAGCACGGTGTTGGTGATCTGCGCCATGTCACGTGCATCGCGCCGCGGCTCGCGGGCGCGGATGAACTCGCGCACGCGCGAGATCACAGCGGCGGCGTGCTCGGCCTGGGTGCGCGCGGCGAGCAGGGCGCGTTCGACCTGCACCGGCCCGCCGGCCTGGTCGACCAGGCGCAGGCTGCCGTTCAAGTAGTTCACGATCGCGGCCAGCGGCTGGTTGAGCTCGTGCGCGAGCATCGCCGCCATCTCGCCCACCGACATCAGCCGCGAAGTGAAGAGCAGCTTCTCCTGGCGGCTCTTGTGCGAGTCGAGCGCCTCGATGCGCGCGCTGATGTCGACCGCGGTCAGCAGCGACAGCGGCTGGCCGCCGGCATCCGACTCGCCCCAGTGCAGCGCGTACCAGCGGTTGCTGTGCGTGGCGTGGACTTCGCGGGGCGCGTCCGGGTCGCCGGCGTCGCCGCCGCCATCGCCCAGTGTCGCCAGCAGGCGCGCGCGATCGACATGGCCCGGCAGTTCGCTGAACGCGTCACGGTAGCGGCGGTTGCTGGCGACCAGCCGCCCGTCGCCGCGCGCGAAGGCGGCGCACGGCACCGGGATCGCCTCGAGCAGCGCAGCCACCGCGACGGTCGCGCCATCGCTGTCGACGGGCAAGGCGTCAGCGGCGACGCGGCCGCGGACGCGCGCCGCCGTCATCGCCTGCGCATCCCGCGGCGCTGGCAGGCATGCGCGCTGTTGTAGGCTGGCGCCGCGCGGCCCGCGCGAACCCCCAGGCTCATCCATTCCGCCATGTCCAAGCGATCGCTGACTGCCATACCCGCCATCCTGTCCCTCGCCTGTGGCCGTGCCATGTCGGCCGAGCCCGTGGTTGCCGATGCCGCGCCCGCCGCCTCGTCCTTCGGCGCCGAGTTGATGGCCATCCTGCTGCCCCTGGCCTTCATCATCGTGGGCCTGCTGGTGGTGCTGCGCCTGCTCCGTCGGCGCTATGGCCTCACCGGTCCCGATGCCCCCTTGTCGATCCTGCAAATCCTGCCGCTCGGGCCGCGTGAACGCCTGGTGCTGGTGAAGCTGCGCTCCGGTCGCGTATTCACGATTGGCGTGAGTGCGCAAAGCGTGAACTTCGTCACCGAACTGCATGCCGACGATGTCGCGCCGGCTACGCCTGCGTCCGGAACGCACACGCCGTTCAAGTGATGCATTGCCGCGGCGAAATTTCCGTGAAGGCAAAATTACGCCTGAATTACAGCCACTTGCGCTCACATCCCTGAATCCGCAATGCGCAGTTCGCACTTGCGCCCTGCAATATTTCCTGCGTTGCTCTTGTGGCGAGACTATCGTAATTTGCCACAAAGTGACGCGTGGGGTCAGGGTGATGTGGCGAGCGCGAGGCATCGATAACAGCGGACAGCGGCGCGTCATTTGCACGCCGGCTGCGCGCTGCGCGAAGGGCGCCACCACATGCGTGCGCTGATCGGCACGCTGTTCGCCACGCCGGGCAATGCAGGCCCGCGGGTCAAGCTCGGCTACAGCGACATCATCCTGGCGTTCGCGGCGGTGATGATCATCAGCGTGATGATCCTGCCCCTGCCGCTGGTGGTGATCGATGCGCTGGTCGCGGTCAACATCTCCATCGGCTTCGGCCTGCTGCTGCTGGCCATCTACATCCCCACGCCGGTCGCGTTCTCGAGCTTCCCGAGCGTGCTGCTGCTGACCACGCTGTTCCGCCTCGCGCTGTCGATCGCCATCACCCGTTCGATCCTGCTCGACGCCGAGGGCGGCCACATCGTCGAGACCTTCGGCAGCCTGGTGGCCGGCGGCAACCTCGTGGTCGGGCTGGTGGTCTTCATGATCATCACGGTGGTGCAGTTCATCGTCATCGCAAAGGGTGCCGAACGCGTGGCCGAAGTCGCCGCGCGCTTCACCCTCGACGCCATGCCCGGCAAGCAGCTGTCGATCGACTCCGACCTGCGCTCGGGACTGATGGACAAGGACGAGGCTAAGCGCCGCCGGCGCCTGCTCGAGTCCGAGAGCCAGCTGCACGGCGCGCTCGACGGCGCCATGAAATTCGTCAAGGGCGACGCGATCGCCGGCATCGTCATCATCATCATCAACCTGCTCGGCGGCCTGGCGATCGGCGTCATGCAGCGTGACATGTCGCTGGCCGATGCCACGCGGACCTACAGCATCCTGACCATCGGCGACGGCCTGGTCTCGCAGATCCCGGCCATCCTCGCCACCATTGCGGCGGGGCTGGTGGTCACGCGCACCACCGGCGAGGTCGACGACCGCCATCTCGGCGACGCCATCACCCGCCAGGTCAGCGGCCAGCCGCGCGTGCTGCTGATCACCGGCCTGCTCGCACTGCTCATGACCCTGGTGCCGGGCTTCCCGAAGATGGTGTTCGCGGCGCTCGGCGTGTCGCTGCTCGGCATCAGCGCATGGCGCTACCGCCACGGTTTCGTGGTCCTGCGCCGCGCGTTCCGCGTGCCGGAGGACGAGGTCGCCGAAGCCGACCGCCTGCCGCCTGTCGATGACCTCGCGCCGCCCGCGCCGCTGCAGCTCGAGCTGTCGCCGGCGCTGCTTGCGGCGACCGGCAAGGACGCGCTGTTGGCGCGGGTCGCGAGCGTTGCGCAGCGCATGCGCGAGGAATACGGCGTGCCCGTACCGGTGCCGCAGCTGCGCATCTCGGAAGCGCTTGAACATGGCGAGTACCGCCTGACCGCGTTCGGCGCGCGCCTGGCCGTGGGCCAGCTGCGCGTCGACCAGGATTTCCGCCAGACGGCCGTGGCCACCGACGGCAACCGCCAGCCCGGCTTCTTCCCGGCACTCGCCGGCGACTGGGTCGTGCGCGGCGAGGCGGGCGCCGTGGCACCCGAGGAGGTGCTGGCCACGCACTGCCGTGCCGCGCTGCAGCGTCGGCTGGGTGGCTTCATCGGGATCCAGGAGACGGCCAACCTGTTCGCGCGCATGCAGCGCGACTACCCCGACCTGGTCAAGGAGATGCTGCGCGTGGTCGCTCCGCAGCGCGTCGCCGACGTGCTGCGCCGGCTGGCCGAAGAGGGCGTGCCGGTGCGCAACCTGCGTGACGTGTTCGAGGCGATCACCGATGTCGGTGGCCGCGAGAAGGACGTGGTGCTGCTCACCGAGTACGTGCGGGTCGCCCTGAAGCGCGAGATCGCCGAGCGCCATGCCGACGCCGAACGCACGCTGCACGTGCTGCTGATCCATCCGGAACTCGAGGACAAGCTGCGCCAGTCGGTGCGCGTGGCCGGTGGTGCGAGCCAGCTGGCCATTTCGCCCGAACTCGCGGCGCGGCTCGGCAACGAAGTGCGCGCACACCTCGCGCGGCAGGCGGCGGGCGTGCAGCCGGTGCTGCTGTGCTCGCTCGATGTGCGCCGCCACCTGCGCAAGCTGATGGAAGTCGATTTCTTCGAACTGCCGGTGCTGTCGTACCAGGAACTCGCACCCGACCTGCGCATCGTGCAGGCCGGCCAGATCAACGCATGACCCCGGGGCACTTCACCGCCGGGTAACGATGCAATTGCAGGATGGGGCAAAGGGAGGATCCATGAGCGTGGCAAGGGACAACCAGTCGGAGACAAGCCCAGCGGGCAACGTGCTGCGCGTGGTCTCGGGCCTGCATGCAGGCGCGGTGCGTCCACTCGGGCTGCGCGAGATGATCCTCGTCGGCAGTGGCGACGATTGCGACATGGTGCTTGCCGATGCCGGTGTCGCCAGCCACCACGCGTTGCTCAGCCTGGTCGATGGCGTGTTCTCGCTGCGCGCGCTGGACGCGCCGCTGCACGTCGGCACCACCATGGTCCACCCGGGTGATCCGGTCGAACTCGACCGCGTGCAGCGCGTCGGCCTGGGCGACGCGGCGATCGCATTCGGCGCGGAAGACGATCCCGCCTGGGAGCTGCTGGTGCCCGGCGGCCCGGGTCCGCGCGTGGCGCCCACGCCGGCGGTCACCCCGTACCTGCGGCGCCTGCCCGCCGTCGCCGCGGTGGCCGTGCTGTCGCTGGTTTCGCTGGCCATCTTCGCCGCCGTCATGCCATCCAAGCCGGCGGCACCGGATCCTCGCGAGCAGCTGCAGCGCCTGGTGCCCGAGTACGGCATCGACGACGGCCGCGCCAACGTCGACTTCCAGGGCGGGCTGGTGCTCACAGGCACCGTGCCCGACGCCGCCACGCGCGAGCGCATCGCGCGGCGCATCGCCGACGACAACATCGATGCCAAGCTCGAGCTGCGCACCGGCGACGACATCGCCGGCGACGTCAGCGAAATCCTCCGCGGCCAGGGCATCACCGCGCGCACGCGCTACCTGGGCAACGGCGATGTCGAAGTGAGCGGCCGCTTCGAGGACGAGGCCGCGCTGCGTGCCGCGTCGTTCTCGCGCGCCATGCGCGAGGTCAAGGGCGTCACCCGCGTGATCCCGGTGAACATGGCCGAAAGCAGCGCGACCGCGCGCGCGCCGGCCGCGGCGGCGAAGCCGGTGCGCATCCGCGTCGCCGCCATCGTCCGCGGTGCCGATCCGCACGTGCTGTCCGGCAAGGGCGACAAGTATCCGGTCGGCGCGGAACTGCCCGGCATCGGCACGCTGGTGTCGATCACCGAAAACAGCGCGCATGCGCTGCGCGCCGACGGCGGGCTGGAAAAGCTCGCGGTCGAGGCGGCGCCGCGGCCGGAAGACGACGCGGCCGAGCCGCAGGATTTCTCGAACGTGCGCGGCGAGGTAACGCCACTCCGCATGTGAATCACGGGACGGCCCCTGGGAAGGCCGGCCCGATCCATCCGCAATCCAACGCAGCACAGATCAAGAGAGAGGAGAGAGAACCATGACCAACGTCACCGGAAATGCAGGAATCGGGCAGTTCATCGCAGGCGCGGCCGTCACCGGCGGCGCAGGCGGCATCCGTGGTGGAGCTTCGGCAGGCGATCGCGGCAGCTGGTACGAGGCGATGTCGCGTGCCTGGGGCCAGACCCTGGACTCGCAGGCATCCGTGATCACCGACATGTCGGCCAACATCAGCGGTGGCGATGACCAGCCGTCCTCGATGGTGCAGCTGACCGCGGCCAGCCTGAAGATGCAGTTCATGTCCAACAACGCCGCGACCTCGCAGAACAGCGTCGGCCAGGCGCTGGAAACGCTGGGCAAACGCCAGTAACCGTGGCATCCGGGCTCGCGCCGCCGGTGGCTCCGCCACCGCGGCCGGTTCCCGGGAGTGCAGCCCAACAGGAGACGGAAATGATCGAAGCCATCCAGGTGGCGGCCATGGACCCGATGCAGGCGGCCGGCAATGCCGGCGCGTCCGCGGGCGGTGGCCAGGCCACGGCCACGCCCTACGACGTGCGCGATTTCGCCGCGTCGCTCGAGCGCACCGGCGGCGTGCAGCCGCAGCAGCAGGCAACGCCGGTGGAACTGCCGCCGACACAGGCGTCCGAAGGCACGCGCGCGCTGATCGCCGCCATCGACAACCTCAACACCGGCGCCGCCAACATCAACGCGCTCTCGCAGACCATGAGCGGCAACATCGCCGAGCTCACGCCCGGGCAGATGATGGAAATGACCATGAAGTGCCATCAGTTCCTGTTCCAGGCGGAGATGACGTCGAACGTCGCCAACCGCACCTCGGACGGCATCCAGCAGCTGTTCCGGCAGCAGGGCTGACCCAGGGGGCATGGCATGAAGTTCCACGACCGGCCGCGCGCGCTGCGCGCGGCCCTGTTCGCAATCGCGGCAGGCGTGCTGCTCGCCGCCTGTGGCGGCAAGCCGCTGTACAGCCAGCTCGACGAGGGCCAGGCCAACCAGATCATGGGCGTGCTGATCGGCGCGGGCATCGATGCCGACAAGAATCCGTCGCCGTCGAAGACCGGGTGGGAGGTGCGCGTCGCCGCGTCGGACTTCCCGTATGCGATGCAGATCCTCGGCGCGCACGGGCTGCCGCGCGCGCAGTTCGCGACCACCTGCGACGTGTTCAAGAAGGAAGGGTTTGCCTCGTCGTCCACCGAGGAACGCGGACGCGAGGTCTGCAGCCTGCAACAGGAACTGTCGGACACGCTGACGCGCTTCCCGGGCGTGGTCGACGCGCGCGTGCACGTCACCCTGGCCGAACGCGATCCGCTGGGCGGGTCCAGCCTGGATTCGTCGGCGTCGGTGGCGATCTTCGAGCAGGCGGGCGCCAGCGTCCGCGACCGCGAAGCCGACATCAAGCTGCTGATCAAGGACGCGGTACCCGGCCTGACCGACATCAACAAGGTCACGGTGAAGTTCGCGTCCGCGCCGCCGCTGCCCGCGCGTCCCGCCCAGGGTGCGGTCGCGCTCTCGGGGATCAACCCGCTGACGCTGGGCATCGCCGCCGCCGTGGTGGTGCTGCTCGGTCTGCTGGTCGCGTTCTGGGGGCGGCTCCGCGCCTCGACGCAGCCCACCAAGCCGTCCGACCAGGTCTGGAACGGCTGAGGCATGGCCTCCAGTGCGCTGCTGGCGGACATCGAGCCGGGCTGGCTCACCGACGGCGACGCGGTGCTTGATGTGGAGCTTGCCGCGCACGCGCGCGACAGTGCGCTGGGGCGCCGCATGCTGGCCGCCTGGCTGGCGCAGGGACAGGCTGCGGCGCTGTTCGCGCCGGATCCCGGGCGCCATCCGGACACGACCCGCACGCGCTGGCCGCGCCAGCGCCTGGCCGCGCTGGTCCGCGACATCGGTGTGCTGGCGCACGCACCGGCAATCCGCGCGGAAACCGGTCGCGACCCGGTGCGGCGGCTGAAGGCGGCGCTCGGCAACGGCTACCTGCTCGCGCTGGACCGCACCGTGTGGGACGGACACATCGAACGTGCGCAGCAGGCGGTGCTTGCAGCCGGCTTTGCGCGCGCCCTGGCCAAGTCCACCGCCGCGGACGATCCGCAACCGATGCATGCGCTGTTCGACGCCCAGGGCCGCGCCGAACTGGTCGCCTGGGCGCGGCGCCGCGATCCCGCGCTCGCCGACTGGTGCCTGCTGCTGCATCCCCCCGGCCCGGCGCCCGCGGCGCACTTGCCTGAAAAGCCGGTGCTGCGTGTCTACACGCACCACGACACACGTGCCGCCTGACCGCGGCCCACAGGATCCCGGATGAGCGCAGACGCTTCAGCCACCGCCACGAACACGGCCCATGCCACGACCGCACACGCTGCGCCACGGGCGCGTGCCGGCGCCGGCGTGGGGGTGTTCGAACGCCGCCAGTTCGAGCGTTCGCTGGGTGCCACCGTGGTGCCCGCCCAGGCCTGGGCGCGGCTGGAGGAGCTCGACACCCTGCTGGCACGCGTGAACGCGCTTTACGACGAAGCCGGCGCCGAGATCGAGGCCGCCCGTGAGCAGGGTCACGCCGCCGGCTACGCGGCAGGCGTTGCCGCGGCCGAATCACAGATGACCGAACAGCTCGCCGCGCTCAACGAGCGCCGCGCCCGCGTGCTCGGCGAGGCCTCGGGGCGCATTTCCGAGCTCGCCTGCGCGATCGTCGACCGCATCGCGCCGGGCTTTGACGCCCGCAGCGTCGTGCCGCCGCTCGTGCTGCAGGCGGTGGAAGCCGCGCAGGCCGAGCAGTTCCTGCTGATCCGCGTGCATCCTTCGGTGCGCGAAGACGTCGCGGCCGGGCTGGGCGCGGTGCGCCAGGCGCACCCGGCGGTCGGCGTGATCGAACTCGTTGACGATCCAAGCCTCGAGCCGACCAGCTGCGTGGTGGTGTCCGAGGCCGGCGAGGTCCGCGCCGGCGTGGCGCAGCAGATCGAGGCGATCCGCGCCGCGCTCGCCGGCAGCGCCGCGCACACGGCGAGGTCGGCGCCATGAATTCCGCCAGGTCCGCAAAGTCGCTGGCTGGCCTGGCGGCAAACGGCGAACATGATCCCTTGCTGCATGCCCTGGCGCAGGTGCAGTCGATCGAACGCGTCGGCCGCGTCGCCGAGGCCTATGGCACGCTCATCCGCGCCACCGGGCTCAAGGCCGCCATCGGCGAGCTGTGCGAACTGCGCAATGCGCGCGGCGACGGCGATCCATCGTTTCGCCTCGCGGCCGAAGTCGTCGGCGTGTCCAAGTCGCACACCCTGCTCACCCCGCTCGGCGCGCTCGACGGCGTGTCCGCGACCACCGAGGTCTATGCCAGCGGCCGCCAGGCTTCGGTGCTGGTCGGCGACGGCCTGCTGGGCCGCATCCTCGACGCCCACGGCGAGGCCATCGACGACCTCGGCCCCACCGGGGCCAGCCACGACGTGCCGATCTACGCCGCCTCGCCCAATCCGCTGGCGCGCAATTTGATCGAACGCCCGTTCTCCACCGGCGTGCGCGCCATCGACACCACGATGACCGCGGGCGAGGGCCAGCGCATCGGCATCTTCGCGGTCGCCGGCGGCGGCAAGAGCACGCTGCTCGGCATGCTGGCGCGCGGCGGCGATGCCGACGTCAACATCATCGTGCTGGTCGGCGAGCGCGGCCGCGAGGTCAACGAGTTCATCCACGACAACCTCGGCCCCGAAGGCCTGGCGAAGTCGGTGGTCGTGGTCGCCACCTCCGACCGGCCGGCGCTGGAGCGCAGCCGCGCGGCCTGGGTGGGCACCGCGATCGCCGAGCACTTCCGCGACCAGGGCAAGCGCGTGCTGCTGCTCGTCGATTCGGTCACCCGCTTCGCGCGCGCGCTGCGCGACGTCGGCCTGGCGGTGGGCGAGCCGCCGGCGCGGCGCGGGTTTCCACCGTCGGTGTTCAGCGCGCTGCCGCGGCTGTTCGAGCGCGCCGGCAACAACCACATCGGCTCGATCACCGCGTTCTACACCGTGCTGGCGGAGGACGAGGACGGCGGCGACCCGATCGTCGAAGAGGTGCGCTCGATCCTCGACGGCCACATCGTGCTGTCGCGCAAGCTCGCCGCCGCCTACCACTACCCGGCGATCGACGTGCTCACCAGCCTCAGCCGCACCATGCCGCGCGTGGTCGACGGCGCGCACCAGCGCGCGGCCGGCCAGCTGCGCAAGCTGCTGGCGAAGTACCAGGACATCGAGCTGCTGATCCAGCTGGGCGAATACAAGCGCGGCACCGACCCCGATGCCGACGCCGCCATCGAGAAGATCGGCGCGATCCGCAAGCTGCTGCAGCAGTCGTCCACCGAGCTGGTGCCGTTCGCGCAGTCCGCGGATGCGTTGCGGAAGCTGTTCGCATGAAGCGTTATCCGCTGCAGACGCTGATCCGCCTGCGCGAACACCGCACCGAGGCCGCGCGCCAGCTGGTGCTGGAGCGCCAGCGCGAGGCGCAGGCCTGTCGCGACGCCTGCCTGAGCGTGGAGGGCGAGATTATCGCGCTCGACTTCGAGCAGCGCCAGCAGCGCGGGCGGATGCTCGACGCGCCGCCGGCCGGGGTGCCGTGGCCCGCGGCACTCGCGCAGCGCGAGGCGCACATCGACCTGCTCGGCGAGCAGGCCGAAGCCGCGCGCCAGCGCCTGTTCAAGGCCCAGGACATCCTGCGCGCGGCCGAAGTCGCGCTGGCCGACGCGCGCACCGCGTTCTTCCGCGCCAAGGCACGGGTGGACGCGCTGGAGAAGCGTCGCGATGTATGGCGCGGCGAACAATCCGCGTTCGAGTCGCGCCAGGAAGAGAGCGCCACCGAGGACCTGCTGCAGGCACGCCATCTGGCGGGCGCCTGAGGCGAACAGGAGAACGGCATGACGATTGAACGCAGCAGCTCGACCTCGGCTTCGGATGCCGCACGCAGCCGCGAAGGCAGCGAGGCCACCCGCGACGTGCGCCCGCCGGCGCAGCCGGAGCACATCGAGCGCTTCCGCCACGCCCTCGACCAGGTGCGCGACAACGGCAAGGGCGGGCAGTCCGAGGCGACCGCCACCGCGGAATCCGCCGAAGAAGGTGCACGCGTCGACGAAGGCCTGCGCATCGGCGGTCGCGAAGGCCATGGCCACGAGCAGCGCCAGGACACCGGCCGCGGCGACCAGGCCGACACCACCATCCTCGACCCCGCGTTGCTGTGGCAGGCGCAGAATGCGCTGCGCGGTGACGCGCCGCAGGCGATGCCGGCGCCGGTGGGCGCCAGCAACGCGGTGATGGACATGATCGAGCGCCACGTGCGCCAGCTTGCGATCGGCGACGGCACGCGCGACGCGGCGGGCGATGGCCAGGTCCTGCTGCGCATGTCCGACGCCACGCTGCCCGGCACCGACCTGCTGCTGACCCGCGTCAACGATGGCTGGGTGCTGCGCGCCGACGTGCGCTCGCGCGCCAGTTACGACGCGATCCGCGAGGCCGGCCCCGAGCTCGCGCGGCGCTTTGCCGAACGCAACCTGGGCACGCTGCACGTGGAGTCGCACTACCAGGGCTGATCCGTGTGGCCTGTCACGCAGCAGATGCCGCGTGCGGCCGGTCATAGGGTCCGACCTAGCTGGCATGCACGACCGCCGGCGCCTGTAATCACCGCATGCGCGGCAACGCGCCCCGGAAGACAGGAGCACCCGCATGGTCGGCCCGGTATCCGCGAACACCCAGAACGTCGTCGGCGATCGCACCAGCCCCGGCGGCTTCGACTACAACCGCATCAGCGGCGTCGAAGGCAACCGCCACGTCACGCCGGAGTTCATCGGCCAGGTCGAGGCGATGGCGCAGCGCCTTGGCACGCAGCCGGAATACCTGATGGCGGTGATGAGCTTCGAGACCGGGGGCAGCTTCAGCCCGGGCGTGCGCAACGGCGCGGGCAGCGGTGCCACCGGCCTGATCCAGTTCATGCCCAACACCGCGCGCGAACTGGGCACATCCACCGACGCGCTGGCGCGGATGAGCGCCACCGAGCAGCTGCAGTACGTGGAGCGCTACTTCAACAACCGCTCCGACCCCGGTGAGCTCAACACCCTCGAGGGGGTCTACACCACGGTGCTGTACGGCAGCCCGCGTCCGGATCCCGGCGCGACGCTCTTCAGCGAGGGCACCGCGGCCTACCGCATGAACTCCCCGCTGGACACCAATCGCGACGGCCGCATCACCGCCGGCGAGGCGACCTCGTTCGTGCGCGCACGCATCGACGGCGACACGCCTCCGCCGCGCGACACCGGCCCAGCCCCCGCACCCGGCGGCGAGGCGCCCGCACCGGCGCCTTCGCCGTCTGGTCCGGGCGGGAGTGTCACGGTGCGCAGCGGCGACACCCTGTCGGGGATCGCAGCGCGCAACGGTGTATCGCTGGATGCCGTGATCGCCGCCAACCCGCAAATTCGCAACCCCGGACTGATCTATCCCGGCCAGACCGTGCACCTGCCGGGCGGCGGGGGAAGCGGCAGTGAGGTCACCGTGCGCAGCGGCGACACGCTGTCCGGGATCGCCGCGCGCAACGGCGTGTCGCTGGACGCGGTGCTCGCCGCCAACCCGCAGATCCGCAACCCCGACCTGATCCATCCCGGGCAGCTTGTGCGCATCCCCGGCGGCGGAGCGTCGGCCCCGGGCGGTGGCGCGGACGCCCCGACCCCGCAGGCGCCGCCTGCCGGCAACGTGCCGACCTACGCGCCCTACACCGTGTACAGCACCGGAAACGCGCCGGCGATCGCGGTACAGGGTCCCGGCCAGATGCAGCCGCACCACGACTACCAGACCGCGCAGCGCGGCGGCCAGACGCTGGAAGTGCGCGACCTGGTGCTGCACCGCAACGGCCAGTCGCAGACGCAGCAGGCCATCCCGTCGCCGATCGCCGGCACCGTGGTGTCGGCCGGCCCGATGGGCAACGCCGGCAATGCCGTGGTGGTGCGCGGCGACGAGGGGCAGCTGGTCTACATCTTCCACATGTCGAGCGTCGACGTGCGCGCCGGGCAACAGGTCGCTTACGGGCAGGACCTCGGCAACCAGGGGGCCACCGGCAACTCGACCGGCCCGCACGTGCACATCGAAGCGTCCAGCGCGACGATCGACCGCTGGGTCAACGACCTCCTCGACGGGCGCTTCGACGGTCGTCGCCAGTAGCGGCGGGCGGCGCCGCGCAGCACCGCGACCACGTGCGATGCTGGTGACATGATCGGGTTGCGCACATGTCCGCCGCGCCGGCGTCTGCAGGCCGCCGCGCTTGTCGTGGCGTGCGCGATGGCGCTTTCGGCCGGCTGCGACCGCGCAGCGACTGACAGCCCGCCCCCCCCGGCAGCTCGCATCGCGCCGGCGAATCCCGCGAATGCGAACGTGCCGGCGCGCTTCGAGGCCACCGATACGCACGCCGGCGCCGTCCTTCCTGCAGACATCGTGCGGGCACTTTCGAGCGACGCGCGCGTCCTCGATTGCCAGGAGGGCACCTACCAGGGCGCGTCGAGGTTCGCGCCCGATTGGGTCATCGCGCGGCGCGTCGATCTCGATGACGACGGCCGCGATGACTGGGTGGTCCAGGGCCGCCATCGCTGTCTGGCGACCGACGGTGCCGCGGACTGGTGGCTTTACGCCGACGACGGCTCGCAGCGCCGGCTGCTGCTGGCCGCGGGCCGGGCACGCGTACTCGAACTGCAGGCGACGCGCGCCAACGGCTTCCGCGACGTGGTGCTCCACCGCGACGGCGGCGACGTGCGGGCCACCTACCAGGGCGGGGCGTATGTGTTTCCGGAGCAGCCCCGGACCGGGGCGAATGCCGGCGGCGGTCCGACGCTCGCGGCCGCGCGCTTTGCCGCGCCGACAGGAGGTGGCCCGATGGACGTGCAGACGGTGGCGGGGCGGCTCGAAATCGCGCCGGTCGAAGGCACAACGCCAGGCGATGCGCACGTGGTGCGGCTCGATGGTCGCGAACTGCTGCGCACAGGCGCCGGCGGGGCATTCGCCGACTTCCCGTTGCCACGCCTGCTCGCCCGCTTCGGCGCCCTGGCGCCATTCGACGAGGTGCTGGTGTTCCAGCAGCACATGTACGGCAACGCCTGCAGCGGTGGACCGCTGTGGATCCTGGGGCTGCGGCGGGGCGGCGCGCCTGTGCGCTCCACGGCGATCGACTACTGCGGCGGTGCCGACCCGGAGCTGGAAGCGCGCGGCGCGGCGCTGCTGGTCACGCTGCCCGGTGCACCTGCGAGCGGAGTGCATGCCGGCCAGGCGCCGCAGCGCTGGGAGTTCAGTGACGGCGAGCTGCGGCGGTTGCATACGCCCTGATCACGGCGTGCGGATGCCGCCGCACACGCGCGCCGCACGCGCTCAGGCCACCTCGATGCGTCGGCGCACGCCGCGCCAGTCCTCGCGCGCCAGGCGCAGCCGCAGTGCCCGTCGCCCGCGCTGCTCCACTTCGCCGGCCGGCATGAAACCCAGGCGCATCAGCAGCGGTGGCACCGAGCGGTTGGCGGGATCGCAGAGGCCGACGAGCGCCGGCAGGCCAAGCGTGGCGAACGCGTGTTCGCACAGCGCGGCGCCGCCTTCCAGCGCGTAGCCGCGTCCCCAGGCACGCGGCAGCAGCCGGGTGCCGATCTCGACTTCGCCCGGTGCGAGCTCCGCCATCAGCGAGAAGAAGCCAAGGAAGCCGCGTGCGTCGTCGGCACGCCAGATGCCGAGCCCCGGGCGCTCGCGGTAGATGCGGTTGGCGGTGTCGACCAGGGCGCAGGCGCTGGCGATGTCGTCCACCGGCGCATCGAGCAATGCGTGCGTGACCCGCGCGTCGCGGCCAAGGCGCTGCAGGTCGAACACGTCGCCATGGCGCAGCCCGCGCAGCGCCATCCGCCGCGTCTGCAGGAATGGCTCGCCCGGATGGTCGTTGGTCGACATGCACCGAGTATGCCCCGCGCCTGCGGGAGCGTGAGCGCTGCAAGGGCGCGCCCTAGGTGGGGTGCGCACTAGCTTGGCGCGCGCCGGGTGATGCGGAAATCTGCCAGCTGTCCGGAAGGGCGTTTGCCGGGCATTTCCCAACCTAGTGAGGACATGACATGGGCAGTCAAATCGGTTCCCTCGTCGGCGGTCTCGTCGGCACGTTCTTTGGTGGTCCCGCAGGCGCGGCCATCGGCCAGCAGCTCGGCTCCTGGCTCGGCGGCATGATCGGTGGCGAGAGTGGCGGCGGTGAAGGCGGTGGCCTCGACTTCGGCTCGATGTTCGGCAACGCCTATTCGGGCGGCTTCGACTTCGGCTTCGGCGCGGGCGGCGGCTGAGCGATGCAGGACGACGGCGCACCCAGGACGCGCGAGGAACTCGTCGAACGTCTCGGCGATCTTCGCCAGCAGGGCATCGTCGATACCGCGGAGGAAGAGCGCCTCCTGCGGCACTACGACGAGATGCTGCGCGACGTGAACGAGGAAAAGGCGCGGCTCGAGCCGGAATACAACCGGCGCGTCCGCGAGGACGGGCTCGACCCTGCCAACGCCTGGCTGCGCGAAGCGGCACAGGACCTGGGTCGCCGGCACGGTGAAGCCACCCGCGTGATCACCGACCAGTTGCGCGTCGTTACCGGCTGAGCGGCGCGCGGGAGCGTCCCACCCCCTTAGGGTTGGCCCCAGATTGTTGCGCTGTTGGAAGTACCTACACTCGATCCCGACACCACAAGCAGCACCGTCACCCACTCACTCCGAGACGACCCGATGGCCCAACGTCCGCCCCAGCGTCCGACCTTCCAGCAGCCAGCGGCGTTTGTCGCCGGCGTCGCGCTGGAATCGTCGCCCGCACCGGCGGCCGCGCTGGACCCGGGGATGGAGGAGCTGCTGCGCCAGTTCGAGGAGGCGCTGCACGAGCTGGAAAACGATCCGTCGATGGATCTCGCCACCCGCACCATGCTGCGCGACCAGTTCACGCAGGCCATGCGTGACATGAAGCACGGCAGCGACACGGCGGTCGAGATTCCGGACCGGGCCATGTGGATGGATGCGCTCCAGGCGCTCCAGGCCAGCGGGGCGGTCGCCACCGACGAAGTCGACGAGCTCATCCGCCAGGTCAACCAGGCGTTGCAGCCGCTGCAGCGTCGCGACACGCGCCTCGCGCTCGAGTTCAGCCGCCGGCTGAGCACCGAGGGTGAAGAGAAGGCGCTGGCCTGGTTCCGCACCGAGACCGCAAAGAGCCGGGCCGAGGACGGTGAGTCCGCCCCCGCGTCCGCTCCGCCGCTCGCGACCGTGTCGCCCATCCTCCGCGGCGATGTCGTGAATTCGCGATCGCGGCGGCTCCGTGGTCCTCCGTAGGCGGAAGGCGTGACGGCCCCTCGGCCGGCTTGACCTTCCACCCGATCAATCCACGGAGAACACCATGAGCATCGAAGGCAATTTCAACTTTTCTTTCAACGCCACTGCCCAGAACGATCGCGCCTCGGAGGCACAGAGCGCCCGCGCCGGCGGCAGCAACGGTGGCGGATGGCTGCTCGCCATCGCCCTGACCATCGGCAAGATCGCGGACTCGATGGGCGAGCGCATGCTCACCCTGGCCGAGAAGATCGACACCCTGCAGGCCAAGCAGGCGGACGACCCGAAGGCCGTGGACGCGGAAAGCGGCGACGGCCTGACCGAGCTCAATGCCCAGCTGCAGGTGCTCGGCCAGCAGCTCGGCCAGATGCTGCAGATGCTCTCCACCATCGTGAAGACCATCGGTGAAGGCAACAAGGATCTCGCCCGCAAGCAGTAAGGCTTCGCAGGCTGAGCGCACGCCCCCGGCATTGCCGGGGGCGTTCGTCTTTTCGCGGAGAGTCGAATGGACATGTTGATGCGCACCGCATTCGCCCTGGCCCTGGCCTGCGTCGCCGGCTGCGGCAACTCGGCCGAACGGGAGCCGGTAAAGCTCCACGGTGCCTACACCGGTACCGTCAGCGCCCGGATCCATGCACCAGGCACCGCCCATGCGCCCGCGCCGGAATCCGGTAGCGCCAGCGCGGTATTCGTTCCCACTGCCAAGGGGGAACGGCTCGAGGTCAAGGCCAATATCCGCCGCCAGGGTGACTCGGGCTTTGTCGTGAACGGTCGCGCCAGGGGCGACGTGTGGCAAGGCCGCGGCGGGCCGCTCGACCTGACGGTCGATGGCGATGGCCGCATCAGCGGCGGCGGCATCGAAAAGGGGCACCGGATCAGCTTCGCCGGCCAGGTCGACGCCGGCCGCATGCATCTCACGGTCGAAACCCGCCAGCTCGCGCCGCCGGGTGAGCGGATCGTGTTCGAGTACCGGCTCGCACAGGCTGCCGCCTCGCGGCCCGTCGCCAGCGGGCGCGCGGTCGCGGTTCCCGAGGGCCGGCGGGACGAAGGCAAGGGCGCGTGCAAGCGCCGTGTCTGGAAGACGCGCAACGTCGCCGCGCCCGGCGGCGGCATGGTGATGACCCAGGTCCCGCACTGCCTGGATTGAGCGCGGTCGCGGCGCACGGTGTGCACCACTCGGGGCCTGCTGGCCCGTTGACGACGCGGCCGGTCAGTCGCCGCGTGGCGTAGCGGGCGGTGCCTTGCCGCGGCCAGGCGCCAGACGGCGCGCAAACCACCACGCGCCTGAAGCCGCGAGCAGGCCGGCGATCGCGAACCCGCCCGCCCAGCCCCGCCCGGCTCCCGCGGAGACGACGGTGCCCGCCCCGGGCGGCATGAGTCCGATGACCGCGAAGGCGACGCAGCCGTAGGCGATGATCGCCAGCAGCCAGAACAGCCACTGCATCGCGGCTGCCTGGAGCTCACGTTCCATCGCACGCGCATCCTGGCCCGCGCCCGATGTGCGGCCTTGGGCACCCATCGCCGCCAGCAGCGTGGACAGGCTGCCCGGGAGCGCGGAGGCGCCTCGGCGCAGGCGGCGACGCAGCGGGCCTTCGCCGGTGTACGTCCCGGTCATGGCGTCGCTGCGGATGGCTTGGCCGCGGTCGGCCACGGTCAGCCCCGCAGCGTTCCGGGCATCGGCGGCCTGGTTCACCGGCAACGCCTGCGGCGTGGCGCTGGTGGCCATGGTCGCCCCCGCGGCGGCAGCGGCAAGGGCCGTCGGCGCCGCGGTGTTGGCGGCGGCATTGGCAGGCAAGGCCGATGGCGCGAGGGCGGCGCGCTGCAGTACGGCCATGCGGTCCATGAACGCGGCATCGGATCGCGGCGCCGCTGCGGGCGCATCCGGACGTGCAGCGCCCGCCGGAACGACATCGCTCCGCACAGGCGTGTTCGGCTGTGCAAGCTCGCCACGCGTGGCGCCGCCGACCTGGCCGGGCTGCAGCGCGGCTGCCGCGGCCTGTCCCGCAGGGGCCGTGGCGTGCATGCCAGCCGCGGCCTGGGATGGCATGGCGTGGGGGAGCGCGGCCGGCGCAGCAGGCGACGCCGTGGCGGGCATCGCGCGTGGCAGGACGGTGGTCACCAGGCCTTGCACACCGGACAGGGGGTTGGTCACCCCTTGCGTACCGCCGGGGCCCGCGTGGCTGGGGGGGCCGGGCGAAAGCTGGTCATGCCCCGGTCGGTCGGCGCCATGGGGCGTCTGGCCCACCTGCGGCCGGTCGGCGCCCGGCGTGGGCAGCGCGGGCATGCCCGGCACCGTGGGCATCGAGGGCGCATTGGATGTGCCACCGAGTGACGGCGGGCTTGCGCGGGGCACGCCCGCCGGCAGCTCAGGCCCCCTCGGGCCGCCGAAGCCGCGGCCGTTCGCGCCTTCATGCGCGTTGCTGTGCTGCGGCGGGCCGCCGCCATGGTGCGGTCCGCGCGGGCCCTGCGGTCCCCTGTTGAGGAGCGCCTGCGCGTTTGCGTGCACATTGTCGATGATGGACATCGCGCGCCTCCGGCGTAGGCCATGTCGCCGCCGCGGCGGGCGTGGACAGACCCCGAGGCTAGGCGCCGCGCGGAGCAGGCGCACCCCGGGGCAAACCCTAGGTCGTGTCCCATAAAAAACGGGAGACCCTGGGGTCTCCCGTAAAGCCGGCCGAAACCGGAGGACTGTGTTGTGGCCGCAGCAGGTTACCCGCTGCCACAACTTGATGCAATGCTTGAAATTAGGTCATGCAACAAATTGATTTCATTATCGGTCCGTGACCAGTGCCTCGTGCTTCGCTGCGCGGCGCACCGCACGCGGCGCGCTCCAGGCGTTGTTGAACAGCGCCGGTTCCCAGGCACCGTAGGTGGGATTCGGCAGGACCCACCAGCGATCGCCGAACCAGGCGCGGTATTCGGCGTGCAGCGCGGCATGCGCCTGCGGCGTGTTGGCGGGTGCTTCGACGAAATCGCCAAGCTGGTCGCCGAACTGCATCAGCACGCGGTACCCGCGCCCGGCCAGCTGGCGACGGCAGGTCTTGCCGGAGCCCTTCTGTTCGCAGCCTTCGACCACGGTACCCAGCCCGAGGAACACGCTGTCGTCCTTCACCGGAAGTCCCACCGCGCGCAGGTTGGCGAGGGTCGCCGCGTGCAGGGCCTTGTCGCGGTTGGAGAGATAGATGATGGTCACGCCCTTCGCTTCGGCTGCCCGCGCGAACTCCAGCACGCCCGGGACCGGCCGTGCCTTCTCCTCGGCAACCCATTCGGCCCAGGTGGCGTCGTCGTATTCCAGGCCGTCCTGGACCAGGCGCGCCTGGTAGGGCGAGTTGTCGAGCACGGTCTCGTCGATGTCCATGACCACCGCGGGGGGCAGCCGGGCGATGGCGGTCGCGCTGTCACGCTCGCCGGGTACCAGGGCATCCCAGTCCTTGGCGGCCAGCGCGGCGTCCAGGCGCTCGGTCGCGGCGCGGTACACGGTTTCCGAGAGCGCCCGGTATTCCACGGAGCGCTGCACCCAGAGCACGGCGTTGAGGTTGTCATCGGCCGGCACCGCGGCCTGGTCGGCGACGGGCGTGCCGGCAACGGGCGTGCCGCCAGCCGGGGCAGGTGCCGTGGTGGCGCAGGCGCCCAGCGCCAGAGCGGCGGCGAGAAGGGTGAGCGTGGGCAGCGTGCGTCGCATGGCAGGACCTGCTTTCTGGACAGCCGCGGAGTCTAGCCGACGTCCGCAACTGCAGGATTGCGGCGCGCCCGGCAGTTCAGCCGTCGAGCATCGCTCGGATGGCGGCGAATCCCACCTCGGCGCGCTCCTTCTTGCGCGCCGCGTCGGCCACCGGGTCGGCGCCGTCGCGCTGCAGTTCGGCGGCCGGGAGTTCGTCGATGAAGCGGCTCGGCTTCAGCCGCAAGCGCTCGCCCCAGCGCTGCGCCTCGCGCGAGTGCGACAGCCAAAGCTGTTCCTTGGCGCGGGTGATGCCCACGTACAGCAGGCGCCGCTCCTCGTCGATGCGCCCTTCCTCGATGCTGGCCTCGTGCGGCAGCGTGTAGTCGTCCACGCCGACGATGAACACGTAGCGGAACTCGAGGCCTTTGGCCGCGTGCAGGCTCATCAGCCGCACCTGGTTGCCGGGATCGCCCTTGTCGGCGTGGCTGAGCAGTGCCAGCGAGGCGGCCAGCTCGCCCGGGCCGGCGCCGCCCCGGGCACCATCGAACCAGTCGGCGAGTTCATCCAGGTTGCCGCGGCGGATGCGGAACATCTCGTCCGATTTGCACTCCGCGCGCAGCGCGGCCAGGAGCCCGGAACGCTCGTTGAGCGTGCGCACCAGTTCGGACGGCGTGAGCCGCGCGGCATCGCTGCGCAGCCCGCGGATCAGGTCGGCGAAGCCGGACAGCGCTGCACCGGCACGCGGGTGCAGCTGCTTCAGCAGGCCGATCGATTCGATCGCCCGCGACATCGGCTGGCCGGCGTGCTGCGCGAGGCCGGCCAGCTTGGCCAGCGAGGTCGCGCCCACGCCGCGGCCCGGGGACTGCACGGCGCGCAGGAACGCGGAGTCGTCGTCCGGGTTGGCCAGCAGGCGCAGCCAGGCCAGCGCGTCCTTGACCTCGCCACGGTCGAGGAACGCGGTGCCGCCGGAGAGGTGGTAGGGCACGCGCAGCATCTGCAGCGCCTTCTCGAGCAGCCGCGACTGGTGGTTGCCGCGGAACAGGATGCAGAACTCGCTCCATTCGGCGTTGCGCGCGGTGTTCAGGAACTGGATCTCGCCGGCCACGCGCTCGGCCTCGTGGCTGGCGTCGCGGCACTCCCAGATGCGGATCCGCTCGCCGTCGGCCTGCGCGCTCCACAGCGTCTTGGGATGTTCGTGCGGATTGTTGGCGATCAGCGCGTTGGCCGCGCGCAGCACGCGGTTCGAGCAGCGGTAGTTCTGCTCCAGCTTCACCACCCGCAGGGCCGGGTAGTCGACGCCGAGCTGCGAGAGGTTTTCGGGATTGGCGCCGCGCCAGGCGTAGATCGACTGGTCGTCGTCGCCCACGCAGGTGAAGTTGCCCTTGTCGCCGGCCAGCGCCTTCAGCAGCCGGTACTGGGCGTCGTTGGTGTCCTGGCACTCGTCGACCAGCAGGTAGCCGATGCGCTCGCGCCAGCCGAGCGCGCACTCCGGATCGTTCTCGAGCAGCTCCACCGGGCGGCGGATCAGGTCGTCGAAATCGACCGCGTTGAACGCCGCCAGCCGCGCCTGGTACAGCTCGTACACCATCGCCGCTTCGTGCTCGGGCGTGGACCGTGCGATGGCGCGCGCCTGTTCCGGCGTCAGGCAGGCGTTCTTGGCGCGCGACACCAGGCCCTGCATCGCCTGGATGGCGTCGGGCTTGGCGCCGGGCATCAGGTCCTTGAACTGCGCCAGCGAATCGTCGGAATCGAAGATCGAAAATCCGCGGCGCAGGCCCGCGCGTTCGTGCTCCACCTGCAGCATGCGCAGCCCCAGCGCATGGAAGGTGCAGATGGTGAGGCCTTCCGCCGCGTCGCCGCGGATGCGCTTGCCGACGCGCTCGCGCATCTCCTTCGCGGCCTTGTTGGTGAAGGTGATCGCGGCGATGCGCTTGGCCGGATAGCGGCCCGACCCGATCAGGTGCGCGATCTTCTCCACGATCACCCGCGTCTTGCCGCTGCCCGCGCCGGCGAGCACCAGCAGCGGGCCTTCGCAATGGGCGACGGCCGCGGATTGTTGGGGGTTGAGACCGTGCATGGCGGGTCCTGGGCGGCTGGCGAGTTTACCCCGCGAGTCCGGAGCCCCGGGGCCTGGCGCTAGAATTCCGCCATGGCCAAGCTCTATTTCTACTACTCGGCGATGAACGCCGGAAAGACCACGACCCTGCTGCAGTCCGCGCACAACTACCAGGAGCGCGGCATGCGCGTGGCGATCCTCGCGCCGCGCCTGGACGATCGCGCCGGCAGCGGCCGCGTGGCTTCGCGCATCGGCCTGAGCGCCGACGCCGTGGGTTTCGACCCCGGCACCGACCTCGAGGCCTGGGCGCGCGCGGACATCGCCGCCAGCGGCAAGCTCGATTGCCTGCTGGTCGACGAGGCGCAGTTCCTGAGCCGCAGCCAGGTCTGGCAGCTCTCGGAGATCGTCGACGGACTGCGCGTGCCGGTGCTCTGCTATGGCCTGCGCACCGATTTCCGCGGCGAGCTGTTCGAGGGCAGCCAGTACCTGCTGGCCTGGGCGGACGAGCTGCAGGAGATCAAGACCATCTGCCACACCGGCAGCAAGGCCACCATGACCGTGCGCGTCGACGAACAGGGCCACGCCGTGCAGGACGGACCGCAGGTCGAGATCGGCGGCAACGAGCGCTACGTGTCGGTGAGCCGCGCCGAATACAAGCGCATCGCGCGCGGCGAAGGCCGCATCGCGCCGCTGCAGCAGTCGCTGCCGCTGGGCTGACCGCGCGGCCTCAGGGCGCCGCGGCGTCGGCGCCGCAGTGCTGGCGCCAGCGCTCGATCTCGCGCGCCACCACGCCGCCTTCGGGCTGCGCCATGGCCACGGTCCGGCCCAGCGCGACGAGCGCCGCCAGCGACTCCGCCCGACGCGGCCCCCCGCAGCGGAACGCTGCAGCCGCGGCGCGTGCCCGCCACGCGATCTTGCGCAGTTCGATGTCGGATTCGGGCAGGGCACCGAGATGGTCGAGCCGCGCCACGGCGCCGATCACGCCATGCCCGGCCTCGAAGGTGGCCAGTGCCAGCTCGGCGCGCCGGGACGCGGGGTGGGCGGCGCCGAAGGAGCTGCTGGTCAGCGCCACCGCGCGGCGCAGGGCGGCCAGCGCCTCGTCGTCGGATCCGCGTGCGGCCGCGACCTCGCCGATCATCCGCCAGGTGCTGCCGACCTGGCCGTGGCCTTCGCCGAACGCGTCCTTGCGCAGCGCCAGCACCTCCTGCAGCAGGGTTGCGGCCTCGTCGTCGCTGCCTGCCTCGTGCAGCACCTGCGCCTGGTTGAACAGGCCGCCGGCCAACAGGCTCTTGTCGCCCTGGCGGCGCCAGATGGCATTGGCGCGGCGCAGGTCGCGCAGCGCGGCAGCGAGGTCGCCGCGCTCCCAGGCCACCACCGCAAGGCTGTTGTAGTTGCGGGCGACGTCGCTGTGGTCGGCGCCCAGCCGCGCCAACAGCCAGGCCTGTGCATCGCGCAGGGCGGTGTCGGCCTCGCTGATGCGCCCTTCGTCGACCAGCAGCGCGGCGAGCTGGCGACGCACATCGATGGTCGCCCGGTGCTGGTCACCATGGACTTCGAGTGCCAGCGCCAGCGCCTCGCGGCAGTCGCGCTCGGCCGCGCCCACGTCGCCAAGCTCGCGCTGCAGCGCGCAGGTGCGGCGCAGGATCTCCACCGCCAGCGGATGCCGTCCGCCGACCCGGGCGCGCAGCATGGCCAGCGCCGCGCGCTGCTCGCGCAGCGCCAGCGCACTCTGGCCCGCGGCGGCGCGCAACCCGGCCAGGTCGGACAGGTCTTCCACCACGCCAGCATCCTGGCCGTTGGCGTTGCGGCGGATGGCGAGCGAACGCTGGAACCCGGCGCGCGCCGCGTCCAGCTGCCCGGCATCGCGCTGGCAGCGGGCCAGCTGGGCGTGGAAGTCGGCGGCCTGCAGTGGCAAGCGCTCCTGTTCGCGCCGGCTCAGGGCGCGCCAGGGGTGCATGGCCTTGACGCATCCGGAGGCCTGTCCCAGCAGGCGGCGTGTCCGTCCCATGTCGGTGACCGCCTGCAGTCGCAGGCTGGCCGGCGGGCTGTCGAGGGCATCGATGATCGTCGCCTGGCGCTCCTGCAGCGCCAGCGCCTCGGCGTAGTCGCCCAGCCCCGAGCGCAGGCGCGCGATCACGCCGAGCAGCTCGGCGCGTGCCACCGGCTGCTGCGCAAGCTCCAGGTCGCCACGGCGGACGCCGTCCTCGAGCAGCCGGCGGATGTCCAGCGGCGCGCCATCCGGCGCGGCGCTGGCGTTCTCGAACAGGCCGACCATGAAGCTCTGCAGCGCCTGCGCGCGCGCGGCCTGCTGCACCGCCTGCTGCGCCTGCCAGCCGACGATGCCCAGCGACGCCACCAGCACCACGCCGATCGCGGCCACCGTGGCCAGCGTCCAGCGGTGCCGGCTGACGTACTTGCGGACCCGGTACGCCAGGCTGGCGGGGCGCGCGTGCACCGCCTGGCCGTCGAGGTGCCGGCGCAGGTCGAGCGTGAGCGCCTCGACCGAGGGATACCGGTGCTCTGGCAGCTTGGCGAGCGCCTTGAGCACGATGTTGTCGAGGTCGCCGGCGATCTCGCGCGCCTGGCGGCGCAGCTGCGGCGGGGTGAGCGTGGCGTCGTCGGCACGGCGCTGCAGGGCCACCGAGGGCCGCGCCGGGTCCACCGCCAGGATCGCCTCCTCCCACTCGGCGTCGCTCTGGCGCTTGAGGCGGTAGGGCTTGGCGCCGACCAGCAGCTCGTACAGCACCACGCCCAGCGAATACACGTCGGTCATGGTGGTGACCGGCTCGCCGCGGATCTGCTCGGGCGCCGCGTAGTGCAGGGTGAACGCGCGCAGGCCGGTGCGCGTGTTGTCGGGCGCGGCATCCGGCGTGTCGAGCAGCTTGGCGATGCCGAAATCGAGCAGCCGCACCTCGTCGAGCGGCGTGACCAGGATGTTCGACGGCTTCAGGTCGCGGTGCACGATCAGGTTGGCGTGCGCGTGGCTGACCGCTTCGCAGACCTGCAGGAACAGGTGGATGCGCTGGCGGATGGTGGGCGCGCGGGCACGGCACCAGTCGGTGATGGGTTCGCCGTCGACGTATTCCAGCGCCAGGTAGGGCTGCTGGTCGCTGCTGATGCCGGCATCCAGCAGGCGCGCGATGTGCGCGTGCTCCAGCCGCGCCAGGATCTGCCGCTCGCGGGTGAAGCGCAGGCGCAGGTTCGGATCGCCAAGCCCCGGCCGCAGCAGCTTCAGCGCCACGCGGCGCTGGTACAGGCCGTCGGCGCGGCCGGCCAGCCACACCTGGCCCATGCCGCCTTCGCCGATCATCCGCTCCAGCTGGTAGGGCCCGACCATGGCGCCGGTGCGTGCATGCGGCAGCTGCGAGACCACCGGTTCGGCGAGGAAATCCTCCTGGCCTTCCTCCAGCGCCAGCAGCTCCTCCAGTTCACCAGCGAGCTGCGGGTCGTCGTCGCGCAGCGATGCCAGGCTCTGCGCGCGCGCGCCGGGTTCGAGCTCGATCAGCGCATCGAGCAGCGGCGACAGGCGTTGCCAGCGGTCGGCATCCATCGCGCGGCCCCGGTGCCGGTCAATCCACCTTCAGCGACGCCAGCAGGTAGATCCTCGCCTTCTGCCAGTCGCGGCGGATGCTGCGCTCGGAGCGATCCAGCAGCTCCGCGATCTCCACTTCCGACAGCCCGGCGAAGTAGCGCAGTTCGACCACCTGGGCCAGGCGCTTGTCCACGGCAGCCAGGCGCGTCAACGCGTTGTCCAGGGCCAGCGTGTCCTCGTCGAGGCGCAACCCGCCTTCGACATCCTCCGGCAGGTCGGTGACGCGGTGCAGGTCGCCGCCGCGCTTCTGCGCCATGCGCTGGCGCGCGTAGTCCACCACCACGCTGCGCATGGCCGAGGCGGCATAGGCGAAGAAGTGGGCGCGGTCGTCGAACTGCGCCTCGCGGCGGCCGATCAGCTTGAGGTAGGCCTCATGGACCAGTGCCGTTGCGTCGAGCGTCTGCCCGTACTGGCCGGCGAGCTGGCGCCGCGCCATCGAGTGCAGCTCCTGGTAGAGGGTGGCGAGCACGCGATCCAGCGCGCTCCGGTCCCCGCCGCGGGCGGCATCCAGCCACAGGGTGATATCGGCGGTATCGGACATGGCGCTCCCCTCGGAGCGGCGATCATAGCGCCTCGGCTCAGCGCTGGCAGTGGCCGCACCAGACGGTCGCCCGCTGGCCCACCATGGCGTGCCGCAGCGCCCGGCCGCAGCGCAGGCAGGGCTCGCCACCGCGCCCGTAGGCCGACAGCTCCTGTTCGAAGTAGCCGGGGGCGCCGTCGGGCGCCAGGAAGTCGCGCAGCGTGGTGCCTCCGCGGGCGATGGCGCGCGCAAGCACCGCGCGGATCTCGGCGGCGATGGCGGCATAGCGCTCGCGCGACACGCGCCCCGCCGCGCGCATCGGCGACACGCCGGCGGCAAACAGCGCCTCGGCCACGTAGATGTTGCCCACGCCCACCACCACCTTCTGGTCCATCAGGAAGGCCTTGAGCGCCACCTTGCGGCCCCGGCTGCGTGCATGCAGGTAGTCGCCGTCGAATCCGTCGCCCAGCGGCTCCGGGCCCAGCCCGCGCAGCAGCGGATGCAGTTCGCCGGCCGGCTGCCAGAGCAGGCAGCCGAAGCGGCGCGGGTCGGTGAAGCGCAGCACGCGGTCGGGCTGGCCCGCATCGCGGGAGAGCGCGATGTCGACGTGGTCGTGCAGCCGCGGCGGCGTGTCCGCGGGCAGCACGCGCAGGCTGCCGGACATGCCGAGATGCAGCAGTGCGCTGCCCGCCTGCGTGTCGAGCAGCAGGTATTTCGCACGGCGGCGCACGGATTCGATGCGTTGCCCGGGAAGCTCGGCCGCGACCTCAGGCGGGATCGGCCAGCGCAGATCGGGCCGGCGAAGCGTGACGCCGCGCACGCGGCGACCTTCGAGGTGTGGCGCAAGTCCGCGGCGCGTGGTTTCAACTTCCGGAAGTTCAGGCATGTCGGCAGCGTGGGGGCGTGCAGGACCGCGCGCAAGTTGTTGACGGGAAACGTGAACACGCGTGCCCATACGCTGCCGCAGGGCTGGAAATCACCTTCCCGGCCCCGCATGATGGCCCGTGTATACCCCCATGATGATCCACGCCATGCCTGCTTCCCTGCTCGACTTCCTCGCCGGCGGACTTGTCCAGTCCGGCTTCTGGGGCCTCGCCCTGTACATGCTCGTCTGCACGCAGCTGACGATCTTCGCGGTGACCCTGTTCCTGCATCGCAGCCAGACCCATCGCGGCGTGGACTTCCATCCCGTGGTCAACCACTTCTTCCGTTTCTGGACCTGGCTCACCACGTCCATGATCACCAAGGAGTGGGTGGCCATCCATCGCAAGCACCACGCCAAGTGCGAGACCGAGGAAGACCCGCACAGCCCGATGCACAAGGGCATCAAGGAAGTGTTCTGGAAGGGTGCCGAGCTCTACCGTGAGGCGCGTACGCATCGCGCCGACATGGAGCAGTACGGCCGCGGCACGCCGGACGACTGGCTCGAGCGCACGCTCTACACCCCGCACGCCACCATGGGCCCGGTGCTGCTGCTGGCCATCAATGCCACCCTGTTCGGCGCCGCCGGCGTCGCCATCTGGGCCATCCAGATGCTGTGGATCCCGTTCTGGGCGGCCGGCGTGGTCAACGGCCTCGGCCACTGGTGGGGCTATCGCAACTTCGAGACCACCGACACCGCCACCAACCTCTCGCCGTGGGGCGTGTGGATCGGCGGCGAAGAGCTGCACAACAACCACCACGCATTCCCGAGCTCGGCCAAGTTCGCGCTGCGCCGCTGGGAAGTGGATATCGGCTGGATCGCGATCAAGTCGCTGGAGAAGGTCGGCCTGGCCAAGGTGTTGCGCGTTGCGCCCTCGCTGGACGTGCGCCCCAACATCAACGTGCCCGACACCGACACCCTGAAGGCGCTGCTCGCGCTGCGCTTCCAGGCCATGACCGACTACCAGCACCACGTGCTGGCCCCGGCGCTGCGCGAGGAGGCCCGCGCGGCCGGTGCGCGGCTGCGCGCGCTGCTGCCGCGCAAGCTGCGCAAGGGCCTGGTCGATGACGGCCGCTGGCTGGACAGCGATGCCCGCGAGCAGTTGCGCCATTGGGTGGCCGAGCGTCCGCGCATCAGCACCCTGGTCGAATACCGAGCGCGCCTCGCCGCTCTCCTCGAGCAGCGTGGCCACGACGCGGCGGAATCGCTGGCCAGCCTGCAGTCGTGGTGCCGCGAAGCCGAAGCCAGCGGCGTCCGCGCGCTGCAGGAGTACTCGGCGCGCCTGAAGGGCTACGCGCTGCAGCCGACGCGCGCCTGAGCACGCCCCCGGCCATGGCCGATCGCGTTCGCGCAAGCAACAAGCCCGGCCGGCGACGGCCGGGCTTCTTCATGGCTCAGCTGCAGGTTGCTGCATCTTTGCCAAGCGTTGATCTCGAGGGCCCTGCGGTGGCCGTGAGGCCTTCGCGGCTCATGTCCCCCGGCATCCGCCTGGCGGCGGATACCTCCTCCTTGACTTCCCCGCGAAGGCCTCACGGCCAGTTCGGGGCTCTGTGCGGGCTGACAGTACCGACACCATGGGCGGGATTGCGGGCTGTGGCTTTGCTCCTGGCACCACCGCGTAGTGCGGCGGACCGGGTGCCAAGGCCCTTGAGGGGGAAGTCAAGGAGGAGGCGATGGCCGCAGGCCATTGCCGGGGGACATGAGCCCTCAAGGGCCTTGGTATCCGGCGCCGGTGTCGTGCTCTGCGCGCTTGCCGCACTGGCTGCGTGGGCGCCGGCGCCGGCGATGGCGCAGGTGACCGCCACCAGCGAATACCTGGCACGCATGGATACCGATGCCAACGGGCGCGTTTCGCTTGCCGAGTACCAGGCGTGGATGAGCTATGGCTTCGACGGCATGGACCGCGACGGCGACGGCGTGCTTTCGGCGGCCGAGCTGCCTGGCGGAAAGGGCAAGCCGGTGCTGCGCACCGAGTACATCGCACGCATCGCGTTGACCTTCAACCGCCAGGACGTCGATCGCAACGGCAGCCTCGACGCACGCGAGCTGGCGGCGCCCCCGCAGTAGGGCGGCACCGCGGAGGTCCCGCGTCCGCAACCGCACATCAGAAACGACAACGCCGGCACTGGGCCGGCGTTGTCGCGGAGCGTGCTGCGCTTACTTGTGCTGGTCGGTGTAGGTGTCTTCCCGGGTGATGTCGAGCTTGTAGGTCTCACGCAGGAACAGCGAGCCGATCACGAACGTCATCAGCGCGATCACGATCGGGTACCAGAGGCCGTAGTAGATGTTGCCGGTCGCGGCCACCAGTGCGAAGGCGATGGTGGGCAGGAAGCCGCCGAACCAGCCGTTGCCGATGTGGTACGGCAGCGACATCGAGGTGTAGCGGATCTGGGTCGGGAACAGCTCGACCAGCCATGCCGCGATCGGACCGTAGACCATGGTCACGTAGATCACCAGGATGCTCAGCAGCAGCAGCACCATCGGCTTGTTGATCCGCGCCGGGTCCGCCGCACCGGGATAACCGGCTTCGGTCAGCGCACCGGTGAGCCCGGTGTTGAAGGTCGCGGTGCTGGCCTTGAACTCATCGCCGGCAAGCCCGGTGCCCTCGAAGCCGTCGATCGGCGTATCACCGATCATCACGCGGGCGACGGTGCCCGGCGGGGCTTCCTGCACGCTGTACGGCACGCCCGCCTTGGCCAGGGCCGCGGTGGCGATGTCGCAGGAGCTGGTGAATTTCTTCTTGCCGACCGGGTCGAACTGGAAGTTGCAGGTGGCGGGATCAGCAATCACGACCGCGGGTGACTCCGAGCTGGCTTCCTCGACGGCCGGGTTCGCGTAGTGGGTGATGCCCTTGAAGATCGGGAAGTACGTCAGCGCCGCGATCAGGCAGCCGGCCATGATGATCGGCTTGCGGCCGATCTTGTCCGACAGCCAGCCGAAGAAGATGAAGAATGGCGTGCCGATGGCGAGCGCACCTGCGATCAGCAGCCAGGTCGTGGTGCTGTCCACCTTCAGCGACTGGGTGAGGAAGTACATCGCGTAGAACTGGCCGGCGTACCAGACCACCGCCTGGCCGGCGGTTGCGCCGAGCAGGGCGAGCAGCACGATCCTGCCGTTCTTGCTGAAGAAGCTCTCGGTGATCGGCGCCTTGGACGCCTTGCCGCTCTCCTTCATCTCCTTGAACAGCGGCGATTCGGACAGCTGCATGCGGATCCACACCGAGATGCCCAGCAGCACGATCGACAGCAGGAACGGCAGGCGCCAGGCCCAGTCGTTGAACGCTTCGACGCCGAAGTACTCGCGCACGCCCAGGATCACCATCAACGACAGGAACAGGCCGATCGTGGCGGTGGTCTGGATGAAGCTCGTGTACAGGCCGCGCTTGCCGTTCGGGGCGTGCTCGGCCACGTAGGTCGCCGCGCCACCGTACTCGCCGCCCAGGGCCAGTCCCTGCAGCATGCGCAGCGCGATCAGGATGATCGGTGCCGCGATGCCGATGCTGTCGTAGCTTGGCAGCAGGCCGACGAAGAACGTCGACAGGCCCATGATCACGATCGTCACCAGGAACGTGAACTTGCGCCCGATCATGTCGCCGACGCGGCCAAACACGATCGCGCCGAACGGGCGCACCGCGAAGCCGGCCGCGAAGGCCAGCAGCGCGAAGATGAAGCCGGTGGTCTCGTTGACGCCGCTGAAGAACTGCGCGGCGATCACCACCGCGAGCGATCCGTACAGGTAGAAGTCGTACCACTCGAACACGGTGCCCAGGCTGGACGCGAAGATGACCTTCTTGTGGCCTGCGGTCAGCGGCTTGCCGTCCGGCAAGGTGGTTGCGGTTGTCGTCGACATCGTGGTGTCCCTCAGAAGGTGTACTTGATGTGGGTGTGCAGGCGGGTCAGGTCACCCTCGCGGTCGTCCTCGAGGAAGCGCTGGCCGAAGATCAGCTCCGCACCGACGTCGAGCTTCGGGAACGGCGAATAGATCAGGTTGGCGTGGAACGAGTGCGCGGCCTCGGTGACACCGAAGCCGGTGATGGCCTTGTCGTTGTCGAACTCGGCGCGCGAGTACATGAGGTTGCTGCGCAGCTTGGGCGTGTACGCATGGCGCCAGGCCACGAACGCGCCGTAGCCGTCGAGTGCGTCGAGGTCGCCGCTGGCGTCGACCACCACGTCGCTGCCGAGGCCGAACGCCAGGTAGCGGCCGATGCCGGAGCCGGCGTTGACGGCGTAACGGATGTCGTCGCTGGGGCCCATGTTGAAGCGGCCGGACACGCTGACGGCCGCGCCGGTCGCGGTTTCATCCAGCCACTTGAACTGGCGCAGCAGGCCGGCAACGCTGAAGTGGCCCCAGTCGCCCTTGGTGGTCCAGCGCGCGGTGAGGTCGGGGAGCACGTTGTCGCCGGTGTTGAAGCGCGCGCCGGCGTTGAGGTACGGCGTGACCGTGGTCTGCGGGTTCTCGATCGATACCGACCACGGTCCCTTGGTGTAGCGCAGCTGCGCCTGGCGCACGAAGATCGTGCCGTCGGTGGGGCCGACGAAGTCGACCGCCTCCGGCAGCGCGGCCACGTCCATGAAGTTGGACCAGGTCTGGCCGGCCAGCCATTCGTTCCAGCTCACGTAGGCATGGCGCAGCGCCACGCCGTAGGTGTTGGTGGCGGTCTCGTTGCCGAGCAGGGCATTGCTGCCGCCGCCGAACATGTCGGCCTCGATGTAGGCCTTGACCTTCTGGCCGCCCTCGGTGACGTGGTCGGCGCTGAACCAGAAGCGCGAGAACTGCGCGTGCTGGTCGGTGTAGACGTCGCCGCCATCGGCACCCGGGCCGCCCACCGGGATCGCGGATGGCAGGTAGAACAGCCGTCCTGCGGAACCGTCTGCGATGCGGCCGTCGCTGGTGTCGGTGACCATGGTGTCGAACTTGATGTTGCCGCCGTACGAGAACGTGGTCCCCGGGTTGGCGGCGGTCATGATCGGCGTGCTCTGGATGCGCGGCTTGCCGTCGACCGGCGGCGTGCCCGCCTGGGCGCTGCGTACCTCGGTCACCTCGGCACGCGTCTCGGCCACCGTGGTCGCGGTCTGCTGCTGCTGCGACAGCAGCTGTTCGACCATGCGTTCGAGCTGGGCGACGCGCGCCTCGAGCTCCTGTTCCTTCGCGGTTTGCGCGAACGCCATTCCCGGCGCCAGCAGTGCGACCAGGACCGCTGTCGCGAGCACGCGCCGAGGCGCTTTCGCAACAGGCCCCGGCCTGTCCAACAAGGTCCCACGTGGGACAGGCATTGCGGTCATGTTCCCCTCCGGAATTGACGCAGCACGGATTTGCCGCCGAGTGGGCGGTCGCCCGCAGACTGCGCGACCCCTTGCGGGTCGCCTATTCGCCATTGGTCGAATACGGGGCGTGGCGCGACGAAGGTCTAAGGCCACGTGCGTTGCGATGCGGCACACTTGTGGTTCGACGTTCCACCGGTGAGCCGACATGACCGACCCGCAGACCGTGTATCCCGTGCCCGACGCCTTCGCTGCCGGTGCCAATGTCACCCGCGCCGACTACGCGCGCGACTACGCCGAGTCGATCCGCGACCCGGACGCGTTCTGGGCGCGCATCGCCACCCGCCTGGACTGGATGAAGGCGCCCAGCGAGATCCGCGACGTCAGCTTCGACCGTGACGACCTGCACATCCGCTGGTTCGGCGACGGCGAACTCAACGCCAGCGTCAATTGCCTGGACCGGCACCTCGCTACCCGAGGCGACAAGACCGCATTGATCTTCGAGCCGGATTCGCCGGATGGCGACGTGCAGCGGGTGAGCTACCGCGAGCTGCATGCGCGCGTGTGCCGGCTGGCAAACGCGCTGCGCAACCTCGGCATCGCCAAGGGTGACCGCGTCACCATCTACCTGCCGATGATCGTCGAGGCCGCGGTGGCCATGCTCGCCTGCGCGCGCATCGGCGCGGTGCACACCGTGGTGTTCGGAGGCTTCTCGCCGAACTCGATCGCCGATCGCATCGGCAACTGCGGCTCCAAGCTCGTGATCACCGCGGATGAAGGCCGCCGCGGCGGCAAGACCGTGCCGCTCAAGGCGAATGTCGATGCCGCGCTGAAGATGCCCGGCACCACCACCATCGAGACCGTGCTGGTGGTGCGCCATACCGGTGGCGCGGTGGACATGCAGATGCCGCGCGACCGCTGGTATGACGCCGTGGTCGACAGCCAGCCCGACACCTGCGAACCCGAGCGCATGAACGCCGAGGACCCGCTGTTCATCCTCTACACCTCGGGTTCCACCGGCAAGCCCAAGGGCGTGCTGCACACCACCGGCGGCTACCTGCTGTTCGCGGCATACACCCACGAGTGCGTGTTCGATCTCAAGGACAACGACGTCTACTGGTGCACCGCCGACGTCGGTTGGGTCACTGGCCACAGCTACATCGTCTACGGGCCGCTCGCCAACGGCGCCACCTCGCTCATCTTCGAGGGCATCCCCAGCTACCCGGACGCCTCGCGCTTCTGGCAGGTCATCGACAGGCACAAGGTCACGATCTTCTACACCGCGCCGACCGCGATCCGCGCGCTGATGCGCGAGGGCGACGAACCCGTCAAGCGCACGTCGCGCGCATCGCTGCGCCTGCTGGGCAGCGTCGGCGAGCCGATCAATCCGGAGGCCTGGCGCTGGTACAACGACGTGGTCGGCGACGGCCGTTGCCCGATCGTCGACACCTGGTGGCAGACCGAGACCGGCGGGATCATGATCTCGCCGCTGCCCGGCGCCATCGACGCCAAGCCCGGCGCCGCCACGCAGCCGTTCTTCGGCGTGCGCCCGGCGCTGGTGGATCCCGCCGGCGAGATCATCGAAGGCGAAGGCGAGGGCAACCTGGTCATCCTGGATTCGTGGCCGGGCCAGATGCGCACCGTGTACGGCGACCACCAGCGCTTCATCGAGACCTACTTCAGCACCTATCCCGGCACCTACTTCACCGGTGACGGCTGCCGCCGCGACGCCGATGGCGACTACTGGATCACCGGTCGCGTCGACGACGTGATCAACGTCAGCGGCCACCGCATCGGCACCGCCGAGGTCGAAAGCGCGCTGGTGCTGCACCCCAAGGTCGCGGAGGCCGCGGTGGTCGGCTTCCCGCACGACATCAAGGGCCAGGGCATCTACGCCTACGTCACCCTGGTGGCGGGCGAGGTGGAGAGCGACGCGCTGCTGAAGGAGCTGGTGGCGCACGTGCGCCGCGAGATCGGGCCGATCGCCTCGCCCGACTTCCTGCAGTGGGCCACCGCGCTGCCCAAGACGCGCTCCGGCAAGATCATGCGCCGCATCCTGCGCAAGATCGCCGAGAACGCGCCCGACCAGCTTGGCGACACCAGCACGCTGGCGGACCCTTCGGTCGTCGACGCGCTGCTCGGCAACCGCCGCCAGCCATGACATCAACCCTGCCCACCGCCGCAATGACCGCAGCGCGCCCCGCCACGTGACCACCCTGCTCATTGCCGACGACCACCCGCTGTTCCGCGAGGCGCTGCGCGGCGTCGTGGCGCGCGTGCTGCCCGCGGCCACGCTGCGCGAGGCCGACAGCGTCGAGGCGCTGTACGCGATGGTCGAGGCCGAGGCCGACGCCGACCTGCTGCTGCTCGACCTCAACATGCCCGGCGCGCACGGCTTCAGCGCGCTGGTGCACCTGCGCGCGCAGCATCCGGAGCTGCCGATCGTGGTCGTGTCGGCGCGCGAGGAACCCGGGGTGATGCGCCGCGCGCTGGACCATGGCGCGATGGGCTTCATCCCCAAGTCTGCCGATGCCGGCACGCTCGGCCAGGCCATCACCGCCGTGCTCGACGGCGACCGCTGGGCGCCCGCCGCGGCGCGCGCGGCGCCGGCCGCCGGCGCCGATGAACACGACGCCGCCCGCCGCGTCGCCGAGCTCACCCCGCAGCAGTTCCGCGTGCTGCAGATGCTCGGCGCGGGCCTGCTCAACAAGCAGATCGGCTACGAGCTGGGCGTGTCGGAAGCCACCATCAAGGCGCACATGACCGCGATCCTGCGCAAGCTCGGCGCCAGCAACCGCACCCAGGCGGTTCTGGTGGCCGGCAGGCTGGCGTTGGACCCGGGCAGCATCGCGCCGCAGCCGGACGAAGCGGGCGACTGATCGCGTCGTGCAGGCGCCGCATGAGAGCGGCGGTCAAGCGTCGGCGCGTCGCTGCTGGCTGCGCTGTGCCGCCAGGAACGCACGCAGCGATGCCGGCTTGATCGGCTTGGTCAGCACCCGGTAGCCGCGTGCGCGCGCGGCGCGCTTCACCTGGTCGCTGCCGTCGGCGGTGACCAGCGCGCCGGGCAGGTGCGGCGCGTGTTCGCGCAGCGCATCCAGCGTGTCCAGGCCGTCGAGGCGGTCGTGCAGGTGGTAGTCGACCAGCAGCACGTCCGGTTCGCCGGCCATCTGCGCCAGCGCCTGGTCCACGGTGCCCGCGCGCAGCACGTCGATCTTCCAGCGGCCCAGCAGCACCGCCATGCCGGCGAGGATGTCGGGGTCGTTGTCCACGCACAGCACGCGCAGGCCCGCCAGCGAGTCCGGCAGGCCGCCGCCCTGAAACGTTTCCGGCGTCGGCTCGGCGTGCGCGGCGCGCGGCACGCGGATCGAGAACATGCTGCCGCGGCCGCTCCGCGAGCGCACGTCGAGCTGGTGGTCGAGGACCGCCGAGATGCGCTGGCAGATCGACAACCCCAGCCCCAGGCCCTGCTCGTCCCAGCTGCCGGGGTGCTCGAGGCGGAAGAATTCCTCGAAGATCTGCCGCAGGTGGTAATCGGGGATGCCCGGCCCGGTGTCCCAGACCTGCAGTTCCACCTCGTCGCCACGCGGCCGCGCGGCGAGCACGATGCGGCCTTCGCGCGTGTAGCGCAGCGCGTTGGCCAGGAAGTTCTGCAGCACGCGGCGCAGCAGGCGGCGGTCGCTGCGCACCGGCAGGTGGCCGCCGTGCACGCGCAGGTCGATGCCGCGCGCGGCCGCCAGCGGCGCGTACTGCGCGACCAGCTGCTCCATCAGCTCGGTGGCGTCGAAATCGCCGAGCTGCGGCTGCAGCGCGCCGGCGTCCAGGCGCGAGACGTCGAGCAGGCCTTCCAGCAGTTCCTCGGCGGCGCGCAGCGAGGTGTCGACGCGTTCGGCGAGGTGGCGCTGCTCGGCCACGGTGTCGCTTTCGCGCAGCGCGGAGGCGAACAGGCGCGCGGCGTTGAGCGGCTGCAGCACGTCGTGGCTGACCGCGGCCAGGAACCGCGTGCGCGATGCCTGCGCGGCTTCGGCTTCGCGGGTACGTTCGGCGACGCGCTGTTCGAGCGTCTCGTTGACCTCGCGAAGGGCGCCTTCGACCCGCTTGTACTCGGTGACGTCGCTGTAGCTGGTCACGTAGCCGCCGCCGGGCAGCGGCTGGCCACGCATCTCCACCACCTGGCCCGAGGCGCGCACGCGCTCGAACACGTAGGGCGAGCCGGCGCGCATGTAGTCGACGCGCTTGGCGATCTCCGCCTCGACGTCGGGGTTGCCACCGCCCAGCTCGCCGCGCAGCGCGTTGTAGCGGATCAGGTCGGCGACCGGGCGGCCGACGTAGAGCATGCCGTCCGGATAGCCGAACATTTCCAGGTAGCGCCGGTTCCACGACACCAGGCGCATGCCGCGGTCGACCACGCTGACGCCCTGGTCGAGGTTGTCGAGCGTGGCGGACAGGATCGCGCGGTCGAAGCGCAGGTCCTGGCCGGCCTCGTCGAGCACCGCGACCACCTCGGCCACGTCCATGCCCGAGCCCTTGAGCGCGCTGGTCAGCACCAGCCGTGCGGACGACGCACCGATCGCCGCCGCCAGCAGGCGTTCGGTGAACTGCACCCAGCTGCGGTCCGCCGCCGCCGCGGGCTGCAGTTCGCGCGCGCTGGCCAGCGCGTGGTCGTCGAACGCGCGGCGCGCGGTGGCCTCGCCGACGATGCGCCCGGCGAGCGTCAGCAGGTCGCCGACCAGCACGCCGCTGTGCGACACGCCGCTGCCGAGCGGCTCGCGCGCGGTGGAGTAGGGATCCAGGAACGGCGCGGTGCGCAGGCGCTCCTCGAAGCCGGGGCGCCAGCGCGCCGAGACCAGGAACAGCGTGCCGACGTTCACCAGCAGCGACCAGAACGTGCCGTGGGTCAGCGCGTCCCAGCCCGCGAGGCCGAACATCTGCCGCGGGCGCAGCCAGTCGAGGCCGAAGGGCCCGGCGACCAGCCACGTGCTGTCGAACCAGCCGGCGTCGGTCAGGGTCGGCAGCAGCAGCGTGTAGACCCACATGCCGAAGCCGAGCAGAAGCCCCGCCTCCACGCCCTGGCGGCTGGCGCCGCGCCAGTACAGGCCGCCGATCAGCGCCGGCGCGAACTGTGCCACCGCGGCGAACGACATCAGGCCGTAGGCGGCGAGCGTGGTGTCGCTGCCGCTGACGCGGTAATAGCCATAGGCCATCGCGGCAAAGCACACGATCGCCACGCGCCGGATCCACAGCACGGTGGACGCGACGTTGCCGTCGTGGCGCTGCGCCCAGCCGCGCGCCAGCAGCGGCGGCATCACCAGGTCGTTGCTGACCATGGTGGCCAGCGCCACCGAGGCCACGATCACCATGCCGGTCGCCGCCGAAAAGCCGCCGACATAGGCGAACAGCGCCAGCATGTCGTTGCCCTCGGCCAGCGGCAGCGCCAGCACGAAGGTGTCGGGCGCCACCGCGCCGTCGCTGCCGAACATCGCAACGCCGGCGCCGGCGATCGGCAGCACCGCCGCCGACACCAGGATCAGGTAGGTGCCGAACATCCAGCGCGCGCGGCGGATGTCGGCCACGTTCACGCATTCCACCACCGCCACGTGGAACTGCCGCGGCAGGCAGATGATCGCGGTGAACGCGAGCAGGGTCTGGCCGATGAATCCCACCGGCGGCGCGTTGTCGACCAGGGCGCGCGTCGCATCGGCCAGTGGCAGGTCGTTGGCGCCAAGCCAGCGCACCGCGAACACGCCGACGAAGATCAGCGCCACCAGCTTGACCATCGACTCCAGCGCGATCGCCAGCATCATGCCGGGGCGGTGCTCGGTGGCGTCCACCTGGCGGGTGCCGTAGAGGATCGCGAACAGCGCCATCAGCACCGCCACGTAGATCGCCGGGTCGCCGATGCGGTCGAGCACGGTGTCGCGGCCGCCGCCCAGCACATGCAGGCTCAGCGTGACCGCCTTGTACTGCAGCGCGAGGTAGGGCACTGCGGCCAGCAGGGCGATCAACGTGACCAGCGCGGCCAGGCGCTGCGAGCGGCCATAGCGCGCAGCGATGAAGTCGGCGATCGACACCGTGCTCTGGGTCTGCGCGATCAGCGCCAGGCGCTCGAGGATGCGCCAGCCGAACAGCAGCATCAGCAGCGGACCGAGGTAGATCGCGAAGTAGCCGATGCCGCTGCGCGCGGCGGTGCCTACCGCGCCGTAGAAGGTCCATGACGAGCAGTACACCGCCAGCGACAGGCTGTAGACCATCGGCCGCAGCCAGTTGCTTCCGGGGCGCAGGTGCACCGGATGGCGGTCGCCCCACCACGCCACAGCGAACAGCAGCGCGGCATAGCCGAGCGACACCAGCAGCAGCATCCAGCCAGGCAGCATCCGCGTCCCCTCAACCCGATGCCGGAGTTTAGGCCCACAACCGGGCGCGCGTGGTGCCGGCTGCTGGCGGGCCTGCCACGAAAAAGCCCGCCTTGCGGCGGGCTTTTCCTGGATCCGGTCGGCGGGACCTTACTTGATCTTGCCTTCCTTGTAGATCACGTGCTTCCGGACGACGGGATCGTACTTCTTGATCTCCATCTTGTTCGGGGTGTTCTTCTTGTTCTTGTCCGTGGTGTAGAAATGCCCGGTGTTGGCCGAGGAAATCAGACGGATCTTGTCGCGCTTGCCTGCCATTGTCGTGTGCTCCTCAGACCTTTTCGCCGCGGGCGCGGAGATCGGACAGGACGACGTCAATGCCGTTCTTGTCGATGGTGCGCATGGCGGCAGCGGAAACGCGCAGCTTCACCCAACGGTTCTCACTGGCGACCCAGAAGCGGCGCTCGTGCAGGTTGGGAAGGAAACGACGACGGGTTTTGTTGTTGGCGTGCGAGACGTTGTTGCCGCTCTGCACGCGCTTGCCGGTCACCTGGCATACACGGGACATTACGCACCTCGATGGTGTTGGTTGCACCCCATGGCCTGGGGAACGGCGGCCCCGGCACACCCCTCAGGGCACGCCACGCGATACGGGTCTGTAGGCGCTGCCGAGGGGCGCCGGAATCGCATTTCCGGGCCGCCAGGGCCTTCCGCGAGGAAGGCGGGCGCAGCGAGCCGGGCATTTTGCTGCAATGCGGGGGGTCATTGCAAGACTTGGTCCCGCCGGGCCGCGGGGCACCCGTGGGCTGGGGGTCTATGCGCCCTGGCGGCGGGCGCGCTGGGGAGCGACGCAGGGTGCGATGTCCGAACGCAGGACTTCGGACCAGAGCACCATATCGAGGCCGGCGGGTTCGCCGATGCGTCCGGTGGCCACCATGCCCTCCACGCTGGATTCGAAACGCTGCAGCGCGCCGCAGGCCAGGACGTCGTTCGCCGCATTGCCGTCATCGAGCAACCGCCGCGCCTGCCTGAGGTGAAAGGCGGGCGCGTTCGCCTTCGATCGCAGGTTCTCGCGGTCGAGCGTCCGCTGCATGTCGCCGAGGCGCTCCACGGCGGATGGCGCGGCGACTTCGCGGACACGGCTGTGGCCGTAGTCACCCAGGAAGTACCGACCCGAGGCGGCAACGGCGAGGCCGATCGGTTGCCAGATCCAGGCATCGATCGCGGGGCCGTCATCGCCGTCGCCGGGTACGCCTGAGTCTTCACCGGTTCCGGCAACGGTCGTGATCGTACCGCCAGGGCTGATCCGGCGAACTCGATGGTTGAACGAGTCGAGGACGTACAGGTTTCCGTACGCGTCGAAACCCATGGAGTCGGGGGAGGCCAGCGTTGCCAGCCGCGCCGGTCCACCGTCACCGGCGAAACCTTCGACGCCAGCCGTTCCGGCGATCCTGTCGATGATGCCGCCGGGAGAAATCCTCCGGATCGTGTTCCACCCGTTCAGGTAGATGCTTCCGTCGGGACGCGCTTCGACATCGAACGGTGCCAGTACGCCTGCCGCCAGGGCTGGCCCGCCATCGCCGCCTTCGCTCTCCTGCCCGGTCCCGGCGATCGTGGTGATGATGCCCGAGGCGGCCACCTTGCGGATGCGATGGTTGTCGGTATCGGCGATATAGACATTGCCCGCGGCGTCCACCGCCACGCCGAACGGCCTGCCGAGTGTCGCACCCGTGGCCGGGCCGTTGTCGCCGCCGAAACCGAAGTTGCCGTTGCCGGCGAACGTGGTGATCGTGCCGTTGGCCGCGATCCTGCGAACGCGACTGTTGTTGCGGTCCGCGACGTAGATGTTGCCGGCGGCATCGATCGCGAGTTCCGTCGGGCGATTCAGGCTGGCCGAAGTCGCGGGGCCACCATCGCCGCTGAAGCCGGCCACGCCGTTACCCGCGATCGTGGTGATGATGCCCTGGCTGTCGATGCGACGGATGCGGTGGTTCCAGGTGTCGGCGATCACGACGCTTCCATCGCCGTCGAGCGCGACACCCTGCGGCCGATCGACTTGGGCCTGCACCGCCGGGCCGTCGTCGCCGCTGAATCCCTGCTCCCCGTTGCCTGCATGGTTGCCGATGTTCTGCGCGGCAACGCCGGAGGACGCCACGGAAACCACCAGTGCGAACCAGGCGGGCAGCAGACGGTTCATCGCGTTCTCCAGCTTGAGTGGCGCTCCCTGAAATCTGGGAAACGCCGAGACCCGGCCAGGACGGACAAAGTGACAGCCCCGAAATGAAGAAGCCCGCCATTTGGCGGGCTCCGGTCGTGGCCAGCCCCCGCTTCAGGGCGTGCCGCGCAGGCGCTCCAGCACCCCGTCCAGCGTGTCCAGGTCGCTGTAGTGGATGACCAGGCGGCCCTTGTTGCCGCGGCCGTGGGCGATGCTCACGCGGGTCGCGAGCGATTCGGAGAGCTCGGTCTCCAGCGCGGCGATGTCGGCCTGCGGACGCGCCCTGCCGGTGGTGGCCTTCTTGCGGCTGCTCGCCGGCACGCGGCCGGCGGCGAACTGCTGGGCGCGGTGTTCCACCTCGCGCACCGACCAGCCGTGCTCGGCGGCATCCGAGGCCAGCTTGCTGGCCAGCTCCGGCGACAGCGTCAGCAGCGCGCGCGCGTGGCCCATCTCCAGGCGCTTGGCCTCGAGCAGGAGACGGATGGCGGGCGGCAGCTCAAGCAGGCGCAGCAGGTTGGAAACCGCCGCGCGCGAACGGCCGACGGCCTCGGCAGCCTGGGCGTGGGTGAGGTCGAATTCGTCGATCAGGCGCTGCAGCGCCTGCGCTTCCTCGAGCGGATTCAGGTCTTCGCGCTGGATGTTCTCGATCAGCGCCATCGCGACCACGGTGCGGTCGTCGACATCGCGCACCACCACCGGCACTTCGGCCAGGCCTGCCTGGCGCGACGCGCGCCAGCGGCGCTCGCCGGCGATGATCTCGTAGGTGCGATCGGGCAGCGCGCGCACCACGATCGGCTGGATCACGCCCTGCGCCTTGATGGATTCCGCGAGCTCGGAAAGCTTGCCCGGGTCCATCTGTCGCCGCGGCTGGTACTTGCCGGGCGCCAGTGCGTCGACCGGCAGCGAGTGCAGGGTGTCGCCGGGACGCGCCTCGAGCACCGGCGCCTCGGCGGCCTTGGGTCCGAGCAGGGCTTCCAGCCCGCGTCCGAGCCCGCGCTTCTTGGCCACGCCCTTCGCCGGCGCGTTCTTTGCAGCGGTCATGCCGCCTTCTCCTTCTGTTCGCGTTCGCGCTGGCGACGCAACACCTCCCCGGCGAGGCCGAGGTAAGCGATGGCGCCGCGCGAACCGCGGTCGTAGCCGACGATGCTCTGTCCGTGGCTGGGGGCCTCGGCCAGGCGCACGTTGCGCGGCACGATGGTGCGGAAGACCTGGTCGCCGAAATGGCTGACCAGTTCGGCCGAGACCGCGTTGGCGAGGTTGTTGCGCACGTCGAACATGGTGCGCAGCACGCCCTCGATCTGCAGTCCCGGGTTGAGCTTGCCCTTCAGCGCCTCGATGGTCGCCAGCAGCGATGTGAGGCCTTCGAGCGCGTAGTACTCGCACTGCATCGGCACCAGCACGCTGTCGGCGGCGGTGAGCGCGTTGAGCGTGAGCAGCGACAGCGCAGGCGGGCAGTCGATGATGATGTAGTCGTACCTGGGTCGCAGCGGGTCGAGTGCGCGCCTGAGGCGCTGCTCGCGGCCTTCCTCGTCCATCAGCCCGATCTCGGCGGCGGTGAGGTCGGTGTTGCCCGGCATCAGGTCGAAGCCTTCCGGCGTGGCGACGATGGCGTCGCTGGCATGCACTTCCTCGAGCAGCACGTCGCAGGTGGACGCCGTGACCTCGCGCTTGTCGATGCCGCTGCCCATGGTGGCGTTGCCCTGGGCGTCGAGGTCGACCAGCAGCACGCGCTGTGGCGTGGCGGCGAGCGCGGCGGCAAGGTTCACCGCCGTCGTGGTCTTTCCGACGCCGCCTTTCTGGTTGGCGATGGCGATGATGCGGGCCATGGGCTCCGGCTGCCTCGATGCAGGGAATACGACGGGGATCCCCGGCCACACCCCGGCCGGGTCGGTGATTATGCCCCGCCGCGGGCCGCGCGTCGCACCACCACGAGGTGGCGTTCGGCGTCAAGACCGGGGACGGCGAGCGGATGCACGGCTTCGAGCCGCCATTCGCCGGGCAACGCGGCGATCTCGGCGTCGGGCCTCGCGCCCTTCATCGCCAGCAGGCGGCCTTCGAGCGCGAGCAGGTGCCCGCCGGCGGCGAGGATGTCGGGCAGGGTGGCCATGGCGCGCGCGGTGATCGCGTCGAACGCACCAGGCTGGTCGACGGCCTCGGCGCGGCATTCCGCCACGCGCGCGTTCGCCAGGCCGAGCGTGCGCACCGCCTCGCGCAGGAACCGCGCCTTCTTGCCGTTGGATTCCACCAGCGTGACCTGGAGCGCAGGCAGCGCGATCGCCAGCGGGATGCCGGGCAGGCCGGCGCCGGTGCCGAGGTCGGCGAGCGTGGCGACATCGCGCACGTGCGCATGCATCGACAGCGAATCGAGCAGGTGGAGTGTGACCATGTCGCCCGGGTCGCGGATCGCGGTCAGGTTGTAGGTGCGGTTCCAGCGCGCCAGCAGGTCGAGGTAGGTGGCCAGGGGCGCGGCCAGCGCCGGGGCGAGGTCGAGGGCGGCAAGTCCGGCTTCGAGCGTGGCGTAGTGGCGGGGATCGGTCATGCCCCCATTGTAGGCGGCGCGGCCTCAGGGCCAGTGCGGGCGCCAGGCGACGGTGGCGAGGTAGTCGGGTGCGGGGCGGAACGCGTGCAGCGTCCAGTCGCCGGGCGCGCCGAGTGCCGGGTCGCAGTCCACCAGCGCCCAGTCGTCGCCCTCCGGCGCGAACACCAGCCGGTGCAGGCCGAACGACAGTCCCTGGCCGTGGGCCTTGAGCACCGCCTCCTTGGCGCACCACAGCCTGACGAATGCGGCTTCGCGGGCGTCATCGGGCAGCGCTGCCAGCGTGGCCGCCTCGCTGGCGGCGAAGAAGCGGTTGGCCAGCACCTGGGCCTTGGGCCGCGGACGCTCGAACTCGAGGTCGATCCCGATCCGCACGTCGGCGGCCAGCGCCATCAGCAGGCCGTCGCCGCTGTGGCTCCAGCTCGTGTCGAACCCGCCGTGATGGGCGCCCAGGAGCGGCCGGCCGTGCATCTCGCGGGTGATGTGCAGCGACGCCGGCGGGCCGCCGAGCTGAACGGCCAGCCAGGTCCGCACCAGCGGTTCGGCGGGCTCGCCATGGCGGTACGGCTGCCAGGCGCAGCGGACGGGACCGACCTGGAGCTGGCCGGGGGCGAGCGGCATCGGTGCGGTGATCCTTGGGGACTCGGGTTGGCCAGCGTAAAGTAACGCCGTGGTTGCATGGGCTTCGGCCGCGAACAGGGGGCGCTCGCGCGCCAGGGAGTATCCAGCAACATGTCGGCTGTCATCGAAACCCATCCGCGGCAGCAAGCCGCAGCCGTTCTGGCTTCGCCGCTGGCGTCAGGCGTGCCTGCGCGTGCCGTGGCGTTTGGCGCTGGCGGCCCCGTGGCGCTGGCGGATTTCGTGGCGCAGGCGACGGCGCTGGCGGCGCTGCTGCCTGACAGGCCGTACGCGGTGAACCTCTGCGAGCACCGCTATGCGTTCCTGGTGGCGTTCGCCGCGGCCACGCTGCGCGGCCAGACCACACTGCTGCCACCGTCGCGTACGCGCGCCGCGATCGATGAAGTCTGCGCCCACCACCCCGACAGCTACTGCCTGGGCGACAGCGATGCCGCCGGCTACGAGGCCATCGCACCGCTGCCGCAGTACCTGCGCCTGCCAGACCCCCTGCCGTGCGGCGACCGCGACGGCGCCATGCCGCTGGTGGCGGGCGATGCCACGGTCGCCATCGGCTACACCTCCGGCAGCACCGGCGCACCCAAGGCCAACCACAAGACCTGGCGCAGCTTCGTGGCCAGCACGGCGCAGAACATCGCCGCGCTCGCCGGCCTGCTGCCCGATGGCGCCACCGCGCACATCGTGGCCACGGTGCCGCCGCAGCACATGTACGGCATGGAGATGTCGGTGCTGCTGCCGCTGGTGGGCGGCGTGGCGGTGCACGATGCGCGGCCGTTCTTCCCGGTCGACATCGCCGCCGCGCTCGCCGACGCGCCGTTGCCGCCGCTGCTGGTCACCACGCCCGTGCACCTGCGCGCGCTGGTCGAATCGGGCATCACGCTGCCGCCGCTGGCCGGCATCGTCGCGTCCACGGCCGCGTTGCCGGTGGAGCTGGCGGTCGCCGCGGAAGCCCGCTTCGGCTGCGAGGTGCGCGAGATGTTCGGCTCCACCGAGACCTGCATCCTGGCGCGCCGGCGCACGGCTTGCGAGGAGGAATGGACGCTGCTGCCCGGCGTTGAACTGCATCCACAGCCCGACGGCACCCTTGTGCATGCCGCCCACCTCGCGGCGCCCGTGGCGTTGGCCGACATCGTCGAGCTGCGCCCGGACGGACGCTTCCGCCTGTGCGGCCGGCAGTCCGACCTGCTGGAGATCGCCGGCAAGCGCGCCTCGCTCGGCGACCTCACCCGCCGCCTGCTGGCGATCCCGGGTGTCCGCGATGCCGCCCTGCTGCAGCTCGATCCCGACGCCTTCGGGGTGCGCCGGCTGGCCGCCGCCGTGGTGGCGCCGGAGCTCGACGAAACCGCCATCCAGGCCGCGCTGCGCCAGGCGATCGACCCGGTGTTCCTGCCGCGTCCGCTGCGCCTGGTGACGGCGCTCCCGCGCAACGAGACCGGAAAGCTGCCGCGCGAGGCGCTGCTCGCATTGCTCCAGCACGGCGGGCCCTGAGCCCGTCCAGGGCGCCTCGCCGCTACGCAGCCGTCACGCGGAGGCCGGGAGACTGCGCCGGCGCCGTCCCAGATACGGGTTCGGCCCCCGTGACCACCTGGAGAATCGAATGAATTTCATCATCTACCTGATCGTCGGTGGCATCGCCGGCTGGCTGGCCAGCATGATCATGCGCACCGACGGACAGCAGGGCCTCCTGCTCAACATCATCGTCGGCATCATCGGCGGCTTCCTCGGCGGCTGGTTGCTGCCGGCCATCGGCCTGGGCCTGGGTGGCGGCTGGGTCGGCTTCCTGATCACCGCATTGATCGGCGCGGTGATCCTGCTCGCCATCGTCAACCTGTTCCGGCGCGGCAGCGTGCGCTGACCTGATCAGGTCGGTGTGAAAAAGGCCCGGCACTGCCGGGCCTTTTTTTTTGGTTTGCGTTCAGACGCCCAGGCGCACCCACGCCGGGGCGTGGTCGCTCGGGCGCTCCCAGGTGCGTGGCTCGCGGTCGATGCCGCTTGCCACGGCCTCGGCGCGCAAAGCGTCGGACACCAGGGTGAGGTCGATGCGCAGGCCGAGGTCGCGACGGAACGCCGCCTGGCGGTAGTCCCACCAGCTGAACACGCCGGCCTCGTCGTTGTGCAGGCGGAACGCGTCGTGCAGGCCAAGATCCAGCAGGGCGCGCAGCGCATCGCGCTCGGCGGTGGAGGTGAGGATGTGCCCCTCGTTCCACACCGCCGGATCGTGCACGTCGCGAGCGTCGGGAGCGATGTTGAAATCGCCCACCACCACCAGCCGCGGATGCAGTGCGCGCTCGGCCGCCAGCCAGTCGCGGACCGCTGCCAGCCAGCGCAGCTTGTAGGCGTACTTGTCGGTGCCGACGTCCTGGCCGTTGACCACGTACAGGTTGACGATGCGCACGTCGCCGACGGTGGCCGCGATCACCCGCTTCTGCTCGTCCTCGAATCCCGGGATGCCGACCTGCACGTCGGCGGGCGCCTGGCCACGCGCGAGGATCGCCACGCCGTTGTAGGTCTTCTGCCCCGAGAACACGCTGCGGTAGCCGAGCGCGGCCAGCGCGTCGTCGGGGAAGCGCGCGTCGTCGAGCTTGGTCTCCTGGATGCCGACGACGTCCGGCGCGGCGTCCTTCAGCCATTGCTCGAGGTGCGGCAGGCGCACGTTGAGCGAGTTGACGTTCCAGCTGGCGATTTTCACGGCCTAAAAAATCTCTTTATATATCAATAAGACAACTTGGTTTAGCGGTGGAAATTTTTCTTCAGCTACCCAGCTGGCTACCCAAATTTTGAGGATTGGGCCGGCAAGGGCGGGCGCCGCAACCCGACTCTCTGTTAAGGCTACAGCAGCCATCCGGGCGCCAGCGCAGGGCGCCCATCGGCTGGACGGTGGCTCAAGTGAAGGCTTGCTTCGGTTGTTTCGGGTAGGGAGAGGGCGCGCGCAGGCCGAATGCATGCGGGGCCTGCAGCGGTGTCTGTGGACGAGCTCTGGTGACTGGCTACGCGCGCGTGACTAGGCTCCTGAGTGCGGTGAGGGGAGCTTGCGACTCAATCCGATACCCAACCCGACCCGATCAACGTCGGCAAGTTGACGCTGGCGCCATCGCTTTCGTGAACCACAACGCGATCGCGGCCCTGCTGCTTGGCGAGGTATATCGCGACATCCGCCCGGGCGAGCCATTGCGCCGCATCTTCGCCGGCGTGCAGCAATGCCATCTATTCCCCTTAGGAATTGTGGGCCTTGAATCCGCCTTCCCCGGAAGCAGGCGAACCCTAGATACCAAGCTTGTGGAAGAAGGCTCTGTTACGCATCCCTGCGTCCTTTAGCACTTTGTCCCAGCTAAGAACTTCGATGTAGAGGTTGATGTTGTCGTACCAATTGAACCAACCTAAAGCATCGGGCATCACCTTAAAATTCTTCTGTCGCTTCAGCCACGTCTTGACCTTTTCGGTGAGGTCGCAAACCACATAACCATAAAATGGCGTGTTCTCGGCCACCAAGATACTTCGCCCTTGGGGTGTCTTGAACTTCCCGTCTTGGATGTTGTTCACGTAGCGAACTATCTGCTCAATGGGATCCTCTTTCGATGCGGCGTTGGCGAAGTCATCCCGCTGCGGCTTTTTGAATTCAAATATCGTCACCGGATTGCTCGGCTCGTTATCGCCGCGGTAGGCAAAGGGATGATCAAAGCAGATGATGTCGGGCCGCTCGGTCTTAGCACCATTCAGCGGAACATCTGACGACAGGTATCTTGTGAAGTTCAGACGCTCGTCAATGAGCCACAGGTTATGGTCTTCGTACCCGACGGACTCACTGTCCTTTCCGCGCGGAAAAATTATGTCGTGTACGAACCCTTCGCTCTTATAGTTGTTGCTAGCCGCAAGTTGCAGACTCTTCTCGAATAGCGCAAGCACGTTCTTACGGAGAGCAACGTAATGAACGAGATCGTTCTTGCTAGTTTCGGAGATGCGCTCAACGATGTCAGATATGCCCGATTCGAAGGCACCAACGCTCGCATCATTCAAGATTCGATTGACATCACGCCGAATCTTGACTTCGTCTTTAAACTTCTCCTCTTGCAGTCGCGCCTCAATCTCCTCATGCGAGGGATTGTAAGGAAACTGACTGAGGTCAACTTTCTTGATGATGGTCCTATGCCAAGGGGCCTCATGCTCGACGTACGAGGTAATTTGCGCAGCCTTCTTCTGCTGTCGCGAAAGCACTTCCGCCGAAATTGCACACTGCGTCAGTTCGGCGGCCTTCTTTTCGATCTGAAACTGCGAAATGCCATGTAACGCGTCATGTTCCTTCTGAAATTCGAACCCGCCTCGCTCCAAGGACACATGTTTATTCAGGTATTCCCCGAACACGTATGTTTTTACCACGTAGTTCCGACCGGTCTCCGGTGCGTCGCCTCTTCCCTTCTCGTAAAAGTCCTCCGAGAACTCAGGAATGTAGCTCTGAGTAGGGACTTCGGTGACTTCGCGGTTATGAGCTACGAGGCTGATCTTGCTCTTAGCATTTCTTGGGGAGAAGAACTTGAAGATGCGCACTTTGAAGTCATAGGTGCTTCCGTTTGCATCGAAGGAGAACGTTTGGTCGATGGCGCGAATCTCGCTTATCACTGCGGAGCTTTCGTGAAGGTAGTCATTTAGGACCACCTCTTCACTTGCGTCGGCCTCCTTCAGAACGATGCGCGGGCATACATAGTTCTCGGCAATCAAGTAGGGAAGAAGCTTCTCCACTAGGGCGCGAGCAATTGTCGACAGCTTCTTGTCTAGTCCGGCCTTCTTTGCCGACTCTAGTCTGATTAGTGTGCCTGTCTCAGATCGGATTGCCGGACCGATCCGCTCATTTACGATGATTTCCGTTTGTTTTCCCATCTCGAACTGCCTGCGCTTGAGAGCGCCTTCGCTGACAAAGGTGCTATCAATTTCAACGTTCTCGAAGTATTTAAGGCAAGTGAAACGGCCAAAACCCTTACCGCCCTGACTGATCTTGTTGTCCGTGTAGAGCGTGTCGAATGCGTCACGATTGACATCGTCAAACCCTATCCCGTTGTCCTCAACCAAGAAGGATTCGACCGCAGGAATGGAGCTGTCCTCTCCTTGCATCTCAAGCTGGGGCGACCTACTCACGGCGACCGTCACGCAACCGGGTTTCGCGCTAGTCATAGATTCGATAGCCTGAATCGCATTTACGATCAGCTCGATCACCGGCGTATAGATGGTCGTACCGCTCTTGATGTTCTCAACAGCGCGCTTAATGTGAACATTGCTCATAGGACGAAACTTCCGATGTAAGCGTTCATTGAAATCCTGTTTGGTCGAAGGTTCGCCGAGCACTTGGGCGCTGCCTAACGGAGCAATGGCGCTGACTAATGCTCCGGACCTGTCTCATCTGTTTAGACTACCGTGACGACGGTCATTCCGTCCCAGTCCCACACTAGGAATTTATCGGATGGAAGTACAGCATCTCGGCCGTTATCGCATTGCTTGCCATCCCGACCGCTTCTCGGTCGAGTGCCCTAAGGGAAGCACAAAATTTTCCGGCCTCGCCGCGTCGAAGTCCCCCAAGCTGTACGTGGCTTCCTCCCAAGGGGAGCCCATCTACGTTGGGATCACCCGGCAACCAGTCGGAACTCGGCTCCGATATGGCTGGAAGGCCAATGGCAAGCATGGCTATCACGGCTACGCATGGCGACATGAGTTCGCGGCGGTGGACCTCGACATCTGGTGCCATACGAACGCAATCGATCGCGATTGTCTCAGCGTGGAGACCGTAGAGGCCGAAGTTGTTTATCTCATTCGGAAGGCCGGCGACTGGCCGCGGTTCCAAACCGAAATTCACTTTCGAAGAGCCACCGCGGCACACCGATCAATCGCTGCGCAGATTGCAGCAACGTATGGCATCGGCGCGTGAACACCGAGGCACGATGCGAATCCTAATGCCCACGCCGCAAAGCTGACTGCCTACCATCATGAACGACACATTCGTCACTGCGCTGTACAACATCACGATCAGCGAGAACCTATCTCGCGGCGACAAGATCAACGATACGACGTTCATCACCAATGACCCCGTGACAATTAATGGCCTGCTGGATCGGCAGCATTCTCAATTTCTTGGCGGCTTAGAGGAGCTAGCAATACGCAAAGCATCGGCGGTGATCTACTCGCACGAACCTGCGTCCGGAGGAGTGACTCCAGAGCAACATCTAGTGTCGAAGCTCTATGAGGTTGAGATCTTTCTCGCAATCCTGTGGCTGTTCACTGATCACTCGGTCAACGATGAAACGGGCTTTTATTTCTTCGTCAACAGCGAGGGATTGGGCGGGACGAGTAATCATCTGGCGTCGATGAACACTTGCGCCAACGGAGAAATGTCCGATCTCATTTGCTCACGGACGCAACTCAAGAGAGTGCGGGAGTTCTACCGTGAGCAAGTTACACTCCCAGACTTCCCCTTCGCCAAGCCAAAGTTGTCGTTAACGCAGGAGACATCGCGCATCCAGCGCGCCTTGCACCATACGATGACCGCCAGAGCTGAGTCCGACATTGGGTTCAAGATATCTGGCTACTGCTCCGCGTTGGAAGCGTTGCTGTCTTCGTCTCAAGCCGAACTCTCACACCAACTCGCAGAACGCGTGGCGTTTTTGATTGGAGACTCCAGCGAGCGTCGGCTCTGGTACTACAAGTTAGTTAAGCAGGCGTATGTGGTGCGCTCGAAAATCGTACATGGCGATACGGTTCGGGCTGCAAAGTTGCCCGAGCTTATCCGCATATCTGAATTCTGCGACGAAACTATTCGCTCCCTCGTCATGGCAATACTCTCGAGTGAGGAGCACGAAGCAATGTTCAGTCTCGACAATACGTCTTTCGATGCTCAAATGCTGAGCGTGATTTTTGGTGACGCGAAGCCGCTGCCTAAGGCCCTCCCTTGGTGAGGCGAAGTGGCACGACTTGACCCCAACTTTGACCCCCAAGCTTCATCCCACTCCTCCAATTGCGCCACTTGAAACGTTGGTGATTGTACGATCGGCCGAGATCCATTGGCAGAACGATGTTGGCGACTTTCGTACCCGGTAACGCCTTCGCGGCAGTTCAGCCGCTGGCTACGCTTCTATGCGCTCTATCAGCTGAAGGTGATGCTTTCGGCACCATCCCTCGACGAGACGCGCATCTTGGTAATCGTAATACCTCACGCGAAGCCAGCGCCCTCGCTGGTCCGTGACCGTGACGATCTGGTTTGCGTGAGCCAGTGCGATTTGTGCACCTTCGGGCTTCGCGCGAACTCGCAAGACGTCAACAATGACGGCGTATTGGGAAGCGGGTGGGCCATGGCGGCCCGGCTTCAGTTCCTCGATGGCCGCAGTGAGCTCGACCAGTCTTGCGTCGGTTACTCGGGCGTTTGCCTCGATAAGCGCTGCAATCTGCGAACCGCCCGCTGCGGTCGCATCTGAAAGGCGTTTCTCCATCGCTTCCGAGTCGCGTAATTGATACCAAAACATCAGGATGGTCATGACTGCGCTCGCGAGCGCAAGCCACTGCTCCCAAGTTAGTCCACAGTTGCCTTCGGCTTCGGCTGCACGCACGTTCGCGAGCACGGTGCATAGTTCGACAAGCTGTTCGTCGAATTCATCGGACGAAATCGCAACGATTGGATTCTGATCAAAGGTGTTGGCCGCCAGCCACTCGGCAGCAGAGTTGGCGGCGAAGCGCTTGATGACCTCGTCGATGTGCGAATGGTCAGGCAACAACAGTTTTCGCACAGACTCGAAGGGCGCGCGCATCTCCTCTGCAAGGCGCGCCATCGCGGTTCGCTCGGCCTGCGCCATGAATGCCTCGCCGAGCACATGCGATGGATTTATCGAATCGGTCAATCTCCGCATTTGTCTGAACTGATCAGCGAAGCTATCCCCCAAGCGAGGGAGCGCGGCGAGATGTTCTCGTTGCTCCTTGAATAACCGCTGCATCGCGTCGCCGGGCATCGCAAGATCACGTAGTTGTTGAATGTCCTTCAGTGCGGTCGTAATGCCGTTCTGCTGAACCGACATGTCGCGCGCGTTACGCAGGGGATCGAACTGATTCAGGAGGCGCTTGAGCTCAGTTTCGTCCATGTCGTCCTCTCTATCGGATTAGGTGCCGCTTCGGCCTGAAAGAATTGCTCGGCCATCCACGGCAAACCAGAGCCAAGGCTAAGCCGAGTTTCGGGCGCGATCATTCCGAACCATGCCGTGGAAGCGCATCCATTCGAACGCATAGTTCGTCGATCAATGCCGCAAACGCACTCATGGCAGTCAGGACAAGCCCCAGAGGTTTGCTGTTCATCCGAGGTTTCTTCCCGGGGTCTGTACTCGACAATATTTACGCGAGTTAGAACAAACCCTGCTGCACTTCCACTTGCGATTCGCCGAGAGCGTCTGCAACCGGCGAAGTCCCAAGGGCGCCCTCAGCCTGCAACTCCGCTTCTGAAATCAGCGGGCCACCGCAAACTCTATCGAGCAGCTTCGCCTGTTCCGGCTCCAAATCGACCAACAGGGTCAGCACATTGAGCAAGTCCAACAGGTCGGTGGTGTATTCGGCCAGCCAGTGGTCAGGCTGAATTGTCTGCAAGGGCGACGGCGGGCGCTTGTCGCCCATCGTTGGCTTGCTGCGGTCGCGCTTTCTGTAGCTGAACCACTGAAGGATGACCTGCTTTCGATCAACCTCGTAGGCCCAGACCTTCGGAGCTACATGATCAATGTAGCCATCGCCGAGGTGCAGGCGAAGTTTCTCTGCGTCGTAGCTCAGTTCCTCCGGTAGCGCCGCGTGGTGCGGAATGGCGCCATCCTTCGGAACGGTGGGGCGCGAGCCGGCATGCGCACGCGGCGCGCCTTGAGGCCGCCCCTGTCCCGCATCGGCCATTCGTTCGCCGTAGGTGTGCAGCCAGATCACGCGGCGGCCGGCGCTGGCGACCGCTGCAAAGCTGTCCGCATCCGCAGTTAACGGGATGCGCAGACCGGGTTTGCTCAGGTCCATTTGGAACTTCGCCGTGTACGCCGGGTGCGCGGCGATGCCGGCGATGTAGCTGAACACGTCCTCAGCGGCCACTGGCTTTCCGTACCGCTTTGAAAGAGCGTCCGCCAGTTTTGGCGAAAGGTTCGACTGGCTTGCGTCAGCGTTAGACCAGAGAGGGAGCACGCGGCCGCCGCGACCGCTGTAGTGGTCGAGGTCTGGAACCACCCCAGTGATTGTTAGCGCCGGTCCATTCCTTATCGTCTTCCGGGTAACGGCGGTGAAAAATATTTGCTTGTCCGATTGCAATTCCCACAACTTCGGGTTTGGGCGATTGATGAGTCGCGTATCGGGAATGATCCATTGCCGGTCAAAAGAGCGAAACCCGTAGCGTGTGGGCGTAATGCTCACTCCCTTGTCAGCGGAAACCGCCAACAGGCGCTCCTCATGCCCGTGAAGTGAAGTGGTTGCCTTCTTATTGACGTGCTTATCGCCTTGCAAATGCGGGTGGAAAAAGCGTTCTTGATCTACGCCCGGCGTTGCCGTAACGAGCCGACTCCAGCGTTCAAGCAAGCTCCCCGCGTCTGGCGCAATGACCCACGTTCGACCGGGCATTACACCGGAACCGTCATAGGTGAAAAGGCTTTCGAGCTCAGGAAATTTGGCCCACGCGCCAGTTGATGCCGGAAGGAACGGGGCATACCGATCTGTCGGACAATCCGTCCAGCCGTCGCCGAATAGGTCGATGCCCTTCATCGCGTCGTATTTGAGGCTGCGGTGACCTTCCGGCAGGGCGCGGAACCGAACACGCGCCGGCGTTGCTTTTGCCGTCTTTGACGACCTAGAGGCCAAGACGATGCACACCGGCTGCTGGACGCCTTGGAAGATGCGCGTTGGCACTTCCGGCTGATGACCTTCCGGTGAGCAATCGACTACCCAAAGGTCATCGCACGTATCGCGCAGCCACGCCCGCATCTGCTGGAATCCGGGGCCGTTGAGGAAGCCCGAAACCGTGATGAAGCAAACGATGCCGGTCTTGTCGCCCGGGCCATGATCCCAGATCTTCCAACTAGCCCATCGCCAGAAGAAAACATAGAGGTTGCGAAGGTGTTTCGCATGAGCGCCGGCCTTCAGTTCCTTCGGTGGCTGCCATACGTCCAGCAACGGGTCGATATGGCGTGCCGGGTCACCGGTTTCGACCCAACCTCCCTTACCCATGGCTTTTTCTTTGTACGGCGGGTTGCCGAGGATCACCGTCACCGGTGTATCGCGCTTGATCTTGTTCGCCGCCTTCCGCGACTCAGCGATCGGCGCGAAGATTTGCGCCATCTTGCCGCCATCGTCGTAGGGATTGCCGAGGGTGTCGGTGACGAACAGGTTTGGCGACTTTTCCGGGGCTGCGCCGGTGAGTTCCACTACTTCAGCCAACATACGCAGCTGCGCCACCGCATAGGGGCCGAGTTGTATCTCGAACCCGGCTATGCGTTCGAGCGCGGCATGGATGTAGCCGGCCACGGCTCCCTCGCCCTGATCCGCCTTCACCTGTTCGGCGATATGGCGCAGCACGCCGAGCAGATAGGTGCCGGTGCCGGTAGCCGGATCGACCAGCCAGACCTTTGGCGACGCCAAGCCCTGCGGCAGGTGGTGCGCCGGGCCGCGCAGAACCTCGTCCGTCCAGCGCACCATCGCCGACACCACCTCGGGCGGTGTGTAGTAGGAGCCGGTCAGCTTCCGGAGTTTGTTGTCGTATACCTCTAGGAAGTCTTCGTAGAAGTACAGCCAAGCATCCGACTTGCCCTTGGATAGCTTTGGCCAATCCACCACCTCCAGAACGCGCGAAAGCGTGGCCAGTGAGGTCTTAATCGCGTTCTTGCTTGAATCGTCCACCAGCAACTGAATCGCGCTGCCGATCAGGGAGCCAGATGCCTTCAACGCCGAAATCACGGGGGCGACGCCACCCTGTAGCGAGACGTTTTGCGCCCTTGCCATCAGGAAGCCAAAGGTGACTGCCTGCGCATAGCCGTCGGCGAATCGCTGATCGGTAGCTTCCGGGAACAACATCATGCGCCAGTCAGATGCGAAGTTCTTGAACTCAGGCGAGTCCCGCTCCAGTTGTTCCTCCACCTCGTCGCGAAGCAGTCGGCAGAGGCGCGCCGACATCATGGCAAGCTCCTTCACGCTGCGCGGAGGTGTCGGCTGCCAATGCAGGAAGTCATTGAACACTGACAGCAGGTCCATGTTCCCCTTCAGCGCGATGCCGGCGGATTCAATGTCACCGTAGAGGTGCACGATTGAGCCGACCAGTTCGCCATCGCGCCATAAGCTGAAGCTATTGCCGTCCGTGTAGATCAGGTTCGGCAGCTGTTTTAGCTTCTCCCACTGTTCCTTGTCGTGCTTGTCCTTGAAGCGGCGTGGATCGGCACCTTTGCCGGGGGCCTTGAGTTCGACGAACCCGACTAGTGCGCTATGCACGGTGACGGAGTAGTCGGGGCGAATCTTCAGGTCGGAGAGAGAGGTTTCGCCGACGGCGACCACTTTGGCGGATGCGAAGTTGCCGAGGGCGGCCAGATCAGACAGCAATTGCTCGAACGGGGCGCGGAGCTGGTCTTCAGGAGAGCCAATGGCCCCGGGATTCGAGAGCTTCAGCTTGGCGCTGGCCCCGAACTGAGAGACGACTGCATCAACCGTAGTCATAGTTCAGTGAATTCCCCTAGGTCCTCAGATGGTAGGGGCTTGGCAGCGGGGGTGGAAGGTGGGGGCAATGCCAGCTCACCCGCAGCTGCGGCGAGAGGCAAGTGCGAGTCGCCAGCAGCGCCGCTATCCATGCGACGCCCGCCCGGTCAGATGGCTGCCAGCCAACCCGGGGAGGGAGGCTGGCGAGCGCCGGACGTTGCTGGCATGGCATCACGCTACGCCCCGAGCCGGCTCCCGAACTGTAGGGGAAGTCTTAATTCCGCCTCAGTTGGGTGCTGGTGATGAATCTGCAGACAGGGCGCAAACACTGACTCTCGACTGATCCCGGCTAGCATCAGCCCTCCGCCACCTACCGGCTCAGCGGCACCGGGCAGCGACAGAGCCTCACAATGGCGGATACATCACAGGGGAAGACATGAAGTCGAAGATGGCTATTTTCGCCACCGTAGTGGCTGCGCTGTTGGTTGGGTATACGTTTGGCAACCTGCCGCCTAATTATGCAGAGGCAGCGACGTCGGACGCGTCACTCGACGTGATTGCCGAGGAACCGGCGCCGATCGAGATTGCCCCGGGCATCACGCGGCTTCCGGGCGACTACGAGCCCGTGAACGCGCGGCCCGAGGACTACGCGCCCGCGAGTGACGAGGACGTCGCGCTCGCTGCGGCCTACTCCGCCGCGGCAGAGGTGGCCAGCGAGGCGAAGCTGCGCGTGAGCCTGCAGGAACGTCCCGGCCCGGCCTACTCGACCATCACCTATTTGGTCATCCAATCCATCACGGACAACGTGGCCATCGAAGCGGTAATCGCCAATCGCGGGAATTGCCCGCTACTGACCGCCGCCGGCGCCCTGCCCGAGTATCCGGCCAGCCTGAAGTTCGGCAGCGAGCTGTGGCTGCAGCCGATCGAGTGCGGCGGCATCGTGGAGGTGCAGGTCAGCACCACGGGCGGCACCTACGAGTACTCCCTCGCCGCGTACTGAGCGCCGCGCCGGCGTCACGCGCCGGCTGCGTATCCGCTGGTGGAAATGTGCGCGATGCGATGCCGCGATCGAACACGTCATGCCCAGCGACCGGCTGCTCATCTGCACCACGACAGACATCGGCTCCAGCGTGCCGTTGAGCGGCACCTGCACCACCGGCGCGACCGTGATGCGCGGCACGCCCACGGGAGCGGCGGCGAGGGCGAGGTGTACGCGGGCGCGGGGTCCGCGCATGAAAAGGCCGCGGCGGATCGCGGCCTTCGGAGGATGTGCCCGGCGCTGCGCACGAGCGTGGACATTGCGCAGGCTAAGGGGCGTGGATGGCAATTCTCGCCACGCCGCCGGGCAGGGGCGATTCTACGCGCTTCCATAGGCTCCACAGGCCCGAACGGCTCCACGCTGCGAGTACTTCCGCAGCCTCCCCACGCAGCTCGTTCGCGAGCTGCGTGGCCCGCAGCTTCTGCATCGGCGTCATCTTGTCCGCAGCGGCCGCGATGTTGGGTGCGGGCTTGGCGGCAGCCTCCTTGCGCAGCACGTCGCGCATGGCCCGCGTCACGGGCATATCGGTAGCCTCCGGCTTGCGAGCAGGTCGGCGAAGCGCCTCACGTAGCTGCCTTGCCGACCTCCCGGGCGTGGGCCGACCGGTATCGGGGTTCTGCATGGTCAAGCCTCGCCGTCGGGCAATAGGCCGCGCTCTGCCAGCACCGCCTGCTGTCGCGCGCGCGACCGCGCCATGATCTCGACAAACCGATTTGCGGTTTCGGCGACCACCTCCGGCGGTGTCTCATCAATGAGCACCACCCGATCACGCCACAGCTTGGGGTGACGGTTGCCCAGCCAGTAACGCTGCGCTCGAACGTCCGCAGGGAGTTCCCTCACCACCCGCTTCATGATGATGTTGCCCTCGGAGTCCGGCTCTTCCCTGATTTCTGTCACCGTGCCGCCGCCAAGCGCCGTCCGGTACAGGCTCGCGGCGACAGCAGCATCAGCCCGTTCCTTCCCCGCGTTGATGGACTCCGAAAACCCGGGATGCTCGCGCTTCCACAGGTGAAACGTGGACTCGGCTACGCCAAGGTGGCCAGCCATTTCGGCATCCGTAGCGCCAAGCAGGGCGGCCTTGTGCGCCAAGTCGGCATAGATCGGCAGGTACTTGGTTGGCCTGCCACCTGTGGCTTTCTGCGGCCCCTTGGCGCGCATCGGCGGTGCCTTGGCAGCCTTGTCATTGGTCGCCGCCTTGGCCGTCGTGGAAGTCTTGGATTTGCCGGTGGTCTTCTTCATCCCCATGGCTCAGCCCCCCGCCTTGGCGGCCAGACGGTACGCGAAGTCCAAAGTGCCAGAAGTCGCCAGCGCGCGCTTGATCGCGGCTTCGTCGGCATCGATGCGACCCCCGAGGTCCATGCCGACTGGGTCGGCGTTGTCGTAGGCGAGCCGGATCATTTTCAGCAGCTCCAGATTGCTGAAATCGTCCTCGCTGCCCGGCAGCAGTTCGGCGCGCACCATTTCGACGCCTTCGAGCATCGCCACCAGCACCGGCAAATGGTCACCCGCCTGCGCCAGCGCGTCGTCTGTCTCGATTCTCATCATTTTTAGTTCCCTTTGTTGCGATTAATGCGCGCGCCGTGGCCTCAGTCGCCGCCAATGCGCTTCCAGTCGTCGCGGTCCAGCGCCGTCAGCGTGCAGAGCGTCATCGGTACAAGCAGCTCAACGAACCTGCCGGTGCTAGCGACGGGCGAACCAATCGGCTGACCAATCGACTCGATCACCAGCGGCGCGTAGGTCTTGCCCTTGTAGGTCATGCCGATCTTCGACGGCGCCGATCTGGCCCTGCTGGCGACAACGGTCCCCGTCGAGGCCCACACGGCCGACATAGATGCAGCCAGCGTGATGTCAATCACTCCTAGCCCCAAAGTTCGCCGTACCGCTCGAAGTCCGAGAAGGTGCGGGCGTCCAGAGTTTCCGAGCCCACGGCCTCGCAGTCGTGACCGCTTTTCCTCTCGGAAGGCCGCAGTAGCTGCGCTGCATCGTCGGCAGGATCGCTGTTCATCATGGCAACAGCGCCCCGCTGCCCACGACAACGAACGGGCCTCGCGGCGGCGGCGAGTGGGGCAGCGTCGTTCGGGGCCGGGTCAGAGGCCGCGAAGCGCCGAGGGCTTCTGAGGCGTCGAAGTGCCTCTGCTGATAGGTCATTTCTCCAAGCTCTCCAGAATGGTGAGGGCCATGCCGCGCCAGAAGTCAACGGCCAGCTCGGTCATCGATTTCGGTTCATCCACGCCGCGTGGCTGGAGGTCGCGTTCTGCCTCGTCAGCTTGCCTGTGGCACCAGCGGGCGCGTTCAAGCCATTTCCGGTTCGCGTCGGCGGCAATCATGCGATGCTCCCTTCCGCCGCCATGTCGGGCGCCTCATCCACGAACGATGTGGACGCGCCGTGCCACAGGCAGTGCACAACGCCGACGTTCCCATGGCGGTTCTTGACGACGTTGATCTCCGCGGGCGCCATGGCGACACCCGGGGCAGTGGTGTCGCGCCAGAGCATCATGATCTGGTCGGCTTCCTTCTCGATCTCCGACGAGTCGGACAGGTGATTCATCTGAGGCCGCAGACCCTCCGCATCGCGGCTGACCTGCGCCAGAACGACCACCGGAATCTCAAGATCGCGTGCCAGATTCTTCAGCGCGCGAGCGATGGCACCGACTTTCTCGTGTTTCGGAGCCTTCACCATGCTTGCGATCTCAAGCCGCTGCAGGTAATCGACGTACAGCGCCCTGATCCCGTACTGGTGTTTCCAGCGGCGGGCGACGCGGGTGACCTCCGTGATGTCCGGCCCGGAGCGGTCCAGAATGTGGATCGGGCGGTCCGTGAATTTGGCGACCGTCGCCTGCAGCCGCGCCCACTGCTCCTCCTCGATCTGCGCGGCGCGCAGCTTGCCGACGGCGACACCCGAGCCCCCGGCCATCCAGCGCAGCCCGACCTGAGCCGCGCCCTGCTCGCCGGAAACGAGGCCCGCAGGGCCATGCTTGCCCGCCTCGGCCACCATGCCCAGCAGCATGCCCGTCTTGCCCAAGGCGGGGCGCGCGCCGATCACCACGAGGTCGCTGTTGTGCAGCCCGCCCAGATGGTCATCGAGTCCGCGCAGCCCGGTCGGCACACCGATCAGGCGGCCGCCGGCCTCATGCGCCGCCAGCACGTCCCGGTAGGCAAGCTGCAGCGCCTGCTTGGCCGTGTGTTCGCAGCTGGCGTCTTCGGCGTGCAGCCCCATCAGGGCAGCGATGGCGAGATCCGTTGCGCCTTCCTTGCGCCTGCCGAGGTCGGCAGTCAGCTGCCGTGCAATGCGTGCCGATTCCCGGTTCCGCCAGCCTTCGATCATCCGCTCCGCCGGGTAACCCGGCTCAGTCGCGGGGTACAGCTCCGGAGCGCTTGCGATCTGGATTGACAGGGACTGCGTGGCCTGCGACAGACCAGCCCCGCTTGCGGCGTCCATGACCGAGACGGCATCGAACGGCTTACCGTCCAGCGAGAGCGACTGGATGATCTGCCAGAGGTCGGCGTGCTGTTCGGTCGAGAAATGCTTCGGGAGAAGCGGCATGTCCTGCAGGCTCGAAGCGCGCTGCATGGCCGTGTGGAGCACCTGCCGCTCAACGTGGATGAGGGAATCGTCAGCGCTCATGCGGTGAGCCTCGGCAGCGGATTCGGGAGCGTGGCCGCGGCGTGGCCGCGGGGCGACTTGTCGCGGCTGTACTCCGTCGCATTGCGCACCCAGTTCCTCCACGTCGCGTCCCAGTCGGCCTTCATGCCGGCGGGGCCCGCCTTGCTCAGCCAGTAATCGCGGAATTTCTCGGCCTCATCGTCGGCATCCACGCCCTTGGACTTGGCGTACTGGCGGTCGGCTTCGGACAGCGTCCAGTCGGCGGAGATGCGCGTGCCCGAGGACTTGCCCTTTGCCCCTGCCGACGTCTTTTTGCCGTTGAGCATCTGGGCATCGGGCTGGGGCGCGCCAGCGCCAATGACTTCCTGCTCCTGTTCCTGCTTCTGTTCCTGCTCCTGCTTCTGGTTGGCGAACGGTTCCGAAGGAGTTTCGCAACGGTTGTTGAAGGGTTCCGAATCCCTTTCGGGCCGGTTGTTTGCCGCCTCGACACCACCGAGCTGGAGGTTGCGCAGTACCAGACTGAAGTCGGTGCGCCAGCTGCAGGTGTCCGGGACCATCGATGCGACCTTGGCCACAGCCTTGCGCTGGTTGGGGTTGTCCGGGGCGTTCCAGACGAGGTGCTTGTTGATGAACACCCACTTCGAGACTCGACAACGGGTCGCGAAACCGTTCTCGAACAGCTCGCGGAACCCTTCGGAAACCCTTTCGATCGACCACTGCATGTCCTCGCAGGCATATGCGTCCGGGAGGCGGAACGCACCCGCGATGTTGTTGTGCTTGCAGGTCATCAGGTAGAGCGCGAAGTAGCGACCGTCCTCCGTCAACGCACGTGCCGACACGCTCTCCCAGAACGAGGTGTGCACTTTCCCGTAATCGCGCATCGGGTTAGCCCTCCTGCTTCGCCGGCTGCAGGACCATGAACTGGTCCACGCGGCGGAGGAGCTGCACGACGGACAGGTGGGGGATGCCGTTGAGCCCGCTCGTGACCTGCAGGTCCCTCGTGGCGATGTGGTGGACCAGCTCGCTCAGCAGGTGGCCCATCACCGTGACGGCCGCCGCCAGCGCCTGCACCTTGGATTCAACGGCGGGAAGCGCGCCCCAGTCGCGAATGAACTGGTCGGCGGTGTGGTCGAATGCAATCTTCGTTGCGGTGATGACCATTACGGCTCCGCCTTGGAGGCAGCAGCCGTCGCCCAGCCGGTCGGGTCGGCCAGCCACTCGCGCAGTTCGCCGGCGTCCCACACCGACATGCGGGGAGTGATGCGCGTGCGTTTCGGGAACTTTCCGGCCTGCTCGTAGCGCCAGATGGTGGAGCGCGACATGATGCCGGTGACGCGCTTGATGGTCGGAAACCGGACCTTGCCCTCAACGGGCAAGTCGGGGTGAATCGTGGTGTTCTGCATGTGTCGCCTCGTTGCTGGATAGTTCCAGCGAACTCTGGCGATGCAGACCACCCTGTAAGAAGCACCTTGAACCCTAATTAGGGTCGATCAAACCGCTAGGTGGCAAGCGCCTCCTTCTTGGGGCAAATAATCCCGTTCCTCAGCATGTACTCCCACGCATTACCGAACGCGCGCATGAAGGCGCTGGCGTCATTAGCTGCATGCTCCCCCATGCTGTCAGGAGGCATCGCACGGAAAATTTCGGCACGCTGGCCGCTGCGACCATTCTTGGTGGGGCCAACGATGGCGTGCCGGTCGAAACCCAGCTTCTCGATTACGTTAAGAATGATCGCGGCCCGATCCCCGTTGACGGATTTGTCCTTTCGCTTAACAGGTGTGCCGACCTGCCCCCGGGCAGCCTTCATTGCCGTCTTGCATGCTCCGGCGGCGATATAGGGTACGTGCAGGATGAGGCTGTCTAGCAAGGCCCAGTCTGCGTCCAGACCTAGCGCCGCCTTCCTGATTTCCACCTTGGCCTTGGCGTGGAGCGTGATGGAAAGCTCTCGGGGTTCGCTGGCGATATTCGTTGCGTGCCGAAGCACCGAGGCAAGACTCGTGCCGGCAGGCGACGAAGCCGGGTAAACCGTGATGAAGGCAGGAATGGCGCCACTGTGAATCTTGGCGAAGATGGCGGTGCTGACTGCAGTGTCCGTGCCTGCCCCTTGCGCGATCAGGTAGTCGGTCAGGCGGATGATGTTCGGCGTCGAGGGATCTGTCATTGCGTTCTATTAGTGGGCTGATCAGGCAGCGGAGCGGAGGGGTACGACGTTGGATGCGGGGGGAGGGCTGGGTTCGCCGTTCTCGCAAGCCACAATCAATCCGGCCCACTTTTCCAGCGCCACGCGACGCTCGGGGATTTCCTCACGAACGTCGTAGATCCGCTCCATGCCTTCCAGAACATGGTTGAGGGCGACTTCGGAGATTTCCCGGGAGAATCCAAGGTTCCGCAGATGGCCTTTGGCAGTGGATCGAGTGTCGTGAGGGGTGAACCTGCGGATTTCGATTTCCTTTCGGTCGAAGGCGCGACAGATGGCCGCCCACAGCGTAGTTGCAGCGACGTGGGTATCCCCGCCCACGTTGCGCCTGCGGCGCTCCTGTCGAGCGGGCAGCAGGTAGTCGCTGCCGCCGGAAAGGTCGATCAGCTCGCGGAACCATGCCGCCACGGTTGGGGTCAGCGGCACGCTGAATCCCTTGCGGGTCTTCGTGTTTGAGTCGGGCACCCACCACGAGCCGCCGGAAAGGTCGATGTCAGCTTTCTTCGCCTGCACCAACTCACTGGTACGAACGCAGGTGGCCAGCAGAATGCGGAACGCCAGCGCGTTTTCCATGCCGATAACCTTGATGTCGGGTAGGAGCTTCCGCAGCTCGGCTTCAGACAGCATCACCCGCTTGCGGACCGGCGGCCGGGGGCCCTTGAGGGCATTCAGCTTAATGCCGGCGCATGGATTAGCCGGAACGATCCGTAGGGCGACCGCGTGGTCGAACAGCTGAGTCAGAGTGGTCTTGACCCGTCGGGTAATCGTCCAAGTGCGCTTCGCGTCGATCAGGACCGACACGATATCGGTTGTGGTCACGCGCTGAACGTCGCGGGACCCGAGGCGAGGCAGCACTACGCCTTGAAGGTCGTATTCCCGGTACTTGACCGTGCCCGGAGCGAGGTTTCCGCCCTGCAGGCATTTCTCCCGGTAGTCGGCCACCAGCTCCCGCATAGTCCACGCGGCCATGGCGCGCGTCTTCGCCTCCTGCTTTTCGGCAGCGGGGTCGCGTCCTCCATCGACGGCGACGCGGTGCGCACGCGCCTTTTCGCGCGCTGCAGCGAGCCCGAGGTCGGGATAGTTCCCGAGGGTCAGTTCCTTCCTTCTCCCGCCGGTGCGGTAGCGCAGCACCCAAGCGGCGGTGCCGCCCTTGCTGAAGGTGAAGGTCAGGCCGTCGCCATCGGACTTCGCTACAGGCTCGCCCTTGGCGATCCAGCGCTTGAGATGAATGTCGGTGAGTCGGTTCGTTGTTTTTGCCATGCCCGTGCCCCCTGTGGCGGGTAGCCAGTTGGCTGACTACCAACGTAGCTACCCGGCTGGGCTGCAACGATACGCAACGTTAGGGTGCGTTGTGAAGCAACGTTCCCCAGTAAAACAATTACCTAGAGGTAATAGGTGACCAACGAGAAACGACGTGGGACGCTAGTGAAGATTGCAGCTGGCGATCTTCAATGCGGGGCTCCGGCGCGCGATGGCGGCGACTATAGCCCGGGCTAGAATGCGCGCATGAGCCTACGACCCTACCGCGGCCAGTTTCCGCGCCTCGGCGCGCGCGTCTACGTCGACCCGGCTGCCACGGTCATCGGTGACGTCGAACTCGGCGACGACTGCTCGCTGTGGCCGGGCACCGTGGTGCGCGGCGACGTCAACGTGGTGCGCATCGGTGCGCGCTGCAACCTGCAGGACGGCACCATCGTGCACGTCAGCCATGCCGGCCCGCATTCGCGCATGGACGGCTACGCCACCGTGATCGGCGACGACGTCACCATCGGCCACGGCGCGATCATCCACGCCTGCCGCATCGGCAATGCGGCGCTGGTGGGCATGGGCGCGATCGTGATGGACGGCGCGGTGGTCGAGGACAACGGCTACGTCGGCGCCGGTGCGCTGCTGTCCCCTGGAAAGGTGGTGCGCAGCCGCGAGCTGTGGCTGGGCAACCCGGCGCGGCTGGTGCGCACGATCGACGATGCCGCCGTCGAAGGCCTGCTGTACAGCGCCGCGCACTACGTGCGCCTGAAGGACGAGTACCTGGCGGCCGGCTGAGTGGGCGCACCGCCCGCCCGGTCCGCGGTGATCAGTCCGCGGTGATCAGGTGGTTGTGTTCGGCGCGCAGCTCGCCGTAGATGGCGTCGGTCTCGGGTTCCACGCCGTGCCAGCGCGCGAAGCCGAGCGCCGCCTGCTCCACCAGCATGCCCAGGCCGTCGACGACCGCGTGCGCGCCGCTGGCGCGTGCCCACGCCAGGAACGGGACCGCCGCCTCGCCGTAGTTGAGGTCCACCGCCGCCATCCGCCGCCCGACCAGCGAGCGCGGCAGCCCCATCAACCCGGTGTTGCGCGCCGCCGATGTGGCGTTGACCACCAGCTCGAACTCGCCCAGCGATCCGATATCGGACAGGTGTCGCGGGTGCACGCGCCCGGGCTGGCCGAGGCCGTCGGCCAGCGCGTCGGCGTGCGCCGAGGTGCGGTTGACGATGAAGAGGTCGCCGATGCCCGCGTCCAGCAGCGCCGGCGCCACGCCGCGCGCCGCGCCGCCGGCGCCGATCAGCAGCGTGCGCCGGGCGCGCAGGTCCAGCGCATGGCGGCCGGTGAGGTCGCGCACCAGGCCGGTGCCGTCGGTGTTGTCGCCGTGCCAGGTTTCGCCGTTGCGCACCAGCGTGTTGACCGCACCGGCGCGGCGCGCGCGTTCGGTGACGTCGGTGCACAGGTCCAGCGCCAGTTGCTTGAGCGGCAGGGTGACGTTGGCGCCGGCGCCGCCGCGTGCGGCAAACAAATGCAATGCGTGCGGGAACCCGCCCGTGTCCGCGTCAATCGCGACGTAGTCCACCGGAATCCCGGTCTCTCGCCCGAAGGCGGCATGGATGCGAGGAGAGAGCGAGTGCGCGACCGGATGCCCGAATACCGCGTAATGCTTCATGCCATGCCTCCCTGTTGCCTTGGCGTTGCCGGCCGCGGGTGCGTGGCCGGGCGTTTGCTCCGAGTCTACGCCGCCCGCGGTGCTGCCTGCAGCCGGTCCCGGTCGTTGCGCCGTCAGCCCTCGCGCAGCCAGCGCGCGGCGTCCAGCGCGAAATAGGTCAGCACGCCGTCGGCACCGGCGCGCTTGAAGCCGAGCAGCGATTCCAGCACGCAGGCGCGCTCGTCCAGCCAGCCATTCGCGGCGGCGGCCTTGAGCATCGCGTACTCGCCGCTCACCTGGTAGGCAAACGTGGGCACGCCGAAGCTGTCCTTCACCCGTCGCACCACGTCGAGGTAGGGCATGCCCGGCTTGACCATGACCATGTCGGCGCCTTCGTCGAGGTCGGCGGCGACTTCGCGCAGCGCCTCGTCGCTGTTCCCCGGATCCATCTGGTAGGTGCGCTTGTCGGCCTTGCCGAGTGCCGAGGCGCTGCCGACCGCGTCGCGGAACGGGCCGTAGAAGCTCGACGCGTACTTTGCCGCGTAGGCGAGGATGCGGGTATGGACGTGGCCGTCCTCTTCCAGCGCGAAGCGGATCGCGCCGATGCGGCCGTCCATCATGTCGCTGGGTGCCACCACGTCGGCACCGGCGCGCGCGTGCGACAGCGCCTGGCGCACCAGCGCCTCGACGGTGGTGTCGTTCATGACGTAGCCGCGGCCGTCGACCAGGCCGTCCTGGCCGTGGCTGGTGTAGGGGTCCAGGGCGACGTCGGTGATCACGCCCAGCTCCGGGAAGCGCGCCTTGAGCGCGCGCACCGCGCGCTGGCAGAGGCCGTCGTCGTCCCACGCCGCGGCGGCGTCGAGCGACTTGGCTTCCGGCGCGGTAACCGGGAACAGCGCCAGCGCCGGCACGCCGAGTTCGCAGGCGGTGTCGGCTTCGCGCAGCAGGTCGTCGATCGACATGCGTTCGATGCCCGGCATCGAGGCGATCGCGGCGCGACCCGCCGGCTCGTGCACGAACACCGGGTAGATCAGGTCGTCGGCGGTCAGGGTGTGCTCGCGCATCAGCCGGCGCGAGAACGCATCGCGGCGCATGCGCCGGAAACGGGTGTCGGGATAGGCCATGGCGGGATTCTACGCCGCGGCGGGGCGGCGCATCGCGGGCATGAAAAAGGGCCGGCGCCCCGAAGGAGCGCCGGCCCTGAACTACCTCAATGCAGAACGCGTATTACAGCGAGCACTTGCGCAGCGAGGCTTCCGCGCTCGCCGGGATGGCACCCACCGAGCGCAGCTTGGCGACGAACGGGGCAAGGCAGGCTGCGACGCCGGCCTTGGCCTTGACCGTGCTGCGGCACATGGCCTCGGCGGCCTGCAGGTTGGCACCACCGACCATGCCGACGACCTCGGCATCGAACACCGGCACGCCGGTGTCGCAACGCCCGCCGTGGGTCGTGGCGTTGCCGTCGTTCAGCGTCCAGCCCATGTCCGCGTACAGCGCCGGGGTCAGGTCAAGGCGCAGGTTGCCGTCCAGGTCCTGGTTGATCGACGGCTCCATCAGCGCGTTCGGCACGTGGCTGATGTCGAAGTGCGAGAACGTGGAACCCTGGGCCAGCACGGTCGGCGAGTAGAGGCGCGCGCGGCCGGCGATGTCGGAACCGGCGAACCGCCCGGGGACCTGTGCCAGCGTCACGTTGACGCCCGGGATGCCCGCCTTGATGGTGACGCCGTCGGCCTGCGAGACGCTGATGGTCGGCACCGTGGCATTGACCGTGGCGTCCTCGGCCATGGCGATCGTACCGGGGGCGTTGTTGGCCACGATGACCGCGATCGCGCCGGCATCCTGGGCAAACTTCGCCTTGATCTCGAACGCGCAGGTGCCGCGGTCGACGATCGCCACCTTGCCTGCGTAGGCACCGGCGGGCGAGGCCACGCAGCCCTGCGAGGGCGCTGCGCTGCCGTCGTTGACCAGCACCACCGCCCCGTTGAAGTTCGCCGAGGTGGCTTCCGGACCGAAGGCCGCGGTGCCGAAGGCGAAGCTGCCGGTGGCGGTGCCGCTGGCGACCAGCATGGTCAGCGGCGCGAGCGCGTCCGGCACCTGCGCGGTGACTTCGGCGCCGGTCCAGGCAAGTGCATCGGACTTCGCGGCGGCAACGCGCTCGGCGTTGGTCATCGCATTCCACGCCTTGCTGGTGGCGTTGTCGTACACGAAGCTCGAATAGATGTCGGTGAAGCCGCTCTGCGGCGCGCCGGTGGCCAGGTTGTGGAAGCCCTGGAAGTTCAGGCCGTGGCCGATCTCGTGCATCACCACGTCGAGGAAGTTGATCTTCCCTGCCGGCGTGTTGCCGTCGAGGCCGTAGTACCAGCCGGAATTCTCCAGGCAGCCCGGGGTGCCGAGGTTGGAGTTGAAGTTGCTGTTGATCTCGTCTTCGGTCGGCGACAGGTTGTCGCCGGCGATGGCGTTGGCGAGCGCTTCGCCATACCAGGTGGCCGGCACCGCGCCGTCGAAGTCGCGCTGGATGAAGCGCGCGCCGGCGGAGCCGAGCACGCCGCTGGTGGCGTCGCAGGTGAGCGGGGTGAACTGGGCGCGCACGCGGATGTCCACGTCGCTTTCCAGCACCGCGCCCCACAGGTCGGCCGCGAACTGGTACACGATGCGGCGCTGTTCACCGACCGTCTTGCCCGGGTTGTTGCCGACCGGCGTCGCCGCGGCGGGGTCGTTGAGGCCGACGCCGGGAGCGTTCATGTTGACCGGAATGATGTTCGCGGCCTGGGCCGTGCCGATGGCGGCCACCGAGGCAACGGCCAGGGCGCACGCAAGCAGGGTCTTATTCATGGGCGGCGCCCTCCGCGGCGGGGGCGTGGTCGCCGTGGGTGATCACGATGCTGCCATCGGCCTGCTGGGTGGCGGTGACATTCGACATCATGTCGTCGGACACCTGCATGCTGACGCGGCCATCGGGATGGCGACGCATGGTGCGCTCGGCTTCGGCGCGGGTCTTCGGGCCCGGCTTGGCGATCGACATGGAGTTGTCGGTCCGCATGCGGCTCGCGGCCGCGCGCAGTGACGCCAGCTCGGACGCGGTCGGTGCGCGCAGGCGACCGGTGGCGGGATCGATGGCAACGGTGACGCCGGCAAGGCTGCCGGTGGCGTCGGAGTCGGCGACGGCCGGCTCGGACGCATGCGCGGCAAAACCGGCACTCAGGCCGGCCAGCAGCAACAGGGTGGTGCATTTCATCAGGGCGATCCTCGGAATGGAGGCACGCGGGATGCAGTGGTCGATGCCACCGTCTCCCCGGCGGTGCTCCTTGGTCAATGCAAAGAGTGGATGCTGCGGCGGGTCGTTGTCGTCTTGGCCCGCGCCGAGTCTGCATTTTTTTTGCCCCGATACTCAATCTTGCAGCGCAACAGAACGCCACGGTATTGTGATCGGCTGTCTGTTCAGGAGGTGACGGGGCTCTCTGGATTTCCGTGAACGCCGTCGATCTCGACCGCCAGTTCACGCCGGCAGATCGCGGCGTGCAGCAGCATGCGCGGCACCGTGTCGCCGAAGCGGCGGTCCAGCGCCGCGGCCACCAGCGGCAGGTCGGCGCGGTCGCGCACGTACACCTTGAGCCGCGTGCCGGCGCCGAAGCGCGGCGGCAGGGCGGGGCATCGCGCGCGCGCCATGTGCAGCAGCGCATCGAAGTTGGCGAAGGTCTCGTCGACCTGCGCCAGAAGTTCGCCCTCGTGCATCGAGGCATGCCCGACCACGGCGGCGGTGCCGGACAGCAGCAGCGGCATCGCGCTGCCGTCGGCCGCCAGCATCGCGCGCGCGAAGCTCGGCGGCTGCGGGCCGTACTGGCGCGGGTAGTGGTAGGCGCTGACCTGGCGCGGGTTCTCGACCGGCGTGCCGGGCGCGTGCGCGGCCAGCCAGTAGACCTGCACCACGCGTGCCCCATCGCAGCGGCCGATGGCGGTCGCCGCCGGCAGCGTACGGGCATCGAAATCGCCGAGACCGGCGGCGCGGCCTATGCAGAACTCGCGGTAGCGCTCCGCGTCGCCCTGGCCCACGGTGATCGCGTCGAGGTAGTTCCAGATGCGCAGCAGGTGCGGCGTGCGGCTGCCGCGGGTGAATGCCACCAGCCGTGCATAGGCGTGGCGCGCCGCGGCTTCGATGCCGTCCGCGCCCTCTTCCACCTCGATGGCGCCGAACAGCAGCTGGCCGTCGCTGGACCAGCGGATGTCGCCGTCGCGGCCGCGCATCACCGGCGCGTTGGCGCGCCAGACTTCGTATGGCGCATCGCCATGGGGCTCCAGCGGCACGCGCAGGTAGCGCGGATCGGCGAGCGCCTGGGGGACGCGCGCGCCGAAGCCGAACACCGCCAGGGTGTCGTCGCCGAGCAGCGCCTGCGGCGCATCGGCCTGGACATAATCGACGGCCAGGCGTGGCGCGGCTGGCAGTGAGGCGAGCACGCTGTTCATGGGTTGCCGTCTTGCAGCGTGTCGCCGCTGAACTGTTCAGCGACCTGGCGACGGCGGCGCAGCCAGCCGCGCAGCGCCTGCGGCGCGATCACCACGGCGTTCGCCGCGTACAGCAGGCGGAACAGGCGCAGCCGGCGCAGCACCGGCTTGTTGTCGAACACGTCGCCGGCCAGCATCGAGATCACCGCCTGCTCGAGCTGCCAGTCGTTGCGCGGAGCCGCGAACAGGCGCTGCATCACCGGCGTGGTGAAGCGGTGGATGAACCACGAGAAGTGCTTCAGCCCGCGGCGAAGGCGCCGGTCCATGGCGCGCTGCAGGGCGCGCTCGCGCGCCGGCGTGCGCAGGCTGCCGTCGACCACCGTGGCCGCATGCTCGGCGCTGTTCATCGCCAGGTACACGCCCGACGAGAACACCGGGTCGATGAAGGCGAATGCGTCGCCGGCCATCACCCAGCCGTCGCCCGACATCCGGCTGCAGCCGTAGGAGTAGTTGCCCGTGGCGTGCACCGGCGCCACGCGCTCGGCATCCTGCATGCGCGACCACACCGATGGCGCCAGCGCCAGGGTCTGCATCAGGAAGTCTTCGTTGTTGCCGCGGCGCTGCTTGAGGTATTCGGGATGGCATACGGCGCCGACGCTCATCACGTCGCCGCGCAGCGGGATCAGCCAGTACCAGCCGTGCGCGAAGCGGTCGATGGTGATGTTGCCGGCGTCTTCGCCCGCCCGACGCTGCACGCCGCGGAAGTGGCTGAAGATCGCCGCCGACTGGTGGTGGCTGCTCTTCTGCTTGAGCTTGAGCTTGCGGCCGAAAAACGTGTCGCGGCCACTGGCATCCACCACGTAGCGCATGCGCACCCGCAGCGTGTTGCCGTCGGCATCGCGGGCGCGCGCAACGGTGGGGCGTCCGCCCTCGAACTCCACCGCGTCGACCGAAACCTGTTCGCGGCCGTCCACGCCATTGGCGCGGGCGTGTTCGAACAGCAGCTGGTCGAACTCCTCGCGCTTGATCTGGAACGCGTAGCCGTACTTCGGGTTGATGGCGCGGTCGAAGCGGAACACGTTGGTGGTGCCGGCCGCATCCTGCAGCGGGAAATCGGCGCCCTGCTTGTGCACGCCGATCGCGCGCACCTGCTCCAGCACGCCAAGGCGCTCGAGGATCGGCAGGTTCATGGGCAGCAGCGATTCGCCGATGTGGAAGCGCGGATGCAGCGCCTTCTCCAGCATCAGCACGCGCCAGCCGCGCCGGGCCAGCAGGGTCGCGGCGGTGGAACCGGCGGGTCCGCCGCCAATCACCAGCACGTCGGTTTCGATGTCTTGCGCGGAGGCGTCCGTGTCTTCGGTTGTGTTCGACATTTCGCGGCGCTGTGCGGCCATGCGATGATTCCGGGACGCAGATGATAGCGCGCCGCCAGCCGCAGGGCCGGCGGGCCACGGTCGCCACGACCCCAGCCGCAACCCGGAAACCGCAGATGTCCAACCAGACCCCCGCCGAACGCGAACTCGCCGAACTGCTGGTCGAAAGCCTGAACCTCGAGGACGTCGATCCGGCCGGCATCGACCCGGAGGCGCCGCTGTTCAACACCGGGCTGGGCCTGGATTCGATCGACGCGCTGGAGCTCGCGCTGGCGGTCGGCAAGCGCTACGGCTTCCAGCTGCGCTCGGACAACGAGGAAAACCTGCGCATCTTCGCGTCGCTGCGCGCGCTGTCGGCACACGTCGAGCAGCAGCGCACCTGAACGCGCCCGCCGCCGCCGGGACGACGTCCATGGTGCTGGGCCTGCAGGTGGCGATGGCGGTTGCCTACGCGTTGCTGGCGCATGCCGCCAGCGCCACCGGCGACGGCCGCTTCGCCTACGGCGCGCTGCTTTCGCTGGTGGTGATGATGCTGGCCGCCGGCATCGCCGCGCGCCGCACCTGGGCGTGGCTGCTGCTGCCGCTGTCGGTCGCCGCCTGCCACGCGCTCTACCTCGCCGGCCTGGCCGCGGTGCCGTTGCTGCTGGTGCCGGTGGCGTTCGTCGCGCTGATCGCGTGGCTGTTCGGGCGCAGCCTGCAGTCACCACATGGCGCGCTGATCACCCGCATCGTGGCGGCCCTGGACGGCAGCACGCCGGCCACGCTGGCGCCGGACCTGCTCGCCTACAGCCGCGGCCTGACCGCGGCCTGGGCCTGGGTGCTCGCCGGCATGGCGCTGGCCAACCTGGCGCTGGCGCTGGCGGCGGAGCCGGGCGGCCTGCTGGCGAGCCTCGGCATCCGGCCGCCGGTGGCGATCACCCTCGAACAATGGTCGTTGTTCGCAAACCTCCTGACCTACGGCGTCGTGGGCGGGTTCTTTGCCATCGAGTTCATGTACCGCAAGCGGCGTTTCCCTGGCCGCTATGTCAGTTTTCTCTCCTTTCTTCGCCAGATGGCGGCGCTGGGCCCGGCGTTCTGGCGCGACTTCCTGCGCTGAAGCGCGGAAGCGCCTGGCGGCATTGGTATGCTTCGCCGATGCAGATCCGCGTCGACACCATGGAAGAGGCCGAACCGGCCGCGCGACGATTGGCCTGGGGCGCCCACAACGCCCTCGGCTTCGTGTTCATGCTGTTCTGGACGGCGGGCTGGATCAGTCTGGCCTTGCTGGTGCTGGCACTGACGCGGCGCCGCGACCTCGCGCTGCGCATGGCCGCGCGCTGCTGGGCACCCACGCTGATCGCCGGCGCAGGCGCGCGATTCGAGGTGGAAGGCGCCGACGACATCGACTGGTCGCGCGCGCGCCTGCTGGTCTCCAACCACCAGTCGATCATCGACATCTGCGCGTTGTTCCGCGCGGTTCCGGTGCCGCTGCACTTCCTGCTCAAGCAGGAGATGGCGCGGGTGCCGTTCGTGGGCTGGTATGCGCGTGCCTGCGGGATGCTGTTCATCGAGCGCGACAACCCGCGCTCCGGACCGCTGCTGCGCCGCCAGGCCGCGGCGCTGCTGCGCGATGGCCACAGCCTGTGCCTGTTCCCGGAAGGCACGCGCAGCCGCAGCGGCGCGGTGGCGCCGTTCAAGGGCGGCGCGTTCCAGTCCGCGATCGATGCCGGCGTGGAGGTGCTGCCGGTGGCGATCGAGGGCGCCGGCGCGGTGCTGCCGCCCGACCGGATGTTCCGCGTCCGTCCCGGGGTGATCCGCGTGCGCATCGGCACGCCGTTGCCGACCCGTGATGCCGCCGACGCCGTCGCCGTCACCCGCCAGGCCCTGGCCGATGCGGCACACGCCTCCGTGCAGGCGCTGCTGCGCCGCCCGTCCTGAGAGCACTCGGCCACACCATGCAGTTCGTCGTTGCGCCTACCCATCCCTGCCTGCCGGGGCATTTCCCCGGCAGCCCGCTGGTGCCCGGCGTGGTGATCCTCGATCACGTGCTGGCCGCCATCGAGCGCGGGCACGCGCCGACGGGTCCGCTGCGGCTGCCGCAGGTCAAGTTCCTGGCGCCCCTGTTGCCGGGCGTGGTGGCGACGGTGGTGCTCGATGGCGCCGCGCCGCGCTGGCGGTTCCGCGTGCAGGCCGGCGACGTGCTGGTCGCGACCGGCGACGTGGTGGCGGCATGACCCGGCACTGGAAGCAGCGCCGCGAGGGCGGCGGCTGGTTTGCGCTCTGGCTGCTGCGCGGCGTCAGCCGGCACGGCGGGCGCAGGCTGGCACGGCTGCTGCTGTTCCCGATCACGCTGTATTTCCTGCTGCGCCGGCACGAGGAGCGGCGGGATTCGCGCGCCTACCTCGCGCGCGCGCTCGGGCGCCCGGCGCGGCTGCGCGATGTCGCGCGCCACATCCACACCTTCGCCGCCACCATCCTCGACCGCGTGTTCCTGCTCGGCGGCGACGCCGCGCGCTTCGACATCGGCATCAGCGGGCTCAGGCCGCTGCACGAAGTACTCGACCGTGGCTGCGGACTGCTGCTGTTCGGCTCGCACCTCGGCAGCTTCGAGGTGCTGCGCGTGCTTGGCCGGCAGCGCCCCGACGTGCAGATCCGCGTGGTGCTGGACAAGGCGCACAGCCCTGCGGTCACCGCGCTGCTCGATGCGCTCAACCCGGAGATCGCGGCGTCGGTGATCGATGCCAGCCAGGGCGGGCCGGCGATCATGTTCGAGATCCAGCAGGCGGCCGCGGAGGGCGCGGTGATCGCGCTGCTGGTCGACCGCACCCAGCCCGGCGAGCCGTCGCTGCCGGCATCGTTCCTCGGCACCGAAGCCCAGTTCCCGTTGACGCCATGGCAGCTGGCCGCGGTACTGGGCGTGCCGGTGCAGCTCGCCTTCGGCCTGTACCGCGGCGGCTCCCGCTACGATCTGGTGTTCGAGCCCTTTTCCGATGGCCTGGTCATCCCGCGGCGCGAGCGCGCCACCGCGCTGCCGGCGCTCATCGAGCGTTATGCATCGCGCCTTGAGCATCATGTCCGCGATGCGCCATACAACTGGTTCAACTTCTACGACTTCTGGGGCGACCGTGAGCACGACCGAAGCCAGCAAGACTCCACGCCCGACGCCAGGCCCGATGTCAGGGTCCACGCCAGGCATGACCCCCGGCCCGGCGACGACGCCGTTCCGGGTGCGGCGGTGGACGATGCTGCTGACGGCGGCGCTCGCGTTGCTGCCGGCGCTGTCGTCCGCCGCGCAGCCGGCGGCGGTCGATAGCGGCTGGATCCTCGCGCGCCTGGCGCGGCCGGCGCCAATGCGCACGCCGTTCGTCGAGGTGCGCGGTTCGGCGATGCTGAAAGCCCCGTTGCGCATCGAAGGCGTCTACGCGCGTCCCGACGCCGACACGCTGGTGCGCGAGGTGCGCGCCCCGTACGCCGAAACCACGACCATCCGCGGTGGCCGGGCGACGATCGTGCGCGGCACCCGCGCGCCGCGCAGCTTCGCGCTGTCGCGCGCACCCGAACTTGCAGGGCTGCAGGCCAGCTTCGGCGCGCTGCTCGGCGGCGACACCGCGGCGCTGGGGCAGAGTTACCGCACCACGGCCAGCGGCAGCCGCGAGGACTGGACGCTGGTCCTGGTACCGCGTGACGCCGCACTGGCCGCGACCCTGCGCGACATCACCCTGCGCGGCCGCGGCGCCGAGCTGCGCTGCATCGAGACCCGCCCGGTGGAAGGCGAACTGCAGCGCACGCTGCTGGCGGGCGCCGCGCGCTCCGCGGCCGTGGATGCCGACGCCGCGGCGCTGGCCGTGCTGTGCCGCGAGCCCGGCGCCGGCGCGCAATGACGCCCGCACGCCGCACCGCGCTGGCCCTGCTGTGGCTGGCGGCGCTGGCGATCGCCGGTTGGGTGGTGGGCCAGCACCTCGCGCTCAGTGGCGACCTGCGCCGCTTCATGCCGGAGCCGCGCACGGCCGCGCAGAAGCTCCTGATCGACGAACTGGGCGACGGCCCCGGCACGCGCCTGCTGCTGATCTCGCTGTCGGGCGGCGACCCCGAAGCGCTGGCCGCGCAGTCGCAGGCACTGGCGGCCACGCTTGCCGCCAATGACGACTTCGAGTTCGTCGCCAACGGCGGCGATGCCAACCTCGATGCCATCCCGGAATCGCTGCGCGCCTACCGCTACCTGCTGACACCCGGCTTCGATACGCAGCCGCTGGACGCCGCGTACCTCGCCGAGCAGCTCGACGAACGCCTGCAGGATCTCGGCTCGCCGGCCGCCGCGCTGATCGAGCCGCTGTTGCCGTCCGATCCCACGCTGGAATTGCTGAAGGTCGCCGAAGCGTGGCAGCCGGCCGCGGCGCCGTCGCGCCTGCACGGCGTGTGGTTCGACCGTGCCGGCCGCGAGGCGCTGCTGCTGGCGCAGACCCATGCCGGCGGTTTCGACCCGACCGGTCAGCAGCGCGCCTATGACGCGGTGTACGCCGCATTCGCCGCCGCCCGCGGCGATGCGCCTTCGCAGCTGCGGATGACCGGCCCGGGCGCGTTCTCGGTGGAGATCGGCGGCCGCACCGCGCGCGAGGCGCAGTGGGTCGGCGCGATCGACAGCATCTCGCTGATCCTGCTGCTGCTGGTCGCGTATCGCAGCTGGCGCATTCCGTTGCTCGGCGTGCTGCCGCTGGCCACCGCCGGGCTCGCCGGGCTGGGCGCCGTGGCGCTGATGTTCGAGGCCGTGCACGGCATTACCGTGGCCTTCGGCTTCACCCTGATCGGCGTGGTGCAGGACTATCCGATCCACTTCTTCAGCCACCAGCGCGCCGGCCTCACCCCGCAGCGCAACGTGCGCCAGCTGTGGCCCACCCTGGCCACCGGCGTCATCGCCACCTGCATCTCGTACCTCACCTTCCTGTTCTCGGGCGTCGACGGCCTGCGCCAGCTGGCGGTGTTCACCATCGCCGCGCTCGCGGCCGCGGCCCTGGCCACGCGCTACGGCCTGCCGCCGCTGGTCGACCCGTCGCCGCGCGACACCGCCGATTTCCCGCGCGTGCAGGCGCTGTGGCGCGGCATCAACCGCCTGCCGCGCCCGCGCTGGTCGCTGCTGGTGCTGGCCATCGCCTGCGTCGCGGTGCTGGCGACGGCGCGCACGCCGTTCTGGGAAAACGACCTCTCGCGCCTGACGCCGGTGCCGGACGACGCGATGGCCGTCGATACCCGCCTGCGCGACGAGCTGGGCGCACCCGACGTGCGCTACGTGCTGGTGCTGCGCGGCGCCGATGGCGACGCCGCGCTGGCCGCGGCCGAGGCGATCCACCCGCGGCTGGACGCACTGGTGGCAACGGGTGCCATCGACGGCTACGACAGCGCGGCGCGATACCTGCCGTCCGCGGCCACCCAGCGTGCACGCCAGGCCCGCCTTCCGGATCCGGGCACCTTGCAGGCGGCGCTCACCACCGCGCTGCAGGACTCGCCGTTCCGCGAGGACGCGTTCGCGCCGTTCCTGGCCGATGTCGAACACGCGCGCACCGCGCCGCCGCTGCGCGCCGCCGACCTGCGTGGCACGCCCTTGGCCGGCAGCGTGGAAGGCCTGCTGCTGGAGGGCGAGGCCGGTGCCACGGCGCTGGTGTCGCTGAGCGGCCTGTCGGATCCCGCCGCGGTGGCGCGCGTGGCGGCCGACGCCGGTGGCGAGCTGCTGGACATGAAACTGGCCTCGGAGTCGCTGGTCGCGGAATACCGCGGCCGCGTGCTGGCCGCGCTGGCGATCGCCGCGCTGCTGCTGGCGGCGACGGTGTGGATCGCGCTGCGCTCGCCCAGGCGCGTCGTGCGCGTGCTGCTGCCGATGGCGCTGACCACGCTGGTGGTGCTGGCGGTGCTGCGCGGGCTGGGCGTGGAACTCAACCTGTTCCACCTGGTGGCGCTGATCCTCGCCGCCGGCCTCGGGCTCGACTACGCGCTGTTCTTCGAACATGCCGGCGACGACCGCGCCGACCAGCTGCGCACCCTGCACGCTGTGGTGGTGTGCAGCCTGATGACCCTGCTGGTGTTCAGCCTGCTGGCGTTGTCGTCGATTCCGGTGCTGCGCGCGATCGGCAGCACCGTGGCGCTCGGCGTGCTGTCGAACTTCGTGCTCGCCCTGCTGGTGTCGCGCCACCCGCCTGCGGAGTCCCAAGCGTGATCGGCCGCGACGAGATCCTCGCGCTCATCCCGCACCAGGGCGCCATGTGCCTGTGGGACGAGGTGCTGGGCTTCGATGCCAGCAGCATCCGCCTGCGCGCCGGCAACCACCGCGATCCCGCGCATCCGCTGCGCAGCGGCGGCCTGCTGCGCGCGGTGCACCTGTGCGAGTACGGCGCGCAGGCGATGGCGGTGCACGGCGGCCTGCGCGCGCGTGCGTCCGGTGGCGAGGCCGCGCGTGCCGGGATGCTGGTCGCACTGCGCGGGGTGGAGCTGCACTGCGCGCGCATCGATGACCTGGCCGGCGCGCTGGAGTGCGAGGCCGAGCTGCTCATGGAAGGCGAGGCCAGCCAGCAGTACGCGTTCCGCATCCACCATGCCGGCGCGCTGCTGGCAGAGGGCCGCGCGGCGGTGATGCTCGCCGACGCCGCGGCGATGCCGCGATAATCCGCGCATGAACACATCCATGCAGGCTCCACGACGCGCACTGGTCACCGGCGGCAGCGGCGACCTTGGCGGTGCGATCTGCCGGCAGCTGGCCGCGGCCGGCCTGCACGTGGTCGTCCACGGCAATGCCAACCTCGCGCGTGCGCAGGCGGTGGCCGATGCGATCCGCGAAGCCGGCGGCAGTGCCGATGCGGTCGCCTTCGACGTCGCCGACGGCGACGCGACGCGCGCGGCAATCGACGGCCTGCTCGCCGACGGCCCGGTGCAGGTACTGGTCAACAACGCCGGCATCCACGACGACGCGCCGATGGCGGGCATGTCCGACGCGCAGTGGAAGCGGGTCATCGACGTGTCGCTGCACGGCTTCTTCCACGTCACCCAGCCGCTGCTGCTGCCCATGGCGCGCACGCGCTGGGGGCGCATCGTCAGCGTGTCGAGCGTCGCCGCGGTGCTCGGCAACCGCGGCCAGGCGAACTACGCCGCGGCCAAGGCGGCGCTGCATGGCGCGTCGAAATCGCTGGCGCGCGAAATGGCGTCGCGCAACATCACCGTCAACGTGGTCGCGCCCGGCGTGATCGCCGGACGCATGGCCGAGGCCGCGTTCGCGCCCGAGGTGGTGAAGCAGATGGTGCCGGCGGGCCGCGCGGGAACGCCGGACGAAGTGGCGGCGATGGTCGGCTTCCTGTGCTCGGATGCCGCCGGCTACGTCACCGGCCAGGTGATCGGGGTCAACGGCGGCATGGGCTGACGCCGCCGCCGTCGTGGCGCGGTCCGTCGCGGAGGGTTCATGATGGCCAGCGGAAGATTTCCATCCATCGCCGAAGGTGCCGACATGACCGCCATCCACACGCTTCGTTTCGTCGCCGCCAGCGCCGTGCTGCTGCTGGCCGGCTGCGCGTCCTCGCACATCCTCACCGGCACGCCGCGGGCGCCGATCGACCCCGCCCAGGTCCGCGTGTACTACGGTGCGCCGTCCGTGCCGTACGAAGAGATCGCGCTGCTGGAGACCAGCAGCGGTGCGCTCACCTACGGCGAGCAGAACAAGACCGACTCGGTGCTGCGCAAGCTGCGCGAGGAAGCCGCCTCGCTGGGCGCCAACGGCATCCTGTTCCAGGGCACCGCGGACAGCTACGGCGGCAGCGGCGTGAGCGTGGGTGCCGGCGGCGGGCGCTTCGGTGGCCGCAGCCACACCAGCGCTGGCGTCGGCGTGAGCATCAGCCCGCGGCAGAAGCACGCGCGCGGCGTGGCGATCTACGTATCCAACCCGCCGCCGCTGGCCGACCCGCCGGCCGCACCGCCCTCCAACTGAACCGCGGGCCGCGGTCCGCGCGCCAACAGGGCGAGCAGGGGACCGGTCATCACCGTGGTCAGGATCGCCATCGCGAACAGCATGGTGAACAGCACCGGGCCGATCAGCCCCGCGTCCAGGCCGACCTTGATCACCACCAGTTCCATCAGGCCGCGCGCGTTCATCAGTGAGCCCACTGCAAGGCTCGGCCGCCACGGATGGCCGGCAAGGCGCGCGCCCAGCGCACCGCCGGCCACCTTGCCCGCCACCGCCACGGCGACGATCGCCGCCAGCACGCCCACGCTGCCGCCGGTAAACGCGTCCGCGCTCATGCCGAGGCCGGCCAGCGCGAAGAAGATCGGCATCAGCGCCACCACCGCGATGTGCTCGATGCGCTCGATGAGCACCGCCAGCAGGCGGTCATCGCGTGGCAGGCAGGCGCCGAACAGGAACGCGCCGAACACCGCGTGCAGGCCCACCCATTCGGTCGCGGCCGCGCAGGCCAGCATGCCGGCCAGCAGCAGCCCGAACGAGACCGTGGCGCCATCCTCGTCGAGCGGGTGGCGGCGCAGCAGCCACGCATACAGCGGCCGCAGCACCAGGAACACCAGCGCGACGATCAGCAGCAGGCCACCGGCGACGCGGGTGAAGCCGGCATAGCCGTCGCCGCCGCCGGCCAGCGCCAGGATCAGCGCCAGCAGCATCCAGGTGAACACGTCGGCGAGCGCGGCGGCATTGAGCGACAGCTGGCCGACCCCGGTCCGGGTCATGCCGCGATCCTTGAGGATCCGCGCCAGCACCGGGAATGCGGTGATCGACATGGCCGCGGCGAAGAACAGCGCGAACGGCCAGAAGGCGAGCCCATCCGGCGCCAGCGCGGGATACAGCCACACCGCCAGCACCAGGCCCATCGCCATCGGCACGAAGAACGCGCAGGCGCCGACCAGCCCCGCGGCGCGGACCTGCGAACGCAATCCCTGCGGCGCGCGCAGCTCGGCGCCGACCACGAACATGAAGAGCACCAGCCCGAGGGTGGCCAGCGCGGACAGCGGCGCGAGCGACGCGGCCGGGAACAGCGCCGCATGCGTGGCCGGCCACAGCTGCCCGAACACCACCGGGCCGAGCAGCACGCCTGCGGCCATCTCGCCCACCACCGCCGGCTGCCCGAAGCGGCGCAGCAGCAGGCCACAGCCGCGCGCCGCCACCAGGATGGCGAGGAGCTGCAGCAACAGCAGGGTGGTCACGGGGCCGTGCTCACGCCTCGGCGGCGGTCGCCGCGGTCGCCACCTGCCACCAGTGGGCGGGGACCATCTCGGGCTCCGCATCGGGGTCGAAGGCCGGAGCCAGCGCGGCGAGGCCGTGGTCGGCGATGTCCGGGAACGCGGTGCGGGCCAGCGCCAGGATCTCGCCGGCCAGGCGACGCATCGCCTCCACGTTCTCCCCGGCGCGCGCGACGAAGGTGTCGTCGTCCAGCTGCTCCGGCAGCGCGCCGTTCATGCGCCGGCACCAGTCCACGCCGTACTGGTCGAGCGCATGCCCACCGTCGAGCGCGGCGTCCGGATCGCGCAGGCCCCAGTCGCGCAGCAGCGCCTGCATGCCGAGGTTGAGCGCGCGGCCGGTGTTGAACGCGGGGCGCAGCCGGGTCAGCAGCGGCAGGTCGGCCTGGCGCTTGCCGAAGAACAGCGGCGCCAGCAGCGACCAGTAGTAGGCATAGTCCCAGAGCACTTTCAGCGGCATCACCACCGGGTGGCCGAAGACCGGGTACTGGTCCTGGTAGAGCGACAGCGTGTTCTCGTAGAAGCTGAAGTACAGCTGCTGGTAGATCGATGCGTGCATGGCCACCGATTCGCCGGCCAGGTCGCGGTCGATCAGCTCGCAGACGTAGGTGTTGCTGATGGCGATGAAATCGCTGCCGGGCGAATAGAACGGATCCAGGAACAGCCCGGCCTCGCCGGTCAGTGCCCAGCGGTGCCCGGAGTACACCTGCTTGCAGCCATACGAGAAGTGGCGCAGGAACAGGAAGTCCTGCAGCGCGTGCTGCGGCTTGTCGAGCTCGCGCGCGACGTGCGGCTGGTGCTCGCGCAGCCAGTCCATCGCCTTGGCGTGGGTGTTCATGGTGTCCAGCGGGTGCATCTTCGCGTCGCACACGATGCCGACCGAATGCGAGCCGGAGGCCAGCGGGATCAGCCAGAACCAGTAGCCCGGGCCACACATGTGGTTGGTCGAGCGCCAGCGCTCGGCCGGCACGAAGCGCGAACGCCAGCCCGGATCGTCGGACCATGCGTCGAGGTCGAGGTGGCCGTCGACGCGCCACCACACGGCATTGGCGTCATGGTCGTTGGGCTGGGCCAGGTCGAACTTGCGCTTGATCAGCCCCGCGCGCCCCGAGGCGTCGACCACCCAGCGCGCACTGGCGACGTGCTCGCTGCCGTCGTGTTCGTAGCGCACCTCATGCGCGCTGCCGTCCTCGCGCAGCTCCAGGCCGCGGACCACCGCGCCATCGAGGAACTCCACGCCGAGCTTGCGCGCCTCGTCACCGAGGAAGTTCTCGAAGCGGCCGCGGTCGAGCTGCCACGACGGCGTCGGCAGCAGCTTGCTGACCCCGAGCTCGTTGCAGGGACCGACGTCGTCCATGCCCTCGCTGAAGAAGTAGCGCAGGCCGTACTTGCGCACCTGCTGGGTTTCCAGGTGCTCGCGGAAGCCGAGCACGTCGGCGAAATAGTGCGCGCCGATCTCGACGGTGGATTCGCCGACCTTGAACGCGGCTTCCCGCACCGGGTGCGCGCGCCGTTCGATGACCAGGACGTCGAGTCCCGGCCTGCGCTGGCGCAGCTGGATGGCCAGGGTCAGGCCGGCAAGCCCGCCCCCCAGGATGACGATGTCACGCTGCTGCGGGGTTGCGTTCATGGTGGGCTGCCGGGTCCTTGGGCTGCGTGGGGGATGTGTGGGCCGAACTCGCCGCTCGGGTCGTCGATGACCGGCGGCTCGCCGCGTGCCTTGAGGTAGCGGCGCGCGACATCGCCGTGGCGCAGGACCTGGCCGACGACGTGGGTGGTGATGGCGACGAGGTCGCGCACCAGGCGGAAATGGCTCTTGCGGAACTCGGTCGGCTCGCCTGCGCAGGCGTAGCGCGTCTCGATCGGCACCGCGACGATCCGCGCGCCGCTGCGCGCGGCCGATACCAGCATCTGCGCTTCGAACACGAAGCCCTCGCCAGGCACGTCCGGCAGGGTGAACACCGCGCGCGGGTACAGGCGCTGGCCGCTCTGGCTGTCGACCACGCGGAAGCCGCAGGCCCAGCCGAGGCCCCAGTCGCCGAAGTCGTTGCCGATGCGCCGGTGCAGTGGCTGCGAGACGCGCTTGCGCAGCCGCGCGCCGACGATCACGCAGCCCGGGTGGCGGTTGGCGGCATCGATCAGGCGCGGAATGTCGGCGGCGGCGTGCTGGCCGTCGCCGTCCATGGTGACCACCGCCTGCACGCCCTGGCGGGCGGCTTCGGCAAAGCCAGCGCGCAGCGCCGCGCCCTTGCCCATGCGCCGTGCGTGGCGAATCACGGTGACCGGCAGGCCGGCAATCCGGTCCACCGTTCCATCGTCGGAGCCGTCGTCGACCACGATCACGCGCGCCGCCTGCGCCAGCGCGCCCTCCACCACCTCACGGATGCGCAGCGCCTCGTTGAGCGCGGGCACCACGATCGCGACGTTGTCGCGCTGCAGGCGGGTCGCCTCAGCCATGCGCCAGCTCCACGCGCAGCACGCGCCCGGCGCCGGCATCCAGCACCACCAGGTCGCCGCCGGTGGCCAGCGCGTCGAACAGCGGCAGCATTGGCGCCATCGCGTTGCCGGCGCCGCGCCGTGCCAGCGCGCCGTGGGCGGCGGGCGCCGAACCCTCGGTGAGGGTGGCGCGCAGGCGCGTGCCCGCGGCATCGCCGGAGTCGGCGGACAACACCAGCGCCGCGCCGAGCAGGCCTTCGCTGTGCGAGATCTCGCCGAGGGGCCCGACATCGGAGGTGTCATAGGCCACCAGCAGCACGGCCGGGTCGCCGCAGACGAGCTGCACGAGCGCCTCGATGAGCCCCTGCGCGAAACTGGCACGGTGCGCGCTGAGCGCCGTGGCCGGATGCAGGCAGCCGGCGCCGATGGTCCAGTAGCCGGCGGCGGCGTTGTGAACGGAGTTGTGGAAGCGCGTCGGCGACAGCGCGCGCGGATCACTGGCCAGCGTCGCGCACATGTAGTCGGTGATGCCGAGGTCGCCGTGGGTGGAGGCAAACACCGACGGCAGGTCGGCGGGGGCGCGGCCCGCGGCTTCGCAGGCGGCCTGGGCGACGTCCAGCGCCACCGCCACCGAGGGCGGCGCGCGGCGGCGCTCGTTGGGCGCGAGCAGCCGCGGGACGGGCTTGCCGCCCTCTGTCACAGGCGTGCCGGTGGTGGCATGGCTGACCGCGTCGGCCCAGGTTGGCAGCCCGTCCAGCCAGAAGCCGATGCCTTCGATGCGCGCGACCAGGGTGCTCATGCGCGACCGAAGACCAGCGCGCTGTTGTTGCCGCCGAAGCCGAAGGAGTTGTTCATGGCGTAGCGGATGGTCGCGTCCTCGGCGTTGTCGAAGCGGATCTGCGGGCCGCAGGCGGCGTCGTACTCGCTGCTGTGCAGGATGCCCGGCAGCAGGCCGTGCTCGAGTGCGAGCAGCGCGAACACCGACTCGACGATGCCGGCGGCGCCGAGCGTATGCCCGGTCCAGCCCTTGGTGGAGCTGGCGTGCAGGGTGTCAGGGAACATTGCGGCGACCGCGCGCGCCTCGATGGTGTCGTTGGCCGGCGTGGAGGTGCCATGCAGGTTGAGGTAGCCGACCTCGGCGGCATCGATGCCCGCGCGCGCCAGTGCATCGCGCATCGCCAGGCTGGCGCCAAGGCCGTCGGGATGCGGCGACGACATGTGGTGCGCGTCGCTCGATTCTCCGTAGCCACGCAGCTGCAGGCCGTGTGCGCCGGGTGCGGCGCGCTCCAGAAGTGCGAAGCCGCCGGCCTCCCCGAGCGACAGGCCGTCGCGGTCGCGGTCGAACGCCCGGCATGGCGCCGCTGACACCAGTCCCAGCGCGTTGAAGCCGAACAGCACGCTGCCGCACAGGGTGTCCACGCCGCCGACCAGGGCGGCATCCACGATTCCCGCGTTCAGCAGCCGGGCGGCCTGCGCGAACACCTTGGCGCTCGACGAGCACGCGGTGGCCACGGTCACGCAGGGCCCGCGCAGGCCGGTGGCGGCACGCACGAAATCGCCGGGTGAATGCGGGGTGTGCACGATCATGCGCGCCAGGTCGGCGGGGAAGCGCGGCACGCCGTCGGCGCCGGTTTCCAGGCGCGTGTAGCCCTCTTCGGTGGCGCCGATGCTGGCGGTGGAGGTGCCGATGACCACCGCCACGCGCTCCGCCCCATGGCGCGTGCGCGCGGCCGCCACCGCGTCCAGCAGGCCATCCGGCTGCAACGCCAGCCACGCCAGGCGGTTGTTGCGGCACTCCCATTGCGCCATTTCCGGTGGCAGCGGTGCGTCTTCGAGGCCCTCGACACGGCCGATCCACGTCGGCAGCGGGTCGCGGCCGAAATCGTTCCGCCGCAGCCCGCTGCGGCGTTCACGCAGCGCCGCTGCCTGCGCCGCACGGCCACGGCCGAGCGCGGTGGTGGCGGTGTAGGCGGTGATGGCCAGCGCCGGGATGGGCGACAGGGGCTGCGATGGCGACACGTGGGGGACTCGGTGGCGGAAAGTCGCCGAGTATATCCACGCGTCGCGCAACGGCAGTGCGCAGGTGTGTGAACGCTACTTCTTGGCCTGCGCGGGGATGAACTGCGTGCGCACCGCCTCCGCCAGCTGGTCGGGCGGCAACAGGCCCTGGTCGAGCAGGAAGTTGTTGAACGCCAGCCGGTCGAAGCGCGCGCCCAGTGCCAGCTCGGTCTCCATGCGCAGCTCCAGGATGCGCGTGTAGCCGTAGAAGTAGGCGCCGGCCTGGCCGGGGGCGTTGAAGGTGTAGCGGTCGATCTCCTGGCGGGCCATCGCCGGCGACAGCACCACGTCGTCGATCAGCAGGCGGTTGGCGCGCTCGCGGTCGATCAGCCCGAGGTTGAGCATCGGGTCCAGCATCGCCCGCGCCGCGCGCATCAGCCTGAACTGCAGGGCGATCAGCTGCCCGTCGATCGGCTCGTGCGGCACCATCTCGGCCTCGGCGTACAGCGCCCAGCCCTCGACGTTCACGGAGTTGAACGCGAACAGCGTGCGCGCCAGCGAGATCCCGCGCTCGACCATCGCGGTGAACTGCAGCTCGTGCCCGGGGCGGCCCTCGTGCGCGCTCAGCGTCCAGGCGACCGATGGATGGTTGAAGTCGTCATACGAGGCTTCCGGGCCGAGCGCGGGGTTGCCCAGCGGCAGCACGAACGTGCCCTGCTGGCCGGTGTTGCCGACCAGCGGCGCCGGCCTGAAGTTCGGTGCGGGCTGCGCGGCGCTTTCCGCCGGCGTGCCCAGGCGCATCTGCATCGGCCGGTTGGGCACGTCGACGATGCCGTGCTCGCGGATGATCGGGTCGATGGCGTCGATCACCACGCGGTACTCGCGCTCCAGCGCATCGTTGGCGATCACGTCGCGCTTGAGCGCGCGGATCACTTCGCGGTAGTCGCTGGCCGCGATCCTCTTCTCCTTCGCGACCAGCGGTGCGAGCTGCTGCATCATCGCCCGCGTTTCCATGAACTCCAGCTGCGCGCGCTGCACCAGCACCAGCGGGTCGATGTCGATGCCGACCTGCTTCAGGCGCTCGGCATACAGCTCCGGCGGCAGCTGCGTATCGGTGCGCGCCTCCGGCAGCACGTCGGCGCGTACCCAGGCGGCGTAATCCTTCGACTGCGCGTCGAGCGCCGCCAGGGCCTCGTCCATGCCGTCGATGCCGTACTCGGTGAACTGCGTGCGGATGCCGGCGGCGTAGGTGTCGACGTTCTGCAGCGCCTGTTCGACCTCGAGCCTGGTGGGGCGCAGCAGCGACGCGTCGCCGACGCGCTCCTCGTAGCGCTGGCGGGCCTGGACCATGACCGGGGTGGTGCCCGGCGCCAGGCCCACGTAGCGCGCCAGGCGCTCGCGGGCGTGCGCGCGGCGCTCGGCCGGCACCTGCTTCGACAGCAGGCCGTTGATGCCCTGGAAGACCAGCTGCGGCGCGTCGGCGAACGGCAGCACCATGCGCTCCTGCAGCGCGCTGCTGGCGATCGCCTCGTCGGCGGCGCGGATCATGATCGCCAGGTCCTGGCGGACGTTGGCGTCGCGCTCCAGCTCCAGCCGGCGCTGCAGCTCGGCGCGCGCGGTGGCGGTGGCCGCGCGGAAGCGGGCGCCGTTGTCGGGGCCGAGGTCCGCGGTGAGCGTATCCAGGCCGGGAATGCCGAAGAACGAGAAGCCCTCGGGCGCGAACTTCGCCTGGGCATCGATCAGCACCTGCGCATGCTCGTTGCTGCGCGTCACCCAGGCCGGCGTGGCGGCCACTGCGGCCGCGGGAGCAGGCGCAGGCGCCTGCGCGTAGGCGGTGGTCGGCGCGGCCAGCGCAAGCATGATGGCGAGGGCAAGGGTCTTCATGGCAGCGTCGGTCCGTGTGGCTGGAGCGGCGACGCTAACCCCCGCTGCCGCGGCCCGCAACGGGCCGCAGGTCATGGGTGCGCGTCAGGGCGCGAGGCACTTCCCGAGGAAGCGCTCGGCCAGCCGGTAGCGGTGCAGGGCATCGGCGCCGCGCAGGCCATGCTTGGCGCCGGGGTAGGTCATCAGCTCGAAGCGCGTGCCGCGCTTCTGCAGCGCAGACATCAGGCCGGTGGCATTGCTGAAGAGCACGTTGTCGTCGGCCATGCCGTGCACCAGCAGCAGCGCGTCGTCGCGGATGCCGTCGAGGTGGGTGAACACGCTGGCGTGGCGGTAGCCGTCGACGTTGGCGCCGGGCAGGTCCATGTAGCGTTCGGTGTAGTGGGTGTCGTACAGCGCCCAGTCGGCCACCGGTGCACCGGCAATGCCGCAGCGGAAGTCGCCTGGCGCCTGCCCCAGCAGCATCAGCGTCATGTAGCCGCCGTTCGACCAGCCGTGCACGCCGATGCGCGCGCCATCCACCCAGGGCTGGGCGCGCAGCCAGGCCACGCCGGCGCGCTGGTCGGCCACTTCCACCGTGCCCTGCCTGCCGTACAGCGCGCCGCCGAAGTCGCGCCCGCGCCGCGGCGTGCCGCGGTTGTCGAGCGAGAACACCACGTAGCCCTGCTGCGCGAGGTACTGGTTGAAGAACGCATCGGCGCGGCCCGGCCAGGCGTCGAGCACGGTCTGCGCGGCGGGCCCGCCGTACACGAACACCACCACCGGGTACTGCCGGGCCGGGTCGAAGCCGGCGGGCTTGACCACGCTGTAGTGCAGCGGCGTGCGACCGTCGGCCGCGGTGAGCGTGCCGAACTCGGTGGCCAGGTGCGCGGCGCGGTACGGCGCGTACGCATGCACGGGATCGGCGAGGTCGTTGTCGACCAGCGCCGCGACCAGGCTGCCGTCGGCGCGGTGCAGGTCCATGCGCGGCGGCGTGCGCGTGTTCGACCAGCTGTCGACGTAGACGCTGGCGTTGCGCGCGAAGCTGATGGCGTGCGTACCCGGCTGCGAGCCGAGCGCCACGATGTCGCCACCCGCCAGCGGCACCGCATGCAGCGCCGACTGCGTGGGCGACGCGCGCCCGGCGATGAAGTACGCCAGGCCCTTGTCCTCGTCGACCGCGGCCAGGCGGTCCACCGGCCAATCGCCGCGGGTCAGCTGCTGCATCGACCGGCCGTCCTCGGACGCGATGTACAGGTGCTCGAAGCCGTCGCGCTCCGACGACCACAGGAAACGCCCGTCGCGCAGGAAGCGCAGGCTGTCGTGCAGCGGCACCCAGGTCTTCGCGGTCTCGGTGGCCAGGGTGCGCTGCCGGCCGCTGGCGAGCGTGGTCTCGACCAGCTCCAGGCGGCGCTGGTTGCGCGACTGGCGCTGGAAGGTGAGGCGCTCGGGGTCGCGCCAGTCGACGCGGGCGAGGTAGATGTCGGGATCGGCGCCCAGATCGATGCGCAGCGGTTTGTCTTCGCCGAGCCGCGCCACGAACAGCTCGACGCCCACGTTGGCATCGCCGGCCGCGGGGTAGCGCTGCTCCACGACTTCGGTGCGGTCCGCGTACACCTCGTAGCGCTTCTGCACCGGGACCGGCGACTCGTCGATGCGCGCGTAGGCAATGGCGGAATCATCAGGCGCCCACCAGTAGCCGGTGTGGCGCGCCATCTCCTCGTCGGCGACGAATTCGGCCACGCCGTTGCCGATGGTGGTGCTGCCGTCACGGGTCAGCTGCCGCTCGCGGCCGTCGGCGAGGTCGATCACCCACAGGTTGCGGGCGCGGATGAAGCTGACATGGCCGCCGAGTGGCGACACCTTGGGGTCGGTGGCGAAGCCCGCGCCGCTGGTGAGGCGGCGCACGGCGTCGGCGCCCTGCTTGGACAGGTCGTACAGGTACAGCTCGCCACCGAGCGGGAACAGCAGGTGGCGGGCGTCCGGCGCCCACTGGTAGTCGACGATGCCCGACAGCGCGGCGATGCGCTGGCGCTCGCGGCGCGCCTTCTCCTCGTCGCTGAGCACTTCGGTGCCGGGTTGCACCACCGCGGAATCGACCAGCATCGCGGTTTCACCGCTGGCCACGTCGTACGCCCACAGGTCGAGGCGGTTGCGGTCGCTGTCCTTGCCGCGCAGGAACGTCACCCGAGAGCCGTCGGGCGCCACCTGCGGCTTCAGCAGGGTCGGCCCGGACAGTGGCGCATCGCCGGTGATCGCCTCCAGCGTCAGACGCGAGGCGGCGGGCGCAGCGGCGGGCGGGGCGGCATGGGCGTGGGCGATGGTCAGGGTCATCAGGGCGGTGGCCAGCAGCAGGCGCATCAGGGGCGTCCGGGGAATCGTGGAGGCGGCCATCATGCCGCAAGCCCCCGCCGGGTTCCCCGGGCGGGGCAAGCGGGTCGGCGCCGGTGAAGCGTCAGTCGCGGCGCGCGCCCTGGCCGAACAGCTGCGCCTTCGCCTCGTCCGACATCGGCTTGTCGAGGTCCGGATTCACCTGCGCCGCCAGCGCGTAGGCGCGCTGCGTGGCCGGGCGCGCGGCGATCGCCGCCTGCCAGCGGCGCAGCTCCGCGAACGGTGCCAGGTCGACCGGGGCGCTGGTGTAGGGGTTGATCCAGGGGTAGGCGGCCATGTCGGCGATCGTGTAGGCGTCGCCGGCGATGAACGCGCGGCCGGCCAGGCGCCTGTCGAGCACCGACAGCAGGCGCTCCACCTCGCGGGTGTAGCGGTCGATGGCGTACGGGATCTTCTCGGGCGCGTAGACGTTGAAATGGCCGTACTGGCCGGTCATCGGGCCCAGCCCGCCCATCTGCCAGAACAGCCACTCCAGCGTGGCGGCACGGCCGCGCAGGTCGGCGGGCAGGAAACGCCCCGTCTTCTCGGCCAGGTACAGCAGGATCGCGCCGGACTCGAACACGCTGACCGGCGCGCCGCCATCCGCCGGCGCGGTGTCGACGATCGCCGGCATCTTGTTGTTGGGCGAGATGGCGAGGAAGTCCGGCGCGAACTGCGCGCCCTTGCCGATGTCGACCGGAACAATCCGGTACTCCAGCCCGGCCTCCTCGAGGAGCAGGGTGACCTTGTGGCCATTCGGCGTCGGCCAGTAGTGGAGGTCGATCATGGCGGGCTCCTCGCGGGTGGGCAGTGGAGTCTAGGCCGGCGTGCCTCGCCGACGCGCGCGTGCGGGCGCAACGCTGCGTCACGTCGCCCCGGCGGGGCGCTGGCGGGGGTCAACGTCGTGCCGCTTGGCAGCGGCGGCGGGCGGCCGCTACGCTTCGCCGGTTTTTCCCTCGCCAAGGATCCCGATGTCGCGACCCCCAGTACCCAGGCTCGGCCTGCTCCCCCACCTCATCTTCAGTTCCCGCTGGCTGCAGCTCCCGCTGTACCTGGGCCTGATCGCCGCGCAGTGCGTGTACGTGTTCCTGTTCGCCAAGGAGCTGGTGCACCTGATCCAGCTGACCCCGTCGCTGGGCGAGCAGGAGATCATGCTGATCGTGCTCGGCCTGATCGACGTGGTGATGATCTCCAACCTGCTGGTGATGGTGATCGTGGGCGGCTACGAGACATTCGTCTCGCGCCTTGGGCTGAAGGACCACCCGGACCAGCCGGAATGGCTGTCGCACGTGAACGCCAGCGTGCTCAAGGTGAAGCTGGCGATGGCGATCATCGGCATCTCGTCCATCCACCTTCTGAAGACCTTCATCGAAGCCGGCACGCTGGGCAGCGGGCTGCCGTACTGCACGTCGGCCGAGGGCATTGCCGCGGTGACCGCGGCCGCCGCGGCGGGCATCAAGGGCAAGGCCTGCACCAACGCCACCGAAATGGGCGTGCTGTGGCAGACGGTGATCCATTTCGCCTTCATCCTGTCGGCGATGGGCATCGCCTGGACCGACAAGCTGATGACGGGGTCGGCCACCCGGCGCGAACACGCGCACTGAGCGCGGCGCGGCCGCGCGCCGCGTCATCGGTGGGGGCGTCCCGCGTCGCGTAAAATGCCGCGATGGATGTCTCCCACCTGCTCGACGGCCTCAACGAGGCCCAGCGCGAGGCCGTTTCGGCGCCTCCCGGCCACTACCTGGTGCTTGCCGGCGCCGGTTCGGGCAAGACCCGCGTGCTCACCCACCGCATCGCCTGGCTGAACGAGGTCTACGCGGTGCCGGTGCACGGCATCTTCGCGGTCACCTTCACCAACAAGGCCGCGGCCGAGATGCGCCACCGCACCGACGCGCTGCTGCGCCATGGCAGCCGCGGCCTGTGGATCGGCACCTTCCACGGCCTGGCGCACCGCCTGCTGCGCCTCCACTGGCAGGACGCGAAGCTGCCGGAAGCGTTCCAGATCCTCGATTCCGACGACCAGCTGCGGCTGGTGAAGCGCGTGGTGCAGCAGCTCGAGCTGGACGAAGCACGCTTTCCGCCGCGCCAGATCGCGTGGTGGATCAACGCGCAGAAGGATGAAGGCCGGCGCGCGGCGCACATCCAGGACGGCCAGGACGAGTGGTCGTCGGTGATGCTCAAGGCGTACGCGCTGTACCAGGAGCGCTGCGACCGCGCCGGGCTGGTGGACTTCGCCGAGATCCTGCTGCGCGCGCACGAGCTGCTGCGCGACACGCCGGTGCTGCTGGCGCACTACCGCCAGCGCTTCGCGCACCTGCTGGTGGACGAGTTCCAGGACACCAACGCCATCCAGTACGGGTTCGTGCGGCTGCTGGCGGGCGAGGCCGGCCAGGTGTTCGTGGTCGGCGACGACGACCAGGCGATCTACGGCTGGCGCGGCGCCAAGGTCGAGAACGTGCAGCGCTTCCTGCAGGATTTCGACGGCGCGCAGACCATCCGCCTGGAGCAGAACTACCGCTCCACCGCCAGCATCCTCGACGCCGCCAACGCGGTGATCGCCCACAACCCGCAGCGCCTGGGCAAGCGGCTGTGGACGGAAAGCGGGCAGGGCGACCCGATCGACCTGTTCGCGGCCTACAACGAGATCGACGAGGCCGAATACATCGTCGGCCGCATCCGCGAGTGGGTGCGCGACGGCGGCAGCCACGGTGATTGCGCGGTGCTGTACCGCAGCAACGCGCAGTCGCGGATCATCGAGGAGAAGCTGCTCGCCGCGCAGCTGCCGTACCGCGTCTATGGCGGCGTGCGCTTCTTCGAACGCGCCGAGGTCAAGGACACGCTGGCCTACCTGCGCCTGGTCGCCAACCACGCCGACGACGCCGCCTTCGAGCGCGCGGTCAACACGCCGGTGCGCGGCATCGGCGGGCGCACGCTGGACGAAGTGCGCATGCGTGCGCGCCGCGACAGCGTGTCGCTGTGGGAGGCGTCGGTGCGCGAAGCGCAGTCGGGCGGGCTGGCCGGGCGTGCGCGCAACGCGCTGGCGGCTTTCCACGCGCTGATCGATGCGATCGGCGGCGAGCTCGGCGAGCTGCCGCTGAAGGACAAGATCGACCACGTGCTGCTGCGATCGGGCCTGCGCGAGCACTACGCGCGCGAGTCCAAGGGCAGCCTCGACTCGCGCGTCGACAACCTCGACGAGCTGGTGTCGGTGGCCTCACGCTTCGTGCGCGGCGACGACGACGACAGCGCCGGCATGGACGACCTGGTGGCGTTCCTCGCCTACGCCGCGCTCGAAGCCGGCGAAGGCCAGGCCCAGGCCGGCGAGGACGGCGTGCAGCTGATGACCCTGCACAGCGCCAAGGGCCTGGAGTTCCCGCTGGTGTTCCTGGCGGGCCTGGAAGAAGGCCTGTTCCCGAACACGCGCTCCATCGAAGAGGCCGGGCGCCTCGAAGAGGAACGGCGGCTGGCCTACGTGGGCATCACCCGTGCGCGCCAGAAGCTGGTGCTGAGCCATGCCGAGACGCGGCGCCTGCACGGCCAGGACATGTACGGCATGCCCTCGCGCTTCCTGCGCGAGATCCCGCCGGCCCTGCTCAACGAGGTGCGGCCGAAGGTGCAGGTGCAGCGGCCGCGCTTCACGCCGACGCCGCGTCGCGACCACGGTCACGCGCTGGTCGAGGACACGGCCGGGCTGATGGTGGGACAGAACGTGCTCCACGCCAGCTTCGGCGGCGGCGTGGTGACCGACATCGAGGGCGCTGGCGCGCATGCGCGTGTGCAGGTCAACTTCGACGACGTCGGCAGCAAGTGGCTGGTGATGGCCTACGCGAAGCTGCAGCCGGCCTGAGGGCGATGCGTCAGTCGCGGATCGCGAACGCGGGCGAGTCGTCCAGCGTGCCGTCGGGAAGCAGCACGGCATGGCGCTTGCCTTCGCGGTCCACGACCACGGGAATCGCGTCCTGGAACATCGGCCGACGCACGAACTTCAGCGTCCAGCCGAAATGCTCGAGCGTCTCCAGTGCCTTCACTTGTGCCGGGGTGAGACCGGCGCGCAGCGTGGCAGGCTCACTGGCCTGCGGCTTGCGTCGCTCGCGACCGTACATTCGATTCCATCTGTTCTGTTTCGAGGATTCTGTTGCCGGCGCATTGTACGGAACGTGAAGTGGCGCGTGCCGCGAACACTGCGACCTCACGCTGCGCCGGTGACGTGCTCGTAGAGGATGAAGCAGCCGATCACCAGCAGCATCACGCCGCCGCCGATCTCGGCGCGCTTGCCCGCCAGCGCGCCCAGCACGCGACCCAGCAGGATGCCCAGGGTCACCATCACCAGCGTGGTCAGTCCGATCACCGCCGCCACGACCATGATGTTGACGTCGAGGAACGCGAGGCCCACGCCCACCACCATCGCATCGATGCTTGTCGCGAACCCGGTGGCGGCGAGTGCCCAGAATCCGTGGTGGTTCGGTGGATCGCCTGCATCATCGTCGCTGCGCAGTCCGGCCCAGATCATGCGCAGGCCAAGCAGCACCAGCAGCGTGAACGCGATCCAGTGGTCCCAGGCCCGCACGTACGGCGCGGCCGCGGTGCCCAGTGCCCAGCCGATGACGGGAGTCAGGCCCTCGATGACGCCGAAGATCAGCCCGGCGCGCAGCGCATCGCGCAGCCGCGGCGTGCGCATCGCCGCGCCCTTGCCGACGGCGGCGGCAAACGCGTCGGTCGACATCGCGATGCCGAGCAGGAGGATCGAAAGTGGATGCATGTGGGGTCCAGGGCCGGGCGTGCGGACAACGGCACGCGGCGTGCCCGACCCGGAGATCGCACCTGCGTGCCGATGGTCTCGCCAACCTGGATGGTGTTCCGCGCCACGGCATGTGTTGCCGAGCATGTTGACGCGGACGCTTCCGGGGACGGAAGCCGGCTACTCCCCAACGGAACGCGGAATTTTACCACGCGGCAGGGTGATGCCCATCGACAGGTACACGCTGGTCAGGGTGTCGATGCCGAAATCGGCCGGTTTCACCCACTCCGCGGGCACGTAGAGCAGCCCGCCTCCGACCGGGATGGGTGCGGTGGGCACCAGCACGGTCAGGTAGGTGCGGCCGTCGATGTGCACCGGCTCCGGATTCGGCAACAGGCCGAGCACGGCCACGCCGTCGCCACCGAAGAAGCACCACACCGGGCTCATTGCCGCGATGTCCGCCTCCTGGCGGTCGCCGATCACCGACACGAAGCGGTCGGCCAGCGCGTAGACGCTGCCGACCAGCGGGATGCGGCGCATGGTGCCGTCGAGCAGCGCCTTCATCGGCGCCTTGAGGCGCGACTGCACCAGCAGGCCCAGCACGTAGATGACCACCACCAGCAGCAACGTGCCGAACAGGTACGCCAGCATCGGGTGCGCGGCGAACCAGTCGCCGAACACCGTGAACGAACGGCCGAACAGGCTGTTCGGGCCGATGAACCGGTTGACGATGCCCACCGCCCAGCCCAGCAGCACCAGGGTCAGCACCAGCGGCAGCACCGCCAGCAGGCCGGTCAGCCAGGTGCCGAGCAGCGGGTTGAGGCGCTTGCCGCCGGCGGGCGCCGCGGGGTCCGCGCTGGCGGCCGGTTTCAGTTCCACTCGAACAGCTTGAAGTAGACGGGTGACACGCCGTCGCGTTCGTCGTCGACGATGCCGTCGCCATTGCGGTCGAACAGGTAGTACGGCGCGCCTCGCGACGGCGTGACCTTCAACGCGCGCAGGCGACCGTCGACGCGGTACTCGGTGACCACGTCGCCGTTGGACTCGGTGCGGGTGGCCTGCTCGGCGTCGGCCGGGATGCCGGTGGCGGGATCGCCCATGCTGGCGCATGCGCCCAGGGACATGGCAACGAGCAGGGTGGTCGCAAGGCGCTTCATGGCGTTCTCCCGTGGCAAGGGCCGTGAGTATGCGCCAGCGCCGCCGTCGCCCGGCGACCACGTAGAATCCGCGGCATGACGCGCCTGGTCCTGATCGACGGTTCCTCCTACCTCTACCGCGCCTTCCACGCGCTGCCGCCGCTGTCGAACGCCGAGGGCGAGCCGACCGGCGCGCTGTTCGGCGTGGTCAACATGCTGCGCGCAACGCTGAAGGAAAAGCCGGACTTCGTGGCCTTCGTGGTCGACGCGCCCGGCAAGACCTTCCGCGACGACATCTTCCCGGACTACAAGGCCAACCGCCCACCGATGCCCGACGACCTGCGCGCGCAGGTGCAGCCGATGTGTGGGATCGTGGAGGCCCTGGGCCTGCCGATCCTCCGCGTGCCGGGCGTGGAGGCGGACGACGTCATCGGCACGCTGGCACTCGCCGCCGCCGCGGACGGCATCGACGTCACCATTTCCACGGGCGACAAGGACTTCGCGCAGCTGGTGCGCCCGGGCGTGGCACTGGTCAACACCATGAGCGGCAGCCGCACCGATTCCGCCGAAGCGGTATTCGCGAAATTCGGCGTGCGCCCCGACCAGATCGTCGACTTCCTGGCGCTGATGGGCGACGCGGTCGACAACATCCCGGGCATCGACAAGTGCGGGCCGAAGACCGCGGCCAAGTGGCTGGCGGCGTACGACTCGCTGGACGGCGTGATCGCCAATGCCGCCGAGGTCAAGGGCAAGATCGGCGACAACCTGCGCGAGGCGCTCGACCGGCTGCCGCTCAACCGCACCCTGGCCACCATCCGCACCGACCTGGAACTGGGCCTGGAACCCGACGCGCTGCGCCTGCGCGAGCCCGCCACCGAGACCCTGCGCGCGCTCTACCAACGCTACGGATTCGTGCAGGCGCTGAAGGACCTCGACGGTGGCAACGCCGCGGGCGTGGTGCCGGCGCGTGCCGGATTCACCCGCCCCGGTGCCGGATTCGTGGCGCCAAGCACGCCCGCGGCCCCGACCGATCCGGCGCTCGCCGCACCGGGCCGCTACGAGACGGTGCTCGAGGCTGCACAGCTGCACGACTGGATCGCGCGCCTGCGCGCCGCGGGGCTGTTCGCGCTCGACACCGAGACCGACTCGCTCGACGCCATGCGCGCCAACCTGGTCGGCATCAGCTTCTGCCTCGAGCCGGGGCACGCTGCCTACCTCCCGCTGGGCCACGACTACCCCGGCGCGCCTGCGCAGCTGCCGCGCGCCGAAGCGCTTGACGCGCTCCGGCCGCTGCTGGAAGACCCCGCGGTGCGCAAGGTCGGCCAGAACGGCAAGTACGACCTGCACGTGCTGCGCCGCCACGGCGTGGCCGTTGCCGGCTACGCCGACGACACGCTGCTGGAAAGCTTCGTGCTCGATTCGGGGCGCGCGCGCCACGACATGGATTCGCTGGCACGGCGCGAACTCGGCTACCAGACCGTCGCCTACGAGGACGTCGCCGGCAAGGGTGCCAAGCAGATCCGGTTCTCGCAGGTCGCCATCGACGACGCCACGCGCTATGCCGCCGAAGATGCCGACATCACCCTGCGCCTGCACCGCGTGATGTCGGCGCGGCTGGCCGATGAGCCGGGTCTCACCGGCGTGTATCGCGACATCGAGATGCCACTGGTGCCGGTGCTGGCGCGCATCGAGGCCAATGGCGTGCTGGTCGACGCCGACGAGCTGCGCCGCCAGGGCGCGGGCCTGGGCCGGCGCATGCTGGAGCTGCAGCAGCGCGGCACCGAGCTTGCCGGGCGTACCTTCAACCTGGACTCGCCCAAGCAGGTCTGCGCGCTGCTCTACGACGAGCTGAAGCTGCCGACGCTGGTGAAGACGCCGAAAGGCCAGCCTTCCGCCAACGAAGAGGCGCTGGAGGCGATCGCCGACCTGCACGAGCTGCCGCGGGTGATCCTGGACTACCGCAGCCTCGCCAAACTGCGTGGTACCTACACCGACAAGCTGCCGGAGATGATCAATCCCGACACCGGCCGCCTGCACACCAGTTACCAGCAGGCGGGCGCTGCCACCGGGCGGCTGGCGTCGAGCGATCCCAACCTGCAGAACATCCCGATCCGCACCGAGGACGGGCGCCGCATCCGTACCGCCTTCATCGCGCCGCCGGGGCGCAAGCTGGTGGCCTGCGACTACTCGCAGATCGAGTTGCGGATCATGGCGCACCTGTCGCAGGACGCCGGCCTGGTCGCGGCGTTCGAGGCCGGCGCCGACATCCACCGCGCGACCGCGGCGGAAGTGTTCGGGCGCACGCTGGACGAGGTCACCGGCGACGAGCGCCGCGCCGCCAAGGCGATCAACTTCGGGCTGATGTACGGCATGGGTGCGTTCGGCCTGGCGCGCAACCTCGGCATCCCACGCGGCGAGGCGCAGGACTACATCGCGCTGTATTTCTCGCGCTATCCGGGCGTGCGCGACTTCATGGAGCGCACCCGCGCGCAGGCGCGCGAGCAGGGCTACGTGGAAACGGTCTCCGGCCGCCGCCTCTACCTCGAGTACATCAGCCGCGGCACGCAGCCGCAGCGCGCCGGTGCCGAGCGCGCCGCGATCAACGCGCCGATGCAGGGCACCGCGGCCGACATCATCAAGCGCGCGATGGTGTCGGTGGATGCGTGGCTGGCCGGCCACGCCGACCGCGCGCGGATGATCCTGCAGGTGCACGACGAACTGGTGTTCGAATGCGATGCGGATTTCGTCGCCACCCTGCTGCCGGCGGTGGTGGAGCGCATGACCGGGGCCGCCGCCCTGCGCGTGCCCCTCGTGGTCGACAGCGGCATCGGCGACAACTGGGAACAGGCGCATTGACGCATTCAGATTCTGTTGCCGGGCGGCCCGCTAAACGTCGGCTGAATCCAACAGAAAGTTAACGAAGTTCTTCACGAACTATCAATGTGCGCGGTGGTCATATAGCCCGTGACAGATGCAAGGTCTGTCACTGATCACTCCCTCCCCTGGAGCTGATCGACCCCGGAACGACGGCTTCTCCCCGAGCCCCGTTCTCCAGCCCCGCCGGCCCCCCCTGCCTGCGGGGCTTTTTATTGCCCGCGATCCTGGAATCGTATGCACGTACATTGGAGCCCGTGACGAGCCTCCCTTCGACCAGCGACCTTGCGCTGATCGCCGACATCGGCGGCACAAATGCGCGTTTCGCCCTGTGCGACCCGTCGCTGCCCGTGCCGGAGCTGCACGAGGTTCAGTCCCTGCGCAACGCCGGGTTCGCCAGCCTGCAGCACGCGGCCGAGCATTACCTCGCCGCCGTGGGTGCGCGCCCGCGGCGCGCGGCGATCGCGTTGGCCGCCCCGGTCGACGGCGACGGCATCCGCCTGACCAATCGCGCCTGGTCGTTCAGCCGGCATGAGCTGCGCGCCTCGCTCGGGCTCGAGGAACTGCGCCTGATCAACGATTTCGGCGCCGTCGCGCGCGCGGTGCCCGTGCTGGCGCCAAGCGAGCGTGTCGCGCTCTATGGCCAGGGGCACGACTTCACGCGCGGCCCGGTCTCCGTGCTCGGGCCCGGCACCGGCTTCGGCGTCGGCCTGCTGGTGGGTGACGCCGTGCGCGGCTGGCATGCAGTGGAGACCGAAGGCGGCCACGTCGGCTTCGCCCCGCTGGGCGAGGAGGAGCGCGCGCTGGCGGACTGGGCGACCGCGCGCCATGGCCGCGTGTCCTGGGAACGGCTGCTGTCGGGCAGCGGGTTGTCCGCGATCGATGCCGTGCTGCGCCAGGATGACGGCGCCACGGGTTCGCCGTTCGGCGGGGATGCGCCGCTGCGCGATCCCGCCGACATCGTCGCCGCCGCGCTGGACGGGCATGACGTGGCATCGCGGCGCGCACTGGCGCGCTTCTGCGCGATCCTCGGCAGCGTCGCCGGCGACGTCGCCCTCGTGCATGGCGCGCGCGCGGTGGTGATTGCCGGTGGCATCGTGCCGCGCTTCATTCCCTTCCTGCGCGCGAGCGCGTTCCGCGAACGCTTCCTCGCCAAAGGCCGCTTCGCCGCCTACCTCGAACCGGTGTCGATCCAGGTCGCCACCCATGCCAATCCCGGGCTGCTGGGTGCGGCGATGGCGCTTCGCGAGGCCGGGCCGGACCCGGCCGCTGCGGGGCCTCAGGACACCGTGGCGACCTCGTAGCGGTTGCGGCCCGCCTTCTTCGCCTCGTACAGCGCGGCGTCCGCCATCGCCATCAGTTTCGCGGCAGCGGTGGGCCGCTGCGCGTAGGCGATGCCGATGCTGGTGGTGACGGTGAGCAGGGTGCCGCCGGCATCGATCGCCCCGGCGGTCGCGTCGACCACCTTGCGCGCGATGGTTTCGGCCGCGCCGGGCGCGGCGTCCTCGATCAGGATGACGAACTCGTCGCCGCCCAGGCGCGCGACCAGGTCGGTCTCGCGCACGCTGTCGCACAGGCGCTTCGCGAACACCTGCAGCACGGTGTCTCCGGCGGCGTGGCCGTGGCCGTCATTGATCTGCTTGAAGTGGTCGATGTCCAGGCACATCAGCGCGACCGGCATGCCGTGGCGCTGCAGCCGCTTCAGCGCCAGCGCGAAGCGTTCCTCGAACTGGCGCCGGTTGGCCAGGTCGGTGAGGGCATCGACGCGGGACAGCCGCTCCAGTTCGCGCCGGCTCTCCGCGAGCGCCTGCTCGGCCGCCACGCGCCGGCTGATGTTGCGCGCGGTGAGCATGAGGTCGGGCGGGCCGCTGCCGTCGTCAGCGGGGATGCACCGCGCGACCGCCTCGATCCAGACGTGGTGGCCATCCTTGTGCCGCACCCGGTAGATGTCGGTGCGGGTTTCACCGGTGGCAAGCACCTCGGCCATGGCCTGCCGTTGCTGCGCGACATCGTCGGGATGCACGATGTCCCAGCGCGAGCCTAGCATTTCCGCGGGTGTCCGGCCGAACATCTCCGCTGCCGATGGCGACACATACACGCGTTCGCCATCAGCCCGGATCCGGGCGATGACGTCATGCGAATGGTCGGCGAGCATGCGGTAGCGGCGTTCGCTCTCACCCAGGCGCGCGGCGAGGCGCTTGCGTTCGGCCATGGCCAGGCACATGGGGATGGTCATCAGGCAGCCACCCGCGAGGTAGATCTGCAGCAGCGCGATCCGGCCTGCGCCGTCGAGGTCCGCGCGCAGCCACAGCGGCCCGTGCCCCAGGGTGGTGGCGACGGCTGCAATCAGCCCCAGGGCGATCACGCCCAGTGCCACGCCCACGAACTGGTGGCGCATGGCGACGAGCAGCAGGGCGGGATAGGTCAGGAACAGCACCGGGTAGCTGGTGAGGAACACGCCGGACCCCACCGCGACCAGCACCGCCATGGTGATCGCCAGGCTCCAGCGCCGGCCCGGCGCAATGAACAGGCCCAGCCCCTCGCGCTGTGCGACCAGGGTCGTGGTGGCCAGGATCACCATGCCGACGACGTGGGCGGCATACCAGCCACCGAGGGAGCGCACGAAGTCCTGGCCGTGCAAGGCCTGCGCCACGCTCGCGGCGATCAGTCCGGACACCGCGCAGGCCACGAGCGTCGACCCTGTCGCGATGCCACCCAGCCCGACCCAGTCCTTCGGTGCACGGATGTCGGGTACGCGGCTGCGGACGAAGCCGGCCACTGTCAGCACTTCAAGCAGGTTGCATGCCGCGATGGCGAACGCGTACGAGGGCTCGTCGCCGGCCAGCATGCGTGCCGGCAACTCCGCCGCGAACGCGACCGCGATGTAGCCGGGCCATGTCGCCGTGCGCCTGGACAGCAGCCAGCCGGTGAGGATGCCGTTGCCCACCCAGATCGCGGCCAGTTCGCCCGGCCCGCGCGCGAGGGTGAGCGAGAGCCACGCGGTCGTCGCGATCAGGAATGCCAGGAGGGACCGGTCGGCCCAATACGTACGCGGCAGTCTCAGGCGGTGAAGCATGACGGTCTCGGGGGTGCGGACCGGCACTTTAGCCCACGCCACGTGCAGGAGGCGCCACCGCGGCGTCGCGCGGAGTCACCCGTCGTGCCCCCGGCATGCACCGCGCTCCAGGCCCGCGAGCGCACCTCCTTCACGGCGCGGTGGGACACTCGTCGCCCGTCCAGAGGTGCACGCGCCATGTCCGACCTGTTCGCACTCGCGATGCCGTGGTGGGAGTTCATGCTGCGCGCGGTTGCGGTCTATTTCATGCTGCTGGCGATGCTGCGCCTGTCCGGCAAGCGCACGGTGGGCCAGTTCACGCCCTTCGACCTGCTGGTCGTGGTGCTGCTGGGAAGCGCGGTGCAGAACGCGCTCCTCGGCGAGGATTCCTCGCTGCTCGGCGGATTGCTGCTGGCCGCCACCCTGGTCGCCTGCAACTGGGTGGTGGGCTTCGTGACCGCGCGCAGCCGGCGGGTGGAGAAGCTCGTCGAGGGCAGTCCGGTGCTGCTGGCACGCGACGGGGTGATGTTCGAACCGGTCCTGCGAGCCCAGAACATCAGCCGCAAGGACCTCGAGGAGGCGCTGCGCGACAGCGGCCTGCCCGACGTCTCGGGTGCCGCGCTGGTGACCCTGGAGGTCGACGGCACCATCACCGTGGTCCCGCGCAAGGATGACTCGCGCTGAGCCGGTCGCGGAGGCTCAGCCCGGCTCCGCCAGCCAGTCACGCGGCCGCAGGTAGTCGGCCAGGCGCGCTTCGGCGCTGCCCGGCTCGGGCTGGTACCCGTATTCCCAGCGTGCCAGCGGCGGCAGGCTCATCAGGATCGATTCGCTGCGGCCGCCCGACTGCAGGCCGAAGTGCGTGCCGCGGTCCCAGACCAGGTTGAACTCGACGTAGCGGCCGCGGCGGTAGAGCTGGAATTCGCGCTCGCGCTCGCCATATGGCATTCCCTTGCGACGCTCCACGATCGGCAGCCACGCATCGAGGAAGCCGTCGCCGACCGCGCGCGTGTAGGCGAAGTCGCGTTCGAAGTCGTCGGCCAGGTCGTCGAAGAACAGGCCGCCGACGCCGCGCGTCTCGTCGCGGTGCTTCAGGAAGAAGTACTCGTCGCACCAGCGCTTGTGCGCCGCGTAGCGCGCCTCGCCGCCGAACGGCTCGCACAGCGCGCGCGCGGTGCGGTGCCAGTGCAGCACGTCGTCGTGGAAGGGGTAGAAGGGCGTGAGGTCGAAGCCGCCGCCGAACCACGAGGCCACGGTGGCGCCATCGCGCTCGGCGCGAAAATGGCGGACGTTGGCGTGGGTGGTGGGCAGGTAGGGATTGCGCGGGTGGAACACCAGCGACACGCCGACCGCGCGCCACGAGGCGCCGGCGAGCTCCGGCCGGTTGGCCGTGGCCGACGGCGGCAGGCGGGTGCCGGAGACGTCGGAGAAGCCGATGCCGGCCTGCTCGAACACCGCGCCGTCGCGCAGGATGCGGGTGCGCCCGCCGCCGGACAGGCCGCCGTCGGCGCTGTCGTCGGGCCGTGTCCAGGCGTCCTCATGGAACCGGGCGGCGCCGTCGGCGCCTTCCATGGCCGCGCAGATGCGGTCCTGCAGGTCGGTCAGGTAGCCGCGGACGCGGTCGAAATCGTTCATGGCGCCATTGTAAGCCGCCGTGCCGGCGCCCTCAGGGCGCCTTGAGCGTGCGGTTGAACAACTCGAGGATGCGCCGGTACTCGTCGTACCAGGAGTCGGCATGCACGAACCCGTGCCGCTCCAGCGGATAGCTCGCCAGCTCCCACTTGTCCTTGCGCAGCTCGATCAGGCGCTGCGCCAGCATCACCGAGTCCTTGTAGAACACGTTGTCGTCGATCATGCCGTGCGCGATCAGCAGGTGGTCCTGCAGGCCCTCCGCATACTCCAGCGGCGACGACTTCGCGTAGGCGCCCGGATCGAGCGCCGGCGTGTTGAGGATGTTCGCGGTGTAGGCGTGGTTGTACTGCGACCAGTCGCTCACCGGGCGCAGCGCCGCGCCGGCCTTGAACGTGCCCGGCTCGCGGAACAGCGCCATGAACGTCAGGAACCCGCCGTAGCTGCCGCCGTAGATGCCGACGCGCTCGCGGTCGGCCTGCTTGTGCGCGACCAGCCAGTCGATGCCGTCGAGATGGTCCTCGAGTTCCGGATGGCCCATCTGCCGGTAGATCGCCGTGCGCCAGTCGCGGCCGTAGCCTTCGGAGGCGCGGAAATCCAGGTCCAGCACGATGTAGCCCTGCTGCACCAGCAGGTTGTGGAACATCTGCTCGCGGAAGTAGTTCGGGTAGCGGTCGCTGACGTTCTGCAGGTAGCCGGCGCCGTGCACGAACATCACAACCGGGTAGTTGCGCCCCGGCTCCATCGTGGCAGGACCGTAGTACTTGCCCCAGACGGCGCCGGCACCGTGCTTCGACGGCACCTGCACGTACTCCGGCTGCAGCCAGTCGAAGCGCTTGAATTCCGCAGAACGGGTGTCGGTGAGCTGGCGCGCGCTGCCGCCCGCGGCCTCGACCACCGACAGCTGCGGCGGCACGTAGCTCGACGAATGGCGCACCAGCACGCGGCTGCCGTCGGGCGAAGCGACGAAATCCTCGACGCCGTCGAGCGTGGTGAGTTCGCGCACCTCGCCACCCGCGGCGTCCACCTGGCAGACCTCGTAGTCGCCCGGACGCGCGCGGTTGCACAGGAACAGGAAGCCGCGGCCGTCGGCGGACAGCACCGGCATCGACGCTTCCCAGCGCCCCGAGGTCAGCGCCCTGGCACGGCCGCCGGACGCCCGGTACAGGTGCGACCAGCCGGACTCTTCGGAAAGGAACCACAGGTCGCCGCCGTCAGGCATCCAGCCGAAGTCGTTGAAGCCCCAGTTGATCCAGGCGGCGTCGGTCAGGCGGTGCACCGGCTGCAGCCGCGCCTGCGCCAGGTCGACGGTGGCCAGCCAGCGGTCCTTGTTGTCCACCGAGTGCAGCATCAGCGCCAGGCCGCGGCTGTCGTCGCTCCAGCGTGCGGCGTCGGTGATGCCGTCGGGGCCGCCGGCCTCGATGCGCACGGCGCGGTGGCCCTTCAGCGCGTCCTGGCCCGCCGCCTTGCGCAGCGCCGCCAGCGGGTCGGCGGTGATGCCCGGCAGGCTGTCGGTCTTCAGCTCGCGCACCTGGCCATCGGCCACCGACACCAGCCAGAACGACTGCGGCGCGGGATCGGCGCGGCCGACGCGGGTGCGCACGTCCTCGAACTCCTCGTAGCCGGATTCGGTGACGTACTGCGGCATCTTGCCCTTCTGACCCGACTCGGCGCCCTTGGCCTGGGTGACCGCCAGCAGCCAGCGGCCGTCCGGTGACAGCGCGCTGCCCTGGATCTCGACGTCCTTGCCGAGGTATGCCGGGGCCGGCGCGCGGGTGGCGTCGGCGCGGCGCCAGGCGTCGGCCTGCTCGCGCATCCCGTCGCGGCGCGCGCGTTCCACGCGCAGCGTCTCGATGTAGCGCAGCTGGCGCTCGCGGAGCTCGTCGGCCTTGGGCGGGGTGCCCGGGGCGTCCTCGGCCTTGAGGCTGGTCGCCTGGCCGACCCCGGTCGCGGCGCTCCAGCGGAACCAGTCGTTGCCGCTGCGCCACACCAGCGCGCCATCGCGCGCCCACTGCAGCTGCGATTCCAGCGCCTCGCTGCGCGTCAGCTGCTGCAGCGTGCCGCCGCGCAGGTCGCGGACGAAGACGTCGCCGTTGCGCACGAACGCCATGCGGTTGCGCGCCACATCGTAAAGCGGGTTGAGCGCATCGATTCCGCCGCGGGCAGCGCCATCGACCAGCGTCGCCGCGCCCCCGGCGATCGGCTGGGCGTATGTGTCGCGGACGTTGCTGCCGATGCGCTTGGCGCTGTAGTAGGCGGTACCGCCGTCCCACGACCACCACATCCGCTCGACCGGCTGGCCGATCCAGTCCGGGTCGGCCATCACCTGGTGCAGGTCGAGTACCTGCGCGGGTTGGGCCAGGGCGTGGCCCGCCGGAACCGCGGCGAGCAGCAGCGACAGGAATGGAGCGACGGAGCGATGGCGCATGGTGCAGGGACCCCTGGAACGTGACGCGCCAGCGTAGCAGCCGGCCCGCGTCATGCCCGTGGGCCGGTGGTCATGGTGGTGTTCACGTGGCCCGAACCGCGGTCACGCCGGTTTCGGCGCACAATCGTCGGCGGCGATGCGCCCGCCCGCATCGCGGAGAACGGCGTGGATGCATTGCTGCTCTCGCGGATCCAGTTTGGCTTCGTGATTTCGTTCCACATCCTGTTCCCGGCCTTCACCATCGGCCTGGCGCACTGGCTCGCGTTCCTGGAATGGCGCTGGCTGCGCACCCGCGACACGATGTGGCGCGACCTGTACTTCTTCTGGCTCAGGATCTTCGCGATCTCGTTCGGCATGGGCGTGGTGAGCGGCATCGTGATGAGCTTCCAGTTCGGCACCAACTGGGCGGTGCTCTCCGAGCGCGCCGGCGCGATCCTCGGACCGCTGCTCGCCTACGAGGTGCTCACCGCGTTCTTCCTCGAAGCCAGTTTCCTCGGCGTGATGCTGTTCGGCTGGAAGCGGGTGTCGCCCAGGCTGCATTTCTTCGCGACCTGCATGGTGGCGCTCGGTACGCTGTTCTCGACGTTCTGGATCCTCGCCGCCAACAGCTGGATGCAGACACCGCAGGGCCACGAGATCGTCGACGGCATGTTCCAGCCGGTCGACTGGATGGCGATCATCTTCAATCCGTCGTTCCCGTACCGGCTGGCGCACATGGTGCTGGCGGCGTTCATCACCACCTGCTTCGTGATCGGCGGCGTGAGCGCCTGGTACCTGCGCCGCGGCGTGCACGTGGCGGAGGGGCGGCGGATGCTGAAGCTCGCGGTGGCGTTCGCCGCGATCGCGCTGCCGCTGCAGGTGCTGGTGGGCGACCTGCACGGACTGAACGTCGGCGAGCACCAGCCGGTGAAGCTGGCGGCGATGGAAGGACACTGGGAAACGGGCGAGCCGGGGGCGGGCGTGCCACTGGTGCTGTTCGCATGGCCCGATGCGGAACAGGAGCGCAACCGTTACGAGGTCGCGGTACCGCGGCTGGGCAGCCTGATCCTGACCCACAGCTGGGACGGCGAGATCCAGCCGCTGAAAGCGGTCCCGGCCAGCGAGCGGCCTCCGGTGCTGCCGGTGTTCTGGGGCTTCCGGATCATGGTCGGACTGGGCGTGGCGATGCTGCTGCTGGCGCTGGCCTCCGCGTTCGCGTGGTGGCGCGGGCGCCTGTTCGGCTCGCGCTGGCTGCTCGATGGCTGGCGGCTGCTGAGCCCGGCGGGTTTCATCGCCCTGCTTGCCGGCTGGTACGTGGTGGAGATCGGCCGCCAGCCGTACGTGGTCTACGGGCTGCTGCGCACCAGCGAGGCGGTCAGTCCCAACATCGAGGCGGCGGCGGTGATGGCCTCGCTGGCCACCTATGCGGTCGCCTATGCGGTGATCTTCGGCGCCGGCAGCTGGTACCTGCTGGGGCTGGTGCGCAAGGGCCCGCAGCCGTTCGAGGAGGCCCCGGACACCGAAGGTGGCGACAAGACGCCGGCGCGGCCGCTGTCTGTCGGCGATGACGACGATGCCGCGGAGGCGGGGCCATGAGCATGGAGACCTGGCTGCCGGTGGTCTGGTTCGGCGTGATCGGCTTCGGCGTGCTGATGTACGTGCTGCTCGACGGCTTCGTGCTCGGCCTGGGCATCCTGGCGCCGTTCGCCGAGGACAGCGACCAGCTCGACCACATGATGAACACGGCGGCGCCGATCTGGGACGGCAACGAGACCTGGCTGGTGCTCGGTGGAACGGCGCTGCTGGCGGCATTCCCCAAGGCGTACGCCGTGGTGCTGTCGGCGCTGTACGTGCCGGTGCTGCTGATGCTGATCGCGCTGATCTTCCGCGGCGTGGCCTTCGAGTTCCGCTTCAAGGCGCGGCGCGCGAAGCGTTTCTGGGGCGGCGCGTTCGCGGTCGGCTCGATGGTGGCGGCGTTCTCGCAGGGCGTGATCCTCGGCGCGCTGGTCGAAGGCATGCCGCTGGAGGCGGGCAAGTATGTCGGCGGCATCTTCGACTGGTTCAGCCCGTTCTCGATGCTGACCGGCGCCGCGGTGCTGTTCGGCTACGCGCTGCTTGGCGCGTGCTGGCTGATCCTGAAGACCGCCGGCCGGCTGCAGCTGGTGGCGCGCACGCTGGCGCGTCCGCTGGTGCTGGTGGTCGCGGTGTTCATGGGGCTGGTCAGCGCCTGGCTGCCGTTCCTCGATTCGCAGGTGATGGCGCGCTGGTTCGCCGAAGGCAACTTCTGGTGGCTCGCGCCGGTGCCGCTGCTGGCGCTGGCCAACGTGTTCGCGCTGTGGCGCGCCACCATGTACGAGGGGCGCGACGTGCGGCCGTTCCTGCTGTCGCTGAGCTTTTTCCTGCTGGGCTTCATCGGCCTGGTGCTGGGCATCTGGCCGAACATCGTGCCGCCGTCGCTGAGCATCTGGGAGGCCGCGTCGCCGCCGTCGTCGCAGCTGTTCGTGCTCGGCGGGCTGGTGGTGCTGCTGCCGGTGATCCTCGGCTACACGGCGTGGTCGTATTCGGTGTTCCGCGGCAAGATCGAAGCCGATTCCGGCTACCACTGAACCTCCGCCGTCGCGCGGCGCCTCCGGCTGGCGCCCGCGGCGGGCTTCGCGGCGCGGTTGCTTTATGCTGCACGCTTCCGCCCCGGTGCGTCGATGCGCGATGTCCGCCCGTCGGCACCAACCGACCGCAGACCCGTCGATGCACGCTTTCGTCTACAAGAGCCTTCGCAAGGCCGACACCTATGTCTATCTCGCCGCCCGGGAGGAGTTCGACCGCCTTCCGGAGTCGCTGCGTGCCGAACTCGGCGAGCTGCGGTTCGTCCTCGACGTGAACCTGGAGCCGGGGCGCAAGCTGGCGATCGAGGACGCCGCGGTGGTCCGCGGCAACCTCGCGCTGCGCGGCTTCCACCTGCAGATGCCGCCGCGGCAGGCGCTGGATCCGATGACCGAGGATTGGGGCACCGATGCCTGAGTCGCCACGCCTGCAGCCGCGCGCCGGTCTGGTCCTCGGCGCCGGACTCCTGCTCACGGCCGCCACTGTGGTCGCGGCGATTGCCGTGCCCGCGGCGTGGCTGGCGCAGCCGCTGATTGCGCTCGGCGTGCGCCTTTGGCGCGGCACGCACGCGGCGGTCGATACGACCGGCCTGCGCCGCGACCTGCTTGCCCTGCTGCTGCTGTGGGCGCTGGCCATGGGCGCCACGGCGCTGCTGGTCGGCTGGCCGCTGTCGGCACTGCTGGCGAGCGGTGGCGCATCGCTGGGCGCCGCGCTGGCGCTGAGCGCGACCGCGGGTCTGGGGGTCATTGCGCTGTGGCGGCTGTGGCCGCTGTGGCACGCCGCCGAGCGCGACGGCGGAGGCACGCTCGCCGCCCACTGGCGCACGCTGGACGACCGCGACGGCTCGAGCTGGGCCGGGCTGCGCGTGGCGCTGGCGATCGCCGCGATCCTCGCGCTCGGCCTGGCGCTGGGCTGGCCGGGCCTGGTGGCGGGCAACGCACGCTGGCTGCTGGTCGCGTTGGCGGCGGTAGCCTGGCCGGCGCTGCACTGGGCGCTGCAGCGCGCGGGCGCCCCGGACATGGTGGCGCTGGACGTGGTGGACATGCCGGGGCCGGACGGCCCGGCCGTGGACCTGGATGACGGCGCTGGCGATCCCGTGGCCGCGCTTTACGCCGCGGCCCGCAGCGGCCGCGTCGATCGCGCGCTGGCGCTGCTCGAAGCCGGCTGCGATCCGCGGGCGCTTCCGCCGGCCGACGAGCGCGACCAGCGCTCGCTGCCGGTGCTCGCCGCCGTGCTCCCGGACCTGCGCCTGCTGCGCGCGCTGATCGCAGGCGGCGTGGAGCTCAACGCCTCACACGCCGGCGTCACCCCGCTGCTCGCGGCCACCCGCGACAGCTGGCACGGCCGGCCGGACGCGGTCACGACATTGCTGGCCAACGGCGCCGATCCGCGTGCCGTCGACCGCGACGGCAACACGCCTCTGCACCACGCCGCGCGCAGCTCCGACCCCGGCGTGGCCGCACTGCTGCGCGACGCCGCGGCCGAAGTCGACGTGCTCAACAACGACGGCGTCACCCCGCTCGGCATCGCCTGCGCCAGCGGCAACTGGCGCCTGGCGCGCTTCCTGCTGGAGCGCGGCGCCAGGCCGGAGCCGGCCGGCGGCACGCCGGCGCTGCTAGCCGCCGCCGGTGGCGAGGATGACGATATCGCCGGCGTCACCCTGCTGCTCAAGCACAAGGCCAAGGTCGACGCGCGCGATGCCGGCGGCCGCAGCGCATTGCACGAAGCGGCGCTGGCCGGGCATGCGGAGATCGTCACCGCGCTGATCGAGGCCCACGCCGCGATCGATGCCCGCGATGCCCAGGGCCGCACGCCGCTGCTCGACGCCGCGCGCGGCGGCGGCATCGCCGCGTTCGAACTGCTGGCCACGCGCGCCGACGTGCACGCCATCGACAGCGAGGGTCGCAGCGCCCTGCACCTCGCCTGCCTCGCCGAGCCGGCATCGCCCGCGCTGGTGAAGCGGCTGCTGGAGCTGGGCGTGGCCACCGACGCCGTGGACGGTGGCGGCAAGCGCGCGATCGACCATGCCGCGGCCGCGGGCCGCTGGGCACTGGTGGCGGCGGTCGATCCCGCGCACCCTCTGCCGGCCAGCGTGTTCGGTGACGATCCCGACGACCCCGGCGTGCCGGTCGACCGTGCGCCGCTCGTGGTGCTGCGCGGGCAGCTGCGCGAAGCGCGCTACGACCAGCTTGAGCCGCTGCTGCAGCTGGTCACCGCGGCCGAGCTGGGCGAGCTGCTGGTCGACGACGACGCCCCCCTTTCGGTCGAGCGCATCGACTGGCTGCTGGCGCGTGGTGCCGACCCCGACGTGCGCGTCGACGGCGGTGACACCGTGGCCATGCGCCTGCTGGCGCGCGGCCCCGACGCCCTGCAGGCGCTGCAGGCGCTGCTGCGTGGCGGCGCCTCGGTGGCGGGGGCCGGCGGCCTGGCGCGATTCCTCGGCGCCTGCGCGCGCAGCGACCAGGCCGGTCGCGGACTGGAGCAGTTCGCGCTCGAACTCGTCGACCAGGGCGTGGACGTGTTCGCGCCGTCGCCGGAAGGCGACCACGCTCCGGCGCTGGCCGTACGCCTCGGCTGGATGCGCATGCTGGAGCGCCTGGTCACTGCCGGCATCGACCTCGACCTGCGCGATGCCCATGGCATGACCGCGCTGCACATCGCCGCCGCGCTGGCGCGCGAGCCGGCGCTGAAGCTGCTGGTGAAGGGCGGGGCATCGCCCGAAGTGCGCGCCGCCGACGGCCAGACCCCGCTCGGCGTCGCGCTTTCGGCCGGGCGGCGCGATCTCGCCGACTGGCTCGACTGGCGCGGCTGGCCGCTGCCCGGCCGTCCGCTGCGTGCCGGTGACCTCCCGGCCGCCGCCATGGTCGGCGACCACGACGCGGTGCGTCGCCTGCTCGACCTCGGCTTCGCGGTCGACACCGCCGACGCGCAGGGCTGCAGCGCACTGCTGCGTGCCGCCGGCGGCGGCCACGCCACCACCCTCGAACTCCTGCTGGAACGCGGTGCCGACCCGCAATGCGCCGCACACACCGGCGCCACGCCGCTGTCGGCCGCGGTCAGCATGCGCCACGGCGACATCGTCGAGCGGCTGCTCGACGCGCGCGTTGGCCTCGAGCAGCGCCTGCCCGGCGAGGTCACCGTGCTGATGCTCGCCTCGGCGCTGGGCCTGCCCGACATCTGTGCGCGCCTGCTGGCGGCCGGCGCCAACATCCAGACCGCCGACGCGCAGGGCCTCACGCCGCTGCACTGCGCGGCGCTGTTCGGGTTCACGGCCCGCGACCGGCCGCGCCTGCTGGCGCTGTTCGACACCCTGCTGCTGGCCGGCGCCGAGCCCGGTGCCCGTGCCGCGGGCGGCGTGACTCCGCTGCTGCTGCTGCTCGGCGCGCGCGCCGAGCCGGGGACCGCCTGCGACGAGGACGTGGTGCTGCCCGCCGTCGACCGCCTGCTTGATGAAGACGCCGAGCTGGATGCCCAGGATCCGCGCGGCTTCGGGCCGCTGCACCTGGCCGCGCTGCACGGCCTGTTGCGCCTGGCCCACCACCTGCTGCGCGCAGGCTGCGATCCCGACCTGCGCGATGCCCTCAACCGCACCCCGCGCGAGATCGCGGTCATGCGCGGCTTCGTGGACGTGGCCGCCGAGTTCGCGCCACCGACCACGGGCGTGTCGATGGCGCGGTTCCTGCGGGAGCCGCGCTGATCCAGCCGGCGCCCGCGTCCGTGCTCAGCGCGCGGCGCGCGCCGGCGAAGGTGCGAAGAACCAGACCTGGTGGTCGCTGCCGTCGCAGGTATACATCTGCACGCGGCGACGCACCTTGCGTGATTCGTCCATGCACAGGCCGCCGACGCCACGCAGTTCGTTCGCGGCAGTCGTCGTGAAACGCTGCGCCGCCTGGCCGTTGCAGGCACTGAGCCGCAGCTGCACCGCGCCGGGGCGGGTGTCGCCGTTGGGCACGTCCACGCAGCCGCCGGACGCCGGGTTCAGCAGCGAGCCGTCGGCACGCAGGATCCAGCGCTGCGCCGCGCTGCCGTTGCATGGCCACGCGGCCAGCTTGGTGCCGCCCGCGAGGCCGGTGCCGAGCGCGTGCAGGCACTGGTTGGAGAGCGTGGCGAGCTGCGACGGCGGCGTGTCGCCCGCGCCCACGATGCGATAGACCGTGCCGGTCAGGCTGGCGACATAGAGCTCGCCGAACACGTCTTCGCCGAACGCGACCGGCTGGCCGACCGCACCCGCCGGGATCGGGCTCTCCACCACCGGCTGGCCGTTGGCGAACGTCACCGTGCGGATCGCGGTGTTGCAGTAATCGGTGAAGAAATAGCGCCCGGCGAGCGCCGGCGATGCGCTGCCGCGATACACGCGCCCGCCGGTGATCGAACAATTGCCGGCCGAATGCGAGGTGGTGACCAGCGGCGCGAAGTAGGCACCGTTGCAGCCGGCGGTGTTGTACGGCTGGTCGCCCTCATAGCAGCGCCAGCCGAAGTTCAGCCCCGCAGCGGTGCCCGCCGGCACGAAGTTGATCTCCTCGCGCGCACTCTGGCCGACGTCGGCGATCCACAGGTTGCCGGTGACCGCGTCGAAGGCGATGCGCCACGGGTTGCGCAGGCCCAGGGCGAAGATCTCGTCGCAGCCCGCGCCACCATCGCCATCGGTGTACGCGTTGCCAGGCGGGATGCCGTAGTGGTTGGCCGCCACCAGGTTGCAGTCGGGCGTGCCGCCGCCGCCATCCACGTCGATGCGCAGCAGCTTGCCGAGCGGGCGACCCGGGTTCTGCGCGTTGTTCTGCGGATCGCCGCCGCTGCCGCCGTCGCCGGAGGCGATGTACAGGTAGCCGTCGGGCCCGAACTGCAGGTCGCCGCCGTTGTGGTTGCTGTAGGGCTGCTCGAACTCCATCAGCACCACTTCGGAGGCGGGGTCGGCGACGTTGGCGTTGGCGCCCACCGTGAAGCGCGAGATGCGCGTGCGGTCCAGGGTGCTGGCCGGCGGGTCGAAGATGTAGTTGACGTAGAAGTAGCCGTTGCTGGCGTACTCCGGGTGGAAGGCGAGGCCGAGCAGGCCCTGCTCGTTGCCTGCGTCATCGACGCGCGCGGTGATGTCGAGGAACGGCGTGGGCAGCACCACTCCGTTGTCGATCACGCGGATGCGGCCCGGCTGCTCGGCAACGAACAGCCGAGCGTCGCCGGCGTGGGTGATCACCACCGGCTGCGAGAGGCCGGTGGCGAAGATCGCAAGCGAGGCGGCGGCCGGCGGCGGGGGCTGTGGCGGTGGCGGCTCGGCACTGCCGTTCTGCACGTTGACGGTGAGTTGCCTGGTGCCGATGCCGTCGCCGAGCAGGCTCAGCTGGCCGTTGCTCGAGTTGCCGGCGGCGTACAGGGTGATGGGGCCGTTCCAGGCCGGCGCGCGCCAGCGGAAACGGAAGCTCACCGTGCCCGCGGCGAAGGCCTTCGGTTGGGTATGCGAGAGCTCGGTACCGACCACATGCACGTCGCTGCCGACCGCCTCGAAGCTGCCGGCGGCACGCGAGGACGACACGCCGACACCACCTGTGACGCCGGGGCCGCCTGCGATGGTCACCGTGTACTCGGCGATCGTGTTGGCATCCAGGGTCTGCGGGCCGCTGATCGTGACCGTGGGCAGTGCTGCGCCGGGGGCATGGCAGGCGGTGCAGGTGGCGCCGTTGTTGGTGCCGGGGTTGCCGGAGAAGCCGTCGCGGCCAAACCGGCTGGCGTCTGCGGCGGTACTCCAGGCGAGCAGGATGGCGGCGACGATGGAAGCGCGGAACAGTCCCTTGGACATGCGATACCCCGGTTGTCGATCCCTGTGCGGCCGAGTATCGCGCATCGGTGCCGGCCCACGTCAACGCGCCGGCTGCTGGAACAGGAAAGGCCCCGCTCGCGCGGGGCCTTTCTGTCTTGCGTCGACCGCGTGCGGCTCAGCGCTTCATCGAAGAGAAGAACTCGTCGTTGGACTTGGTGGTCTTCATCTTGTCGAGCAGGAACTCCATCGCCGCGATCTCGTCCATCGGGTGCAGCAGCTTGCGCAGGATCCAGATCTTCTGCAGCAGCTCGGGCTCGATGAGGTAGTCCTCGCGGCGCGTGCCGGACTGGTTGACGTTGATCGCCGGGTAGACGCGCTTCTCGGTGATGCGGCGGTCCAGGTGCACCTCGGAGTTGCCGGTGCCCTTGAACTCCTCGTAGATGACCTTGTCCATCGCGCTGCCGGTGTCGACCAGCGCGGTGGCGATGATGGTGAGCGAGCCACCTTCCTCGACGTTGCGCGCGGCGCCGAAGAAGCGCTTCGGGCGGTGCAGGGCGTTGGCGTCGACGCCGCCGGTGAGCACCTTGCCCGAGCTCGGCACGACGTTGTTGTAGGCGCGCGCCAGGCGGGTGATCGAGTCGAGCAGGATCACCACGTCCTTCTTGTGCTCGACCAGGCGCTTGGCGCGCTCGATCACCATCTCGGCGACCTGCACGTGGCGCGCGGCCGGCTCGTCGAACGTCGAGCTGATCACTTCGCCGCGCACGCTGCGCTGCATCTCGGTCACTTCCTCGGGCCGCTCGTCGATGAGCAGCACGATCATGTGCACGTCGGGATGGTTGTAGGTGATGGCGCTGGCGATCTGCTGCATCATCATCGTCTTGCCGGCCTTCGGCGGCGACACGATCAGCGCGCGCTGGCCCTTGCCCTGCGGGGCCATGAGGTCGAGGATGCGGCCGGCGATGTCCTCGCTGCTGCCATCGCCGCGCTCGAGCTTGAACTTCTTGCGCGGGAACAGCGGCGTCAGGTTCTCGAACAGCACCTTGTTCTTCGACGCCTCCAGCGGCTCGCCGTTGATGGTGTCGACCACGTTCAGCGCGAAGTAGCGTTCGCCGTCCTTGGGCCAGCGGATGCGGCCACTCAGATGGTCTCCGGTACGCAGGTTGAAGCGGCGGATCTGGCTGGGCGAGATATAGGTGTCGTCCGGGCCGGCGAGGTAGCTCGCCTCGGCCGCGCGCAGGAACCCGAAGCCGTCGGGCAGGATTTCCAGCACGCCGTCGGCGACGACGCCTTCGCCGTGGCGGGTCAGCACCTTCAGCAGGGCGAAGATCACGTCCTGCTTGCGCGCGCGCGCCACGCCTTCGTGGATGTTCAGCTGCTCGGCGATGTCGAGCAGCTTCTGCGCCGGCATGCGCTTGAGGTCGGAGAGCGAGTACTGCGGGAAGCCTTCCGGCATGTTCGGCGGCGGCAGGCGGTTGGCCTGGTCGTTGCCGTTGTCCTGGGGCAGCCCGTCATCACGCTGGCGCGGCCGGTCGCGGCGGTTGCGGTTGCGGTCGCGCCGGTTGCCCTGGCCCTGGCCCTGCCCGTGCTGGCCGCCATGCTGCTGGCGGCTTCCGCCGTCGGAGCCCTGGTCGTCGTCGTCATGACCGCCGCCCTGGCCGCCCTGTCCCTGGCCCTGGCCCTGGTTCTGGTTCTGGCCCTGGCCCTGGCCCTGGTTCTGGTTCTGGTTCTGGCCCTGGCTCTGCTGGCCCTGACCCTGGTTTTGTCCGCCATGCCGGCCGTGAGCGCCTTCAGTGCTGGCGGGCTGCGGAGGTGCGGGCGCTGGTGCCGGTGGCGGCATGGGCAGCGACGGCTGGCTGACGCCGGTCGCCTGGGGCAGCGCCTCGGCGCGCGGTGCAGCCTGCGGCGCGGATGCTTCGGAAGAGGGGGAGTCGCCGGCCGTGGCCTTGGCGACGCGCGGCTTGCGCACGCGCTTCACGGCGCTGTCGCCGGAATCGGATGGAGTGTCGGACAAGTGGGAATCCTCGCTTGCTGCGAGCGCGCCCGGGACGGGCGGCGTGAGTTGATGAGATGGGGTCTAGCAGATGGGTGCGGCGCCTGTCTCGCGCCGGTGCGTTACGGAAACTAGCACCCCCGCGCCATGACGGCAAGCGGGGGGGTGCGGCGCCTCAGAGTGCCTTTTCGATCATCTGCGCGAGCTGCGGCTTGCCGACCGCGCCGATCTGCGTGTCCTGCACCTGGCCGCCCTTGAACAGCAGCAGCATGGGGATGGAGCGCACGTGGTACTTCATGGCCGTGGCGCGGTTCTGGTCGATGTCGATCTTCACGACCTTCGCCCGGCCCGCGTATGTATCGGCCAGCTCGTCGAGCGCCGGGGCGATCATCTTGCATGGGCCGCACCAGGGCGCCCAGAAGTCGACCAGCACCGGCTCGGCGGAGGCGAGGACGGTGGCGTCGAAATCGGCGTCGCTGGCATGGATGACGTGGTCGCTCACTGCTTTCTCCTGCATGGGGGGTGGCCGCGGGCCGGCCTGATGGCGGCGATGGCGGCGGCATTTGTGGTGCTAGACTGGGGGAATCCGCGGCCAGAACAAGGGCCGCCCCGGGGCCGGGTACCCGCTCCGGTTCATCGAGGGCAGTCTGCTTGGCTGCCGCCTTCCACGCAAGCGCGCCCGCCGCGCAGACTCCCTGACGAATGTCCGACAAGCCACTTACCGACCTCACCTTCTCCTCCTTCGACCTGCATCCGTCGCTGCTTGCCGGCCTCGAGACCGCGGGCTTCACGCGCCTCACGCCGATCCAGGCGCTGACCCTTCCGGTCGCGCTGCCCGGGGGCGACGTCGCCGGCCAGGCCCAGACCGGCACGGGCAAGACCCTCGCCTTCCTGGTGGCGGTGATGAACCGCCTGCTGACGCGGCCGGCGCTCGCCGACCGCAAGCCGGAGGACCCGCGCGCGCTGATCCTGGCGCCGACCCGCGAGCTGGCCATCCAGATCCACAAGGACGCGCTCAAGTTCGGTCCCGAGATGGGGCTGAAGTTCGCGCTGGTCTACGGCGGCGTCGACTACGACAAGCAGCGCCAGATCCTGCAGGAGGGCGTGGACGTCATCATCGCCACCCCCGGCCGGCTGATCGACTACGTCAAGCAGCACAAGGTGGTGTCGTTGCACGCCTGCGAGGTCTGCGTGCTGGACGAGGCCGACCGCATGTTCGACCTCGGCTTCATCAAGGACATCCGCTTCCTGCTGCGCCGCATGCCGGTGCGCACCGAGCGCCAGACCCTGCTGTTCTCGGCCACGCTCAGCCACCGCGTGCTGGAGCTGGCCTACGAGCACATGAACGAGCCGCAGAAGCTGGTCGTGGAGTCGGAGTTCATCACCGCCGCGCAGGTGCGCCAGAAGCTCTACTACCCGTCCGACGAAGAGAAGCTGCCGCTGCTGCTGGGCCTGCTGTCGCGCTCTGAAGGCGCGCGCACCATGGTGTTCGTCAACACCAAGGCGTTCGTGGAGCGCGTCGCGCGCTCGCTGGAGCGCGCCGGCTACCGCGTCGGCGTGCTGTCGGGCGACGTGCCGCAGAAGAAGCGCGAGAGCCTGCTGAAGAAGTTCCAGGCCGGCCAGCTCGAGATCCTGGTCGCCACCGATGTCGCCGCCCGCGGCCTGCACATCGACGGCGTGAAGTACGTCTACAACTACGACCTGCCGTTCGATGCCGAGGACTACGTGCACCGCATCGGCCGCACCGCGCGCCTGGGCGAGGAGGGCGACGCGATCAGCTTCGCCTGCGAGCGCTATGCGATCGGCCTGCCGGACATCGAGGCCTTCATCGAGCAGAAGATCCCGTCGGAGCCGGTGACCGTCGAGCTGATGACGCCGGTGCCGCGCAAGCCGCGCGAAGGCGTGGAGCTGGTGCCCGAGGAAGGTGAAAGCGTCAGCGAGATCTTCCGCGAGGCGCGCGAGCAGCGTGCCGCCGAGGATGCGCGACGTGGCGGTGGCCGCAGTGGTGGTCCCGGATCCGCTGGTGCGGGACGCGGCCGTGGTGGCCCGCGTGCCGACGGCGAGCGCGGGCCGCGCCCGCCGCGTCCGCCGCGCGCCGCGCCTGCAGCGGCGACCGTTGACGCTTCCGCGACGGGCACGGCCCAGGTCGCCGTGGCAACGCCCGCCGCGGTCGAAGCCGCCGCACCGGTCGTAACCGCGGTTGCATCCGGTGTGCCAGCGGCCGAAGGCGAGCGCGCGCCGCGCAAGCGTCGTCGCCGCCGTGGCGGCCGTCGGGTCGAAGGTGCCGACAGTGCCGAGGGCGCTGCGGAGCAGGGTGGCCAGGCGCAGGCCCAGCCGCCGGCCCATGCTGGCGCCGGCGCGAAGCAGGCGCCTCGTGCGCCGCGCGCGAAGCCGGAGTCGCAGCCGCATGCCGCGCGTCCGCAGCCCACCGCGGCGGAGCCGGCATCGCTGTTGGGTCGCATCGGCCTTGGCCTGAAGAAGCTGGTCACGCGCGCGCCGCGCTCGCAGCACTGAGCACCGCGGCGCGGTCGGGAATGGATGCCCGTGTGCGCGCGGGTGATTTGCGGGTGCGACAGCGGCCATAATCGCTGCGCACCCCTTCCCGGAACCGCAACACGATGCCCGTCCTGCGCTTCGACAGCGTCAGCAAGCAATACCCCGGTGGGCACGTCGCGCTCGAGGACGTGAGCTTCGCCGTGGACGCAGGCGAGATGCTGTTCGTCACCGGCCATTCGGGCGCCGGCAAGAGCACCCTGCTGCGCCTGATCCACCTCTCCGAGCGGCCCAGCCGCGGCGCGGTGGTGTTCGGCGATCGCAACCTGCTCAAGGTGCGCGGCGGCCGGGTGGCCCTGCACCGGCGCGAGGTCGGCGTGGTCTACCAGGACCACCGCCTGCTGGGCGACCGCAGCGTGTACGACAACATCGCCCTGCCGCTGGTGCTGCGCGGCATGCGCCGCGGCGACATCGGCCGGCGCGTGCGTTCGGTGCTGGAGCGCCTCGGCCTGGGCGCGCGCGGCAGTGCGCTTCCCGGCCAGCTGTCGGCCGGCGAGCAGCAGCGCGTCGGCATCGCGCGTGCCATGGTGGCCGAGCCGCGCCTGCTGGTGGCCGACGAGCCCACCGGCAATCTCGACCCCACCCTGGCTGCGGAAATCATGGAGCTGTTCGCGTCGTTGCCCGAGCGCGGCACCAGCGTGCTGGTCGCCAGCCACGACCTCGGCCTGGTCAAGCGCATGAAGAAGCGCGTGCTGGTGCTCGACCATGGCCGTCTGGCCGACGACATCTCGCCGGAGGACCTGGCCGATGAATGAGCCGCTCGCCAGGCCCAGGCCGGAGCGCGCGCGGTCGCGACTCGGCACCTGGTCCGACCACCATGCCTACAGCTTCGTCGCAAGCCTGGGCCGCATCTTCCGCCGACCCTGGTCGACCGCACTCACCATCGGCGTGATGGCGGTGGCGCTGGCGCTGCCGCTGGGGCTGTGGCTGGTGCTGGGCAACGTCGAGCGCTTCGCCGGCGACGTGCAGCAGTCGCGCCAGCTCAGTGTCTTCCTGAAGCAGGACCTGGCGGCCGACGCGGTCGCGGCGCTGGCCGATGCGCTGCGCGGGCGCGCCGACATCGGCGACGTGGCGCATCGCACGCCGGAACAGGGCCTCGAAGAGCTGCGCGCGCGCGGTGGCCTGGGCCAGGCGATCGACGCGCTCGGCGAAAACCCGCTGCCGCACGTACTGGTGGTGACGCCCACGGGCGACGAGGCCCTGCTTGCCGACTCGCTGCGCACCCTGCCCGAGGCCGACCTGGTGCAGCACGATGCCGGCTGGCGCCAGCGCCTGGACGGCTGGCTGCGCTTCGGTGGCCGCGTGGCCTGGGTGCTGGCCGCCCTGCTGGGCGCGGGCGCGCTGCTGGTGGTCGGCAACACCGTGCGCCTCGACATCCAGTCACGACGCGACGAGCTCGGCGTTCTGCAGCTGCTGGGCGCCAGCGACGGCTTCATCCGCCGCCCCTTCCTGTACCTCGGTGCGTGGTACGGCCTGGCCGCCGGCGCGCTTGCGCTGGCGCTGCTGACAGCGGCCGGCGCCGCGCTCCGCCTGCCGCTGGCCGACCTGGCGGCGAGCTACGGCAGCGGCTTCGGGCTGGTCGGCTTCACTCCGCGCCAGGTGCTGGTGGTACTGGTCGGCACGACCGCGCTCGGCTGGCTTGGCGCGGGCGCCGTCACCGGCCACTTCCTGCGCCAGACGCGGCCCACCGACACCTGATGGACGCTTCGCACGACATCCGCCATCTCGCCAGCGGCGCCCTGCGCGTGATGGTGGTGGATGGTTCCAGGCTGGTGCGCAAGCTGATCGGCGACGTGCTGCGCAGCGAACTGGTCGACGTGGACGTGGTGGCCTGCGGCAATCTCGCCGAGGCGCGCGCCGCGCTGGACGCGGCGCCGATCGACCTCGCCACGACCTCCCTGGTGCTCCCCGACGGTGACGGCCAGCAGCTGGCCGAGCTCGTGCGCACCGCCGCGGGACAGCGCTACGTGCCGGTGATCGTGGTCTCCGGCAACGCCCAGGCGCATCTCGAGGGACGGCATTTCAGCGATGACATCACCGACTATTTCGACAAGTCGCACGGCCACCACGCGCTGGCGGAGTTCATCCGCGGCTACGTGCAGCCGCAGCCGATCCCGGGCGCGCGCGTGCTCTACGTGGAGGACAGCCGCACCGTGGCGCTGGCCACCTCGCGCATGCTCAAGGCGCAGCAGATGGAGGTCGTGCACGTGGTGAGCGCCGAGGCCGCGATCGACTGGTTGCGCGAGCGCCACGATGCCGGCGAAGGCCCGGGCGCCGACCTCGTGCTCACCGACGTCTATCTCAAGGGCGAGCTGAGCGGGCATGACGTGGTGCATGCGATCCGCGGCGAGCTCGGCTGGTCCAAGCGCAAGCTGCCGGTGCTGGTGATGACCGGCGATGCCAATCCCGACAACCAGACCGCCTTGCTGCGCGACGGCGCCAACGACCTGGTGCTGAAGCCCATCGAGGAGCGCCTGCTGGTGACCAAGGCCCTGTTCCAGCTGCGCCTGGCGCGTACGCCGGAATCCACGGTGTTCGGCGGATGAGCGACGTACGCGGGCGCCTCGCTCCTTCCTGGAAGCCGCACATCGGCGACTACCTGGAACGCGACGACATGCAGGCGCTGGCCGACTTCCTGCGCACACGCAAGGCGGCAGGCGTGCAGGTGTTCCCGCCCGGGCCGGAGATCTTTTCCGCGTTCGACGCCACGCCCTTCGAGGATGTGCGCGTGGTGATCCTGGGGCAGGACCCCTACCACGGCGCCGGCCAGGCGCACGGCCTGTGTTTCTCGGTGCGGCCAGGCGTGCCGGTGCCGCCTTCTCTGCTCAACATCTTCAAGGAGATCCAGCGCGACCTCGGCATCGCCGCGCCGGACCATGGCTGCCTGCTGCCCTGGGCGCAGCGCGGCGTGCTGCTCCTCAACGCCGTGCTGACGGTCGAGGCCGGCTGCGCGGGCTCGCACCAGCGCAAGGGTTGGGAGGGCTTCACCGACCACGTGGTCGACGTGCTCAACCGCGAGCGCGAAGGCCTGGTGTTCGTGCTCTGGGGCGCGTACGCGCAGGCCAAGGGCAAGGTCATCGATCCGTCGCGCCACCGTGTGCTCAAGGCCACCCATCCGTCGCCGCTGTCGGCGCATCGCGGTTTCCTCGGCTGCGGCCACTTCTCGGCGGCCAACCGCTATCTCGTCGCGCGTGGCGGCACGCCGCTGGACTGGTCGCTGCCCTTGCGCGCGGAGCTCGCGATCGCATGACGCCCGCACCGCTGCTGGTATCGCTGCACATGCCGAAGACCGCGGGCACGAGCCTTGCGGAAACCCTGCGCGCGGCGTTCCCGGAGCCTGGTGCCTGCCAGATCGAATACGTCGACCAGCCCATGCAGTACACGCGCTGGTGCCGGCGCTGGCGCGCGCTGCGCGCCGGGCTGACCGGGCGGGGGGTGTTGCCGGACGGCCTGGCCTGCGTGCATGGCCATTTCCTGCCCGTGAAATTCCGCATCGCCGCGGGCGCGGCACGCGCGGTGCGGTACGTGACCTGGCTGCGCGAGCCGGTCGACCGCCTGGCCTCGCATTACCACTACTGGATGCGCGACTACGACGGCCTGGATCCTGCCCAGCCGCTGCGCAACCGGGTGCTGCGCGAACGCTGGTCGTTCGAGCGCTTCGCCCTCGGTGCCGAGATGCGCGACCTGTACCACGAGTACCTGTGGCGCTTCGATCCGGCCGGCTTCGACTTCATCGGCATCACCGAGCGTTACGACGAGGACCTGCAGCAGATGGCGCGGCGGTTCCTCGGCGGCACCGCGGTACCCGCCGTGGCGCTGGCGAATCCGCTGCGTGGCGAATCCGGATATGTGATCAGTCCGCTGCTCCGCAGCCGCATCGAGGCGCATCACGCGCGTGACGTGGCCCTGTACCGCCGGGTCCTGGCCGGGCACCGCCGCTGAGGTTGTTCGAAGTGCGGTGGCGGGAGCTGGATGCTTTCCTCGATTGATGTTGTCAGGACCGCCTGGAGGCGCGTCCGCAACTTCGACGGGAGCACTGTTCCATGAGGAATTCCACGATGCCGCCGGTGCTGGCGGCGGCCTGCGTGCTCGGCCTGCTGGCCGGGCTGCAGCCCACGGACGCCAGGGCCGCCAGCCAGCGGGCCCGGCATATCCGCCCCAGCGGTATCTGCGAGGCGCCGTTGCCGGTCTATGACGCCTATCTGCGCAAGTCGCCACAGGCGGTGACCAACACCGGCGACGAGACCGTGTTCGTCAACTGCGCGATGCCTGCCGATCCGGTGGGCGATCTCGGGTCGGCCTGGGTCGAGGTTCGTATCCAGTCCACGGTGGCGGCGAACACCTCGGTGACCTGCACCCTCGTCACCGGTAGCGCCGACGCGCCGGTCTACGACGCGTTCAGCCGCCCGCTGGCGCCCTACGGAAACAACTGGTTCACCTGGGCGGGCCTCGACAAGCTGAGCATCGATGGCCTCTTCGCGGTCATGTGCGCGCTGCCACCTGGCGTCCAGCTGACCGGCCTCTATGCCAAGGAAAGCGACAGCGCCGGCGGCATCTGACGCAGCCGCACCCATACCCGTACCCCGGAGCCAACCCATGATTCCAACCTGCATCCCGCGCACCATCGCCGCGGCCAGTTTCTTCGTACTCGTGTCCGCGGTCCTGCATTCCCCGCACGCCGACGCTGCCTCCATGCGGACGATCAGCGTCTCGGCCACCGGCGTCTGCGACGCGCCGCTGCCGGTCTACAACGTGCACCTGCGACGTCGCCCGGTCGCCCTGCAGAACGAGAGTGACCAGTCGGTGTTCGTGTCCTGCACGCTGCCCACGGATGTCATGGGCGACAGCAACTCCGGATCGGTGGTGGTCGGCTTCAAGAGCTTCGCCGGAGCGGCCACCGTGAGCTGCACGATGGTGTCCGGAACCAGCGGTGCCCAGGTCTTCTACGTGCCGAGGGACCAGGCGATCGCGGCCAACGGCCGCGCCGGCATCACCTGGCTGCAGGTCAACAAGTGGAGCAATTCCGGCACTTATGCCTTCAGCTGCAACCTGCCCGCGGGGGTGGCGATGGAAACCATCACCTACACCCAGACCGACAGCGGGGGCCGGGTATGAGCCGCCGCCTGCCGGCGGGTGCAGCCATCGCGCTGGCGCTCGCCGCTGTCCTGCACGTTCCGGAAGCCAGGGCCGCCACCGAGCGCGTCCAGCGGGTGAGCGCCACCGCCGCGTGCGAGGCGCCGCTGCCGGTCTTCGACGCCACCCTGCGCAAGCGCCCGATCGGCATCGGCAACGAAGGCACCACGTCGATCTTCGTTTCCTGCTCGCTGCCGGCGGATTCCGCGGCGCCACCCGGTGGCGCCACGGTCAGCGTGCGCCTCGCCATGCGCGGCAGCGGCCCGGCGACCACGGTGAACTGCCAGCTGGTGACAGGCACGCCCGACAACCTGTCCTACACCGCCGGCAGTGCCGTCGTCCCGAGCGCCGGCACGGCGTGGCTCACCTGGAACGGCGTCCACAAGGGCGCGGCCAACGGCACGCTGAACTTCAGCTGCAACGTGCCGCCCCTGATCGACCTCGGCACGATCCTGTACAGGGAAACGGATCCCGGCGACCAGCTCTGAGGTTTCCCGCCGCCACACGGGTGGCGGCGGGCGTCTGTGCCGCCGCGCCGGATCCTCTCTCCCTACCGGCGCGCGGCATCGGCGACCCAGGTGAATGGCCTCTTCGATAGCAATAATCGATCGGTCTGGATTGATTTTTGATCATGAATGGAACACTAAGGAACTCTTCCGGTCTTTAGCAGTCCCATGGAGCCACTGCTAAGATCACGGCCATGACTGCAACCACCGCGACCGCTCTTGTCTCCAACAGCCTCCCGATCCCCAGCGCGCTGGGCTCGCTCGAGGCCTACATCGGCGCCGTCCACCAGATCCCCGTCCTCACGGTCGAGGACGAGCAGGCGCTGGCCCACCGTTTCCGCGATGGCGAAGACCTCGATGCCGCCCGCGAGCTGGTGCACTCGCACCTGCGCTTCGTGGTGCACGTGGCGCGTGGCTACAACGGCTACGGCCTGCCGCTCGGCGACCTGATCCAGGAGGGCAACATCGGCCTGATGAAGGCGGTGAAGCGCTTCGACCCCACGGTAGGCGTTCGCCTGGTGTCGTTCGCGGTGCACTGGATCCGTGCCGAGATGCACGAGTACATCATCAAGAACTGGCGCATCGTCAAGGTCGCCACCACCAAGGCGCAGCGCAAGCTGTTCTTCAACCTGCGCAAGAGCAAGAAGCGCCTGGGCTGGTTGAACGCCGAGGAAGTGCGCGTCGTGGCCGCCGACCTCAACGTTTCCGAGCGCGAGGTGCTGGAGATGGAGTCGCGCCTGTCGGGCCGCGACGTCGCCTTCGATGCACCGTCCGATGACGATGACGACCACGCGCCGCCGTCGCCGGCCGCCTACCTCACCGCGCGCGAGGATGATCCGTCGCAGGCGTATGAGCGCCAGGACAGCGAGGACAACCAGCTCGCCCTGCTGCGCGAGGGCCTGGGCCGGCTGGACGCGCGCTCGCGCGACATCATCAAGCGCCGCTGGCTGGATGACGACAGCAAGGTCACCCTGCAGGAACTGGCCGACCAGTACGGCGTGTCCGCCGAACGCATCCGCCAGGTCGAAGCCAACGCGCTGAAGAAGATGAAGGCGCTGTTCGCGGCCTGAGTGCAGTGCCCCGCAACTGGAAAGCCCGGCTCAGGCCGGGCTTTTTCGTTTCTGCCGGCGTTGTGACGACGCGCTCACCACTTGAACAGCACCAGGCTCAGCGCCAGTACCGCCATGCCCGAGACCAGCCCGTACACGGTTTCGTGACCCTTGGAGTAGCGCTTGGCCGCGGGCAGCAGCTCGTCCAGCGCAAGGAACACCATGACGCCGGCGATGATCCCGAACACGCTGCCGAACACCGCGTCCGACAGCCAGGGCCGCAGCAGGGCATAGCCGACGATCGCACCGACCGGTTCCGCCAGGCCGGATACCAGGCAGGCACCAAAGGCGTAGGCCTTGTTGTTGGTGGCGAAGTACACCGGCACCGCGATCGCGATGCCCTCGGGGATGTTGTGGATGGCGATCGCGAACGCCAGCGGCAGGCCGACGCCCGGGTTTTCAAGGGTGGCGAAGAAGGTCGCGAGACCCTCCGGGAAATTGTGTGCGGTGATCGCAAGCGCGGTCAGCAGGCCGACGCGCTTGATGTAGGCGGCGTTGTGTTCGCGGAAGAACGGGTCGTCGACCTCGAGCCGCTCGTGCGGGTTGGGCACCAGGTGGTCGACCAGCATGATCAGGCCGACGCCTGCGAGGAACGCGAAGGTGCCGTAGGAGAAGCCCAGGCGGGGACCGTAGCCCTGGCTGAAGGACCACACCGACTTGTTGAGGATCTCGGACAGCGAGACGAAGACCATCGCACCGCCGGCGAAGGCCAGCCCGAACGCCAGCAGCCGTGCGTTGGGCTTCTTCTGCGCGAACACGAACAGGCTGCCCAGTCCGGTCGCAAGTCCTGCACCCGTGGTGACCGCCAGCGCGATGAGCAGGTTGGCGGTGGGGATTTCCATGGGCGCTGGATCCTGGGCGGTCGCGCCATCCTAGCCGAAGCCCCCGGGCGCGGATACGCGGGCATCGCGGCGTGTCGGGCATCATGCGTCATCGCGCCGGGCGCGCCCGAGGAACAACCGACATGGCCGAACACGAAAAGCGCATCGCGGTGCTGATCGACGCCGACAACGCACCGGCGGCGAAGATCGACGCCATCCTTGCCGAGGTCGCGCGCCACGGCGTGGCCAACGTGCGCCGCGCCTATGGCAACTGGAAGAGCCAGCACCTCGTCAGCTGGGAGAAGTGCCTGCACACCTACGCGATCCGCCCGATCCAGCAGTTCGCATACACCACCGGCAAGAATGCCTCGGACATGGCGATGGTGATCGACGCGATGGACCTGCTGTACGCCGGCAACCTCGACGGGTTCGCGATCGTGTCGTCGGATGCCGACTTCACGCCGCTGGTGATGCGCCTGCGCAACGACGGCGTGGCGGTGTACGGCTTCGGCCAGGAGAAGACACCGGAGCCGTTCGTGAAGGCGTGCTCGACGTTCCTCTACCTGGAAAAACTGGGCACGCCGGATCCGGCCGAAGAGGCGGCGGCGCCGACGCGCGCGCGCAGCCAGGCCGAGCTGCAGGCCGACCAGGCGCTGGTACGCACGCTGCGCGCGTCGGTGGATGCCACCCAGGGCGAGGACGGCTGGTCGCGGCTGGGCGCGGTGGGCAGCCACATCAGCAACCAGGGTTCGTTCGATTCGCGCAACTTCGGCTACCGCAAGCTCAGCGACCTGATCGAGGCGACCGGGCTGTTCGAGGTGCGCCGCCATGGCCTGAACATCGAACTGCGCGGGCGTGGCAAGGGCGTCGCCGCGGCCGGTGGCCAGGCGCGCAGTGCGCCGGCGGCGAAGGTGGCGAAGGCGGGCAAGGCCGCCAAGGCCCCGGCCAGGACCGCCAAGGCGGCGCACGGTGCCGCGGCCGCGAAGACCGACAAGCCGCGGTAACACACGCGGTCTGGCGAGGGCGGGTCGCCCCGGCGGTCAGTACAGGTCGACCGGATCCACGTCCAGCGACCACCGCACGCGGCGCGCTTCGGGCAGCGCATGCAAGGCGGCCACGCCGCGATCCAGGAGCCGCTGCAGCGCGCCGCGTGACGGCGACGACAGCAGCAGCTGCGCGCGCTGCATGCCGGCGCGACGCGGCATCGGCGCGGGCATCGGGCCGAGCAGGGCGATGCGGGTGTCATCGCCGGCGGCATCGGCCAACAGCGTGCGTGCGGCTTCGAGGAACGCGGACGGCGCGGCGACGTGAGCCGCCTCGGCGCGCAGCAGCGCGAGGTGCGTCGATGGCGGGAAGCCCGCCGCCTCGCGCTGGCCAAGCTCGGCGTCGGCGAATGCACGGTAGCCGCCATGCACCAGCACCTGCAGCAGCGGGTGCTCGGGATGATGCGTCTGCAGCAGCACTTCGCCGGCGCGCTGCGCACGCCCGGCGCGGCCGGACACCTGCACCAGCAGCTGGGCGAGCTTCTCGCTGGCGCGGAAGTCGGCCGAGAACAGGCCTTCGTCGATGCCGACCACGCACACCAGGGTGAGGTGCGGCAGGTCGTGGCCCTTGGCCAGCATCTGCGTGCCCACCAGTACGCCCGGCGTGTCGCCCAGCTTCGCGAGCTGCTGCTCCAGGCCGTCGCGGCGGCGGGTGCTGGCGCTGTCGATGCGCAGCACCGGCACGTCGGCGAAGCGCTCGGCCAGCAGCTCCTCGATGCGCTCGGTTCCCACGCCCTGCGGCTGCAGCGCCAGTCCGGCGCAGTCCGGGCAGGCGAGCGGCACCGGCTGGCGCGCGCCGCAGTGGTGGCACTGCAGGCGCCGGCCGGCGCCGTGCACGGTCATCGCGCTGCCATGCTCGGGCGTGCTGCAGCGGCGGCAGCGCGCGCTCCAGCCGCAGTCGTGGCACAGCAGCACCGGTGCGTAGCCGCGGCGGTTCTTGAACACCAGCACCTGGCCGCCGGCATCCAGTGCAGTGCGCGCGGCCTGCAGCAGCTCCTCGGACAGGCCGGCCTGCAGCGGCCGCTTGCGGACATCGAGCACGCGCACCCGCGGCGGGCGCGCATCGCCGGCGCGGCTGGTCAGGCGCAGGTGCGCGTAGCGCCCGGCGCGCACGTTGTGCAGGGTTTCCAGCGACGGCGTGGCGCTGCCCAGCAGCACCGGCACGTCGAGCGCCTTGCCGCGCACCAGAGCGAAATCGCGCGCGTGGTAGCGGATGCCGTCCTGCTGCTTGAAGCTGCCGTCGTGTTCTTCGTCGACCACGATCAGGCCGGCCTCGGGCAGCGGCACGAACACCGCCGAGCGCGTGCCCACGATCACCCGCGCCTCGCCGCGCCAGGCGGCGGCCCAGGTGCGCGCGCGCTCGCCGTCGGACAGGCCGGAGTGCAGGGCGTGCACGGGCACGCCGAGCCGGGCGCGGAAGCGCGCCAGCATCTGCGGCGTCAGGCCGATCTCGGGCACCAGCACCAGCGCCTGCCGGCCCTGCGCCAGGCAGCGTTCGGCGATCGCCTGCAGGTAGACCTCGGTCTTGCCGCTGCCGGTGATGCCCTCCAGCAGCACCGGCACGAAGCCGTCGGCCTCGCGCAGGGTATCCAGCGCCGCGGCCTGCTCGGGGTTGGGCGTGTGCGCGGCGATCGCCACCGGGGCCTGGCTGGCGGCCGCCACCGCTACGCGTTCGGCCAGCCCGCGCTTTTCCAGGCTGCGTGCCGCCGGGCGCCAGCCGTCCATGGCATCGTCGAGCAGGTCCTCGGCGACGGGCCCGCTGCGCAGCCGCTCCGCCACCAGGCGCGGCCGGCTGCCGCGCCGCAGTCCGTCGACTGCCTCGGCGCCAGCCGGCGTCAGCTGCCAGGCCCAGGTGTGCGTTGCCGGCAGTGCCTCGCCGTGGCGCAGCGGCGCCGGCAGGGCGGTCGCCAGCACTTCGCCGAGCGGTGCGTGCACGTAGCGCGCCAACCAGCGCGCCGACGCCAGCAGCTCGCCCTGGAACAGGGCGGCATCGTCGATCCAGACAAGCGCCTCGCGCAGCGCCGGCCCCTCGCTCGCCGCCGGGCCGACGGCGGCCACCACCCCGACCAGCTCGCGCGGCCCGAACGGGACGCGGATCCGGCGCCCGACATCACCCGGCGACACCGCATCGCCGTCCGGCGCCCGGTAGTCGAACAGGCGCGGCAGCGGCAAGGGCAGGGCAATGCGCAGGACGTCGTCGGGCATCGCGACAGTCTAGCGATCCGCCCCGCGCCGCTGTCCGGATCTGGCGCTCGCAGGTCGGCGGCGGGCAGGTTTGGAGGGGCGTTTCCAGCCGCCTCGCTGCTTGCGAGCCACTGTTGCCATGCAATTGACCTTTCGGCTGCAAGTTGCGGATGTTCAAGGCTTTTGTGTTTATCCACACGATCTGTGGATAAGCCTGTGCATGCAACTCGAAGTGGGGCGTGGAAAGCCCGTGAACGCGGCATTACAAGAAGGTTGGCGCTTTTTTCACCATTCCCATAAATGCCATCGCAATCAGACACTTGGTCGTGAAACATGCTGGCGCAAATTGCCGGGTACTGCCGTCGGGCCCGCCTTGTGACGATCCGGTGACCGCTGTGCACAACCTCCAGAGGCGGCAAATGCCTCCAGGGCCGCGGTGGAACGTGAATTGTGCTCTCCGTCAAGGGACTGGGGAGACCACGGCATGGGTATGATGCGGCCAGCAAAGCAGCGAGTCCGATGACAGCACGCCCCCCGCAAGACGCCGCCGCGGCGCCCACCGCACTCACAGCCTTCCTGCGCGGAGTTGAACGCCGCGGCGCCGTGTTCGCGCACCTGCTGTCCGGCTCGCAGGCGTCCGGCGACGCGGCGCTGGCGGACACGATGGAGGCGTTCCGGGCCGAGGCCGGGCGCACGGCCTTCGGCGACTGGCCGCGCCGGTTCTGGTCGCAGCTGTTGGCCACGCCGGCCCTCCGCCAGCCTCCCGCCACGCCCGCCTGGGAGCCCGAGTTCGGCTGGCTCGCGCATCTGGGCCACGGGCCACGCGCCGCACTGCTGCTGCGCCTGGTGGCCGGCCTGGCCGAATCCGACGCCGCCGCGGTCCTTGGCATCGCCCGCGGCACCTACCGCCTGGGCCTGCAGCGCGCCCTGCCGCACAACGCCGACGGCAGCGCCGACCTGGCGGCCTGGCAGGCGCTGGGCGCAGCTGCGCAGGGCATGTTGCGCGGCTTGCCGCCGGACCGCCTGGCGCACCTGGCGCACGTCCGCGAGGAGGCGATTGCCGCTCCCGCCGCCGGCGCCCGCCCGCGCGTGGAGGCCGAGGCGCCGCCAGGACATCGTCACCGCGCGGCGCTATGGGTCATCGCGCTGCTGACGCTCCTCGCATTCGCCGCCACCTTCTGGCCGGGGTTCGCCGACAGCGGGTTCGTGGGCGGCGACGGGCCGGAGGGCATCCTGGTCGAGCCGCTGCCCGCCGCGGCGGCGCCGGCGGCCCGTTATCCCGACGATGCCGCCCTTGCCCTGCACCCCGATCTCGGCCTGCTGCTCGATGCCGGCGCCGCGGGGCCCGAGGCCATCGATCCCGCCTTCCACGCCTGGTACGCCGCGCAGCGCGCGGCCGCTGCCGAGGGGCCCACGTCCGCCGCTGGCGTGGCACCCGGCGCCGCGGGCAGTGCCCCGGCCCATCCCGTCGATCCCGACCAGCACAGCGAGACCGATGATGCGTCGCTGTAGCCTGCACGCCGCTCTGCTCGCGGTCCTGTGCCTGCCGCTGGCCCCCGCCCTGGCGCAGGTACCGCCCCAGGCCCCCGCGGTCCGCGACGCGCTCGCCGCGCTTCCGCCGGAACGCCGCGCCGAAGTGGCGGCCCTGCAGCGCCGCCTCGACGCGCTTTCACCGGACGAGCGCAGCGCGCTCCAGGCGCGCCGCGAAGCCTGGGACGCGCTGCCGCCGGGCGAGCAGGGTGCGTTGCGCGAGCGCTGGCAGGCCTGGCAGGCGCTGCCGGTCGCCGAGCGCCGCCAGCTGCAGGACGCCGCGCATGCGTTCGCCGCGCTGGATGCCGACGCGCGCGCCGCACTGCGCGCCCGGTTCGATGCACTCGACGAGAGCGAGCGCCACGGCTGGCTGCTCGGCCCCGGGCTGGGCGCCGACTACACCCGCCTGCATGCCCTGATCGCCCAGGTTCCCGGCCATGAACGCGCGCCGCTGTTGGCAGCGCTGCGTGCGCTGCCAGCCCAGGCGCGCGCCGACCTGGCCGTGCTCGCCGTGCGCACGCCGCCACAGGCGCGCGAGGAGCTTCGGATCGCATTGCTGGCCACGCCGCCTGCCAGCCGTGCCGCGTGGCTGCGGCGCCAGGTCGCCCCCTGAGCGCGGGCTACACCCCGACCAGCCCGGCGATCGCGACGAATGCCGCCGCGAACGACAGCAGCACGCTGTACGAGATGCCCAGCACGCTGAATTTGAGCAGCGTCGCCACCCAACCCTGCCCGTAGATGCGCTTCTGCATGAGCAGCAGGTAGAGCGGCATCCACGTCCACAGCGCGCCCTCCACGACCAGGAACGCCGTGTGCGCCGGTCCCGGCTGTGGCGCCAGCCAGCGCTCCAGCGCGGCGACCACCAGCACCAGCAGCAGCGCCAGGCAGAGGAAGGCATGGCTGTGCAGGGCGATGATCAGGTGTTCCATGTACAGGCGGTGCTTGAACAGGTAGGCGAGCTTCAGCATCAGCGCGAACACCGGCAGCAGCAGCATCAGCGCGGTGGGTGCGGCGCCGAGCGCCGCGTCCTTGAACAGGTCGGGCTCGTCGCGCACGCGGGCGATGTTGCGCTGCGCGCGCCCGGCCTGGGCATTGAGCCAGTCGTTGGCGAACCCCGGCAGCCAGCGCGCCTCCAGCCGGTTGTGGACGGGATCCCACGGCCTGCCGTTGAACGACATCGTCGGGCTGTCATCGCCGGCGGGTGGCGGCGGCGGTGGCGTGCCGGCGCGCTCGGCCTGGCGCAGTGCCGCGATGCGGTCACCGGCGGCCTTCTCGATCGCGACCTCGAGCGCGACCAGGGCGGGGTCCGGGCCGACCGCGGGCTGCTTGCCGCTTCGCGCGTCGCGGGCTTCCTGCATTGCCGCGTCGCGCCGCGCGCGGACCTCGTCCACCGTCATCGCCTGCGACACGGCATCCGCCTGCGGCGTATCCGTTTCGATGATGACCCCGTCGCCGAAACTCAGCAGCAACTGGGCGACGAAGAACGTCACGATGGCGAGGAAGAAGAACAGCCGCACCGGGCTGACGTAGCGCACGCGGCGGCCGGCGAAGTACTCCAGACTGAGGTGCCCCGGGCGCGCGAACAGCGGCCACAGCGTGCGTGGCGTGCGTGAGTCGAGGTCGAAGACGCTGTCCAGGAAATCGCCGACCAGGCTGCTGAAGTGGCGGACCAGTCCGGTGACCGGCTGCCCGCAGGCGTGGCAGTGGGGGCCGAGCAGGCGCGTGCCGCAGTTGCCGCAGGCCGCGCCGGGCGTTGGCGCGGGTGCCCGCGGCAGGGGCTGGACGGACGTGTCGTTGCCGGCGTCGGTCATGGGCTTCCCTCGTCTGGCACTAAGATAGCGGCCTGCCGCGACCCGGCGCCAGCACGCGGCCTGCCGTGGCGTGTGCGGCGCGCCACGCGCAACTTCCCCCGGGTTTCCTCTACGCATGTCAACGCCATCGCCCGTGCATTTCCGCCACGAAGTGCGCAGTACGGCCGTCCTGGCACTCCCGCTGGTCGCCGGACACCTGTCGACCGGGCTGATCGGCCTGGTGGACAGCGTGATCGCCGGCCACCACGGCACCACCACGCTGGCGGCGGTGTCGGTGGGCACGGCGATGTTCTGGCTGCCGATGATGGTGCCGATGGGCACGCTGATGGCGGTGCCGGCGCTGGTCTCGCAGCTCGACGGCGCCGGGCGACGCGATGAGATCGCCGCGCTGTTCCGGCAGGCGCTGTGGCTGGCGCTGGCCCTCGGGCTGCTGCTGTTCGCGTTCCTGAGCGTCGCCACGCTCGCCCTCGAACCCATGGGCATCGACGCGGCGATCCGCCCGGGCGCCCGCGATTTCATGCACGGGATCCGCTGGGGCATCCCGGCGCTGACGCTGTACTACGCCATGCGCTACCTGAGCGACGGCCTGCACTGGACCCTGCCGACGATGCTGCTTGGATTCGGCGGCCTGCTGGTGCTGCTGCCGCTGGGCTATGCGCTGGCGTTCGGCGCGTTCGGCATGCCGGAGATGGGCGCCGGCGGCCTGGGCCTGGCGTCGGCGATCATGATGTGGGCGCAGGCGCTGGCGTTCGCCGCCTACCTGGCGCGCGCGCGCCGTTTCGCGTCGCTGGGGCTGTTCGCGCGCCTCGACCCGCCGCGTCGCGCGCCGATCGCGATGCTGCTGCGCACCGGCCTGCCGATCGGCGTGACCGTGGCGATGGAGGGCGGCTTGTTCATCGTGACCGCGCTGCTGATCGGCCGGATCGGCCAGCTCGAAGCCGCCGCCCACCAGATCGCGATCAACGTCGCCAGCCTGTGTTTCATGATCCCGTTCGGCGTGGCCGAGGCGACCACCGTGCGCGTCGGCCACGCCGTCGGCGCCGGCCGTGGGCGCGACGGCGTGCGCCGCGCGGCGATGGCCGGGATGGTGCTGGTGCTCGCCACGCAGACGCTGTCGGCGCTGCTGCTGTTCCTCGGCCACGACATGGTGGCGGCGCTGTACACGCGCGATGCCGCGGTCGCCACGCTGGCCGGCTCGCTGCTGCTGTTCGCGGCCTGCTTCCAGTTCCCGGACGGCGTGCAGGTGCTGTCGGCGGGTGCGCTGCGCGGGCTGCGCGATACCCGCGTGCCGATGTTCCTGGCCGCGTTCGCGTACTGGGGCGTGGGCATGCCGCTCGGCGCGGGGCTCGGCCTCGGATTGGGCATGGGACCGCGCGGCATGTGGATCGGGCTGATCGCCGGCCTGCTGGTGGCCGCCGTGCTGATGGCGACGCGTTTCCTGCGCACGTCCGGGCGCATCCCGGCAGGCGGCCCAGTGACCGATGGCGGGTGACGACGGCCATCGGCAGCGGTGATACTGGCCGCAGCCGCTTCCAAAGCCTTCGCAGAGCACGCCATGTCCGCAACACACGCCGTTACCCCTCGCCGCCGCGGGCCGATCACCCGCGTCGCCGTGGGCGCCTGGAACGCCCTCAACTTCACGCGCCGGCTGGTCTTCAACCTGCTGTTCCTGCTGCTGGTGATCGTGGTGCTGGTGGCGCTGGCGTCCGCCGAGCGCGCGCACCCGCTGCTCGACCGCACCACCCTGGTGATCGCGCCGGAGGGCGCGCTGGTCGAGCAGTTCAGCGTCGACCCGGTCACCCGCAGCTTCAGCAAGCTGACCGGCCAGGACACCGCCGAAGTACGCCTGCGCGACCTGCTGCTGACGCTCGAGTCGGCGAAGGACGACAAGCGCATCGAGCGCGTGCTGCTGCGCACCGACCGCATGGCGTTCTCCGGCTACGCCTCGCTGCGCGAGGTGGCCGCCGCGGTGACCGAGCTGCGCGCGGCCGGCAAGCAGGTCGTCGCGTACGGCGAGTTCTTCGACCAGGCGCAGTACCTGCTGGCCGCGCAGGCCGACGAGGTCTACATGGACCCGCAGGGCGGCATGGTGCTCGAGGGCCTCGGCCGCTACCGCCAGTACTACCGCGAGGGCCTGCAGGACAAGCTCGGCGTCGACATCCACCTGTTCAAGGTCGGCGAGTTCAAGTCCGCCGCCGAGCCCTACGTGCGTGATGACGCTTCGCCCGAATCCAAGCAGGCCGACCTGTTCTGGATGAACGACATCTGGCAGCGCTTCCTCGGCGACGTGGCGCGCGCGCGCAAGCTCGACGCGGCCACGCTCGCGGCCGGCATCGACACCATGCCGGCCGGCATCGAAGCCGCCGGCGGCGACCTCGCCCGCTATGCGGTGGAACAGAAGCTGGTCGACGGCCTGAAGACCGTCGAAGAGCTGCAGCTGCTGCTTGCCGAGCGCGGCGTGGCCGACGAGGACAGCGACAGCGGCGTGCGCGAAATCTCCATGGACGCCTACCTGCAGCACGTCACCAGCCCGCTGGCCGATGCCGATGCGCGGCCGCAGGTCGCGGTGGTGGTGGCCGAGGGCCAGATCATGGGTGGCCAGCAGAAGCCGGGCACCGTGGGCGGCGAATCGACCTCCGCGCTGCTGCGCGCGGCGCGCGACGACGAGAAGGTCAAGGCGGTGGTGCTGCGCGTCGACTCGCCGGGCGGCGAGGTCTTCGCCTCCGAGCAGATCCGTCGCGAAGTCGTGGCGCTGAAGGCCGCCGGCAAGCCGGTCGTGGTGTCCATGGGCGACCTCGCCGCGTCGGGCGGCTACTGGATCAGCATGGATGCCGACCGCATCTACGCCGATGAATCCACGATCACCGGCTCGATCGGCATCTTCGGCATGTTCCCGAGCATTCCGCGCACGCTGGAGAAGATCGGCGTGCACACCGACGGCGTCGGCACCACGCGTTTCGCCGGCGCGTTCGATCCCACGAGGCCGCTGCAGCCCGAGGTCGGGCAGGTGATCCAGAGCGTGATCGACAAGGGCTATCGCGAGTTCACCGGCAAGGTCGCCAGCGCCCGCAACCAGACGGTCGAGGCTGTGGATGCGGTCGCGCGTGGCCGCGTGTGGAGCGGTGCACAGGCGAAGGAGCGCGGGCTGGTGGATGAATTCGGTGGCCTGCGGACCGCGGTCGCCGACGCCGCCGAGCGCGCCGGACTGGGCGACGCGGGCAAGTGGCGCCTGCGCTACGTCGAGAAGCCGATGTCGCCGTTCGAGAGCTTCATCAGCGGCTTTGCCGGCAGCCGCGCCGGCCAGGCGCTGCTTGGCCGCAGCGACTTCGTGCAGGGCTTGCTGGCCAAGGCGCTGCCGCAGGCCGAGCAGGAGCTGCGCTTCATCGAGCAGACCCTGTCCAAGGGCGGCAATCCGGTGAAGGCGGTCGTGCACTGCTTCTGCATGCCGTGAGCGGCATGCACGGCACCCGCTGGCGGCTCGACGGACAGCTTGCACTCGTCACCGGCGGCAGCGCCGGCATCGGCCGCGCGATCGCCGCGGAGCTCCTCGGCTTCGGTGCGCGCGTGCTGATCGCCGCGCGCGACGGCGACGCGCTGGAAGCCGCGCGCGACGAGCTCGCCGACGAGTATCCCGACGGCGAGGTGCGCGCCTTCATCGCCAACGTCGCCGACGACGAGCAGCGCCGCGAGCTGCTCGACTGGGTCGAGGACCAGGGCGAAGGCCTGAACATCCTGGTCAACAACGCCGGCGGAAACCTCGTCAAGCCTTCGGTGGACTACACCGAAGACGAGTGGCGCGAGATCTTCGAGGTCAACCTGTTCAGCGCTTTCGAACTGTCGCGCTACGCGCATCCGCTGCTCGCGCAGCACGCGGCCAGCAGCATCGTCAACGTCGGCAGCGTGTCCGGCTCGACCCACGTGCGCACCGGCGCGCCGTACGGCATGAGCAAGGCCGCGATGCACCAGATGACCCGCAACCTCGCCTGCGAATGGGCGGAGGACGGCATCCGCGTGAACTGCGTCGCGCCCTGGTATATCCGCACCCGCCGCACATCGCCGAGCCTGGCCGATCCCGACTACCTCGACGAGGTGCTGATGCGCACGCCGATGGGTCGCATCGGCGAGCCGGAGGAAGTCGCGGCGGCGGTGGCGTTCCTGTGCCTGCCGGCGTCGGGCTACGTCACTGGCGAATGCATCGCCGTGGACGGCGGGTTCCTGCAGTACGGATTCTGAGGTGGCCGGTGCGGGCGCCGGCGCGGTGCACATGGCCGCGCGCGCGGTGTCGATCATCGGCCACCCGGCCGCAGTGATGACGCTGGCGGCGGGCGTGGCCGCCGCGGGCGGTGACGCAGCGCCGCGCACCGTCATGGGCATCGTGCTGGCCACCGCGGCCGTCGCCCTGGTCGTGGTGGCCTTCACGGTGGTGCGGACGCGGTCGGGGAGGTGGGCGCACGTGGACGCGTCCGCGCGACACGAGCGCGCCGAGTTCAACGTCTTCGCGGGCGCGCTGATGCTCACCCTGGCGGTGGCCGGCCATCTGGTGCACGCGCCGCCTGCACTGGTCGTCGCGTTCGCGCTGGCGGGCCTGCTGGTGGTCGGCGGGCACCTGCTCCGCCATCGGCTGAAGGCGTCGCTGCACGTCGGCTTCGCGCTGTTCGCCGCCGGCATCGCCTGGCCGCACGCCGCGGTGACGGTGGTGCTGCTCGTACTCGCGTGCCTGGTGGCGTGGTCGCGGCTGCAGCTGCGGCGGCACACGCGCGCGGATGTGGTGGCCGGGGCGCTGCTGGGCGCCGCCTGCGGCGTGCTGTACCACGTGCTCCCGCCACTGATGCGCTGAAAGCCGGGCATGCGCCTGCGCGCCGTGCCGGACGTATCATTTCCAGCCTGATCCACCGCCACGGGCACCCCGCGCCATGCGTGCAACCTCGCTGACCATCGCGCTGCTCCTGCTGAGCAACGTGTTCATGACGTTCGCCTGGTACGCGCATCTCAAGGAGCTGTCGCACAAACCTTGGATCGTGGCCGCGCTGGCCAGCTGGGGCCTCGCGTTCTTCGAATACATGTTCCAGGTGCCGGCCAACCGCATCGGCTACACCGTGTTCTCGATCGCGCAGCTGAAGATCCTGCAGGAAGTGATCACCCTGGCGGTGTTCGTGCCGTTCGCGCTGTTCTACCTGAAGGAGCCGCTGAAGCTGGACTACCTGTGGGCGGCGCTGTGCATGGTCGGCGCGGTGTATTTCGCGTTCCGCAGCAAGCTCGGCGGCTGACCGGAAGCCGCCGCCGACGACACGGAAAATGAATACCGGGCGCGCGCCCGGGACGCTGCGTTTCCCTGCGGTGCGGGGGCGGGTTGCCCCATACTTGCGCCTGTCCCTCATTGCACAGGACCGTCCATGTCGCACTGGACCCGCGAACAGCTCCACCAGATCCTCGCCGACGCCTTCGGCGCCGACCGCGTCGCCACCCTCGACGACACCGAGACCACGCTCCAGGTCGTCCTCGCCGACGCCGGTGATCTCGAGGTGACCCTGGTCGCAAGCGAGCACCAGGTGTACTGCTCGACGCCGCTGGTCACCGGCGCGCAGGTGCGCGACCGCGCCGCGTTCAACGACGCCTGCATGCGCCTGAACCCGATCAACCCGCTGTCGAACCTCGGCCTGGCCACCGTCGACGGCCAGGATGTCTACGTGGTGTTCGGCGAGCTGTCGGCCGATTCCACCGGCGAGCAGATCGTCCACGAGATCCGCACCCTCGGCGTCAACGCCATCGACGCCATTGAAACCCTGCAGACGTACCTGGTGACCGCATGAGCATCCTCGCCAAGATCTTCACCCTGTTCCGCGGCACGGCCAACGAGGCCGGCCAGGCCGTGGTCGACAAGAACGCGATCCGCATCCTCGACCAGGAGCTGCGCGACAGCACCTCCGAGCTCGCCAAGTCCAAGCAGGAGCTGACCAAGGTGATGGCGCAGCGCCAGCTGGCTGCCAACCGCGGCAGCGCGCTGCTCGACAAGCGCCGCGAATACGAAGGCTACGTGCAGGGCGCGCTGGCCAAGGGCGACGAAGGCCTCGCCCGCGAGGTCGCGACCAAGCTGTCCGACGTCGAGCGCGACCTGCAGGCCGAAGCCGACAACGTGCAGAGCCTCGACAGCAGCATCGGTTCGCTGAAGACCGCGATCCGCAGCACCGAGACCCAGCTGACGCGCCTGAAGCAGCAGATCGATACCGTGAAAGCGACCGAGGCCGTGCAGCGCGCGCAGTCGGCGGTGTCGGCGCGGCATTCCGGCGCCAACAGCAAGATCGGTACCGCACTGGATTCGCTGGAGCGCATCAAGCAGCGCCAGGAAGAGCAGGGCGCGCGCTTCGAGGCGGCCCACCAGCTCGAGCAGGAAACCGGCGACGGCGACCTGAAGTCCCGCCTGGCACAGGCCGGCCTGGTGCACGACCCGTCCAATGTCGACGGCATCCTCGAGCGCTTCCGCAAGCCGCAGGACGCCATCGTGCTGGACAGCCCGGCCTCGGCCGACGCGCAGAAGCTGCTGGCCGCCGAGTCGCTGTTCGACAAGCGCAGGTAGGCACGCCGTGGGATTGCTGGACAGGCTGCTCGGACGCAGGCCGGCCGCGCCCGCAGCGGCGCTGCCAGGCCCGGGCGAGCTCGCGCACGCGCCGCCGCTTGGCCTGCGCGTCGGCGGCCGCCTGCAGTTCGACCGCACCATGTACGGCGTCGCACCGGGTGTCATGACCGAGGAGCTGCCGGGCGGCTACCAGGGCGTGCCCTGCTACGGACACATCGATCTGGGCGACGGCTACGCGCTGCACCGCTTCTACCTCGATGACGACGCGTTCCTGCAGGTCAGCACCGTGTCCGGTGACGTCGATGGCATCCAGGGCTTCATCTTCCACGAGACCGTGCATCCGCCGGACAAGGCGGCGTTCCAGCGCTTCGTGACCGGCGACGCGCACCTCGGCGCCGCCGGCATCGACTATGCCGGCCACCGCTGGACCCGCGCCACGCAGACCACGGCGGGCGATGAACGCATTCCGCCGATGGTCTATGACGAAGTGCTGTACCGGCACCAGCCGCCGCGCCGCGACGACGACCTCACCCACTATGCGATGCTCTACAGCCGCGAAGTGCCGGAACTGTCGCGCCAGGAACTGCTGCTGGTGTCCGCCGAGGATTCCGGCCCCGCCGACTTCAGCATCACCTATTCGGTCGGCGTGGAGCTCACCATCGCCGACCTCGACATCACCTGAGGCGCCGCGGCGCCCGACCCTCAAGGATTTCCGATGCAACAGGCCATCACGCTCGACAGCTTCCTCGCGTTCCTCACCTACTTCGGCGCCGGCCTCGGCGTGATGTTCGTCGCCGCCACGATCGTCCTGCTGGTGACGCCGCACAGCGAGATCAAGCTGATCCGCGCCGGCAATACCGCCGCCGCGGTGGCGTTCGGCGGCAGCCTGGTGGGCCTGGCGTTGCCGGTGCATTCGGCGATCAGCCATTCGGTCAGTCTGCTCGACGCGCTGATCTGGGGCCTGGTGGCCGCGGTGGTGCAGGTGCTGGCATTCCTGGTGGCGCGCATCGCCAGCGGCACGCTGTCGAAGCAGATCGATGACAACGTGGTCTCCGCCGGCATCTTCAGCGCCGCCATCGCGATCAGCATGGGCCTGGTCAACGCCGCCGCGATCACGCCGTGAGGAACCAGCCATGAAGAAGCGATCCAGCAACCTGCGGCTCACGCTGATGGCGGTGGCGATGCCCATCGGGCTGGCGGCCTGCGAGTCCGAGCCCACCGGCGTGGTGCTCAATTCGATCGACGACTGCCGCACGCAGCAGGCCGACGTGGCGCAGTGCGAAACCGCGTACCGCGACGCCGTGGCCAAGCACGCGCAGGTCGCGCCCCGCTACGAGGACGCGATGCAGTGCGAAAGCGACTTCGGCAGCTGCCAGCCGGTGCGCGAGGAAGGACGCACGTATTACTCGCCGCCGATGGGCGGATTCCTGCTTGGCTACGCGCTGGCGGGCGGCTTCAGCAACACCGGCGCGCGTCAGGTGGCGGGCGGTGCACCGCTGTACCGAGACTATCGCGGCGGTGGCTACAGGAACGCCGGCGGCGATGCCGTCAGCCGCCAGACCGGGCCGGTCACCGGCAAGCGCGGCAGCATCGCCACGCCGGCGCGCGCGATCACCGTGTCGCGTGCCGGCTTCGGCTCGCGCGCGGCGGCGCGCGGCACGTTCGGTTCGCGCGGCGGCAGCTGACATGCGGCGCATCGCGATCGCGCCGCGCGCGGACTGGAAGCAGCAGGCCGAGTCGCTCGGCTTCCGTTTCCACACCATCGACGGCGCGCCCTACTGGGACGAGTCGGCGTACTACGCGTTCAGCCTGCGCCAGGTGGAGGACGACATCGAGCAGCCCAGCCAGGCCATCCACGACATGGCGATGGCGCTGGTCGACGAGGTGGTCGGCAGCGAGGAGCTGCTGGCGAAGCTGCACGTGCCGCCGATGTACTGGGACTGGATCGCATCGTCGTGGCGCAACGGCGACCCGCACCTCTACGGACGCATCGACCTCGCCTACGACGGTCGTGGCCCGGCCAAGCTCTACGAACTCAACTACGACACGCCGACGTCGCTGTACGAGTCGGCGTACTTCCAGTGGCTGTGGCTGGAGCAGCAGATCGCGTCGGGTGCACTGCCGGCCGGCAGCGACCAGTACAACGGCATCCAGGAAGTCCTGTGCGAGACCTTCGCGACGCTCGCGATGCAGCAGCGCATCGGTGCGCGCGTGCATTTCGCCGCGGTGCGCGAGTCGGAAGAAGACCAGGCCACCGTGCTGTACATGCGCGACTGCGCGCACCAGGCCGGCATCGACACCGCGCTGGTCGCGGTCGAGGACATCGGCATCAGCGCGGACGGCTGGTTCACCGATGCCGATGACAGCGTGATCCAGACGCTGTTCAAGCTGTATCCGCTCGAGTTCATGATGGAAGAGGAATTCGGGCCGAGCCTGGTCGCCAACACCATGCAGCTGCTGGAGCCGCCGTGGAAGGCGATCCTCAGCAACAAGGGCGTGCTGCCGCTGCTGTGGGAGCGCCACCGCGGCCATCCCAACCTGCTCGAGGCGCGCTTCGAGACCGTGCAGGGCGAGGTGCCGCCGTTGGGCTTCGTGCGCAAGCCGCTGTTCTCGCGCGAAGGCGCCAACATCGACATCGTCACCGCCGCCGGTGAGCGCATCAGCACGCCCGGCCCGTACGCGGACGGCCCCGGCATCATCCAGGCCTACCATCCGCTGCCGTGCTTCGACGGCAACTACCCGCTGGTCGGGAGCTGGATCGTCGCCGACCGCGCCTGCGGCGTGGGCGTGCGCGAGGACGCAACCCTGGTCACCCAGGACACCTCGCGCTTCGTGCCGCATGCGATCGTCGAAGAGCCGGGCAATCGCGCGGCGGCAGGCGTGATCGAAGCCTGATCAGCTCGCCCGGCTTCGCCGATCAGTTGGCCGGAAGGCCGCAGGTGGTGTCGGCGAGGATGGTCGCCACGCGCGCGAACTCCTGCTGCAGTGGTCGCCGGTCGTTGCCGCGCGCGTAGCGCCACGACGATTCGATCTCGCGTCCGCGCTGGCGCCAGCCGTCGCAGGCCGCGCCGTCCGGAACGCGCTCGCACTGGTCGTATGTCATCTCGCAGGCCGCCCCTGCGCCGCGGCTCGGGTCGCCGTCATGCCCGACCGTCTGCAGGCGCACGCAGCGCGGCTTGGGCTCGGCCGCTTCGCTGATGTAGCTGTCGTTGTCCGGGGTGTTGCAGCGGAAGATGGGCGGCGGCGGCAGGCGGTCGGCGTCCGCGATCTGCGACGGCCTGGGCGCGACCGGCCGCGGCTGCGTCGGCGTCGCGGACGTATCCACGGCGGCCGCGGCTTCCGCACGCGTCGGCACCGGCGCCGGTTCCGCTGTGTGCGGCACATAGGTGGGCATGGGCGGCGGTGGCTGCACCACCGTGCGCTCCTGGCGGCTGCCCTTGGGGCAGGGCTCGTCGTTCTGCACGGTCAGCGCGCCGCTGGCGTCGGTGCAGCGGTAGATCACCACGTCGGCGGCCGAGGCCGGCAGGCCCGCGGCGAACAGCGCCGCCAATGCGAGGCGGCGGAAATGGATTGGAAGCATCAATACGTCCTGCAGTCGCTGTCGATGCGGGCGTTGAGCCCGCGCTCTTCGACGCGCAGGGTATCGCGCTCGACCTGCTGTGCGTTGAAGAACCGCGTGCGCAGCGCGTCGCGGCGGTCGCGCAGGCGCGCGCAGGCTTCGGCCTGCGGCAGCGGCTCGCAGCTGTCGTATTCCCAGTTGCCGCCACCGTAGCCCGACAGGACATGTCCGTGGCCTGGATGGGGCGGGGGGCGTGGTCGGCCGATATCAACCGGTGGACGAGGCGGATTGGCGGGGATACTGATGTCGCTGCGCATGGGCACGCTCAATCCGCCATCGCGCGCGGTCACGGTGGCGCCGCGCGTGGCGAAGTCGCCGCGCGCACCACCGGGGCGCCCGTGCGGGTCCGCGCCGATCGCGATCGGATACCCGGTGGACCACTCTGGAACCCAACGCGGTTCGCCGCTGCCGTTGTCGCTCTCGTAGCGACTGCCGTCGGGGCGCGTGCATTCGTAGGTGGGCGCGGCGGGCGCAACGATCACGATCCGCACCGGCGCAGGCGGCGCGTCGGCGGCAGCGGGTGGCAATGCCTTTGCGGCAGGCGCAATCGCGTCCACCGGCCGGACCATGGTGCGCACCTGCTGCTGTTCGCCCGCGGCGCACGGCTGGTTGCCGATCACGACCTCGCCATCCGCACCCACGCAGCGGTAAATCGTGACCTCGCGCGCGGGCGGCGCCGCATGCGCGGCCGACATGCCGGCCAGTGCGAGCAGGATCACGACGGGAAGGGTGAGCCGGGTCATGGCGACATCTTGCACCTCTGTCGAGACGGCGGCGCCGGGAGCAGACGTGCACGGCGGCGACTGTTCACGAAAGTGAGCTCCCGCCTCCCGATGCAGCGGCACGCGTGCCTCACTTCGCGCGTTGGTACTCGATGCGCATCGTGCGCGCCTCCGCGCCGTCGCGGGTCTCGAACATCTCCATCACATGGTGGTCGGCGTCGATGACCTGGAGGGTTTCCCGTATCGGGATCGGCTTGCCGCCGGCCGCGGCGTCGGCCATCTCGCTGCGGAAGGTGTAGGTGCCGGTGGCCGCGTCGTAGTCGCCCAGCGCGAACATCACCGCGGTCGACATGTTGTCGACCCAGGTGGAGGTGTAGCGGCGCAGGGTGTTGTCGTAGCCGGTGGTGCCGAAGCCGGTGAACGGCTGCCCCATGAACTGGCCTTTGAACGCCATGTGCACGTGGCGCCCGTCCAGCACCATGGAGTTGGTTGATGTGCCCTTTTCGCTCATCGGGGGCGCGGCGGGATCCATCCACATCGTCATGGTGGCGTCCCACGTGCCGGCGAGCTGTTCGCCGAGGCGGGCATGCTCGGCGCCCGGCGTCCCCGCCTTGGTCCAAGCGTCCATCATCGCCTGTTGTTCGGCGGTCATGGCCGGGGCGCCGGTGGCCGGGGGTTCGGCCGCCATCGACAGGGGCAGTGCACAGGCCAGCACCAGGGCCAGGCCGCAGCGGTGGGTCGTGTTCATGGCATGTCCTTGCATCGTCGGCCCGTGCCGGCGGGAGGCCGATCCTAGGCCCGGCGCGGGCGGAACGCACGACGCACTGCGGCAGCGCCACTAGTCGCGCAAGGCGGCCCCGCTGCGGGCGTCACGGATCGTCGTCGGCCGCTCCAGGCCGCCGGTGTCACCTGGCAGCACGGCGTCGACGGCCTCGCGCAGCGCCGGTGCGAGCTCGGCGAGGGTGCGCGCCGGCGGCTCTCCCGCGGCGTTGGCACTGGTCGAGACCAGCGGCCGCCCGACCCCGCGGCACAGCGCCGCCAGCAGCGGATGCGCACTGACGCGGACGGCCACGGTGTCGTGGTCGCCGGTGATCCAGCGCGGTACGGCAGGCAGGGCCGGCAGCACCCAGGTATTCGGCCCGGGCCAGGAGGCGAGCACGGCAGCGCGGTTCGCGACGGTCAGGGCGTCCCAGTCGACCAGGCCATCCAGCTGGCCGGGATCCGACGCGACGAGGATCAGGCCCTTGGCGACGTCGCGATGCTTGATTGCCAGCAGGCGCGACACCGCGGCCTCGTCGAACGGGTCGCAGCCCAGCCCCCAGACGGCCTCGGTCGGACACGCGATGACGCCGCCGCGGCGCACGGTGGCGACGGCAAGGGCGAGGTCGGTGTCGGGCGGCGACGGCATCGGCCGATTGTAGGCCGATGCCGGTCGCGGGCGTTCCGCGTCGTCGCCATCCGTCCAGGTCATGGTCGGGTGGCGCCGCGCGGGCGCGCGTCAGAACGGTGCGTCGTCGTCGAGCGGTGCGTTCGTCGCTTTGGCGGCCGTCTTCTTGACGACGGTCTTCTTCGCGGTGGCCTTCTTTGCCACCGGCCCGGCCACGGCCGCGGTGGCTGCGGCCTGCTTGGCCGCGACCTTTTTCACCGCTTTTTTGGTGGCCTTCTTCGCCGTCTTCTTCGCGGCTTTCTTGGCGACCTTCTTCGTCGCCTTGGCAGCCCCTGCATCCGCCGCCACCGCGGTCTTGCGGGCCGCCTTCTTGACGACCTTCTTCGCGACCTTCTTGCCGAAGCCCTTGCGCATCGGCTTGCCGGTCTCTTCCATCAGCGTGACGACTTCCTCGAAGGTCAGCGAGGCAGGCTCGCGGTCCTTCGGGATCTTGCCGTTGAGCTTGCCGTCGCTCAGGTACGGTCCGTAGCGGCCGTTGAGCACCTGGATATCGCTGCCCGGGAATTCCTTGATGATCCGGTTGCGCGCGATCTCTTCCTTCTCTTCGATCAGGAACACCGCGCGCGCCAGGTCGATGGTGTACGGGTCGTCTTCCTTCTTCAGCGAGGCATACACGCTGCCGCGCTTGGCAAACGGCCCGAAGCGGCCCACGCCGACGCTGACCTCCTCGTCCTTGTCCTGGCCGAGCGTGCGCGGCAGGCGGAACAGGTCGATGGCGTCCTCGAGCGTAATGGTGTGCATGCTCTGGCCGGGGCGCAGCGACGCGAAGCGCGGCTTCTCCTCCTCGTCCTCGGCGGTGCTGCCGATCGCCGCATACGGCCCGTAGCGGCCCAGGCGCACGCTGACCGGCTTGCCGGATTTGGGGTCGGTGCCCAGTTCGCGGGCGCCGGTGGCCTGGCTGCGGTCGACGCTCTCGGTCTTCTCGTCCACCAGTTCCTTGAACGGGCCCCAGAACTTCGCCATCAGCGGCACCCACTCTTCCTCGCCGCGGCTGACCGCGTCGAGTTCGTCCTCGAGCTTGGCGGTGAAGTCGTAGTCGACGTAGCGGGTGAAGTGGCCGCTGAGGAAGTTCGAGACCGCGCGGCCGACGTCGCTGGGACGGAAGGCGCGGCCTTCCATCTCCACGTACTTGCGGAACTGCAGGGTCTGGATGATCGACGCGTAGGTCGAGGGGCGGCCGATGCCGTACTCCTCGAGCGTCTTCACCAGCGACGCTTCGGTGAAGCGCGGCGGCGGCTGGGTGAAGTGCTGGTCGGCGTGGATGCGATCGACCGGGACGCGGTCGCCAAGCTTCATCGCCGGCAGCTTGCGGCCTTCGTCCTCGTCGTCCTTGCCCTTGCTGTCCTTGCCTTCCTCGTAGACGGCCAGGAACCCGGGGTCGACGACCGTGGTGCCGCTGGCACGGAAGCCGTGCTCGCTGCCGGCGGCCAGGTCGACCGACACGGTGTTGAGGATCGCCGGCACCATCTGCGACGCCACCGCGCGCTTCCAGATGAGCTCGTACAGGCGGCGCTCGTCGTCGGACAGGAAGCGGGCGACCTGCGCCGGGGTGCGCAGCGCCGAGGTCGGGCGCACGGCCTCATGGGCCTCCTGCGCGTTCTTCGACTTGGTCTGGTAGAAATTCGGCTTGTCGGGCAGCGCCTTGGTACCGAAGTCGCGCGCGATGACGTCGCGGATCTCGCCCAGCGCCTCGACCGACAGGCTGACCGAGTCGGTACGCATGTAGCTGATCAGGCCGACCGCGCCTTCCTCGCCGATCGCCACGCCCTCGTACAGCTTCTGCGCGACCTGCATGGTGCGGCGTGTGGTGAAGCCGAGCTTGCGCGACGCTTCCTGTTGCAGCGTGGAGGTGGTGAACGGCGGCGCCGGACGGCGCTTGCGCTCCTTGCTGGCGACGTCGGTGACGTGCAGCGCGCCCTGCGCGGCGGACACGATGCGCCGGCGCGCGTCTTCGGCGGTGTCGCCGCCGGTGACGGTGAACTGTTCGAACTTCTTGCCGTCGAGCCTGGTGAGTTTGGCGGAGAAGGCCTGGGTCGGATGCGCGCACTCGGCCTCGATGGTCCAGTACTCGCGGGCGATGAAGGCTTCGATTTCTTCCTCGCGCTCGACGATCATGCGCAGCGCCGGGGACTGCACGCGACCCGCGGACAGGCCGCGCTGCACCTTTCGCCACAGCACCGGCGACAGGTTGAAGCCGACCAGGTAGTCCAGCGCACGCCGCGCCTGCTGGGCGTCGACCAGGTCGCCGGCGATCGCGCGCGGCTTGAGCATCGCTTCCTTGATCGCGCGCGGAGTGATCTCGGTGAACACCACGCGGTGCAGCTCCTTGCCCTCGAGCAGGCCGCGCTCGCGCAGGATCTCGGCGATGTGCCAGCTGATGGCCTCGCCCTCGCGGTCCGGGTCGGTGGCGAGGTAGATGCCCTCGGCCCCCTTCGCCGCCTTGGCGATCGCCTCGACGTGCTTCTCGTTCTTCTCGATCAGGTCGTAGCGCATCCGGAAACCGTCTGCCGGATCGACCGCGCCCTCCTTGGGGACCAGGTCGCGCACGTGGCCGTAGCTGGCCAGGACGGTGAAATCCTTGCCGAGGTACTTGTTGATCGTCTTGGCCTTGGCGGGCGACTCGACGATGAGGAGATGCTTGGCCATCGCGGGGGTGGTTTCCGGGTGCGGCGCGGGCGCCGCGACTAGCGGTTGAAGGGAGGCGTAGAAGACAACGCCCGCGGCATGGGCCACGGGCGTTCAGTTTGCAGTCTTTTTCTAGTGGAAGCCGGGCAGGGCGCGGCTGTCAAGCCGGAAACGGGGCGCTGGCCGCGCTCAGTGCACGGTTTCGGGCTCATCCACGAACATCTGGGTCTCCATCCACGCGTAGGCCGCTTCCGAGCCGGGCTGGTTGAACAGGACCATCAACACGACCCATTTCAGGTCATCGAGGTCCAGCTCGTCCTGGTCGAGCGCCATGGCGCGGTCCAGGACCAGCTCGCGCTGGTCGGCATCGACCACGCCGTGCTGCTCGAGGAACAGCAGGAAGCCGCGGCATTCGACGTCGAGCTTGTCGAGTTCGCGCGGGGCGTACATGCGGGTGGGGCCATTGGCCCGGACCACGGGCGACTCCGGCCGCTGCGCGGCGAGCGCGTCGAGCCAGTCGAAGGCCTTGCTGGTCTCGGCGGGGCTGAATCCGGCCTGGAGCAGGCCGCTCTGGAGGGAGTCCCGGTCACGGATGAGATCCGCGTCTTCGGTGAAATAGTGCTCGAAGAGATAGAGCAGGACGTCCAGGATGCTTTCTTTCATTACCCCCGGCCTGCGCCCGTGGGCGCGTTACTGACAAGACTTTCGGGAATACCGGCCATGTTCGACCGAGACGCGACCCTCCAGCTCCATGAAGAGCAGCATGGAGGAGAGGTCCGCGGCCGTCAATCCGGTGCGCAGGACCAGTTCATCCATACCGGTTGGGTCGTGACCCAGTGCCTGCCACAAGCGATGGTGTTCGTGGCCGGCTGGCGGGTCGTGTCCGGTTGACGCCTGGTCGGCGCTCCCGGCGCCTGACATGGGGCTGGCGAGCCGGCTGCGCAAGGCGTCGCCAAGCACGGTGGCCAGCGGCGCCAGCGCGCGGACCACTTCGGCCGGGGTTTCGACGAGTGCGGCGCCGTCGCGGATCAGCCGGTGGCAGCCGCGCGCCATCGGGTTGTGGATCGATCCCGGCAGCGCGAACACCTCCCGGCCCGACTCCGCCGCGAGCCGTGCGGTGATCAGCGCGCCCGACCGCCAGGCGGCCTCGACCACCAGCGTGCCCAGCGACAGTCCGGCGAGGATGCGGTTGCGCGCGGGGAACGCGCCCTTGCTCGGGGTGCTGCCGGGCGCGTGCTCGCTGATTACCGCCCCCGACGCAGCAATGCGGGCATACAGTCCGGTGTTGCGGCGCGGGTAGGGGTCGTCGATGGCGGTACCGAGCACCGCCAGGGTGCGGCCGTCCGGCGCGGCCAGCGCGCCCAGGTGCGCGGCGGTGTCGATGCCGGCGGCGAGGCCGCTGGCCACGGCCAGCCCCGACGTCGCCATGGCGCGGGCGAAGTCGCTCGCATTCTTCAGGCCGCCCGCGGTGGCCGTGCGGCTCCCCACCACGGCGACGCCCGGGTGCCAGGCCAGCAGCGGATCGCCGGCCACGAACAGGGCCAGCGGCGGGCTGGCCACGCGTCGCAACAACGCCGGGTAGTCGGGGTCATGCCAGCCGACCACATGATGCATGGGCATGGCCAGCCAGGCCTGCGCGAGCGCCACCTGTCTGCTTCCGGCACTTCCGGCGAACACCGCGCGCTGCGCTCGATCAAGGCCGGCATCGCGCCATGCGTCCGGCCCCGCGGCGAGCGCCGCGACGGGGTTGCCATGCGCGTCCAGCAGCGCGCGCCGCGGCGCGCTGGCGCCGCCGGCCGCGACCAGGCGCAGCAGGGCCGTGGAGGAATCGGGATCCATGGCGCCAGCCTCGCCCGCAAACGACGACGGCGCCCTCGGGCGCCGTCTCGTGGATCCGTCGGGGAACGCCCCCGGCGTCAGTGCGTCGCGTCGGGGTGCTTCAGGTGGTAGCCGACGCGGCTCGGCTTGATGCTGTCCATCACCAGTCCGTAGCTCATGCGGTCGAAGGTGCGGAACACCATGACGTGGCCGGCGAACTCGTCGGGCAGGCGCACCTTGTTCTCGAAGAACACGGTGTCCTCGTCGCGGTCCAGGCCCTTGTGCACGCGGTCGATGGTGTTGGTGCCTTCGCGCCAGATCGAGAACACGGTGCCGTTGTCCACGCCTTCGCGCGCGCCGATCGACAGCGCGACCACGTCGCGCGGGCCGCCGGACGTCAGCATGTCGGTGACCGCCAGCACGCGCGCCTTGCCATAGCCGGTCTGCTGCGCGGGCGGGTGCGGGAAGAACTGCAGGTCGTACGGCTGTGCATCCACCGGGACCAGGCGGTCGCCGATGCGGACTTCGCGGCCCTCTTCATCGAGCAGCAGCGTGCTGGCCTGGATGCCGTCCACTTCACCGCGGGTCACGGTGCCGGCGGTCACCCGCATCAGCTCGTGGCCGAGTTCTTCCTGGCCCTTGTCAGGCATGACCACGTTGGCCCAGTACTGGCCCCAGTCGACCTGGCGGCGGCCGGTCGCGTCGAGTTCGTCGCGGCCGAAGGTGTCGCAGCAGAAGCCCGAACGCAGCAGGTGGGTGTAGCGCACGGTCGGGCGCAGCACGGTGTAGCGCGTGCCCGGGCTGGCGCCGGCCAGGCCCTTCACGTAGGCCACCTGGCCACGCGAGGCGCGCAGGCGGTCTTCTTCGAGGCCGACCACGTACGGCATGTGGTCGAAGCCATCGACGACGCGCAGGTCCTTGAGGAACGGCTCGACTTCGGACAACGGGATGGCGTTGATCGGCGCGGCGTCGGTACGCGGGCCGGCGGTGAGGCCGACGCGGTTGAGGTACGCCAGGCTGATCACGTCACCCGGATAGATGAGGTGCGGGTTGCGGATCTGCGGATTGGCCTGCCAGATTTCCGGCCACAGCCAAGGCTTCTGCAGGAACTGTCCCGCGATATCCCACAGCGTGTCACCACGCTGCACGACATACGTGTCCGGGTGGTCGCCACGCAGCCCTTGGGCTGCCGCGTACGTGGTCACCGTGAGCATCGCTACCGCAATACCCGTACGTAGCGCGCTCGAAAGGCGCTGAAGCTTGCCGGCCATCTACCTGCTCCCCTTGGAGATTTCCCCATATAGCGCGGGCACTATAGACCACAGGTACCAACCCGGCGCAAGCCTGCCGGCGCTACAATGAGCGGCCGTGCCGCACCCTGTGACGGCTGCCACCCTTTACCACCATGTCCCTGATCCCGATCCTCGAACTCCCGCATCCGCACCTGCGCATGGTCGCCGCCGACGTCGCCGCGGGCCGAGCCGCAGACCCTGCGTTCCAGCGCCTGCTCGACGACATGTTCGAGACGATGTACGCCGCGCCGGGCATCGGCCTGGCCTCCACCCAGGTCGACGTGCAGGAGCGTTTCATGATCGTCGATGTCACCGACGGCCACGAGCAGCCGCTGGTGTTCATCAATCCGGTGATCCGCGCGCGCTCGGTGGAACTGCGCGTGCACCAGGAAGGCTGCCTGTCGATCCCGGGCATCTTCGCCGACGTCACCCGTGCCGACGGCATCGAGGTCGAAGCGCTCGACCGCCACGGCAAGCCGTTCGTGATGGCGGTCGACGGCCTGCTCGCGACCTGCGTGCAGCACGAGATCGACCATCTCGACGGCAAGCTGTTCATCGACCACCTGTCCCCGCTCAAGCGCGACCGCGCACTGAAGAAATACGACAAGCTCCGTCGGCAGGGCCACTGACCGGTGCGTATCGTCTTCGCCGGCACCCCGGCCTTCGCGGTGCCCGCGCTGCGCGCGGCCTGCGCGCGCGGCGAGGTGGTGGCGGTGTACACGCAGCCGGACCGTCCCGCGGGACGCGGGCGCGGCCTGCAGGCGTCGCCGGTCAAGCTGGAAGCGCTGGAGCGCGGCATCCCCGTGTACCAGCCCGCCACGCTGAAGGCGGAGTCGGCACGCGAGACGCTGCGCGCGCTGGCGCCCGAACTGATGGTGGTGGTGGCCTATGGCCTGCTGCTGCCGCAGAAGATCCTCGACATCCCGCGGCTCGGCTGCTGGAACGTGCACGCCTCGCTGCTGCCGCGCTGGCGTGGCGCGGCGCCGATCCAGCGTGCGATCGAGGCCGGCGATGCCGAGAGCGGCATTTGCCTGATGCAGATGGAGAAAGGCCTCGACACCGGCCCGGTACTGATGTCGCAGTCGCTGGCGATCGGCGATGACGAGACCGGGGGCCAGCTGCACGACCGCCTGTCCGAGCTCGGGGCGCAGGTGCTGTCCGACGGCCTCGGCCTGCTGCGCGCCGGCATGCGCCCGGTGGCGCAGCCGCAGCCCGCCGCCGGCATCACCTATGCGCACAAGCTCGACAAGGCCGAGGCGCGCCTGGACTGGTCGCAGCCGGCGGTCGCGCTGGCGCGCAAGGTGCGCGCCTTCAATCCCTGGCCGGTGGCCGAAGCCACGCTGGCAGGCGAGCGCCTGCGCATCCACGGCGCGGTCGCGCTTGCGCTGGCGCATGGCGCCGCGCCGGGCACCGTGCTTGCCGCCGGGCGTGACGGCATCGACGTCGCATGCGGCGACGGCGCGCTGCGCATCCGTGTGCTGCAGCGCGAGGGCGGTCGCGCCATCACTGCCGCCGATTACCTCAACGCCCGCCGCGACCTCGCGCCATGAGCGGCGCCGCGCCGCGCGCCATCGCCGCGCGCGTGCTCGACGCGGTCCTCAACCGCGGCCGTTCGCTGAAGGCCGAACTTGCCCAGGCCCTGCCTGCGCTGCCCGACACCCGCGACCGCGCGCTGGTCGAAGCGATCTGCTTCGCCGCGCTGCGCCAGCACGCGCGCGCCGACGCCGCGCTGGCGGCATGGATCCCGAAGCCGCTCGGCCACCGCGATGGCGACCTGCGCGCGTTGTTGCACGCCGGCTTCGCCCAGCTTGATCCGCTGGGGCTGGCGCCTCATGCAGCGCTCGCCGCCACCGTGGATGCCGCGCGCACCATCGGCCGCGCGCACCAGGCGAAGCTGGTCAACGCGCTGCTGCGTCGCGCGCAGCGCGAGGGGCTGCCGGTGCTGGCCGCCGACGCCGCGTGGCCGGCGTGGCTGCGCGAGCGCGTGCGCGGCGACTGGCCGGACGATGCCGACGCGATCTTCGCCGCCAGCGCACAGCCGGCGCCCACCTGGCTGCGCGTCAACCGCCAGCGCGGCGAGCGCGATACCAGCCTGGCCCGGCTGCGGGAGGCCGGCATCGACGCGGCCGCCGTGGATGGCATGCCTGACGCGCTGCGCATCGAAGGTTCCCTGCCGGTCGCCACGCTGCCCGGCTTCGCCGAAGGCGTGCTGTCGGTGCAGGACGGCGCCGCCCAACGGGTCGCCGACGCGATCTCGCCTGCCCCCGGCGCGCGCGTCCTCGATGCGTGCGTCGCGCCGGGCGGAAAATCCGCACACCTGATGGAACGCGATCCGTCCCTGCGCCTGGTCGCCCTGGATGTAGACCCCGCGCGCCTTGCCAAGGTCCGTGAAGGTTGGGCGCGCATCGGCGTCGGTGCCGCTGCCGACCTGCGCGCCGCCGACGCCTGCGACACCGCCAGCTGGTGGGACGGCACGCCGTTCGACGCCGTGCTGCTCGATGCGCCGTGTTCGGCGACCGGCATCGTCCGCCGCCAGCCCGACGTGCTGTTGCACCGCCGCGCCGCCGACATCACCGCGCTCGCCGCGCTGCAGGCACGCCTGCTCGATGCCACCTGGGCCACGCTGCGCCCGGGCGGCGTGCTGGTTTATGCGACCTGCTCGATCCTGCGCGTAGAGAACGACGTCCAGGTCGAGGCTTTCCTGGCGCGGACACCGGACGCCATCGTCGAACCCCTGGACGACAGCTGCGGCCGGCCGGCCGGCGCAGGCCGCCAGCGCCTGCCGGGCGAGGGCGGCATGGATGGCTTCTTCCTGACGCGGTTGCGCAAGGCGGACTGAAGGGCTGGCCGACGCATGTCGCTGGACGTGGGGGCTCGCAGCAATCAGGCGGCCGTGACAGCAGGCGAGTGCGCGGCCTCCACGGCCGTCGCGTACCGCAGGTCGTGTAACGGCCGCGCCGCGAACTGCGCGAGGTGTGCATCAAGCCCGCGCGCGCATCTGGTCAGGCGCTGCGCGCGGGTTTCGGCAAGGTAGACATCGTTCGCGCTGTCGCCGTCCTGGTGGCGTTCGGTGTGGTGCAGGTGGTATGCGAGGCCCGCATAGCGCAGCTGCCGGCAGGCGATGCCGGCATGGAACGCGCGCCACGCGAGTTCGACATCCTCGCGCCCCCAGCCCTCCATTCGCTCGTCGAAACCGTTGAGCCGCAGCAGGTCGTCTCGCCACCAGCCCTGGTTGCAGGTTTTGATGGCGTGCGGCGTGCTGCGCGGGTTGAGCGCGCGGTACACATCCGACAACAGGCGGGCGTGGATCGCATTGCGGCGCCGGGTCACGTCCGGGGACAGCGCATTCGGCGGTCCTGTGCGGCGCGCCAGCATGCAGTCGCGGAACCGCGGCCCGGTCAGCACGCGCGAGCCCTGCACGAAGGCGCCGGGGCGCGCGGCACGCGCGTGGTCGGCGACAAAACGCCGGTCGAGCACCATGTCACCGTCGACCAGGAGCAGGTAGTCGGCGCGGCATGCGGCGATCGCCTGGTTGCGCGAACGCGCGGCGCGGAAGCCGCGGTCTTCCTGCCAGGCATGGCGCAGCGGCACCGGGAAGCCGCGGGCAATGCCTGCGATCAGGTCGGCGGTGTCGCGGCCAGATCCGTCGTCGGCCACGATGACCTCGTCCGGGAGCCGCGTCTGTCGCATGACGCTTTCCAGGACCAGCGCCAGCGCGTCCTTCCAGTTGTAGGTGGTGACCAGCAGGCCGATCGAAGCGACGTCGCCGGCGCGCGGGAGCGCATGGTCGCGGGAACGCCAGGAGGCAAGGGATGTCATGCGTCGGAGAGCTGGCAACGCTCGCCGGACATGCCCTCCCCCAAGGGACGTGCCCGACTGTATGCGGGTGCACAGCTTTACCGTGCGTGTGTAAATGACGCGTTAACGCCCGAGCGTGGTGCCGCGCCGCGCATCCCGTCGGCTACCCTGCGCGTCGGAAACGCAATGAGACGAGATCCATGGACGAAACCGATGACACCGCGATCGCCGGCGACTCCTCGGCGCGGGCCCGGTCGTTCGCCACCCGTTTTGGTGGCCGCAAGCTGCAGGCCTATCGCGGCATCCCGATCTTCGCGGCGCCAGGCGTGCACGAGGCGGGGCTGGCGGCGCTGCAGGCGCATGCGCCGGCCGGTGCACGCGTGCTGGAGCTGGGCGCCGGTGGCGGCGCGCTGAGCCAGCGCCTGCACGACGCCGGCTTTGCGGTCGTCGCCTGCGACCTGTTCGCCGACAACTTCACCCCGCCCGACCCCATCGAGTTCCGCGCCGCCGACCTCAACGCGGAGTTCGTCGCCGCGCTCGGCGGGCCGTGGGATGCGATCGTCGCGCTCGAACTGGTCGAGCACCTGGAGAACCCGCGCCACCTGCTGCGTGGTTGCCGCGAGCTGCTGCGTCCCGGCGGCATCCTCGTGCTGTCCACGCCCAACCTGGCCAACCCGGTGTCGCAGGCGTCGTTCCTGCGCCAGGGCGATTTCCAGTGGTTCGCGGAGGCCGACTACCGCGAGCAGGGCCACATCGCACCGGTGGCGCCCTCGGTGCTGCGCCGCTGTTTCGACGAGCTGGGCTTCGTGCAGGTGCACGAGGGTTCGGTCGCCAATCCGTTCCGCAGGCTGCGCAGCCTGCGCAAGCTGGGCCGGCGCCTGGTCGCGCACGCGCTGTCGGCGCTGTCGGGCACGCCGCGCCACCTGCGCGGCGAGGTCTACCTGGGCGCCTGGCGCCGCGCGGGCTGAGCGTCGCGCGGCAGCGTCGGCCGGCAGGCGTCCGCTACCATGTCGCGATGCCGATCCTGCCGATCACGCTCCTGGTCATCACCCACAACGAGGCGGCCAACATCGCCCGTTGCCTGGACAGCGTTCCGTTCGCGGCCGAGAAGGTGGTCGTCGACAGCGGCAGCGACGACGACACGGTGGCCATCGCCTGCGCCCACGGCGCGCGCGTGGTGCACCAGGATTGGCTGGGATTCGGCGCGCAGCGCAACTTCGCGACCACCCAGGCCACGCATCCCTGGATCCTGGTGCTCGACGCCGACGAATACCTCAGCCCGGAGCTGGCCGCGGAGCTCGCTGCACGGCTGCCCGCGGTGATCGCGGGCGATGCCGCGGTCGGCATCCTGCGCCGCCGCACGCTGTACATGGGCGCGCCGATGCGCTGGTACCGGCCGATGGTCGGCGAGCGGCTCGCGCGGCTGTACCACCACGAGCGCGCGCGCTGGAGCGAGGCGCGCGTGCACGAATCGCTGCGCTGGGATGGGCGTGCCGAAAGCTTCACCGCGCCGTTCGAGCACCTGCACAACCCCACGCTGCCGCACAAGCAGCTGAAGGTGCTGCGCTACGCGGAACTGAAGTGCCGTGACTGGCTGGAGCGCGGCCGGCCGGCGCGGGTGTGGATGGCGCCGCTGGTGTACATCGCCTCGTTCGCCAAGGAGGCGCTGTCGCGGCTGGCGCTGCTCGACGGCTGGCGCGGCCTGGTGGTGGCCCATACGGCCGCGACCTACGCGGTCTACAAGCGCATCCGCTACTACGAGATGGTGCGCAATCCCGATTCCGTCGAGCAGGCGCGCGCGGTGCTGCAGCGCCACGGCCTCGACCGCTAGCCTGCTGCCCGACCACGCATCCAGGACTCCGATGACCGAGCCGCGCCACTACCTGCTGTATGGCTCCGAGCGCTACGCGCTGGCGATCCTGCGCCCGTTGCAGGACGCCATCCGTGCGCGCGGCGACCACGCCGCCTGGTTCTTCGACGGGCCGGGTGCCGAGGACCTGGTGCAAGGCGAACTGCTGCTCGACGTGGCCGGCGTGCGCCGCTGGCTGCCCGAGGCGGTGTTCACGCCGGGCAACCACCTGCCGCACTTCTTCCCCGGCGTGAAGGTGGAGGTGTTCCACGGCTTCGATGCCGGCAAGCCGCGGCACATCTACATCCGCGGCTTCTTCGACCTGTACTGCACCACCGGCCCGCGCGACACCGCCAGCTTCCAGGCGCTGGCCGATGCGCAGGGCCACTTCAGCGTGGCCGAGACCGGCTGGACCAAGATCGATCCGTTCATGCGCGCGATTGCCGGCGACGTGCCTCCGGTGCGCGAGGTGCCGGTGATCCTGTACCACTCGACGTTCTCGCCGTCCTGGAGCGCGGCTGAAACGCTGTACGAAGAGGTCAGGCGCCTGTCGCGCGACGGCCGCTGGCGCTGGATCGTCACCTTCCACCCCAAGATGCCGGCGGAGACGGTGGCGAAGTTCAAGGCGCTGCAGAACGAACACCTCACGTTTGCCGAGAACGACAATATCCTCGAGCTGTTCCCTCAGGTCGACATGATGTGTTCGGACACTTCGTCCGCGCTCAGCGAGTTCCTGCTCACCGGCAAGCCGGTGGTGACCTTCAGGAACCGTCGCCCGGGCCCGCAGCTGATCGACATCGACGACGTCGCCGACTTCGAGCCGGCGATCGAACGCGCGCTGGCGCGGCCACCGGAGCTGATGGCGGAGATCCGCGAATTCGCCGACGCCATCCACCCCTACCGCGATGGCCGCAGCAGCGAGCGCGTACTGGCGGCGGTCGATGCGTTCATCGCGCGCGGCGGGCGCAACCGCAATCCGAAGCCGCGCAACTGGTGGCGCAAGTTCAAGCTGCGCCGGCGCATCGGTTACTGGGGTCCGGCGCGTTGGTAAGCCGTCACCAGCGCAACGGGCGCCGCGCGACCTCGCGCACCAGGCGCGCGTGCAACGCGCGCGCCTCGGCCAGCGGCACCAGTCGCAGGCGCAGCGGTGGCGACATCGCGCCGGCACCGGCGGTATCCAGCCACAGCGTGGCCATGCCGAAGCGGCGGTCCAGCGGCGACTGGCGCAGCTCCAGCGCCTGCAGCTTGTCGATCTCGGCAAAGCGCCAGTGGCGCGACCACCAGCCCTCGCGCACCGCGACCAGGCGCGCGTCGCAGGCATAGCCGGCGCGGCGTGCGTGCTGGCGCGCGGCAAACACCGCCCACGGTGCCCACGCCAGTGCCGCCAGCCCCCACGGACCGAAGCGCCAGTACGCGGCGGCGGCGGCCACCGCGGCGACCAGCACGCCGGGCAGCATGAGGCGCTGCCAGGCGCGCGGATGCAGCGGCTGCCAGGCGGCTGGTGGCCAGGCGATGCCGGGCAGCACTTCGCGGACGAGTGCATCGCAGGCGTCTGGGGTGGCGATCGGCGCCAGCTCGCGCAGGCTGCGCTGCTCGCCTTCCTGTTGCTGGCCCACCGCAGTATCGACCTGCAGCGCGCGTCGCCGCAGCAGCCGGTGCGGAAGGCCTTCGCGCAGCGTCCAGGCCTGGATGCGCCGCCGCGAGGCGCTGGTGCGGATGCGCGTCAGCAGGCCGCGTTCGACCGTGAGCCGACGGCCGTGTGCCTGCAGCGTGAAGCCGTGGAACTGCAGCACTGCCAGCAGCACCGACAGCAACCGCATCACCACCAGCGCCAGCAGCACGAACCCCACGACTGCCGCGACCTGGCCGGCCCAGCCGATGCTGAGGTGGCTGGCGTAGCCAAAGGCCTGCTCGCCGGCATCGCGCACCAGCCGCGTCATGGCGCGGTCCGGGACCACTTGCCAGGCCAGCGCGAACGCGCCGGCCACCACCACCATGCCGCGGTTGCTGGCCAGGCCCAGGCGGACGACTTCGGCGGTCGGCAGCGCCAGCAGCAGCGTGGGATCGGCGGCGGTGGCGTCCGCGGACGTGCCCGCCGGACCGGCCGCGTGCGTCGCGGCGCCGCGGTCGCGGATCAGGCGTTCCAGCGCCAGCGCCTCGTCCAGGCGCAGCACGCGCATCTCGGCCTCGGCCTTGCCGCCCGCCGCCGATTCCAGGCGCACCTCGGCCACGTCGAACATGCGGTGCAGCAGCGACTGGTGCAGGGCCACGTTGTGGATCCGCGCAAACGGGATCTGCCGCACCTTGCGTTCCAGCAGCCCTTCGCGCACCACCAGGCGGTCGTCGTCGACGCGGTAGCGGTAGGTGAAGTATTGCCAGAGCGAGGCGAGCGCCAGCGCCGCCACGCCGACCAGCGGCCACAGCGCGTTGCCGTCGCCACGGCCCACGAACACCAGCGCCAGCAGCGGGATGATGAACTGCCTGAGCTGCTGCACCAGCACGAACAGCCACGACCAGGGGTGCAGGCGGCGTTCGACCTCAGGCGTCGACATCGCCAGCGCCTGCGAAGTGCTCGTCGTCGTCATCCACCTGCTGCGCCAGGCGGTCGCGTAGGCGCTCGGCGTCCGCGGCATCCAGGCCCTGCACGGCGACCGCGCTGTCGCGCGTGCCGGCGGTGTGCACCACCAGCGTGGACAGCCCGAAACGCCGCTCAAGCGGACCGCGCTTCAGGTCCACGTGCTGCACGCGCGTGCGCGGCACGCGGGTCTCGGCGTGCCACAGGCGCCCGCGGCGCCAGCCGAAGCCGGTGTCGTCGAGCAGCCAGCGCGCGTGGCGGAACTGGCGGTGCGCCAGCCACAGCCCGAAGCCGGGCAGCAGCACCAGGCTGGCCAGCGCCAGGCCCAGCGCGATCCATTGCGTGTCGCGCAGCAGCAGGCCGATGGGGATCAGCGACCCCAGCGCCAGCACACCGAAGGCGAGGCCATTGCCGAGCATGAACAAGGTGCGCGCGCGCCGCGGCAGGGGCTGCCAGCCGTCGTCGTCAGGGGTGGTCATCGCCGGCCATGCTCCAGGTCGCGGTAGGGATTGCTCTCGCCGCTGCCAGGCGGGCGCAGGGTGAAGCGCTTGTAGGTCCACTGGTACTGCGCCGGCGCGCGGCGCGCCATGTGCTCGACGCCGGCGTTGAGCGCAGCCACCGAAGCCTCGATATCCGGACCGGAGAGCGCCGCGGGCGCCGCGTCGAAGCGCAGCGCGAAGCCGAGGTCGTCGTCGATGCGCTCGCAGCTGGCGAACAGCACCGTCGCCCCGCTGCGCTCGGCCAACCGCGAGACCAGGGTCATGGTGAGCGCCTGGATGCCGAAGAACGGCGCGAACACGCCATCGCCGACCTTCGGCTGCTGGTCCGGCAGGATCCCGACCACGCCGCCGGCCTTGAGCACCTTGAACAGCTGGCGGATGCCGGGGCCTTCAGCGCGCACCTGGGTCACCTGGTCGGCGTCGGCGCGCACCCGGCGTAGGAAAGCCTCGCCGACCGCGGACTCCGGCGCCTTGTACAGGATCGCCAGCGGCGTGCGCGCGGCCAGCCACTGGTTGAGCAGCTCCCAGTTGCCGTGGTGCGGCGCCACCACGATCACGCCGCGGCCCGCGGCCAGTGCGTCCTCGAACAGCTCCACGCCCGTCCGCTCGCGGATCAGCGCCAGGTTTTCGGCGTGCGGACGCGTCCACAGGCGCAAGGTCTCGAAGGCCTGGCGGCCGGTGGTGCGGATCACGTCGGCGTGCAGCGCGGCGCGCTCGCCGGCCGGCATGTCCGGGAAGGCCAGCTCCAGGTTGCGCAGCGCCACCACGCTCTCGCGCACGCCTGCGGCGCGCACCAGGCGGCCGAGGCCATCGCCCAGCGCACGCTGCAGCGGCCACGGCAGGCGGCCGATCACGGTCGCCAGGGCATGCAGGAGGCTTGCGAGGAACTCGGTCATGGCGCGAGTCTAGCCGGCCGCGTTCACATTCCCGAGGCCTGCCCGCCATGCTCCTGCTCCTGCAACGCGTCAGCGAGGCCCGTGTCGACGTGGAGGGAGAAACGGTCGGCGCCATTGGTCCCGGGCTGCTGGTGCTGGCCGGCATCGAGCCCGGCGACGGCGCGGCCGAAGTCGCGCGCATGGCGCCGCGCCTGCTCGCCTACCGGGTGTTCGCCGACGCGGAGGGGCGCATGAACCGCTCGCTGGCCGATACCGGCGGCGGGCTGCTGCTGGTGAGCCAGTTCACCCTCGCGGCCGACACCCGCTCCGGGCTGCGCCCGGGCTTCAGTACCGCCGCCCCGCCAGCCCAGGCTGAACGGATCTTCGGCGAACTGGTCGCGGCTTTGCGTGCATTGCACGCCCCGGGGGTGGAAATTGGCCGTTTCGGGTCCCATATGACGGTGAGTCTGGTCAATGATGGTCCAGTCACCCTGCTGCTGCGCACCTGAGCCCGCGCCGCGGCTGGTATAATTACGGGTTCACTTTGTTAATGGTGCGCGCCACATGGCGAACGAGCGTCCAGCCCCGCAGTCCGATATCAAGCTCCTGATCAGCAAGGGTCTGGAGCAGGGATATCTGACCTACGCCGAAGTCAACGATCACCTGCCCGACGACATGGTCGATCCGGAGCAGATCGAAGACATCATCGGCATGATCAACAGCATGGGTATCCAGGTGCATGAAACCACCCCGGATGCCGAGACATTGCTGTTGGCCGGCGAATCGAGCGGCGGCCGTGAAGTCGACGATACCGCCGCCGAAGAAGCCGCGGCCACGCTGACCGCGCTCGATGGCGAAGGCGGCCGCACCACCGACCCGGTGCGCATGTACATGCGCGAGATGGGCACGGTGGAGCTGCTGACCCGCGAAGGCGAGATCGCCATCGCCAAGCGCATCGAGGAAGGTCTGAACCAGATGCTGGCCTCGCTGGCCAGCTTCCCGTGGTCGGTGCAGCTGCTGCTCGAGGACTACGAGCTGCACAAGGGTGGCAAGAAGCGCCTGGCCGAGATCGTGGTCGGCTTCACCGACGGCCTCGACGATCCGCCGCCGCCGGCCCCGGTCGTGCCCGAAGTCGTCGTCGCCGCGGACGGCGATGCCGAGGTCGAAGAGGACGATGCCGCCGACGAGACCGAGGACGAGCCCGCGCCCACCGGCCCGGACCCGCTCGAGGTCGCGCGCCGCATGGAAGAGCTGGCCACGCTGTACGGCAAGTTCCAGCGCTCGGTCGCCAAGAACGGCGCCACCGGCAAGCCGGTGATCAAGCTGCGCGAGGAGATGGCCGCCATCTTCACCAGCTTCAAGCTGCCGCTGCCGATCACCGACACCCTGGTGCGCAAGCTGCGCGAGGTGGTTGGCGAGATCAAGGACCACGAGCGCCGCATCCTCGACCTGTCCACCCGCGTCGCCAAGATGCCGCGCAAGGACTTCATCCGCGCGTGGGACGGCAACCAGACCAACCTCGAGTGGGTCGACGAGGTGCTCAAGCGCAAGCAGAAGTGGTCCAGCGGCATGCGCGAGGTCAAGGACCAGGTGATCGCCGCCCAGGAAGCCACCATCGCCATCGAGAAGGCGATGATGGTGACGCTTGGCGACCTGCGCGAGATCAACCGCGCCATGGCCTATGGCGAGGCCAAGGCCCGCAAGGCCAAGAAGGAAATGGTCGAGGCCAACCTGCGCCTGGTCATCTCCATCGCCAAGAAGTACACCAACCGAGGCCTGCAGTTCCTCGACCTCATCCAGGAAGGCAACATCGGCCTGATGAAGGCCGTGGACAAGTTCGAATACCGCCGCGGCTACAAGTTCTCGACGTATGCCACCTGGTGGATCCGCCAGGCGATCACCCGCTCGATCGCCGACCAGGCGCGCACCATCCGCATCCCGGTGCACATGATCGAGACGATCAACAAGTTGAACCGCATCTCCCGCCAGATGCTCCAGCAGTTCGGCCGCGAGGCCACGCCGGAGGAGCTTGCGAAGGAGATGGACATGCCCGAGGACAAGATCCGCAAGGTCATGAAGATCGCCAAGGAGCCGATCTCCATGGAGACCCCGATCGGCGACGACGAGGACTCGCACCTGGGCGACTTCATCGAGGACACCAACGTGGAGTCCCCGATCGAGAACACGGTCAACATCAACCTGTCGGAAACGGTCCGCGACGTGCTCGCCGGCCTGACCCCGCGGGAAGCCAAGGTGCTGCGCATGCGCTTCGGCATCGACATGAACACCGACCACACCCTCGAGGAAGTCGGCAAGCAGTTCGATGTCACCCGCGAGCGCATCCGCCAGATAGAGGCCAAGGCGCTGCGCAAGCTGCGGCACCCGAGCCGCTCGGAGCAGCTGCGGAGCTTCCTCGATATCGAGTGAGCCGCGGCTGTGCGATGACGGAAAGGCGCACTCCGGTGCGCCTTTTCTTTTGTTGCGGGAATCGAGCCGTTCCTGAACAAAGTCGCGGCTCGTTGGCCATCTTCGCGCCAAGCCGACACGTGCACAGACATGGTGCGTCCCACGGCGCAACAAGGCGCCAGACAGGAGATCCCATGAACAGCACCGCCAAGACACTGCTTGCCCTCGGCTTCGCCACCGCGCTGGCCGCCTGCAGCAACCCCGACCAGGCCGCCAACTCGGCCCAGGACGCCGCCGAGTCGGCAAGCGAGGCCCACCAGGCCGCGCAGAACGCGTCGGCCACCGGCGACATGGCCGCCACCTCGTCCGCCCAGGCCGCGGCCGGCGCAGCTGACGCCGCCGCCGATGCCGCCGCCCATATCGCGGGGCAGGTGGACACCGGTGACGAGCTGACGCGTCGCGACGACCTCGCCGACGCCGCCGAGAAGGCCGCCGACGCGGCCGAGCAGGCGCAGGACGCGGCCGAAGAGGCGACCGCGGCGGCCGACGGCAAGAACAACACCGACGGCAACTGATCGAATCGCGGAAACGACTCCCGCGGCGGCTCGACCGCCGCGGGATCGGATCGCGCAGCCGTGCCCTGTCCTCGTCGTCAGGTCGCGGCTGCGCGATTTTTGCGTGAGCGGTGCCCGCTACAATCGTCGCCGCGGGCCTATAGCTCAATGGTCAGAGCAGAGGACTCATAATCCTTTGGTTCCAGGTTCGAGTCCTGGTGGGCCCACCAATCGCAAGCCCGCAGGTGATGCCATGTGCTACTCAGCCCAGGTGCGCGCCGAGCACAGGAAGTTCCAGCGCCAGACCGGCGCCACGATGGAGCTCAAGGAGTACGTCCGCCTGTACTGGTCGGACAAGGGCGACGCCGGCGCGAAGCGGCCGAAGGTGCCGCGGGCGATGGAGATCGGTTTCCTGCGCGACGGCCCGCCCGAAATCGCCGAGCTGATCCGCCAGTGGGATGCGCGCGAGATGCAGGCGCTGGAGCAGGAGCTGTTCAAGCAGCGCAGGCGCGTGGCCGATGGCGAGCGCAGCCTGCAGGCGAAGGCCACGAAGAAGGCGCAGGAAGACGTGCGCATCGGAAGGTCCAGGGTCGAGCAGATCAAGGGCCGCATCGAAGCGCTGAAGCGCAGCGAGCCGCAGCCGGACGACGCGCGGATCTACCCCGGTTACTACAGCAATGTCCTGGTCAGCGAAGGCGGCCAGCGAGTGATGCGCCCGATGCGCTACCAGTGTCGCCCCGCCGGAAAGCCGGCGCTCTACGACCGCAAGTTCCCGGGCACGTACAACGCCCGCCGCGACAGTCTCGAAGGCTTCTGGAAGGCGCAGTTCGGCCACCACCACGCGCTGATGGTGGCGGACGTGTTCTACGAGAATGTCGCAGCGCCCGATGGCCGCAACCAGGTGCTCGCCTTCACCCCGCGCACCGGTGAGCCGATGCTGATCGCCTGCCTGTGGTCGCACTGGACCGATCCCGCGGGCGTCGAGCCGGCCCTCGACTCGTTCGCCGCCATCACCGACGACCCGGAGCCGGAGGTGGCCGCCGCCGGCCATGACCGCACCATCATCAACATCAAGCCCGAGCACATCGACGCCTGGCTGAATCCCGATCCGGCGAACCTGCAGGCGCTGTACGCGATCTTCGATGACCGCCAGCATCCGTACTACGAACACCGGGAGGCCGCGTGATGCGACACGAACTGAGCCGGGCGCTGGCCGAACTCGATCGCGGCCTGCGCCACGAGAACTGGCACGGAAGGACGTTCAACGCCTTCTGGGACTGGTTCAACGCCACGTCGATTGAGATCGAGGCCCAGGCAGCCGGCTCCGAGCTTGAATCCGTGCGTGATGCCCTGCGCGACCTTCGGGCGAGCGCGGACGACGCGGGCTATGCGGTGCCAGCCGAGCGCCTGGAGGAAGTCATTGAACCGCCCATGTGATCCGCCGGCACGGCCGTGCAAACGGCTGGCGCAGGCCGCCGCGCGGCGATTTGTGGCCGCCACCGTTTAGGCGCAAGCTCGCCCGGTCATCAACGGGGAGAACGGGAATGCGCATCGAATCGAAGCGGGCCGCGTTGGCCGTCGCACTGGCCGTCATCGTCGCAAGCAGCGCGGGGCACGCGGCGGACGGCACCACGCCAGCCGCTGCGCCCGCACCGGCATCCGCCGCGGACTCCTCGTCCGAGTCACCTGCGGCCACTCCGCGTGGCACCACCTTCGTGCTGCCAGGCGGCTGGGCGCAACGCGTGCAGGGCAACGCGGTGTTCGTGACCCCGCCGGAAGCCGACGGCTCGCGCATCGTCATCGTCGATGCCGCCGCGGGCACCGCCGATGCGGCGATCGCGGAAGCCTGGGCCATCGCGGGGATGACGCCGAAGTTCCTGGTCGCCACCGACGCCGCGCCGCGCGACGGCTGGGAGCATCGCCGGTTCTACGACTACGACGTCGCCGCCAACGCCAAGCGCGTGGTCAGCGGCGCCGCCTACCGCCGCGGCGACGCGTGGACCGTACTGTTGGCCGATGTCGACCAGGCGATCGCGGAAAAGCGCGGCTCGCAGGTCGGCAAGATCTACCAGCGCCTGCAGCCGGCCGGCTACACGCGCGAGAGCTTTGCCGGGCGCACGGCGCACAAGCTCGATGCCGCCCGCCTTCGGCAGGTGGCGGACTTCGTGGAAAGCATGCGCAAGGATTTCGACGTGCCCGGCGTCGCCGTCGGCATCGTGCAGGACGGCAAGGTGGTGCTGTCGCAGGGCTTCGGCGTGCGCGAGCTCGGCAAGGCGGCGCCTGTCACCGGCGACACGCGCTTCATGATCGCCTCCAACACCAAGGCGCTGACGACGCTGATGCTGGCGAAGCTGGTGGATGCCGGCAAGCTCGACTGGAACGCGAAGGCGCGCGACGTCTACCCGGCGTTCCGCCTGGGCGATGCCGCCACCACCGACCAGGTGCTGGTGAAGCACCTGATCTGCGCGTGCACCGGCGTGCCGCGCCAGGACTTCGAATGGCTGTTCGAAGGCGAGAAGCAGACCCCGCAGACAGTGATGACCACCCTCGGGACGATGCAGCCCACCAGCGGCTTCGGCGAACTGTTCCAGTATTCCAACCCGATGGCCGCGGCCGCAGGCTACATCGGCGGCCAGGTCGCGCATCCGGGCAGCGAACTCGGTGCCGGCTACGACCAGGCCATGCAGCAGCTGGTATTCGATCCGCTCGGCATGGGCAACACCACATTCGACTACGCGCAGGCGCAGACCGGTGACTTCGCCGCGCCGCACGGCTACGACATCCGCCGCCAGGTGCAGGTGATGGGCATGGGCCTCAACGAGACCGTGCGCGCATCGCGTCCGGCGGGCGCCGCCTGGGGCACGGTCAACGACCTGCTGAAGTACGTGCAGATGGAGATCGACCACGGCACCTTGCCCGACGGCAGCCGCTACATCGGCGAGGCCGCGCTGCTCGAGCGCCGCGAGCCGCAGATCGCGACCGGCGTCGACCGCCACTACGCGATGGCGCTGGCGGTGGACAAGAGCGACGGCGTGACCGTGGTCGACCACGGCGGCGACCTCGGCGGCTTCCACTCCAACATGATGTGGTGGCCCGAGCAGAAGGTCGGTGCGGTGATCCTGACCAATGCCGACGAGGGCGTGTACCTGCGCGGTCCGCTCAAGCGCCGGCTGATGGAGTTGATGTTCGACGGCGAGCCGCAGGCCGAGGCCAGCGCGGTGGCCAATGCCAAGGCGAGCCGCGAAGGCTTCGATGCCTTCGTCAAGCTGCTGCAGGTGCCGGCCGATGCCGAAGCGCTCGCCGCGCTGGCGCCGCGTTACCGCAACGCCGCGCTGGGCGACCTGGTGGTGACCCGCAAGGACGGCAAGGCCTGGTTCGACGTCGGCGCGTTCCAATCGGAAGTGACCACGCTGCCGCAGCCGGATGGCAGCCTGGCATTGATGAGCATCGACCCGGTGGCGATCGGCTTCCTGTTCACGCGGGCGGATGTCGATGGCGCGCGCAAGCTGGTGGTGCGCGATGGGCAACACGAGTATGTGTTTGACGAAGTGCGCTGAGCGGTGGGGCCGGCGTTGGTGACGCTGGCCCCGCGTTCACCCTAGTCGCGCAACGCCCGGTACGCATGCCAGCTGGCATGCCCCAGTATCGGGTAGAGCACGATCAGGCCCAGCAACGCGGTCGCGATCCCGATCGCCGTGAGCACAACGATCAGCATCGCCCACGCGGCGCTTGCGATCGGGTGCCGTGCCACGGCGTGCAGGCTGGCGCGCATCGCGACGCCGGCGCGCACGTGCTTGTCGAGCATCAGCGGCACGGCGATGACCGAGATGCCAAAGCTCAGCAGCGCCAGCACGCCGCCCATCGCGGCCCATGCGAACCACTGGCCGGGGGACATCATCGGGAGCGCGCTATCCCAGAGCGTGCGTTCGACATCGGGAGCGACCGGACCCATGGTCGCGGTCAGCACCAGGGTGGAGAGCAGAAGCCACACGGCGGCAAACGCCAGCAGGGTGATGGCGAAGTGCTCCAGGGCGGACCGGTTGCGGGCAAGTCCGCGCAGCGAGCTGTCGAAGGTCGGTGTTTCGCCGGCCTCCATGGCGCGCGAGGCTTCGATCAATCCCGCGCCCAAGATCGGTCCGAGCAGCAGGAAGCCGGATACCGCCGCGGCGATGAAGTACGGGTGGTTGCCCAAGGCGAAGACCAGCCAACCCATCACCGTCACCATCAGCCCGTAGGCGATGCCCACAGAAGGTGCGCGACGGAAATCACGAATCCCCAGCGACACCCAGTGCACCGGCTCGAAGAAGGAGATGTGTTCGGCCCCGTGGCCCGGATGCGAGGGCAAAGCGCCCGAATGCATGGTCGTCATGGCGTCCTCCTGATAGGAAGGTACATATCCCCGGTGGTTGGTGCTTCGCCCGGAGCGGGCGACGGGGGTGCCTTGTCGATGGCGATTTTACCACCATTGCCCATGGCCAGCGCGTGGCGTGGAGTGGTGCCCTGGCGCCGCGCCGCGCTAGGCTCGGGCGCATGGAGCCCAGGGTGAATGAAGTGCTGGAGGCCTACGCCCGCGCCCAGCTCGAGCGCGCCATCGGCTGCCTCGCCTGGTCCGGGCGACGCCGGCACCGCGGCGTCCACCAGGCGCGCAAGTCCTTGCGGCGTGTACGCGCCACGCTCGCGCTGGCCGGCGACGCGCTCGGCCCGGACCTGGCCGCGATCGATGCGGAGGTCCGGCAGGTCAACGTGTCGCTGTCGCAGCTGCGCGATGCGCAGGCACTGGTCGAGGTGCTCGAGCGCCTTGCGAAGCACGCGCACGGAGCCGAAGCCATGGCCTTGCTGGTATCGGCGCGGCGGGCCGCGATCCTGCGGCGGATGCGGCTCGTGCGCGCCCACCTTCGCGGGGATCCCGGATTGCAGCGCCGCCGCGATCAGCTGGCCGCACTCGGGCCCCGGATCGGCATGTTGGACTGGGCCAGCCTGACGGCGACGCAGGTCGAGTGCGCCCTGGAGCGTTCGACCCGACGTGCCGCCAAGGCAGGTCGTAGCGCGGTCAAGGGTGGCAGCGATGAGCGCTGGCACCGCTGGCGGCGGCGGGTCCGGCGGCTTGGGCAGCAGATCCGCGCGGCGGGCTCAGCGACGCTGTCGACCGACCCGCACACGAAGAAGCTCGCCGGCCTGCTGGGCCACGCGCAGGACCTGACGCTGCTGGCGAAGCATTGCGGCGAAGACTCACCGTTTGCCCCGGCAGACCGGCGCGCACTGGACCGGTTTGCGCGCCGGCAGGGGAAGCGCGCGCGGAAGGACATCCAGGCGTATGTAGCCCGCCACGGCGGGCGGCCACTGGCGACGTGGGGCGCGCTGGCCACGGGCACCTGAATCGGGTCCCCTGGCCGTGAGCCGGCTCCTCTCTCGTTGCCAACGAGAGGGGCCACCGAAGGAGGAGTCGATGAACGCAATCCAACGTAGGCTCGCCGCGGGTCTGCTGGTGCTCGTGACGCCCATCGCAGTGGCGCAGCGCGCTGCGGACCAGGCTGCGCCCAAGCCGGCCACGCCGGAGCAGGCCGAAAAAGAACGTGCCGGGAGCGCGGCGGAAGAGGGGCGGATGCGGAGCGAGATCGACCGCTCGGTGGACGCCATCCGTACTTTCTCGGCCGAGCGACGCGCCGAGGCGCTGGCCAACGCAAGGCGCGGAGCGGAAGAGCTTGACCGGCAGATCCAGCGGCTCGACGCGCAGTTGGCCCGGGATCGGGAACGGATGGGCCAGTCGGCGCGGACGCGCGCGGAGGCGACGATGGCCGACCTGCGGCAACGGCGCAACACGCTGGCCGAATGGTACGGCGGGCTGCGCCATGCCGCGGCCGCTTCATGGAGCGAGGTCCGCAGCGGCTTCGTGAAGAGTTACCACGACCTTGCCGCCACCTTGGGCAAGGCCAGGGACGAGCTCAAGCAGCAGGGGGCTCCTGCCCAGGACGGACGGCAGCAGGCGGAAGAACAGCAGGACCGCCCGGACACGCCGTGACGGACGCAGCTGGCGCGTCGGCAGCGCACCCGCCGACGCGGCCCACGACCACATGCCGCAGGCGTGGTCCGGATACGGGCCGCATCGTTCCAGCATCGTCTCCCTATGAATACACCCGCGTTGTTACCCTTCCCCAGCTGAATCCCGCGCCCGCACATGTCCGCTGCCGGCGCCTTTCCAATCCTCCAGGAGAAACGCCGTGGCCGTCGCTGCCGAGCGTCTGTATCAACGCGCAATTCATCCGCTGCACGCATTCCTGCTTGCCGCGGCCTTCCCGCTGTTCCTCGGCGCGATGGTCACCGACATCGCCTACGCCCGCACTTACGAGATCCAGTGGAGCAACTTCTCCTCGTGGCTGCTCGCCGGCGCGCTGGTGTTCGCGGCCTGCGCGCTGCTGTGGAGCGCGGTCGACTATTTCCGTGGTGACCGCGGCACGCGCCCGCTGGTCTACATGCTGCTGCTGCTTGCGACATGGGTCGTGGGTTTCATCGACTCGCTGGTCCACGCCAGGGACGCGTGGGCGATGATGCCGACCGGCCTGGTGCTGTCGGTGGTCGTGACGGTGCTCGCGGCTGCGGCGGCGTACTTCGGATTTTCCGCCATCCGCGTGGGAGACAGGGCATGAAGCACTTGAAGCTGTTCACGGCCATCGGCCTGGTCACCCTGCTGGGCGCCTGTGGCGGCGGCAGCGATCCGGACCCCGCGCAGTACGGCGCCAGCCCTGAGCTTCCCAAGCAGGAGCGTGGCCTGATGCCCGACATGGTCATCGCCAAGCCTGCGGAGTGGGGCGACATGGTGCCCACCGTGCCGCAGGGCTACGCGATCAAGGCCATCGCCACCGAACTCAACATCCCGCGCCAGACGCTGGTGCTCCCCAACGGCGACATCCTCGTGGCCGAAGGCCGTGGCGGCAACGCCGGCAAGCTGAAGCCGAAGGACGTGATTGCCGGGCGCATCAAGGCGCAGGGCAATACCAAGGTGAAGAGCGGCAACCGCCTGACGCTGCTGCGCGATCCCGACGGTGACGGCAACTACGAGCGCAGCGTATTCGCCGAGGATCTCAACGCGCCGTACGGCCTCGCGCTGATCGGCAACACGCTGTACGTGGCCAACCAGGATGCACTGGTGAAGTTCGATTACCAGGACGGCCAGGTGCGCGCGAGCGCGCCGCCGGTCAAGGTGGCGGACCTGCCTTCGGCGATCAACCACCACTGGACCAAGTCGCTGACGGCGAGTGCCGACGGGCGCTTCCTGTACGTCGGCATCGGCTCCAACAGCAACATCACCGAGCGCGGCATGGTGGCTGAAGCCGACCGCGCGCTGGTGTGGGAAATCGACGCGCAGACCGGCGCGCACCGGCCGTACGCGACCGGCCTGCGCAACCCCACCGCGCTGGCCATCGAGCCGACCACCAGCCAGCTTTGGGTGGTCGTGAACGAGCGCGACGAGCTTGGCCCGAACCTCGTGCCCGACTTCCTGACTTCGGTGCGCGAGGGTGGGTTCTACGGCTGGCCGTACAGCTACTGGGGCCAGAACGTCGATCCGCGCGTACGTCCGCAGGACCCGGAAAAGGTCGCCGCGGCGATCACGCCGGACTACAGCCTCGGCTCGCACGTGGCCGCGCTGGGCCTGGACTTCTCCACCGCCACGATGGGCGCCGGCTTCGCCGAAGGCGCGTTTGTCGGCGAGCACGGCAGCTGGAACCGCAACGATCCGGTCGGCTACAAGGTCATCTTCGTGCCCTTCAGCAACGGCCGTCCGTCCGGCCCGCCGGTGGACTTCGTTTACGGCTTCCGCGGCGAAGACGGCAAGACCCGTGGCCGTCCGGTCGGCGTGACCGTCGACCCGCGCGGCGCGCTGATCGTCGCCGACGACCTGGCCAACACCATCTGGCGCGTGACGCCGACGCTCTGAGTCCGGTCCGCTGCAAGACAAAGGCCCACCGTCGCTGGTGGGCCTTTTTTTTGGTCCCTTTCCTAGCGAGTGAAGGCGTGGCGCTGATTGGGCGCCTTGGCACCCGGTCCGCGCAGTACGCGGTGGTTCCAGAGCACAACCCGCGTTCTGGTGCATTGCTCTTCGGTACCTGCCGTCAGCGCCGAGCCGCGAAGGCCTCCCGGCCACCGCGGCGAGGCCGCAAGCAGCTGCGATCAGTCGCGCGGCAGGCGCGCCGCGGCGGTCGCCATCGCGCCCAGCGCCAGGTCCACGGCGCCCATGCCGTCGCGCTGCAGGTCGACGTGCTCCGGATCCACCAGGTAGGCGCGCATCACGCCCGAGATCATGAAGTGCAGGGCCATCGCGCAGGCGTGCGCGCTCATGCCGGCGCGCAGCTGGCCGAGGTCCTCGGCGCGCTTGAAGGCGGCATTGATGCGCGCGTGGGTGTTGCGGAAGCCGGCCTGGCGCAGGTCGTGGACCTGGGTGGTCTCGGCGCTGATCTCGCAGCGCAGCTCGATGACCTCGATGGCGTTGCGCACGTGCGGCTTGTCGACCACGTCCGCGAACGAGGCGCGCAGCTTTTCGCGGAGGTCGGCCAGCGGCGTCGAGCCCTCCGGGCGCGATGCGTACTCCAGCCCGTGCAGGAAGGGCACGGTGACGCGGCTGATCACCGCCTCCAGCACGTCGGTCTTGTTCTTGAAGTGCCAGTAGACCGCGCCGCGGGTCACTCCGGCGCGTACGGCGATCGCCTCGAGGCTGGTGCGCGACATGCCGTGCTCGCGGAAACACGCTTCGGCCGCGTCGAGGATGCCCTCGCGCGTGACCAGCGCTTCCTCTTTGGTTTTCCTGGCCATGGCGGCTGAACGCTCCTGTGCGAGATGAGAGTGTAGCCCACTTACATACATCCATGAATGGTTGTATATTGCGCCGTCCCCATTCAGACCAGCCCTTCGCCCTGTACCAACGAGGCGGAACAGGCGCTGGCTTTCCCTCATTCCAGCACGCCAAGCGAGCCGACCCATGTCCCAGCACCGCCGTCGCCACCTCCTGATGCCCCTTTCCGCCGCACTCGCCCTTGCGCTCGCCGCCTGCGGTGGTGGGCAGGACCCGCAGCAGGCGCCCAGGCCCGCGGTGACCGTTGCCACTCTCGCCGCGCAGCAGGTCACCCTGACCCGCGAGCTGCCGGGACGCACGCATGCGTGGCTGGTGGCCGAGGTGCGGCCGCAGGTCAATGGCCTGGTCGCCAGGCGCCTGTTCACCGAAGGCGCCCTGGTGGAAGCCGGCCAGCCGCTGTACCAGCTCGATGACGCCACCTATCGCGCCGCCGCCAACAGCGCGCGCGCGCAGCTGGCGCGCGCCGAGGCCACCCGCACCGCAGCGCAGCTGACCGCGCGGCGCACCGCCGAGCTGGTCAAGATCGATGCCGTCAGCCGCCAGGACAACGACAACGCCCAGGCCGCGCTCAAGCAGGCCGAGGCCGATGTCGGTGCCGCGCGCGCCGCGCTCGATGCCGCCAACGTGCCCCTCGGCCATGCGCGCATCACCGCGCCGATCAGTGGCCGCATCGGCAAGTCCAGCGTTACCCAGGGCGCGCTGGTCACCGCCAACCAGGCCGCGCCGCTGGCCACCGTGCAGCAGCTCGATCCGATCCACGTCGACCTCACCCAGACCAGTGCGGAACTGCTGCAGCTGCGCAAGGCGCTGGCCGCCGGCACGCTGGAGAGCAGCGCATCGCTGCCGGTCACCATCCTGCTCGAGGACGGCACCGCCTACGCGCATCCCGGGACGCTGAAGTTCTCGGAAGTCTCGGTCGATCCTGGCACCGGCAGCTTCTCGGTGCGCGTGGAAGTCGCCAACCCCGACCAGGTGCTGCTGCCGGGCATGTACGTGCGCGCGGTGGTCGGCGCGGGCGTGCGCAACGACGCGATCCTGGTGCCGCAGCGCGGCATCGGCCGTGACGCCAAGGGCAACACCACCGCGATGGTGGTTGGCGCGGACGGCACGGTCGACGTCCGTCCGGTGCGCGTCAGCCAGACCATCGGCGACGCTTGGTTGGTCGAGGACGGACTTGCCGCGGGCGACCGCGTGGTGACCGCCGGACTGCAGAAGATCAAGCCCGGCGACGTGGTGGAGGTGACCGCGGACGTCGCCGACGCGAAGCAGGTGCAGCCGGCCGCCGCCGCGCCTGCGGCCGCCAGCGCGGCCGATACCGCCGATGCCGATGCCGCTGACGCGGCCACCCCCGCCTCCTCCGGCGCCACCGCACCGGCGGCCGGGGCTTCGGCCTCGAAGGAGTAAGCAATGGCTCGTTTCTTCATCGATCGCCCCATCTTCGCGTGGGTCATCGCGATCATCATCATGCTCGCCGGCGTGCTCGCGCTGACCTCGTTGCCGATCTCGATGTACCCGACCGTGGCGCCGCCTTCGGTCGAGGTACGCGCGACCTATCCGGGCGCGTCGGCCAAGGTGGTCGAGGATTCGGTGACGCAGATCATCGAGCAGAACATGAAGGGCCTCGATGGCCTGATCTATTTCTCCTCGAAGTCGTCGTCCAACGGCATGGCGCAGATCACGCTGACGTTCGAGAGCGGCACCAACCCCGACATCGCCCAGGTGCAGGTGCAGAACAAGCTGCAGCTGGCGATGCCGCTGTTGCCGCAGGACGTGCAGCGCCAGGGCGTGCACGTCTCCAAGTCCACGTCGAGCTTCCTGCAGGTGGTCGGCTTCGTGTCCGAAGACGGCAGCATGACCCCGAGCGACATCGGCGACTTCATCGGCACCAACGTCGTCGATCCGATCAGCCGCGTTCCCGGCGTGGGCACCACCCAGGTGTTCGGCGCCAAGTACGCCATGCGTATCTGGCTGGACCCGAACAAGCTGCACACCTACGCGCTGTCGGTGGCGGAAGTGACCGCCGCCATCCAGGCGCAGAACGCGCAGGTCGCCATCGGCCAGCTCGGCGGCGCGCCGGCGGTCGAAGGCCAGCAGATCAACGCCACCATCAACGCGCAGGACCGCCTGCAGACCCCCGAACAGTTCCGCAACGTGGTGGTGCGCGCCGAGCCCGACGGTTCGGTGCTCAAGCTCGGTGACGTGGCGCGCGTGGAGATCGGCTCGGAGACCTACGAGTTCGTCACCCGCTACAACGGCCAGCCAGCCAGCGGCCTGGCGATCTCGCTGGCCACCGGCGCCAACGCGATCGACACCGCCGCCGGCGTGAAGCAGGCGCTCGCCGAACTCGAGCCGTACTTCCCGCCGGGCCTGGTGTCGGTGGTGCCCTTCGACACCACGCCGTTCGTGCAGGTGTCCATCAAGGGCGTGGTGGTGACGCTGATCGAAGCGATCGTGCTGGTGTTCCTGGTGATGTACCTGTTCCTGCAGAACTTCCGCGCCACGCTGATCCCGACGATCGCGGTGCCGGTGGTGCTGCTGGGTACGTTCGCGGTGCTCGCGGTGCTGGGCTTCTCGATCAACATGCTGACCATGTTCGCGATGGTGCTGGCGATCGGGCTTCTCGTGGACGATGCGATCGTCGTGGTCGAGAACGTCGAACGCATCATGAGCGAGGAAGGACTCTCGCCGCTCGAGGCCACGCGCAAGTCGATGGACCAGATCACCGGCGCGCTGGTCGGCATCGGCCTGGTGCTGTCGGCGGTGTTCGTGCCGATGGCGTTCATGTCCGGCTCGACCGGCGTCATCTACCGGCAGTTCTCGGCCACCATCGTGTCGGCGATGCTGCTGTCGGTGGTGGTGGCCATCGTGCTGACGCCGGCGCTGTGCGCCACCATGCTCAAGCCCATCGAGAAGGGCGTGGACCACCATGGCACCGGCCTGGCCGGGCGCTTCTTCGGCTGGTTCAACCGCGGCTTCGACCGCACCAGCGGCAAGTACCGCGGCGGCGTGCGCCGCATGCTCGGCAGCCCGAAGCGTTCGATGACCGTGTTCGCGCTGCTGGTGGTGGTGATGGGCGTGCTGTTCGTGCGCCTGCCCAGTTCGTTCCTGCCCAACGAGGACCAGGGCGTGCTGATGGCGCTGGTGCAGACGCCGGTCGGCGCCACCCAGGAGCGCACGATCGAGGCGCTCAAGGAGCTCGAGGACCACTTCATCGCGAACGAATCCGACATCGTCGAATCCGTGTTCTCGGTGCAGGGCTTCAGCTTTGCCGGCATGGGCCAGAACGCCGGCATGTCGTTCGTGAAGCTCACCGACTGGGGCGAGCGCAAGGAGGCATCCGAGGGCGCGTTCGCGCTCGCCGGCCGCGGCATGGGCGCGATGAGCCAGGTCAAGGACGCGCAGATCTTCGTGTTCCCGCCGCCCGCCATGCCCGAGCTTGGTATCGGCGCCGGCTACACCTTCTTCGTCAAGGACAACGGCGCGCAGGGCCACGAAGCGCTGATCAATGCGCGCAACCAGATGCTCGGCGCGGCCAACCAGAGTCCGCTGCTTCAGGCGGTGCGCCCGAACGGCCAGGAGGACACGCCGCAGTTCCGCATCGACATCGATACCGAGAAGGCGAGCGCGCTGGGGCTGTCTGTGGGTGCGATCAACTCGACCCTCGCCGCGGCCTGGGGCAGCGCCTACATCGACGACTTCATCGACCGCGGCCGCGTGAAGCGCGTGTACCTGCAGTCGGATGCGCAGTTCCGCATGACGCCGGACGATTTCAGCCTGTGGTCGGTAAAGAACAACCAGGGCGAGATGGTGCCGTTCTCGGCGTTCGCCAGCTCGCACTGGGACTTCGGCTCGCCGCGCCTGGAACGCTACAACGGCGTATCGGCTGTCGAGGTCCAGGGCGAGCCCGCGCCGGGCGTGGCCACGGGCGACGCGATGCTCGAGATCGAGCGCCTCGCGGCTGAGCTTCCGCCGGGCTTCGGCATCGAGTGGACCGCGTTGTCCTACCAGGAGCGCGAGGCCGGTTCGCAGACGCCGCTGCTGTACGCGCTGTCGTTGCTGATCGTGTTCCTGTGCCTGGCCGCGCTGTACGAAAGCTGGACGGTGCCGACCGCCGTGTTGCTGGTGGCGCCGCTGGGCATCCTCGGCGCGGTGCTGGCCAACTCGATGCGCGGCATGGAGCGCGACATCTACTTCCAGGTGGCGATGCTCACCACGGTGGGGCTGACCAGCAAGAACGCGATCCTGATCGTCGAGTTCGCCAAGGCGAACGTGGAGCAGGGCATAGAGCTCATCGAGGCCACCATGCAAGCGGTCCGTGACCGGCTGCGCCCGATCATCATGACCTCGCTGGCCTTCGGCCTCGGCGTGCTGCCGCTCGCCATCGCCAGCGGCGCGGGCTCGGGCGCGCAGCGCGCCATCGGCACCGGCGTGCTGGGCGGCATGGTGGTGGGCACGCTGCTCGGCGTGTTCTTCATCCCCCTGTTCTTCGTGGTGGTCAACCGCCTGTTCAACCGCAAGCAGCACGCACCCGTCGCCACTGGAGTCGACCAGCATGCATAAGCCACTGCACGCGAGCCTCGCGCTGGCCATCGCGCTGGCGGTCTCCGGCTGCGCCACGCTGGTGCCAGCCACCCCCGCCGCCGCACCCGCGATCCCCGTGGAATGGCCGCTGCCCGCGACCACGCCCGCGGGCCAGGCCGGCGCGTTCGCGCCGGCCGATCCGGCGATTGCCGCGCTGCCCATGGCCGATGTCGGCTGGCGCGACTTCCTCGCCGACCCGGCGCTCGAAGCGGTCGTCGCCCAGGCGCTGGACAACAACCGCGACCTGCGCGTGGCGATCCTCAACGTCGAACGTGCGCGCTCGCAGTACGGCATCCGCCGTGCCGACCGCATGCCGTCGCTCGGCGCCAGCGCCACCATGGAGCGCGTCGGCGGCGATGTGCCCGACAGCGAGTCGTACGTCGCGGGCATCGGCCTGGCGGCGTTCGAACTCGACCTGTTCGGGCGCGTGCGCAACCTTGGCGAGGCGGCGCTGCAGCAATACCTGGCCACCGCCGAGGCGCAGCGCAGCACCCAGCTGTCGCTGGTGGCCGAAGTCGTCGGCGCGTGGCTGGCGCTGGCCTCCGACCAGGAGCAGCTGCGCCTGGCGGAATCCGCGCTGGAGACCTACGAGCGCACGCTGTCACTCACCGCGCAGCGCCAGGCGCTGGGCGCCACGTCGGCGCTCGAGGTGGAGCAGGTGCGCACCCAGGTGGAAGGCACGCGTTCGGATGTCGCGCGCCTGCAGGGTCAGGTGGCATTGGACCGCAACGCGCTCGACCTGCTGGCCGGCGCGCCGGTGCCGCCCGAGCTGCTGCCGCTGCGTGATTCAGGCGCCGTGGTCGGCCTCACCGCGCTGCCGGCGGGACTGCCGGCGGAAGCACTGCTGCGCCGGCCCGACGTGATCGCCGCCGAGCACCGACTGCATGCTGCCAGCGCCAACATCGGCGCGGCGCGCGCCGCGTTCTTTCCGTCGATCTCGCTGACCGGCAGCGTCGGCTCGGCCAGCGACGCGCTGTCCGGCCTGTTCGAGGGCGGCACCCGCGTCTGGAGCTTCATGCCGCAGGTCAACCTGCCGATCTTCCAGGGCGGACGCCTGCGTGCCGGCCTCGGCGTGGCCACCGCCGAACGCGACATCGCGCTTGCGGAGTACGAAAAGGCGATCCAGGTCGGCTTCCGCGAGGTCGCCGACGCGCTGGCGCAGGCGGATGCGCTGGCCCGCCAGGTGCGCGCGCAGCAAGCTCTGGTCGACGCTGCCACCCGCGCCGAATCACTGGCGCAGGCCCGCCATGGCGCAGGCCTCGACAGCTCGCTGGTGCGGCTGGATGCGCAGCGCACGCTGTATGCCACGCAGCAGGCGATGGTGGCCACGCGCATGGCCGAACAGCGCAACCGGGTCACCCTGTACAAGGTCCTCGGCGGCGGCTGGCAGGAACGTTCGCTGGCCGTGGCCGACTAGAGGGCGCGCCGCGCTTCGCAGCGCGGCGTGTGTCTCGCGCCGACGCGGTCAGCCGCGATGCGCGGCGTGCACGCGCGCCACGTCGTGGTGCAGCTTTTTCGGGTGGGTGATCATCGCCTTGAAGCGCGGCTCCAGCGCGTGCACGCGCGCCTCGGCCGCCACGACCTCGGCATGCAGGCGTGCGCGCTCCGCCGCCGGCGCGTCGTCGCCCAGCGCAAGATAGTCCCCCACGTACCGGCGCAGCCTGGTGACCGCGGCCTTGGCCTTGCCTTTGGGGCTGACCAGCGACACCAGCACCGTGAGCAGAAGCAGGCCGACGATCACCACCAGCGACAGCCCGGTACTGATCTCGATCACCTTCACCGGATCGCCGTCGTTGATGAACGGCAGGTTGTTCTCGTGCAGCGCGTGGACCACGAGTTTGACGCCGATGAAGCCGAGCACCGCGGCCAGGCCGAGTGACAGGTACACCAGCCGCTCGAGCAGGCCACCTACCAGGAAGTACAGCTGGCGCAGGCCGAGCAGCGAGAACGCCGTGGCGGTGAACACGATGTAGATGTTCTGGGTGAGGCCGAAGATCGCCGGGATCGAATCGAACGCGAACAGGATGTCGGTGCCGCCGATCGCCAGCATCACCAGCAGCATCGGCGTGAGCGCGCGCTTGCCCTGCCAGGTCGTGAACAGCTTGTCGCCGTCGTAGTGCGGGCTGGAGTGGAACACCTTGCGCACCACGCGCACCACGATGTTGGGCTTTTCATCCTCTTCGCCGTGGTGCTGCGGCTTGAGCAGGTTGCCGGCGGTGAGCAGCAGCGCCAGGCCGAACAGGTAGAAGACCCACGAGAAGCGTTCGATCAGCGCCGCGCCAAGCAGGATGAACACCGTGCGCGCGATCAGCGCGAAGGTGATGCCGAACAGCAGGACCTTCTGCTGGTCCTCGCGCGGCACCTTGAAGCTCGCCATGATCACCAGGAACACGAAGATGTTGTCGACCGACAGCGCCTTTTCGGTGACATAGCCGGAGAAGTACTCCGCGCCCATCGTGGCGCCGCCCCAGTACCAGACGCCCGCGCCGAACAGGAGGGCGATGCCGACGTAAAGCGCCGACCAGACCGCCGCCTCGCGCAGGCTGGGCGCGTGCGCCTTGCGCACGTGGAAGAAGTAGTCGAAGGCAAGCAGCGCGACGATCAGCGCGATCGTGGCTTCCCAGACGAGTGGGGCGGTCGGCATGCGCGGCCCTGCATTTGGACAGGTCGCGATTTTCGCATGCGGATGTGATGCGCCGCGTGGCGGCCAACGCGGCTCACGGGTGTGATGACGGCGTGAAATACGCGCGCAGCATCGCCACCCTGTTCGTTGTTACATTGCCGCCTCCATCCCCCGCGCCGTCCCCTTTGCAACGTCGACAATTCCTTTTCGCCGGGCTTGCCCTGCCTGCGATCGCCACCTGGCCGTCGCTGGCGCGCGCGCGCGCGCCGGCGGCCGCGGCGGGGTTCGATGCCGGCACCGTGCCCGCCATTGCACGCCGACTGGCATCGGTTCCGCATGTGCCAGTCTCGCGCACGCTGCCACGCGCACTTGCCGGACTCGGCTACGACCAGTACCGCGACTACCGCTTCCGCGCTGCACGCGCGCTCTGGCGCGACGACGGCCTGCCGTTCCAGGTGCAGTTCTTCCACCGCGGCTACATGTTCCAGGATCGCGTGGACATGCACCTGGTGGAGGACGGCCGTACGCGCCCGTTCCCGTATTCGCGCGAGCTGTTCGACTTCGACCACGGCGTGCCACAGCCACCCGAAGGCGAGGACCTCGGCTTCGCCGGCTTCCGCGTGCATGCCCCCGTGCAGCGCCCCGACCAATTCGACGAGCTGGCGAGTTTCCTCGGTGCCAGCTACTTCCGCGCGGTGGCGCGGGGGCTCGGCTACGGCCTGTCGGCGCGCGGGCTGGCGCTGGGCAGCGGCGACCCGGGCGCGGAAGAGTTTCCGGTGTTCCGCGGCTTCTGGCTGGAACGCCCGGCAGCGGGTGCCGCGAGCCTCGTGGTGCACGCGCTGCTCGATTCGCCGAGCGTCGCGGGTGCGTTCCGCTTCGTGATGACACCTGGCGACGAGACGGTGTTCGATGTCGACGCGCGCCTGTATCCGCGCGTCCCCCTCGCCAACGCCGGAATCGCGCCCTTGACCAGCATGTTCGAGTTCGACGCGCACGACCGCGTCGGCGTGGACGACGCGCGCCCCGCGGTGCACGACTCCGACGGCCTGGCGCTGTGGACCGGCGGCGACGAGCAGGCCTGGCGGCCGCTGCGCAATCCGGCACTGCTCGAGCACAGCGGCTTCCAGGACCGCGATCCGCGTGGCTTCGGCCTGATGCAGCGCAAGCGCGATGCCGGCGAGTTCCAGGACTTCGAAGCCGGCTACGAGAAGCGCCCGAGCTGCTGGGTGGAGCCGCTCGACGCCTGGGGCGCGGGCGAAGTGCACCTGGTGGAGATTCCCACCGGCGACGAGTTCAGCGACAACATCGTCGCCTTCTGGCGGCCGGCCGAGCCGCTCGCCGCGGGCCGCGAACACCGTTTCCGCTACCGCCTGCACTGGTGCCGCGACCACGCCTGGCATCCGCGCCTGGCGCGCGTGGCCGCCACCCGCAGCGGCGCGCTGGATGCAGGCAAGGGCCGGCTGTACATGGTCGATTTCGTCGGCGGCGACCTCGATGGCCGCGCCGACGGCGTGCGCGTGCAGGCCAGTGCTTCGGCCGGCACGCTGCGCAACGCGGTCACCTACCGCAATCCGGATACCGGCGGCTGGCGCATGAGCTTCGAGCTCGACCCCGGCACGGCGCGCGCGATCGAACTGCGTGCCTGGCTCGAAGGCGCCGCCGGGCGGCTGTCGGAAACCTGGCTGTCGCGGTGGACGCCGTGAGCACGTCTCCGGTGCGCGACACATCGACGCCTGGCGACCTGCCGCCGGAGTCGCCGCTGAGCATGCCGGTGCAGACCCTGGCCGCGGGCACGCTGCGCAGTCCCGGCTTCCCGACGCGGCCGCCGAACATGCGCTGGCGGCGCTTCGCGGTGATCGGCAGCGCCGTCAGCGTGACCCTGTTCGCGGCCTACCAGATCTGGTGGCTGCTGCGCGGCAACGGCATCGATCCGCTGGAAGGCACGCTGCTGGTGCTGTTCGTGCTGCTGTTCGCGTGGATCGTGCAGGCGTTCGTGGGTGCGATCGCGGGCTTCGTGCTGGTGCTGCAGAAACGCCCGGCGCGACTTGGCATCCGCCCCGGCGAACCGCTCCCTGCGCTGGGCTCGCGCACGGCGCTGCTGATGCCGATCTACAACGAGGAGCCCGGGCGGCTGATGGCAGGCCTGCAGGCCATGCACGAGTCGCTGGCCGCGACCGGGCGCCTGGACCACTTCGATTTCTTCGTGCTGAGCGACACCCGCAAGCCGCAGCTGCAGCAGGAAGAGCGCGAAGCGTTCGCCGCGCTGCGTGCGCGGCTGGGCGCGCAGGCGCGCGTGCACTACCGCCTGCGCGACGACAACAGCGAGCGCAAGGCCGGCAACATTTCCGACTGGGTGCGTCGCTGGGGCGGCGCGTACCCGCAGTTCCTGATCCTGGACGCCGACAGCCTGATGACCGGCGACACCATCGTGCGCCTGGCTGCGGCCATGCAGGGCCACGACGACGTGGCCCTGATCCAGACCCTGCCGGTGATCGTCAACGGCAGCACGCTGTTCGCACGCATGCAACAGTTCGCCGGCCGTGTGTACGGCCCGGTGATCGCCTACGGCGTGGCCTGGTGGCACGGCGCGGAGAGCAACTACTGGGGCCACAACGCGATGATCCGCACGCGCGCGTTTGCCGCATGCGCCGGGCTGCCCGAGCTGCGCGGCGTCAAGCCGTTCGCCGGCACCGTGCTCAGCCATGACTTCGTGGAGGCCGCGCTGCTGCGCCGCGGCGGCTGGGCGCTGCACATGATCCCCGCGCTCGCCGGCAGCTACGAGGAAGGCCCGCCGTCGCTGACCGACATGCTGGTGCGCGACCGGCGCTGGTGCCAGGGCAACCTGCAGCACGGCGCGGTGCTGCCGGCGAAGGGCCTGCACTGGGTGAGCCGCTGGCACCTCCTGATCGGCATCGGCCATTACTTCACCGCGCCGATGTGGGCGATGCTGATGATCGTCGGCATCTCCATCCCGCTGCTGCATGCCGGATTCTCGTTCGGCCAGGTGTCGCTGGAGGGATTCACGCCCACCGGGTACTGGCGCGAGCAGGACGAGGACCGCTTCCTCGGCGTGTTCGCGCTGACCATGTCGATGCTGCTGTCGCCGAAGCTCATGGGCTGGCTGGCCACCGTCATCGATCCTGCCATGCGCCGCGGCTGCGGCGGCGCATTGCGCTCCGGGCTCGGCGTGCTGCTGGAAACCCTGCTCGCGGCGCTGATGGCGCCGGTGACCATGTACGTGCAGTCGCGTGGCGTGGCCGAGGTGCTGGCCGGGCGCGACTCGGGCTGGGAATCGCAGCGCCGCGACGATGGCAGCCTGCCGCTGCGCGAACTGCTGCGCCTGTATGGCGGCATGACGCTGTTTGGCATCGGCGCCGGAATTGCCGCGTGGATGGTGTCGCCGGCGCTGGCGGCGTGGATGTCGCCGGTGGTGCTGGGCCTGGTGCTGTCGATTCCGATTGTCGCGCTTGGCGCTTCGCGCGCGGCCGGGCAGTGGCTGCGCCGGCATGGCGTGTTCGCCACGCCGGAGGAACTTGCGCCCCCCGAAGTGCTGGTGCGCGCCAACACCCTGCGCGCGGCTCCGTCGCGGAACTGAAGCGGGACTGCAGCGGCAGCGTCATCGAAGCCGCATAAGCTCCCCCCCCGTAAGCCACAGGGGGCTTGGAAATGAGGCTTGGACTACCGGTTGCGGCGCTGGCCGCGGCGCTGTTGGCATGTGCCTGCCAACCGCAGGCGCATGACGGCAGCGGGGCGGCAGCGGATGGCGGAGCTGACGCTTCGCCTGCGATCGCAACGCCCGTCGTGGACCTGTCGCGCCAGCCGATCGACGAACTGAAGGCGTCGGGCAGCCGCGCGCTGAGCGAGGGTCGGCTGCATGCGCCCGCCGGCGACAGTGCCATCGAATACTGGCTGGAAGCGAGACGCCGCCACCCCGATGACGCCGCGCTGGCGAGCGCGATCACCGACCTGCAGCCCTACCTGTTGATCGCGTGCGAACAGGCGATCGCGCGACGCGACACCGCCGAGGCGCATCGCCTGCACCGGTTGATCGCCGCGAGTGATCCGGATGCGCCTGCCCTGCAGCGGCTCGCCAGCGCGATCGTCGGCGTGGAAGCCGATATCGAAGAAGGGGCGAAGGCCGACCGCGAACAGGCCGTGCGCCTGGCCGCGGTGGAGACGCAGCGCCTGCGAAGTGACGCGGATGCGCGCACGGCCGCCGCGACGCGGGCTGCGGCGGCCGTCGTGGCGCCGCCGGCGCCGTCGCAGCCGCGCTCTCCGCCCGTGGCAGAGCGGCGCGCCGAAGCCGAGGTGCCTTCGCCAGCGCCGGCACGCCCCACGCAGGCAGCCGTCGAACGCGCGCCCATGGCGGCGGCCTCGCCGAAGCCTTCCCCGCGGCTGCTTCACCAGCCTGCCGCGCGCTATCCGGCGGCGGCCCTGAATCGTCGCGTCGAGGGCGTGGTGCAGGTCGGTTTCACCATCCTTCCGGATGGTTCGGTAGCGGCGGCGCGCGTGGTCAGCGCCACGCCGCCGGGCGTGTTCGACCGCTCCGCGCTGGTCGCGGTGGGCGAGTACCGCTTCGAGCCCACCGGCGACAACGTGGCATCCATGATCACCGTGCGCTTCACGCTCGACCAGTAGCCCAGGGCCATCGGGCCGCGGCGGATGCGCCATGCATAATGGCGCGCCAACCTTGCCGAGTGCCGCTATGCCGCTGGACTGCATCGAACACGAGACCGGAACGTCGCCGGCCTGGAGCGTGATCTGGCTGCACGGCCTGGGCGCAGATGGCCACGACTTCGCACCCATCGTCCCGCAGCTGGTGCGCCGCGACTGGCCGGCGCTGCGCTTCGTGTTCCCGCATGCGCCAGTGCGCAAGGTGACCATCAACAACCACATGGCGATGCGGGCCTGGTACGACATCGTCGATGCCGACCTCGACAACCGCGCCGACGAAGCCGGCGTCGACGAATCGGTGGCGCAGGTCGAGACGCTGATCGCCCGCGAGGCCACGCGCGGCGTGCCGCGCGGGCGCGTGCTGCTGGCGGGGTTTTCGCAGGGCGGGGCGGTCACGCTGGCCGCGGGGCTGCGAAGCACCGAGCCGCTGGCCGGGCTGGTGGCGCTGTCGACCTACGTCCCCTCCGCGAACAAGGCGCGCAGCGTGCTGGCCAACGCCGAGGCCCGCGCGCCGGTGTTCTTCGGCCACGGCAGCCAGGACCCGGTGGTCCCGTTCCAGGCCGGGCAGGGCAGCGCGGCGCTGCTGCGCGAGCTCGGCTTCGACGTCGACTGGCATGCCTATCCCATGCCGCATTCGGTGTGCGCCGAGGAGATCAGTGATCTCGGTGACTGGATGTCGCGCCGCTTTTCCGCGGGCTGAGGCGATGGGCGACCCGCGCGCCGACGAGCCGTGGTTGCCCGACCTGTGTCGCCTGCCGCGGCTGGGCGCCATGCTCGGCATGGCGCAGCTGGTGGTCGTGGTGGTGGTGCTGGTGCCCGATGCCGGCTCGCGCTGGGACCTTGCGCGCGTGCTGTCCACCAGCGGCTTCGCGCTGTGGCTGGCGCTGTCGGTGTCGGTGCTGCTGTGCGTGTCGCGACGCACGCTGTCGCGCCTGCCGCGGCGCACCGGGGCGCTGGCGGCGGTGGCGCTCTCGGCCCTGGTCGCTGCGGTGGTGGCGGCGATCGTGCACGCGCTGTTCGCAAGTGTCGGCGATGCCGGTGGCTGGCCGTCATCGTTGCGCTTCGTCACCGGATCGGCGGGCGTGGTCACGCTGATCACAGCGCTGGCATTGCGCTACTTCTACGTCATCGATCGCTGGCAGGCGCAGCTCGCCGCGCACGCCCGCGCCGAGGCCGACGCGCTGCAGGCGCGGATCCGCCCGCACTTCCTGTTCAACAGCATGAACATGATCGCCACCTTGCTGCGCCGCGATCCCGAGGTCGCCGAGCGCGCCGTGCTCGACCTGTCCGATCTGTTCCGCGCCGCGCTCGGCGCTGGCGAGGGGGATTCCTCGCTGGCCGAGGAGGTGCGCCTGGCCGAAGGCTACCTGGGCATCGAGCAGCTGCGCCTCGGCGAGCGCCTGCGCGTGGAATGGCGCAAGACCGAGCCGTTGCCGTGGGACCTGGCGATGCCGCGCCTGGTGCTGCAGCCCTTGCTTGAGAACGCGGTGCTGCACGGTATTTCGCGCCTGCCCGAGGGCGGCACCGTCGCCATCGACGTCGCGGTGGAGGGCGACGCCCTGCGGCTGCGCGTCAACAACCCGTCGCTCCCGCCGCACGTGCCGGGTGTGCACGGAGCGGGCCACGCGCAACGCAACATCGCGCACCGGCTCGGCTATGCATTCGGCCCGCGCGCGCGGATGACCTGCGGTTGGGACGCGGGCTACTATGCCTGCGAGCTCAGCCTGCCGCTGCAGCCCGTCAGGAGGACGCCTTGAAGGTCGTCATCGCGGACGACGAACCGCTTGCACGCGAGCGCCTGCGCGCGCTGCTGGGTGCGCTCGACGGCATCGAAGTGGTGGCCGAGGCCGGCGACGGCCGCAGCGCGCTGCAGGCCTGCGCCGAGCACGAGCCCGACCTGGTGCTGATGGACATCGCCATGCCCGGCATCGATGGCCTCGAGGCTGCGCGCCACCTGGCGGCGTTCGAGCCGCGCCCGGCGGTGGTGTTCTGCACCGCGTACGACGCGCACGCGCTGTCGGCGTTCGATGCCGCGGCCGTCGACTACATCGTCAAGCCGGTGCGCCCCGAGCGCCTCGAGGCCGCCATCGAGCGCGTGCGCACCTTCACCGCCGGGCTGGAACGCAGCCGCGGCGATGCGCCCGGAAAGCTCCGCACCCACCTCTGCGCGCGCCTGCGCGGCAGCCTGCGCCTGATCCCGATCGAGGACGTGCGCTACCTGCAGGCCGAGGAGAAGTACGTGGTGGTGCACCACGCGCGCGGCGAGGACCTGATCGAGGAGTCGCTGAAGTCGCTGGAAGAGGAGTTCGGCGAGCGCTTCCTGCGCATCCACCGCAACTGCCTGGTCGCCCGCCACGAGCTGGTGGAGCTCAGGCGCGACCCGGAAGGGCATGTGCACGCGATCCTGCGCCACGGCGCCGAGCCGCTCGAGGTCAGCCGCCGTTGCGTGGCGCAGCTGCGCGAGATGCTGCGCGAGCGCTGAGTGGCGGCAGGGATCTAACCGCGCCCGACCGTCTGCCGCGTCGCCCGCTTCAGTCCGGTCAGCAGCCGGTACGGGCTGTTGCCGCTGCGCGCCGCGACTTCGGCGACCGGCAGGCGGGCGCCCCACAGCTCGATGTCGCTGCCGATGCCGGCGCGAGGGTGGTCGGTCAGGTCGACGGTCAGCATGTCCATCGAGACGCGCCCGATCAGCTCGCCCGGCTGGCCGTCGATGATCACCGGGGTGCCCGAGGTGGCGTACTGCGGATAGCCGTCGGCATAGCCGGCCGCCACCACGCCCACGCGCGTCGGGCGCGAGGTGATGAAGGCGCCCGCGTAGCCGATCGGTTCGCCCGCGGCGAGCTCGCGCACGGCGATGACCTTCGACGCGAGCTCCATCACCGCGCGCAGCGGCTCGGCTTCGGCGCACGGGGCGTCGAGCATGTGCGAGCCATAGAGCATCAGGCCGGGGCGCACCCAGCCGCCGCGCGCCGCTGGCCAGGCCATCAGTGCGGCGGAGTTGGCAAGGCTGAAAGTCGTGCCGGCGGGAAGCCGCGCCAGCATCGCGTCGAACGTGGCCAGCTGCGCGGGCGTGCTGGGCTGAGCGAGTTCATCGGCGCGCGAGAAGTGGCTCATCGCGACCATGTCGCCCACCCACGGCAGTGCGCGCAGGCGCCGCCAGGCATCGGGATAGTCCTCGGGTGCGAGGCCCAGGCGGTGCATGCCCGAGTCGAGCTTCAGCCAGACCGGCAGCGGCTGCCGCAGCGGCTGGCGCTCGAGCACGTCCACCTGCCAGGGCGAGGCGACCACCGTCCACAGCGCATGCCGCTCGATCAGCGGCAGCTCGTCGGCGTCGAAGAAGCCTTCCAGCAGCAGGATGGGCGCGCGGATGCCGGCCTCGCGCAGCTCGATCGCCTCCTCGATGCAGGCCACGCCGAAGCCGTCGGCTTCGCCGTCGAGCGCGCGGGCGCAGGCCACGGCGCCGTGCCCGTAGGCGTCGGCCTTGACCACGGCCAGCGCCTTGCCGCCGCCGAGCGCGCGCGCGTGGCGGTAGTTGTGGCGCAGGGCGTCGAGGTCGATGGTGGCGCGCGCGGGGCGCATCAGCGCAGCCCCGTGGGCGCGGCGGGCCAGGGGCGCCCGTAGCGCGAGATGTCGAGGCCTTCGCCGTCGATCGCGGGCGCGCGGCCGTCGACCAGGTCGGCCAGGTAGCGCCCCGAGCCGCAGGCCATCGTCCAGCCCAGGGTGCCGTGGCCGGTGTTGAGCAGCAGGTTGCGGTAGGTCGTGGTGCCGACGACCGGCGGGCCATCCGGCGTGGAGGGGCGCAGGCCGCTCCAGAAGCTGGCGTTGGCGAGATCGCCGCCGTCGGGATACAGGCTGCGCACCACCATCTCCAGGGTGTCGCGGCGGCGCTGGGGCAGCGACAGGTCATAGCCGCTGACCTCGGCCATGCCACCGACGCGGATGCGATCGTCGAAGCGGGTGATGGCGACTTTGTAACTTTCGTCGAGCACGGTCGAGTGCGGCGCCATCCCGGGGTTCGTGATCGGGATCGTCAGCGAATAGCCCTTGAGCGGGTACACCGGCAGGCGGATGCCGAGCGGCGCCAGCAGGCGCGGCGACCACGCGCCGAGCGCGAGCACGTAGCGGTCGGCGGTTTCGGTGCGGCCCTCGATGCGCACGCCGGCGATGCGGTCCCCGTCGCCCAGCAGGGCTTCGATGTCCTGCCCGTAGCGGAACTCGACGCCGGCCGCCTCGGCCATCGCCGCCAGCCGGGTGGTGAACAGGTGGCAGTCGCCGGTTTCGTCACCGGGCAGGCGCAGCGCGCCGGCCAGCGTATCGGCGACCCGCGCCAGCGCCGGTTCGACGCCGACGATACCCGCGCGGTCGAGGAGTTCGTAGGGCACGCCGTACTCGCGCAGGATCGCGATGTCCTTGGCGGCACCGTCGAGCTGCGCCTGGGTGCGGAAAAGCTGCGTGGTGCCGAGCGTGCGCTGCTCGTACGCGATGCCGGTGTCGCGGCGCAGCTCCTCCAGGCAGGCACGGCTGTACTCGGCGAGCCGCACCATGCGCGCCTTGCTGATGGCATAGCGGTGATGGGTGCAGTTGCGCAGCATCTGCCACATCCAGCGGTACTGGGCGGGGTCCGCGGTCGGCCGGATCGCCAGCGGCGCGTGGCGCGACAGCAGCCAGCCCACCGCTTTCAGCGGGATGCCCGGCGCGGGCCAGGGCGAGGCGTAGCCGGGCGAAACCTGGCCGGCATTGGCAAAGCTGGTTTCCATCGCGGGGCCGGGCGCGCGGTCGATGACGACGACGTCGTGCCCCTGTTGACGCAGATACCACGCGCTGGTCACTCCGATCACACCGGAGCCCAGGATCAGGATACGCATTGGATTGACTCGATCGGGCGGGCGGCCAGTGGGGCGGCGTGGCCGGCGGGTTCATGGAATCCGCCAGTATATGGATCGAAATCCACGTCGGCAGGTGCGGTCGGCGATAATGGCAGGGTGAACACCCTCCGTATCGCCACCCGCAAGAGCCCGCTCGCCCTCTGGCAGAGCGAACACGTCGCCGACCTGCTGCGCGCCGCCCACCCTGGCATCACGGTGGAGCTGGTGCCGATGTCGACCCGCGGCGACGAGGTGCTGGACCGCTCGCTGTCCGCGATCGGCGGCAAGGGCCTGTTCCTGAAGGAACTCGAGCTGGCGATGCTGCGCGGCGAGGCCGACTGCGCGGTGCACTCGCTGAAGGACGTGCCGATGGAGGTCGACGCGCCGTTCGCGCTGCCGGCCTTCCTTGCGCGCGCCGACCACGCCGATGCCTTCGTCAGCAACCACCATGCAAGCCTGGCCGCGCTGCCGTACGGCGCGCGCGTCGGCACGTCCTCGTTGCGCCGCCAGTCGCAGCTGCGCGCGGTGCGCCCGGACCTCGAGATCCGCGACCTGCGTGGCAACGTCAATACGCGCCTGGCCAAGCTCGATGCCGGCGAGTACGACGCGATCGTGCTGGCCTGCGCGGGCCTGGACCGCCTCGGCTTCAGTGCGCGCATCCGCATGCGCCTGGATGCGCCGGAGTGGCTGCCGGCGCCGGCGCAGGGCGTGATCGCGATCGAATGCCGCGGCGACGATGCCGAGGTGATGGCGCTGTGCCGCGCCCTCGACCACGCGCCCACGCGCACCTGCGCGTCGGCGGAGCGCGCGCTCAACCTGGCCCTGCATGGCAGCTGCCACGTGCCGGTTGCCGCGTTCGCGCGCCTCGATGGCGACAGGCTGCGGCTGGATGGGCTGGTGGGCAGCGAGCACGACGGGCGCAGCGTGCGTGCCAATGCCGAAGCGCCTGCATCCACGCCCGAGGCGCTTGGCCGCGACGTCGCGGCGCGCCTGCTGGCCGCCGGCGCCGGCGAGTTCCTGCCGCCCGCTCAGAACCTGTAGCGCAGCTGCAGCGAGCCTTCGGTGTCGGTCGCACCGCGGCCGCCGTCGCCGGCGCTGTCGTGGCGCAGTTCGAAATTCGAATGCAGCGTCCATTGCGGCTGCAGGCGCAGGTCCAGGCCGATCACCTGCCGGGTGGTGGTGTTCAGGCGGCCGGTCTCGACCAGCACCCGCTGGGTCAGCAAGGCGTTGTCGCTGATGTTCTGGCGCAGCTCGAGCCGGCCACGGGCGATCGGGCCTTCGCTCGCGGTGCCGTAGTCGGCATAGGGCTGCAGGCGATAGCCGGTGCCGAGTTCGACGCGGATGTTGGTGTCCGGCGTGCGCACGGCCTCGTAGCCGAAGCCGGCGTCGAAGCGCGAGTGGCTGCCGTGCGTGGTGCGCCAGTCGCGGCGCGAGGCCGGCGAATACAGCGGATAGCGGCGCGCGGCGATCGCCGGCAGGCGCATGGGCAGCAGCGGATCCAGCGTGCCCGGCGCCTTGGGCTGGGCGATGCGCGTGAACCGCGTGGGCGCGCGCCACCCGGCGTCGTTGCAGGCCAGCCGGTAGCAGGGGCGGCGCAGGTCGGCGCGCCCGGCCGCCACGGCGAACAGCGCCGGCTCGCCGGGGGATTCCGGCAAGGGCGCGATCAGCACGGGCGGGGCGGCGAAGGCCACCCACAGGGCGGCGGACAGCATGCCGTGGGCTCCGATGAAAACGATTAACTGGCGATTATCCCGTCTTTTAGACGCTGTTCAAAGGCGATCAGCCGAGATGTCGCGGCGCGGTTCAGTAATAGGCCGAGACCACATGGCGCGCCTGCGCGAAGAACAGCCAGCGCTCCACGAACGCCGCGGCCAGCAGGCCGAGGGCGGCCAGAAGCACGCCAGCCACCGGGGACAGCAGGCCGGTCACCACCAGCAGGGTCGCCAGCAGCGGGGCCGCCACCAGCCCAATGCTCATGGCGATCCGCAGCCGCAGCGCATGGCGGCGCGCGAGGGCGAACACCATTTCGCGGGTGATGTAGTTGGCCTCGGTGTGCGGGCGCTCCAACACCTTTGCGTCGCGACCGGGCAGCCCGAGTGCCGCGCCGCGCGCGGCCGGCGCTCCGGCGCCGTCGATCGCCAGCCAGTACAGCCATTTCAGGCCTGCCAGCAGCGCGCCGAGGATCGCCAGGCTGGCCAGCATCATCGCCGGCCCCTGTCCGCGCAGCATGGCCGCCATCACCAGGTACTGCAGGGCGAGCCCGGTCAGCAGCGCGAACAGCAGGTATACCGGCACCACCAGCGGATGGCGCCACGCGGGGATCGGCTTGAGCGAGGCGTAGATCATCGCCGTGCAGGCCACGGTGGCCAGCGCCAGCACCGCGAGCACCACGCCAAGCAGCGCCAGCCAGGATGCGCGCGCTGCGCTGGCCGGCATCCACACGAGCAAGGCGATCACCGCGAGCGCCGGCACGGTGGTGGCGATCGCCAACACGCCTTCGCGCGACAGCCACGAGGTGCGCCACTGGCTGAGCGCGCGCCAGGCGCGCCGCGGCTGGCCGAGGTGGCCAAGCGAGGACAACAGGCCCACCGTCGAAAGCACCAGGCCGAGCACCACGCCGGCGAACTGCACGCCGTCGAGCGCGGTGGACAGCCCGCCGCGCAGCGCCAGCAGCGCGATCGCGATGCCGGTCCACGCCAGCAGGCCGTAGCCGGCGCCGGAGAGCGTGGTGAACAGGATGATCGACAGGGCGGGTCGCATCGGGATCGCTCAGCGCCGGAAGCTGCGGGCCAGCCAATGTAGCGGCGAGGTCGCGCGCGTGGCTGTGTCGGCTTCCGCGCTTTCGCCATCGGTACGCCGCGGGCGCGGCGGCAGGTAACGGTTCACCGGCTGGTAGCCGAGTTCCGGCAGCAGCGCCACGCCGCCGCGATCGGCGACCAGCTTCGACACCGCCGACTCCGGGTCGCCAAGGTCGCCGAAGTGTCGCGCGCGCGTCGGGCAGGCCTGTACGCAGGCCGGCTGGCGCTCGGTCTCCTCGAGGTTCACGTTGTAGATGCGGTCCACGCACAGGGTGCATTTCTTCATCACCCCCTCGACCTCGCTGTACTCGCGCGCACCGTAGGGGCAGGCCCAGCTGCACAGCTGGCAGCCGATGCACTTGTCCTCGTCGACCAGCACGATGCCGTCCTCGGCGCGCTTGTAGCTTGCACCCGTCGGGCACACCGTCACGCACGCCGGCGTTTCGCAGTGCAGGCAGCTGCGCGGGAAGTGCAGGGTCATCGCCGGCTGCGCGTCCGCCTCCGCCAGCTCGTAGCTGTGCACGCGGTTGAACCACACGCCGGACGGATCCTTGCCGTAGGGGCGTTCGTCGGTCAGCGGCCCGGCCATGCCGCCGGCATTCCACTCCTTGCAGCTGGTCGCGCAGGCATGGCAGCCGACGCAGGTGTCGAGGTCGATCACCAGGCCCATCTTCTTCGGCGACGGCGCGGGCAGGCTGGTCATGGCAGCTTCCGGTGGTGTACGCGGTTGCTGCCGTAGCCGATGACCAGCAGCGAGAACACGACGCCGAGCGCGGCGCGCCAGCGCGGCGACGGCGGATCGAACGCACCTCCGCTGCCCTGCATCGCCGGAAACGCGGACGGATCGATGAAGGCCCAGGTGCTTACCACCAGGCCGGCCACGCCGCCCACCAGGCAGATCCAGCGCAGCGCGATGGCGAACGCCCTCATCGGCGATACGCCTTCGCGCGCAGGCCGGCGCCGTAGCGCAGCGGACCTTCGGGCGCATCGCCGAGCGGGAGGCTGTCGAACTGCGGCTCGGCCTGCCGGTCGCGGCGTCCGTCGTGTCCGGAGGCCTCGGCCTTGCGGATCGACACGCGCAGGTCGAACCACGCCGCCTGCCCGGTGACCGGGTCGGCATTGGCGTAGTCGCCGCGCGGGGTGCGGTCGGAAATCAGGTGGTTGAGCAGGAAGCCGGTGTCGCCTTCCGGCGCGTCCTTCGCGAGCCGCCACGCGCCGCGGCGCTTGCCGATCGCGTTCCAGGTCCACACCGTGTCCGGCTGCACGTTGCCCGCGAACTTCGCCTGCACGGTGATCTCGCCGTTGTGCGACGCGACGGTGATCCAGTCTTCGTCGGCCAGGCCGAGGCGTGCGCCGGTGTCGGGATGCAGGTACAGCCAGTTGCGCGCGGCGATCTGCCGCAGCCAGGCGTTCTGCGAACCCCACGCGTGGTACATGAACATCGGCCGCTGGGTCACGGCGTTGAGCGGATAGGTCTCGCGGCTGGTCTGGTCGTGCTCGAACGGCTCGTACCACATCGGCAGCGGATCGAAATAGGTGGCCACGCGTTCACGATGTTCCGCGGGCGGCTGGTGCGCGCCGTGGCCCTGCGCCGCAAGCCGGAATTTTTGCAGCGGTTCGGCGTACAGCTGCAGCACGATCGGCGCGGTCGAGCCGATGAAGCCCAGCCTGTGCGCCCATTCGAGATAGCCGCGGTTGGCCATCTTGAAATAGCGCGCGTGCTCGGGGACCTCCTCGCGCCAGAAGCCGCCGTTGTCGATGTAGCGCTGCAGCTGCTCCGGGTTGGGCGCGCCCTTGCCGTGCAGGTCGCCGTCTTCGCCGCGCCAGCCGGCGAGCAGGCCGACACCCGGCGTGCGTTCGTGGCGAACGATGTAGTCGGCGTAGTCGCGGTACGAAGGCGAACCGTCGGCATGCACCATGCCCGGCAGGCCGAGGCGCGCGCCGAGGTCGAGCAGCACCGACTGGAAGCCGCGTACGTCGCGCGCGCGCCCGTCGCTGCCGGCCTGGGTATCCGGGTCGAACACCGGGTGGCGCATGGCATCCGCCGCGCCGTCGGCGTCGGAAATCGGGCGGTCGAGCATGCTGATCGCGTCGAAGCGCTCCAGGTACGTCGTGTCCGGCAACACCAGGTCCGCATAGGCGACCATCTCCGACGCGTAGGCATCGGAATAGATGATGTGCGGGATGCGGTAGCTGCCGTCGGCGTCCTTGTCGGTCAGCCAGCGCATGGTCTCGCCGGTGTTCATCGCCGAGTTCCAGCTCATGTTGGCCATGAACATCATCAGCGTGTCGATGCGGTACGGGTCGCCGGCGTGCGCGTTGCGGATCACGGTGTGCATCATGCCGTGCGCCGACAGCGGGTAAGCCCACGAGAACGCATGGTCGATGCGCCGCGGCCGTCCTTCGGCGTCGACCAGCAGGTCTTCGGGGCCGTGCACGAAGCCGAGCGGGCCGGCGTCGAGCGTGCCATCGGCGCGGCGGGTCTTGCCGGGACGGTTCGGCGGCGGAATGGGCTTGGGATACGGCGGCTGGTAGCGGAACGAGCCCGGCGCATCCACCGCGCCCAGCAGCAGCTGCAGCAGGTGCAGCGCGCGGCAGGTGTGGAAGCCGTTCGAGTGCGCGCTGATGCCGCGCATGGCGTGCAGCGACACCGGCCGGCCGGGCATCTCCGCGTGTTCGCGGCCCCAGGCGTCGGTCCAGGCGATCGGCAGCGACAGCTTGCTGTCGAACGCGGCCGCGGCCAGCTCGCGCGCGATGCGGCGGATGGTGTCGGCGGGGATGCCGCAGCGCTCGCCGACCGCGTCCGGTGCGTATTGCGGGTCGAGGTAGCGCTCGGCGACGAGCTGGAAGACGGGGGCCACGTGGCGGCCGTCTTCCAGCGTGTAGTCGCCGGCGACCGCGGGCGAGATGTCGATGGCGTCGGCAGCCACCGGTGTGCCCGCCTCCGCGCCGCTCACCCAGCACAGCGGGCGCCCCTCGGCATCGCGCGCGAACAGGCCGTCTTGCGCCCCGCCCGGATCGCGCACCACCAGCCAGTGCGCGTTGGCATAGCGCACCAGGTAATCCAGGTCGATGCGGTCCATGCGCAGCAGCTCGTGGATCAACGCGAACGCGAACAGGCCGTCGGTGCCGGGGCGGATGCCGATCCACTCGTCGGCGATCGCGCCGTAGCCCGAGCGCACAGGGTTCACCGCGACCACCTTGGCGCCGCGCGCCTTCAGCTTGCCCAGGCCGAGCTTGATCGGATTGGAGTCGTGGTCTTCGGCCACGCCCCACAGCATCAGGTACTGCGTGTGCTCCCAGTCCGGCTCGCCGAATTCCCAGAACGAGCCGCCCAGCGTGTACAGGCCGCCGGTGGCCATGTTCACCGAGCAGAATCCGCCGTGCGCCGCGTAGTTGATGGTGCCGAACTGCTGCGCCCACCAGCCGGTCAGCGCCTGCGACTGGTCGCGGCCGGTGAAAAACGCCAGTGCATCCGGATCGCGCTCGCGCAGCGGCGCCAGCCAGGAGGTCGCCAGCTGCAGCGCGTCCTCCCATTCGATCTCGCGGAATTCACCGCTGCCGCGTTCGCCCACGCGCAAGAGCGGCTTGGACAGCCGCGCCGGCGAGTAGTGCTGCATGATCCCGCTCGCGCCCTTGGCGCACAGCACGCCCTGGTTCACCGGGTGCGCGGGATTGCCCTGGATGTAGCGGACCTTGCCGTCGGTGAGCCAGACCTTGATGCCGCAGCGGCAGGCGCACATGTAGCAGGTCGTGGTCTTGACCTCGTCGCCGGGCGAGGGCGAGGTGTCGATGGCGGGCTCGTTCGGGGCGGATGCGCGCATGTGCCCCATTGTGCCTATGTCACCGCCGCCGCGCTGGCGTCGTCCGGCGGCGTTCCAGGAGGCAGAATAGCGGGGCTGCCGGCGGCGCCGGCCATCGTCCACAAGGGCCCCTGCATGGACCGCTACGAACGCATCCTCTCGCTGCACCGCATCCTGAAGTCGGCGCGCTATCCGGTCACGGTGGCGCGCCTGCAGGACGAGCTCGGCTGCTCGCGCGCCACCGCGTACCGCGACCTCGCATTCCTGCGCGACGCGCTGATGGCGCCGGTGACCGGCGACGGCGACGCCGGGTTCCGCTACGCGGCGGAAGACAGCGACCGCTTCGAGCTGCCCGGCCTGTGGCTGAGCTCGGACGAGCTGCACGCGCTGCTGGCCGCGCAGCAGCTGCTGTCGCGCAGCGGCGGCGGCGTGCTGTCGTCGGCGCTGGCGCCGCTGCAGTCGCGCATCGACAAGCTGCTGAGCCAGCACGCCAGCGGCAAGCGCCTGCCGATGGAGCGCGTGCGCGTCATCCCGCACCGCACCCGGCGCCTGGACGAGCACGCCTTCCGCGTGGTCTGTTCGGCGGTGCTGGAGCGCAGGCAGCTCGCGTTCGAATACCGCGCACGCTCCACCGGCGAGAAGACGCGGCGCACGGTGTCACCGCAGCGCATCACGCATTACCGCGACAACTGGTACCTCGACGCCTGGGACCACGAACGCGAAGGCCTGCGCAGCTTCTCGGTGGATCGGGTCGTGCAGGCGAAGGCGCTGGAGGTGGTGGCGATCGATGTCGACGAGGCGGAGCTCGATCGTCACCTCGGCGGCAGCTACGGCATCTTCTCGGGCGCGCCCAAGGGCGTGGCCACCATCATGTTCAGCGCGAAGGCCGCGCGCTGGGTGGCCGACGAGCACTGGCATTCGCAGCAGCAGGGACGGCACCTTGCCGACGGCCGCTACGAACTCAAGGTGCCGTACAGCGCGCCGCGCGAACTGCTGATGGACGTGCTGCACTACGGCAGCGACGCGGAGATCATCGAGCCGCCGTCACTGCGCGAACAGGCGCGCACGCTGCTGGCGCTGGCGCTGACGAACTACGAAGGCTGACCGCTGCGGGGCTGGCAGGGGCGCGTCAGCGCCCGGTGGACGGCACCGCGGCGGGTTCGAAGCCCAGCTTGCCTTCCTGCTCCGGCACCTGCGGCACGCGCCGCAGCTTGTCGGTGTTGACGCCGTGGCGCCCGATGCGCTTCTCGAGTTCGAGGTAGGCGGCGTCTTCCACCACCTGCGCGCGGGTCAGGATCCAGGCGATATCGCGGCCCTGCGAATCCATCAGCAGCCAAGTGCCGTCTTCGGCGATTTCGAGGATCCGCAGCTTGTTGGGCATCACGCCGTACAGGCGCACCGTCCACACGCGATCGCCGTGGCCGCTGCGACGTGCGGTGGTGTCGTCGCTCTCCTCGACCTCGGTGAAACCCTTGCGCCAGCTGCGATGCACCGCCACGCGGTCGTCGCGGTCGGCCGTGAAGCGGACCCGGTGCGCCACGCGGCCGCGTTCGCCGAACCACGGCACGCGGGCCGCCACGTACCAGTCGCCCATCAGCGCGTCCAGCGCCGGAGCCTTCGCGTCAGCGTCGGCCTCGGCCGCGCCGCGGGTCGTGCCGCACGCCGCCAGCAGCAACGCCAGCGCCGATGCGCAGAGCAGGTGGAATATCGGCGGTGCGGTGCGGAGTTTCAGCTTGGCGGTCATCGCGTGGTCCGGGGGTGGGCGCAGGATCGACCACGCGTGGCGAACGTAGTGTCAACGCCGGTCGCAGCCCTTGAGATGGCCGCGGCCGAACCTGCGCATCCATTGTGGAGGATTGCCATGACCGTTGATTGTCACAGCTCTTTGCACCGCGCGCGCCGCGCGGCTCCGGTCGCCGACGGCGACTGGCTGGCCCGCGGCCTCCTCGGCCTGGTGTTCGTGGCCGTGGTGGCGCTGCTGTCGCTGCCGCAGGCGCGCGCGGCGAGCGCCACGTTCGGCTGGCTCGCGCTGTGGCTGCCGGGCCTTCCGGCCTGCGCCTGGCTGGCGCTGCTGGCCGTGCGCCGCACCGGGACTTTCGGCGGCCGCCCTGGCGTGGACGCTGTGCTAGCGTGGCCGGCCACGTCCGAACCGCTGGAGTTGCCGTATGCCCAAGCTGTCCCACGCCTGCCTGTTTGCCGCACTGGCGGTCACCGCGTTCGGCGCCATCGCCCAGGAAAAGGAGCCCGAAGTGGTCGATCCGCACCAGTGGCTGGAGGACGTGGAGGGTGAGAAGCAGCTCGCCTGGGTACGCGAACAGAACGCCGCGGCCGAAGCCGAGCTGGCCGCCACGCCGGGCTTCAAGGCGCTCGAATCCGAACTGCTCGCCATCCACGACTCCGATGACAAGATTCCCGGCGTCTACAAGCAGGGTGCGTGGTACTACAACTTCTGGAAGGACAAGCACCACGAGCGCGGCCTCTGGCGCCGCACCACGCTCGACGAATACCGCAAGCCGCAGCCCAAGTGGGAGACGGTGCTCGACCTCGACGCCCTGAACAAGGCCGAAGGCGAGAACTGGGTCTGGCACGGCGCGAATTGCCTCAAGCCCGGGTACGAGCGCTGCCTGGTCGCGCTGTCGCGCGGCGGCGCCGATGCCGACGTCACCCGCGAGTTCGACCTGTCCACGCTGCAGTGGGTGGATGGCGGCTTCTTCCGCGACGAGGCCAAGGGCGGCCTGCAGTGGATCGATCGCGACACCGTCTACGTGTACACCGACTTCGGCGACGGCTCGCTCACGAGCTCCGGCTATCCGCGCATCGTCAAGCAGTGGACGCGCGGCACGCCGATCACTTCGGCCACGGTGGTGTACGAAGGCAAGCCCGATGACATGTACATCGCGGCGATGCGCGACCACACGCCGGGCTTCACGCGTGATTTCGTCACCCGCACCCTGGCCTTCTACAACGACGAGCTGTACCTGCGGAACGCCGACGGTGCGCTGGCGAAGATCGACGCACCCAACTCGGCCATCAAGGGCGCGCACCGCGAGTGGCTGACGCTGGAGCTGCGCGAGCCCTGGCAGGTCGGCGGCAAGTCGTACAAGGCGGGCTCGCTGCTGGCGGCGAAGTTCGACGACTACATGGCCGGCAAGCGCGAGTTCCAGGTGCTGTTCGAGCCCACCGACACCACGTCGCTGGCCGGCGCCACCTTCACCCGCAACCACCTCGTCCTCAACGTGCTGGACGACGTCAAGAGCCGGCTCAGCGTGCTGACCCCGGGTGTCGAGGGCTGGGCGCGCGCTGAGTTCGCCGGCGCGCCGGAGTTCGGCACGGTCGCGGTCTCGGCGGTGGACGACGAGGAATCCGACGCGCTGTGGATGACGGTCACCGACTACCTGACGCCGAGCACGCTGTCGCTGGTCGAGGTGGGCGGGCAGCCTGAAGTCCTCAAGAGCATGCCGGTGTTCTTCGATGCCGCGAAGCATGAGATCGAGCAGCACTTCGCCACGTCGAAGGACGGCACCAAGGTGCCGTACTTCCTGGTGCACCCGAAGGGCATGGCGCTCGACGGCAGCAACCCGACGCTGCTGTACGGCTACGGCGGATTCGAGATCTCGCTGACCCCGGGCTACTCCGGCAGCGTCGGCAAGGGCTGGCTGGAGAAGGGCGGGACCTACGCGGTCGCCAACATCCGCGGCGGCGGCGAGTACGGCCCGCGCTGGCACCAGGCGGCGCTGAAGGCCAACCGCCACAAGGCCTACGAGGACTTCGCCGCGGTCGCGCAGGACATGATCGCGCGCGGGATCACGTCTCCGAAGCACCTTGGCATCCGTGGCGGCAGCAACGGCGGCCTGCTTACCGGCAACATGCTCACGCAGTACCCGGAGCTGTTCGGCGCGGTGGTGATCCAGGTGCCGCTGCTGGACATGCAGCGCTACCACAAGCTGCTCGCCGGCGCCTCGTGGATGGCCGAGTACGGCAACCCGGACGTCGCGGCGGAGTGGGCGTTCATCCAGACGTTCTCGCCCTACCACCTGTTCGATGCCGCCCGTGACTATCCGGCCACGCTGATCCTCACCTCGACGCGCGACGACCGCGTGCACCCCGGCCATGCGCGCAAGATGCACGCGCTCATGTCCGAAGCCGGCAAGGACGTGCGCTACTACGAGAACATCGAGGGCGGCCACGGCGGCGCGGCCAACAACCGCCAGGCGGCGCACATGGAGGCGCTGTACCTGACGTTCCTCTGGCAGCAGATCGGTCGCGACAGCAACTGATCCCGACGCAGGCCGACACCACCACGGGGGCGCCTTGAGGGCGCCCCCGTTGCATCCCGCCTCCGTGGACCCCATCCCATGAAACCCATCGCACTTGCAGGCCTGTTGCTCATGACCGCCACCAGCCACGCCGCGGCGCCCACGCCGCCCGACGCCGAGAAGCGCCAGCACGAGGTGCGCGCGCCGCACGGTGCGGTGCGCGGCGACGAGTACTACTGGCTGCGCGACGACACCCGCGAGGACAAGGCGATGCTGGCCTACCTCGAAGCCGAGAACGCCTACGTCGACCAGGTGATGGCGCCGCTGAAGCAGGTCGAGGACGTGCTGTACGACGAGTTCGTGGGCCGCATCAAGCAGGACGACGCCAGCGTGCCGTTCCGCGAGCGTGGCTGGTGGTACTACCAGCGCTACGAGACCGGCAAGGACTACCCCGTGCACGCGCGCCGCAAGGATGCCGACGGCATCGGCGCCGCGGACATCATGCAGCGCAACGAGGCCGGCGACTTCGCCGCCGAGCAGGTGCTGCTCGACGTCAACACGATGGCCGCGGGCAAGGACTATTTCAGCGTCGGCGTCTATGAGGTGAGCCCCGACAACCGCATCCTCGCCTGGGCCGACGACGCCGTCGGCCGCCGCCAGTACACGATCCGCTTCCGCGACCTCGAGACCGGCAAGGACTATCCGGAGTCCATCCCCGGGCTCTCCGCGGACATGGTCTGGGCCGATGACAACAGGACCCTGTTCTACGTCGAGAACGACCCCGAGACCCTGCTCACCGTGCGCGTGAAGAAGCACGTGCTCGGCACCCCGGTGGCCGACGACGTGCTTGTCTACGAAGAGGAGGACGACAGCTTCTACATGGGGCTCTCGCGCAGCCGCGACGACCGCTTCATCTGCATCGGCGTGGAAAGCACCGTGTCCAGCGAGCTGCGCTGCGCGCCGGCCGCCGCTCCCTCCGTTTTCACCGTGCTGGCGCCGCGCGAGCGCGACGTCGAGTACGACGCCGACCACTTCGATGGCCGCTGGGTGATCCTCACCAACGCGCCCGACGCCGACGGCAACAAGGCGCCGAACTACCGCCTCGCCACCGCGCCCACCGGCGCCACCTCGCGCGCGGAGTGGAAGGAATGGATCGCGCACCGCGACGACGTGCTGCTCGAGGATTTCGAGCTGTTCGACGGCTTCACCGCGATCGCCGAGCGCTCCAACGCGCTCGAGCGCGTGCGCGTGCTGAAAGCCGATGGCGACGAGTACGTCGCCGCCGACGAGCCGGCGTATTCGATGGGACTGTCCATCAACGCCGAACCCGGCACGCCGTGGCTGCGCTACGGCTACACCTCGCTGACCACGCCGGCGACCACCTACGAGCTCAACGTGCTCAGCGGCGAGCGTCGCCTGCTCAAGCAGCAGCCGGTGATCGGCTACGACCCGTCGAAGTACGCCACCGAGCGCAGCTGGGCCACCGCGCGCGACGGCAGCCGCATCCCGGTGTCGCTGGTCTACCGCAAGGGCTTCAGGAAGGACGGCACCGCGCCTCTGCTGCAGTACGCCTACGGCAGCTACGGCATGTCGATGGACCCGGGCTACAGCCTGACCACCACCAGCCTGCTCGACCGCGGCATGGTCTACGCCATTGCCCACATCCGCGGCGGCCAGGAGATGGGCCGCAAGTGGTACGACGACGGCAAGCTCGGCAACAAGATCAACACCTTCACCGACTTCATCGACGTCACCGACCACCTGGTGGCCGAAGGCTGGGCGGCGAAGGACCGCGTCGCCGCCTACGGCGGCAGCGCCGGCGGCCTGTTGGTGGGCGCGATCGCCAACATGGCGCCGGACAGGTACCGGCTGATCCTGTCGCAGGTGCCGTTCGTGGACGTGGTCACCACCATGCTCGACCGCAGCATCCCGCTGACCACCAACGAGTACGACGAGTGGGGCAACCCGGAGCGCAAGGCCGACTACGACTACATGCTCCGCTACTCGCCCTACGACAACCTCGAGGCCAAGGCCTACCCGGCGATGTTCATCGGCACCGGCCTGTGGGATTCGCAGGTGCAGTACTGGGAGCCGGCGAAGTACGTCGCGCGCCTGCGTGACCTCGACACCTCGGGTGCGACGGTGCTGTTCCGCACCAACATGGACGCAGGCCACGGCGGCAAGTCCGGCCGCTTCCGTCGCTACCGCGAACTGGCCGAGATGTATGCGTTCATGCTCGACCAGCTCGGGGTGGATGCCGGCGCCGCAGGCGCGCGCTGACCGTATCCAGGCGCGGCAGGGCGGTCGTCGCCCGCCGCGCGCGGCATGATGCCGCCATGGATGACATGCCCCACAGACGCGTGCGGTTCCGCTGGGCCTGGTGGCTGCTCGCCTATGTGGCGCTGGGACTTGGCCTGGTGGGCATCGTGGTGCCGGGCCTGCCCACGGTGCCGTTCATCCTGCTGTCCGCCTGGGCCGCCGCGCAGGGATCCGCGCGCCTGCACCGCTGGCTGCTCGCGCATCCGCGCTTCGGCCCGATGATCCGCGACTGGCATGAGCACGGTGCGGTCGCGCGGCGCTCGAAGTGGATGGCGAGCGGCGCCATGGCCGCCAGCGCGCTGGTGCTGGTGGCGGTGGCTTGGCTGACCGGCTACGCGCGCTGGTGGGCGGTGGCGCTGCCGATCGCGTGCATGGCGGTGGTGGCCACGTGGCTGTGGCGGCGACCCGAGCCGCCCGCCTCGTAGCGCACGCTCTCTCGCCCCGGCCGGTCGTCACGGCCACGGGCCGGCGCTAGACTGGGCGCATGAACATTCGCCCCTTGCTGCCCGCCACCCTGCTGTCCGCGCTGTTGTTGTCCGCCTGCGGCAACAAGGGTCCGTTGCTGCCGCCGCCCGCGCCCGATGCCGAGCCCGCGCCGTCCGCGGCGGCCATCGATGCAGGCGCCGAAGCCGATCCTCGCCCCGTCGACGAGCTTGACCCGCCGCTGCCGACCGAGCCGGTGACCGTGCCGGTCGACGTGCCGGTGGATGGCGAAGAGCCGCCCGCCGTCGATGACGACGGCGACGACGACAACGGCTGAGGGCGGGTCGGTGGCGGCCATCCCCGCCGCGCAGGCGCTGCGCTTCAGCAAGATGCATGGCGCGGGCAACGATTTCGTGGTGCTTGACCTGCGCGGTGGCGCGGCACCGCCGGATGCCGCGCTGTGCCGCCTGCTCGCCGACCGCCACCGCGGCGTCGGCTGCGACCAGATCCTGACCATCGCCGCGCCGCGCGGGCCCGGCGCCATCGCGTCGTATGCGATCTGGAACGCCGACGGCTCGCCCTCGCAGCAGTGTGGCAACGGCGCGCGCTGCATCGCCGCCTGGCTGGTCCGCGACGGCGCCGCCGGCGACGACTTCATGCTCGACAGCCCCGTGGCGCGGCACCACGTGCGCATGCTGGGCGAAGGACTGGTCGAAGTTGAAATGGGCGCGCCGGACTTCACGCCGGCGGCCGTGCCGCTGGCCGGTTTCGACGACGGTGTGGACGGCTACGAACTCACGCTCGACGGTGCAGCGGTCCATTTCGGCGCCGTGTCGATGGGCAACCCGCACGCCGTGCTCGAGGTCGACGACGTCGACGCCGCACCGGTCGCGACGCTCGGCGCGGCACTCCAGCGCCACGCGGCGTTTCCGGATTCGGCCAACGTCGGCTTCGCCCAGGTGGTGGCGCCCGATCGCATCCGCCTGCGCGTGTTCGAACGCGGCGTCGGCGAAACGCTGGCCTGCGGCAGCGGCGCCTGCGCCGCGGTCGCGGTGCTGTCGCGGCGCGGGCGCGTCGATGGCGCGCGCGGCGTGACCGTTGCGCTGCCCGGCGGCGAGCTGCGCATTTACCATGGTCCGGATGGCGGCATCCGCATGGCGGGTCCGGCCACGTTCGTCTACGAAGGAAGATTCAACGCATGAGCGAGACCGGCGAGAAGATCGGCGCACACGAAGTCGCAGCCTGGCTGCGGCGCCACCCGAAGTTCCTGCAGCAGTTCCCGGACCTGGCGATCAGCCTGGTGGTGCCGCGCGAGGACGGCCCGGCGGCATCGCTGGCCAGCTACCAGCTCGAGGTGCTGCGCGACAAGAACCGCGAGCTCTCGCGCCGCCTGCAGGACCTGTACGCGGTGTCGCAGGAGAACGAGCGCCTCGCGGTGCGCACCCACCAGCTGACCCTGGCGCTGATGCGTCCGCAGGATCCGGCAGGCGTGGTGCGGGCGATGGTGGCCACGCTGGCCGAGGACTTCAACGGCGACCTGGTGCGCGTGGTGCTGTTCGCGCCGGTGGCGGGGCTGGCCGAGGAAGAGTGGCTGCAGGTCATTGCGCGCGACGATCGCGTGCTGCAGCCGTTCGCCGACTGCCTGCGCGACGGCGAACCGCTCTGCGGCCGCCTGCACCCCGACAAGCAGGCGGTGCTGTACGCCACGCGCTCCGATGACGTCGCGTCCACCGCGCTGCTGCCGGTCGAGGGCGTGGGCCTGGTGGCGGTGGGCAGCAGCGATCCCAACCGCTTCTACCCCGGCATGGGCACGCTGTTCCTGCGGATGATGGGCGAGGCCTTCGCGGCCGCCCTGCAGCGCCACCAGCCATGAGCTTTGCGCGCGGCGCAGACTGCACCGCGCGCGACCGGACCCGGCGGCCGTGACCGATCCCGCGATCGACGACTTCCTGGCCCACCTCGAAGTGGAGCGGCGTGCGTCGGCGCACACGCTCGATGCCTACCGCCGCGACCTGCAGGCGCTGGCGCACTGGGCGGAGGGGCAGGGCGAATCCGACCTGCTCAAGCTGCAGTCGCTGCAGCTGCGTGCGTTCGTTGCCGACGAGCACCGCCGCGGCCTGTCGCCGAAGAGCCTGCAGCGCCGCCTGTCCGGCTGCCGGAGCTTCTACCAGTGGCAGCTGAAGCACGGCCGCATCGCGGCCAATCCGGCCGCCGGCGTGCGCGCGCCCAAGGCCCCGCGCAAGCTGCCGCAGGTGCTGGATGCCGATGAAGCCGTGGCGCTGGTGGAAGTGCCCACCGATGCGCCGCTCGGGCTGCGCGATCGCGCGCTGCTGGAACTGTTCTATTCCTCGGGCCTGCGCCTGGCGGAACTGCGCAACCTGCGCTGGCGTGAGCTCGACCTCGCCGACGGCCTGGTGACCGTGACCGGCAAGGGCAACAAGCAACGCAGCGTGCCGGTCGGCTCGCATGCCTGCCGTGCACTCGCGGCGTGGCGCGCGGAGACGGGCGCCGCGGTCGATGCGCCGGTGTTTCCCGGCCGCGGCGGCGGCCCGATCAGCGCGCGCGCCGTGCAGCTGCGCCTGCGCCTGCTGGCGCAGCGCCAGGGCCTGTTCAAGCGCGTGCACCCGCACCTGCTGCGGCATTCGTTCGCCAGCCACATGCTGGAGTCGTCCGGCGACCTGCGCGGCGTGCAGGAGCTGCTCGGACACGCCGACATCGCCACCACGCAGATCTACACCCACCTCGACTTCCAGCACCTGGCCAAGGTCTACGACGCCGCGCACCCGCGCGCGAAGCGGCGCGCGAAGGAATAGGCGGCACACCCGGCCGCTGGCCGTTGCGCCCGCGACCCCGCGTAGTACGCAAGGATGTCCACCGGGAATCCCGCCATGCGCCTGACCCTGCTCGCGTTCCTGCTGCTCCTCGCCGCGCCCTTGGCCGCGCAGCCCTACGACGGCCCGATCATCGACGTGCACCTCCACGTCGGCCCGGCCGCGCCGGGCGCGCCGAACCCGGCGACCGGCGAGCCGACGAGTGCAGGCACCGATGCCGACCGCGAGCGCCTGACGCTGGAGCGCATGCGCCGCCATGGCATCGTGCTCGGCCTGGTCAGCGGTCCGGACGCGTACATGGCGAGCATGCGCAAGTCCGGTGGCGATGCGATCCGCGCAGGTGCGTTCATGGATGACGGGCGCACGCGGCTGCCGCCGCCGGAGGTGCTGCGCAAGGCCTTCGCCAGCGGCGAGCTGCAGGTGCTGGGCGAGATCGGCGCGCAGTACCACGGCCTCGACGCCGGCGACGCCTGGTTTGAACCCTACCTGGCGCTGGCCGAGGAGTTCGATGTCCCGGTCGGCATCCATACCGGCCTCGGTCCGCCGGGCACGCCCTACGGCTGCTGTCCGGAGTTCAGCGTCGAACTCGGCAACCCGAAGCTGCTCGAGCCGATGCTCAAGCGCCATCCGAAGCTGCGCGTGTGGCTGATGCACGCCGGCTGGCCCTACCTGCAGGAAACCAAGGCGCTGATGTACGTCTATCCGCAGCTGCACGCGGATGTGTCGGTGATCAACTGGATCATCCCGCGCCAGGAGTTCCACGATTACCTGCAGGCGCTGATGACCGCCGGGCTCGGCGACCGGCTGATGTTCGGCTCCGACCAGATGGTGTGGCCGGAAGCGATCACGCTGGCGGTCGAAGGCGTGGACAGCGCGGTCTTTCTCACGCCCGCGCAGAAGCGCGCGATCTTCCACGACAACGCCGCGCGGTTCCTGAAGCTCGAGGCGCCGGGCAGGGCAGCGGAGTCGGCCGCCGGCGCGGACTAGCGGCCGCGACGCCGCCAGCAGCGGCGCGGGAGGTTGATGCGGGGCATCGCGGCCCCATCTCGAGGGTTCAGACCCGGAGGCCGCATGGACCCCAGCCAGAACCCCAATGTCTTCCACGCCACTACCATCGTGTCGGTGCGCCGCGACGGCCGCGTCGCGATCGCCGGCGACGGCCAGGTCACGCTTGGCCACACGGTGATGAAGTCCAACGCGCGCAAGGTGCGCCGCCTTGGCAAGGACGGCCAGATCCTCGCGGGCTTCGCCGGCGCCGCCGCCGATGCCTTCACCCTGTTCGAACTGTTCGAATCCAAGCTCGAGAAGCACGGCCAGCTGACCCGCGCCGCCGTCGAGCTCGCCAAGGACTGGCGCACCGAGCGCCGCTTCGGAAAGCTCGAGGCGCTGCTCGCGGTGGCCGACAAGGACACCTCGCTGATCATCAGCGGCACGGGCGATGTGATCGAGCCCGAGGACGGCCTGGTGGCGATCGGATCCGGTGGCCCCTATGCGCTGTCGGCCGCGCGCGCGCTGCTCGCGCACACCGCGCTCGATGCGAAATCGGTCGCCATCGAGGCCCTCAACATCGCCGGCGACATCTGCATCTACACCAACCGCAACGTGGTGGTCGAGGAACTGTGAACATGCGCATGAAAGTGGACAACTCGCACGCCTCGATGACCCCGCGCGAGATCGTGCAGGAGCTCGACCGCCACATCGTCGGCCAGCAGGACGCCAAGCGCGCGGTCGCCATCGCGCTGCGCAACCGCTGGCGCCGCGCCCAGCTCGACGACGAGCTGCGCAACGAGGTGATGCCCAAGAACATCCTGATGATCGGCCCGACCGGCGTCGGCAAGACCGAGATCGCGCGCCGCCTGGCCACGCTCGCCAACGCGCCGTTCGTGAAGGTCGAAGCCACCCGCTTCACCGAGGTCGGCTACGTCGGCAAGGACGTCGAGCAGATCATCCGCGACCTCGCCGACACCGCGGTCAAGCTGTACCGCGAGCAGGCCAAGCAGAAGGTGCGCACCCAGGCCGAAGAACGCGCCGAGGACCGCATCCTCGATGCGCTGCTGCCGCGACGCGAGGCGTCGACGCCGGGCTTCGGCTTCAACCCGGTGGCGCAGCCCTCGACCACCGTCGACATCGGCGCCGAGCCGTCGGCGCGCGAATCCGAGACGCGCCAGAAGCTGCGCCGCCAGCTGCGCGCCGGCGAGCTGGACGACCGCGAGATCGAGATCGAGCTGAGTGCCAATGTCGGCGTCGACATCATGACCCCGCCCGGCATGGAGGAGATGGGCCAGCAGCTGCGGCAGATGTTCTCCAGCCTCGGCGGCGGCAAGACCCAGAAGCGCAGCGTCAGCATCCGCGCCGCGCGCCCGCAGCTGGTCGAGGAAGAGGCCGGCCGCCTGGTCAACGAGGACGAGGTGCGCGAAGCGGCGATCGAGGCCTGCGAGCAGCACGGCATCGTGTTCATCGACGAGATCGACAAGGTCGCCAAGCGCAGCGAGGGCATGGGCGCCGACGTCAGCCGCGAGGGCGTGCAGCGCGACCTGCTGCCGCTGGTCGAAGGCTCGACCGTCAGCACCAAGTACGGCTCGGTGAAGACCGACCACATCCTGTTCATCGCCTCCGGCGCGTTCCACCTCGCCAAGCCCAGCGACCTGATCCCGGAGATGCAGGGCCGCTTCCCGATCCGCGTCGAGCTGTCGGCGCTGACCAAGGATGATTTCGTGCGCATCCTCACCGAGCCCAAGGCGTCGCTGACGCGGCAGTACGTGGAACTGCTCAGGACCGAGGGCGTCAACCTGGAGTTCGCACCCGACGCGGTCGAGCGCCTCGCCGAGATCGCCGCGCAGGTCAACGAGCGCCAGGAGAACATCGGCGCGCGCCGCCTGCACACCGTGCTCGAGCGCCTGCTCGACACGCTCAGCTTCGAGGCGCCCGACCGCAGCGACCGGGTGGTGATCAATCGCGCCTACGTCGACGCGCAGCTTGGCGAGCTGGTCCAGGACCAGGACCTGAGCCGCTACATCCTTTGAGCAGGAGAGTCCCCATGTCCAGGTTCCCGACATTCGCCCCCGTCGCCGCCGTGGCGGTGGCCCTGCTGCTCGCCGCCGCGCCGGCATCCGCACGCGGCGTCTCCTGCCGCCTCGATTTCGACATGTCCGGCTGGTCGGTGTTCTACAAGACGGCGTCGGGCACGGGCCGGGTGAGCTGCGACAACGGGCAGGCCATGGCCGTGCGCATCAGCGCCAAGGGCGGCGGCCTGACCATCGGCAAGTCCGAGATCCGCGGCGGCCGCGGCGAGTTCTCGCCGGTGAACAACATCCGCGAGGTGCTCGGCACGTACGTCGCCGCCGAGGCGCATGCCGGCGCGGTCAAGTCCAGCAAGGCGCAGGCGATGACCAAGGGCGAGGTGTCGCTGGCGCTCGCCGGCACGGGCGAGGGCTGGGACCTGGGCGTGGCCTTCGGCGGGTTCACCATCGAGCCGCGCTGACGCGGCGGATCCCGGCCGCGGCCCGCGCGCCGCGCACCCCGGGATCGCCGCCGCAGTGGCCGCAGACGGTCGTGGCCGGCGTTGCGCCATTGGCAGGGCCGCCCCCGCGGCGCCGAGGCCACAGACATGCATCGCGAGCTGCCCGTCTTCCTCCTGCTTGCAACATGTCTCGCCGTCGCCGGGTTCGCGGCACCCGCGGCCGCGGCGCCGGGCGTGGTGCCCGACGCGATCAAGGCGCGGGTGAACGAGCTGGTCTCGGCCTGCGCGCGCGCCGGTGGCCGCCTCGGCGACATGACCGGGCAGGGGCGCTTCGTGATTCCCGCTGATTTCAACGGCGACGGCCACACCGACTTCGTGGTCTCCGAGGGCAACGTGCCCTGCGTCGGCGCGCCGGAGCTGTTCCGCGAGGGCGGGCTGGCACGGGTCGAGCTCTATACCGGCACCGGCACGACCAGGGCGCAGCTGGTGTTTGCCGATCACCTGCTCGCGTACCGCGTGTTGGCCGGCAGCCCGGCGAAGCTGCAGATCGCGCGCCGCGGCGAGGCCTGCGGGGGCGGCAGCGGCGCAAGCACCCAGTGCGGCGCCGAACTGCGCTGGAACGCCGCGCAGGCACGTTTCGACGAAGTACCCACCGGCAGCCGCGCCGCAGCGGCCCAGCCCGTGGTGCGCCCGGCGGTGGCCGCCCGCGCCGCCGTTCCCGCGCGCGGCGCGGCGGTGACAGCCGCGCCCGCTGCGTCCGCGCCAGGCAAGTCCGCCGGCCCTGCGGCCGCGCCACTGCGGATGGCGGCGAATGCGCGCGCCGCCTACCTCGAACGTTGCCGCGCCGGCGAGCGCCGCGACAACCCGAAGAAGGCCGCCGCGGACATCGACAGCGCCTGCGGATACCTCTGGGACAAGATCGAGGCAGCCGGGCCCGTGGCCGACGTGATGCTGGCCGCGGTGCCGGCGCGTGCCGGCGAGCGGCTCACGCTGGCCGATCTCCGCGCGCGCGTGCCGACTGCGCGCTGGGACGCGGCCGCGTCGGTCTCCGGAGCGACCGCTGCCGCCGCCACCGGCCGCCTCGGCACGCTGGACGCCTGGGTTGGCGGTACCGCCCGCGCGCCCACGTCACTCGCGCTGGGCTGGAGCGAAGTCGGCGCCGACCCGCCCTATGACCTGCCCGGCGCATTGGCGGCGCGCGGCGCGAAGCTCGAGCCGCTGGGCTGCTACCACTTCGGCGCGGGCGAAGTGAACGCGGTCTACGTGGTCACCGCACCCGGGCGCCCCCCGTTCGCGCTCACCATCTACACCCGTGGCGCGCCCGTCGCGCAGTCCACGGCCCAGCAGAACATGAGCGTCGCGCTCGACGGGGTGCTGCCGACGCGCGCGAGCCTGCGCGCCGCGAACCGGGATCCGCCGTGGGAGGATCCCTGCACGGTTTGATGCGCTGCGCTGCCGGCGGGCCTCAATCCTCGCCGATATCCTCGTTCCAGAGCCCCGGATTGGCCTCGATCCACTCGCCCATCATGGTGATGCAGCGCTCGTCATCGAGCACCACCACCTCGGTGCCGGCCTCGCGCAGCCAGTCGACGCCGCCGGCGAAGTTCACCGCCTCGCCCACCACCACCGTGCCGATGTTGAACTGCCGCACCAGGCCGCTGCAGTACCAGCAGGGCGCCAGCGTGGTGACCATGATCGTGTCGCGGTAGGAGCGCTGGCGGCCGGCCTTGCGGAAGGCGTCGGTCTCGCCGTGGATCGACGGATCGCCTTCCTGCACGCGGCGGTTGTGCCCGCAGCCCAGCATCCGGCCGTCCTGGTGGTACAGCGCCGCGCCGATCGGGATGCCGCCTTCGGCCAGGCCCTGGCGGGCTTCGGCGATGGCGGTGTCGAGGAGGGCGCGGTAGTCGGGGGTGGTGATCATTGCGGGGGTCCGGGAAGCGGCGGCCTGCGATCCTGCCACGGATCGCGTCGCGCCTGCCCCGTGGCCACGGTGCGATAATCGCCGCATGAACGAACACGACGAGCGCCCCGGCACCACCCACTTCGGCTTCCGCGACGTGCCGGTGGCCGACAAGCAGAAGCTGGTGGGCGAGGTGTTCTCGTCGGTGGCCGGCAGCTACGACCTGATGAACGACCTGATGTCGATGGGCATCCACCGGGTCTGGAAGCGCTATTTCGTGGCCACCGCGCAGGTCGGCCGCGGCGCGCGCGTGCTCGACCTGGCCGGCGGCACCGGCGACATCGCGGCGCTGCTGCGCGACCGCGTCGGCGAATCGGGCGAGCTGGTGCTGGGCGACATCAACGGCAGCATGCTGCGCGTCGGCCGCGACCGCATGGTCGACCGCGGCAACGTGCGCGGCTTCGAGTACGTGCAGTGCAACGCGCAGGCGTTGCCGTTCCCGGATGCCAGCTTCGACCTGGTGACCATCGCGTTCGGCCTGCGCAACGTGACCGACAAGGACGCGGCGCTCTCCGAGATGCTGCGCGTGCTCAAGGTCGGCGGCCAGGCGCGGGTGCTGGAGTTCTCGGAGGTCACCATGGACTGGTTCAAGCCGATCTACGACTTCCACTCGTTCAAGGTGCTGCCGCGGCTGGGCCGGCTGTTCGCGCAGGACGCCGACAGCTACCGCTACCTCGCCGAGTCGATCCGCAAGCACCCGCCCCAGGAGGCGCTGAAATCGATGATGGAGGCGGCCGGTTTCGCGCGCTGCGGCTACCGCAACCTGTCGGCCGGCATCGTCGCCATCCACGACGGCTACAAGGCCTGAGCGACCCGCCACGGGGGCCGCGGCGGCAACCGGGCTAGAATCGGCGCCTGTTCCAATCGCGGACCCCCGTCCCATGACCCTCAGCCGTACCCTCCGCCTGGCCGCGCTCGCGGCGCTGGCGCTTGCCGCCGTTGTCGCCTGCAAGCGCGAACCCACGCCGCCGCCGTCCGCCGCCACGCCGCCGCCCGCCGCGGCCGCCAAGAGCGGCGACTACGACGAACACTCCTATGCCGAGCCGGACAAGGTCGCCATCGACGACCTCGCGCTGGCGCTGGCGATCGATTTCGGTACCCGCACCCTGGCCGGCACCGCCACCTACACGCTCGACTGGCGTGACCCCGAGGCCAGGGAGCTGGTGCTCGACACCCGCGACCTGGCCATCGAGCGCGTGGAAGGCGAGGCCGAGGGCGGCGCCTGGCAGCCGCTGCAGCACACCCTGGCCGCGCGTGACGCGCTGCTTGGCAGCAAGCTGGTGATCGCCGTACCCGAGCGCAACGCGCGCATCCGCGTCACCTACCGCACCTCGCCCGAGGCCTCCGGCCTGCAGTGGCTGGATGCGGCGATGACGCAGGGCAAGGCCACGCCCTTCATGTTCAGCCAGTCGCAGGCGATCCATGCCCGATCCTGGGTGCCGCTGCAGGACACGCCGCGCGTGCGCTACACCTACAGCGCCGAGATCACCGCGCCGGCCGACGTGATGGTGCTGATGAGCGCCGACAACGATCCGGCCGCCGCGCGCGACGGGTCGTACAGCTTCCGCATGCCGCAGAAGATCCCTTCGTACCTGATGGCGATCGCCGCCGGCGACCTGGTGTTCAAGCCGATCTCGGCGCGTTCGGGCGTGTGGGCCGAGCCCGCCGCCGTGGACGGCGCCGTGGCCGAGTTCGCCGACACCGAAAAGATGATCGCCACCACCGAGGCGCTGTACGGCCCGTACCGCTGGGAGCGCTACGACCTGCTGCTGCTGCCGCCGTCGTTCCCGTACGGCGGCATGGAGAACCCGCGCCTGTCGTTCATCACGCCGACCGTGATCGTCGGCGACAAGTCGCTGGTGTCGCTGATCGCGCACGAGCTGGCGCACAGCTGGTCCGGCAACCTGGTCACCAACTCCAGCGCCAAGGATGGCTGGCTCAACGAAGGCTTCACCAGCTACGTCGAGAACCGCATCGTGGAGGCGCTGTACGGCAAGGAGCTGTCCGACATGGAGTACGTGATCGCGCGCAACGCGCTGGCCACGGAGATCAAGGACATGGCACCCGAGCTGCAGGCGCTGGCGGTGCGCCCCGGCGTGATGAAGGACCCCGACGACGGCCTCAGCGGCGTGTCCTACGACAAGGGCGCGTGGTTCCTGCAGTTCCTCGAGGAGCGCTTCGGCCGCGCCGAATTCGACGTGTTCCTGCGCGGCTACTTCGATCATTTCGCGTTCCAGAGCATCCCCACCGCGACGTTCGTCGACTACGCGCGCAAGAACCTGCTCGAGAAGCATCCGGGCAAGGTGTCGATGGCCGAGTTCGACGCCTGGCTGTACGAGCCGGGCATCCCGGCCGATGCGCCCAAGGTGCTGTCGCGCCGCTTCGGCGTGGTGGACACCGCGCGCCTGGGCTGGCTGGGCAGCGGGCAGCTGCCGCCGCCGGTGATCACCGACGCATGGGTCACCCAGGAATGGCTGCACTTCTTGGGCGGCATGCCGGCGACGCTGACCGTCGAACAGCTGTCGCAGCTCGATACCGCTTATGCCTTCACCGGTACGCCGAACGGCGAAATCGCGATGCGCTGGTATCCGCTGGCGGTGCGCAGTGGCTATGTGCAGGCGAATCCGGCAATCGCGGCGTTCCTGGAGAAGATCGGCCGGCGCAAGCTGATCATGCCGACCTACGAGGCGCTGGTCGCCACCGAGGGCGGGCTGGCCTTCGCCAGGGAAGTGTTTACCAAGGCACGCCCGGGCTACCACCCGATCACCACCGCGTCGGTGGAGAAGGTGATTGCCGAGGCCAAGCCTGTGCCGGGCAGCGGGCTGGCGCCGGCCGCGCCGGCCGCCGATGCCGCGGTCGTGGCGCCCGAGCCCGAGCGTCCCGCGATGCCGGTCGCCGATGGCGATCCGACGCGTCCGGCGCCGGCCAAGCGCTGAGATGGCCGTGAACCGCATGTCTGCCCGCGCCACCGCGCTCCGCCATGCGGCGCGCCGCGGCGCGCTGGCTGCGGCAGTGGGTGGCGCGCTGCTGGCGCTGTCCGCCTGCCAGGACCCGGCCGCGCAGGCCGAGGCCCAGGCGGCGGCGCAGGCGCAGGCCAGCGAGGCGGCGGCCGACAAGGCCGCGGCCGAGTTCGATGCCGCGTTCGCGGCGGAGAACTGGCCGCTGGCAAGGGCCCACGGCGACCTGATCCTCGCGCGCCATCCCGATTCCGCCGCGGCCGCGCGCATCGCGCCGCTGCACGAGCAGGCCGCTGCGCGCGCCGAGGCGGTGCGCGAGGACAAGCGCCTGGCCGGCCTGTGGATCTACAACGTGGAGCCGGTCACCGGCGGCACCCAGCTGTCGGCGTCGATCTACACCCGTGACCGCGTCGACAGCGACGGCAGCGGCGCAAAGCCGGTGCGCCTGATCTTCCGCGACCACCCGTCGTGGGGACGCAGCAGCTACCTGGTCATGGAAGCCGGCGACTTCGACTGCTACGGCGCCTGCCGCGTGGCGGTCACCGTGGACAGCGCCGCGCCCGAGCGCATGGCCGCCAACCGCCCCGACACCGACGAGGCGATCGCCATGTTCATCGATGACGAGCGCGCGCTGTGGCGGATGCTCGATGGCGCCAGGACGTTGTCGGTGGAGTACCCGGTCAAGGCCGGCGGCACGCGCACGGCGGTGTTCGAGGTCGGCGGGCTGGACCGCGGCAAGCTGCCCGGCTGGAAGTGAGCACGCCGTCCGGCGCCTGAGCCGCGGGAGGCGGACTCAGTCGAACCAGAGCAGCGGCAGGTCGGCGTTCAACGACAGGTTGCGGAAGTCGCCCGTCGCGCGTGCGACCGCCTCGACGTCGTGGCAGCCCGGCGCCAGTGCGCGCTTGCCGGTGGCGAGGTAGCTGGCACCGATGGTGCGGGTGCTGACCGAGTGCGGAATCGGCCCCAGCGTCTGTTCGCTGGCGCGACCGACGTCCTTGCCATTGATGCGGATGCGCAGCGTGACCTTGCCGCCCGGATCGGCGTCATCGCCCTGGATCCGGCTCTTGGCCGAGAACATCACCACCCCGTTGTGGCCTGGCGGGATGCAGGCGCGTCCCTGGCCGAGCACCACGTCGCCGCCGGCCGGCGGGCATTTCTCCGGCCGGAAACCATTGGTCCCGATGCAGACATAGGCGTAGCGGCGATGTCGGCCTTTCTCCGCGTAGTCGTGCCCCGGCGCCAGCCCGCGCCCGACCACGCGCATGCCGCCGCTCAGTGCGACCAGCCGCGTGTCCGCACCCACCCGGTAGCGTGCGGCGTTGGTGCTCGCCATCAGCGGCTGGTAGTAGGGCGACTCGCTGGCGACAAGCTGCACCTCGCTGTCCCGCGGCGGCGACAGGTACAGCGCCTGCGCGAACATCGGTGCCTGCACTTCGGCGCCGAGCGCGAACAGGTCGTTGATCGACCAGGTGGCCGAGTCGAGCGGGGATTCACGGCCGTTGAGGTAGATCCCCCACATCGCATCGCCCGGGGAGGTGGACACGTAGCTGTGCCCGGACGCCATCGCCACCACCGGCCCGGTGGAGTTGCGCGCGGCGGCGGTCAGCAGCGTGTGCCGGCCGCGTTCCGGAATGGGCGTGCCTTCCGGCGTATCGCGGGTGTCGAACGCCAGCCACGGCGAGGCCGCAGGCAGGCGGGCTTCGGCCACGTGGGTGGCGGAGGTGGTGACGATCGACAGGTTCGCGCCCGCCATGACCATGGCCCGGCCGTCCACGGTGCGCGCGTGCAGCGCGACGCGCACCTTGCCGGCCGGGACGCGCACCGCACCGACCGCATTGAACCCGTGGCGGTTCGGGGCGCTGGAGCCGCGCCAGTCGATGATGCTGTCGTTGGACGCCGGCTTTCCGTCCACGGTGATGTAGACGTTGGCCTGCGCGGCGTCGAGCGGCGCATACACGCCGTCCGACTGCAGGTAGATCCAGCCGGCGCGGGGCATGTCCACGGTCGCCTCGAGCAGCGCGCCGGAACGGCCAGCGACGATGCGGTCCGCCGCCAGTTCCAGGTAGCGCGATTCGGGCCCGGCGCCGTGCGCCGGCAACCACGTGGCGTCCGCCACCAGGGCGGTACAGGCGATCAGCAGCATCGCCAGCCGCGGCGCCATGACTACAGCGCGTACCCGAACTGCTGGGTGAACTGCGCTGCGAACTCGTCGTAGTCGAAGCGCTGGTTCTGGGTGCCGGGGTGCTCGACCTTCAGCGCGCCCATCAGGTTGCCGATGCGGCCGATGGTTTCCCAGCCGTAGCCCTTCTCGATGCCGAACAGCAGGCCTGCGCGGAACGCATCGCCGCAGCCGGTGGGGTCGGTGACGCGGGTCTCGTGCGCCGGCGGCACGTCGTAGGTCTTGCCGTCGGCGTAGATCACCACGCCCTTGGGGCCGCGGGTGGTGATGTAGGCCTTGACCTTGCCGGCGATGGTCGCCTCGTCCCAGCCGGTGCGCTCCTGCAGCAGGTTCGACTCGTAATCGTTGACGGTGACGTAGTCGGCCTGCTCGATGAAGGCGCGCAGCTCTTCGCCGTTGAACAGCGGCATCGCCTGGCCCGGATCGAAGATGAAGGGAATGCCGGCCTCGGCGAATTCCTTCGAGTTCTGGATCATGCCCTCGTAGCCGTCAGGGCTGACGATGCCGATGGTCACGCCGGGCACGTCGCGCACGTGGTTCTCGTAGGAACGCATCATCGCGCCGGGATGGAAGGCGGTGATCTGGTTGTTGTCGAGGTCGGTGGTGATGAACGCCTGCGGCGTGAACAGCTCCGGGATTTCCTTGACCTGCTGCAGCGGGATCCCGAGGTCCTCGAAATACTCGCGGTACGGGCCGAAATCCTGCCCGACGGTGGCCATCGGGATCGGGTCGCCGCCGAGCAGCTTCAGGTTGTAGGCGATGTTGCCGGCGCAGCCGCCGAACTCGCGGCGCATCCGCGGCACCAGGAACGACACGTTCAGGATGTGCACCTTGTCCGGCAGGATGTGGTTCTTGAACTGGTCGGGGAACACCATGATGGTGTCGTAGGCCAGGGAACCGCAGATCAGGGCAGGCATCGGGAAGGTGCTCCAAGGGGCTGTGCCGGCGCCAGGGCCGGTTTTTTTGTGATGGGGTTCGCGACCGGAGCCGCCGTGGGACAAGCAGACGCCGCACCATGGCGCGCGCGGCGGGCGCACAGGTTAGCCGTTGCGGTCGTGCCGGGCCAAGCACGGCGCGCACCGGGCCACCTGTTCTCCTTGCCGGGGAGGGGGGGCGTTGCTAGGCTTGCTGATCCCGTTTTCACGGGAAATCCCCCAGCTCCCCTGCCTCCTGACGGACGTCCGCCCCCGATGTTCAAGAAGTTCCGCGGCATGTTTTCCAACGACCTGTCCATCGACCTGGGCACGGCCAATACCCTCATCTTCGTCCGCGGCCAAGGGATCGTGCTCAACGAACCTTCGGTGGTGGCCGTGCGCCAGGACCGCTCCGGCGGCCAGAAGGCGGTCGCGGCAGTCGGCAGCGAGGCCAAGCAGATGCTTGGCCGCACGCCCGGCAACATCACCACGCACCGGCCCATGAAAGACGGCGTGATCGCCGACTTCACCTACACGGAAGAAATGCTCAAGCACTTCATCCGCAAGGTGCACAAGTCGCGCTTCCTGCGCCCGAGCCCGCGCGTGCTGATCTGCGTCCCGGCCGGCTCCACGCAGGTGGAAAAGCGCGCCATCAAGGATTCCGCGCTCGAAGCCGGCGCCCGCGACGTGTCGCTGATCGAAGAGCCCATGGCGGCCGCGATCGGCGCCGGCATGCCGGTCACCGAGGCGCGCGGCTCCATGGTCGTCGACATCGGCGGCGGCACCACCGAGGTTGCGGTGATCGCGCTCAACGGCATCGTCTACTCGCAGTCGGTACGCATCGGCGGCGACCGCTTCGACGAGTCGATCATCAACTACGTGCGCCGCAACCACGGCATGCTGATCGGCGAGTCCACCGCCGAGCGCATCAAGCTCGAAGCCGGCTGCGCCTATCCGCAGGAGCGGGTGATCGAGATCGAGGTCTCCGGCCGCCATCTCGCCGAAGGCGTGCCGAAGATGATCAAGATCAGCTCGACGGAAGTGCTGGACGCGCTGCGCGAGCCGCTCGCCGGGATCGTCAGCGCCGTGCGCCAGGCGCTGGAACTCACCCCGCCGGAGCTCTGCGCCGACGTCGCCGAGCGCGGCATCGTGCTCACCGGCGGTGGCGCGCTGCTGCGCGACATCGACCGCCTGATCAGCGAGGAGACCGGCCTGCACGTGCAGGTCGCCGAGGATCCGCTGACCTGCGTCGCCCGCGGCGGTGGCCGCGCGCTCGAGCTGCTGGACATGCACGGGAACGAATTCTTCGCCTCGGAGTGACCTGACCGTCCACGGCCCAGACAGTGTCCTCCTACGCCGGCCCCGCCACCCCGCGCTCCAGTGACGTCGCCGGCACGCTGAAGCTGCTGGCGTTCCTTGCGCTGTCCGTCACACTGCTGGTGCTCGACCATCGCGGCGACTGGCTGGCGCAGGCGCGGTCGCATGCCAGCGTGGCGATGCAGCCGGTGTGGTGGCTGGCCGGCCTGCCGTCGCGGCTGGGCGAAAGCGTGCGCGACGATGCCGCCACGCGCACGCGCCTGGCCGAGGAAAACCACCGCCTGCGCAACGAACTGCTGGTGGGCGCCGCGCGCCAGGCGCGGCTGCAGGTCGAGGCCGAGGAAAACGCCCGCCTGCGCGGCCTGCTCGGCGCCGCCGAACGCGGCGGGCTGGACGTGCAGCTGGCGCCGATCCTCGACGTCGACCTCGATCCCACCCGCCAGCGGCTGATGCTCAATGCCGGGACCGGCCTCGGCGTGCACCGCGGCCAGAGCGTCATCGACGCCGGCGGCCTGGTGGGGCAGGTGATCGATGCCACCCCGACCACCGCCGTGATCCTGCTGCTGACCGATCCCGACCACGCCGTACCGGTGGCCGTGGCGCGCACCGGCGTGCGCCTGATCGTGTACGGCACCGGCCGCAGCGACCGGCTGGAGCTGCGCAACGTGCCGCTGTCGAGCGATGTCCGCGCCGGCGACGTGCTGATCACGTCCGGCCTGGGCGGCCGCTTCCCGCCGGGATTCCCGGTGGGCACGATCTCCGCCCTGCGCCCCGACGACAGCCGCGCCTTCCTGGTCGGCGATGTCCAGGCGGCGGCGCAGCTCGACCGCGGCCGCGACGTGCTGCTGCTGCGCGACCAGGCATCGCCCGCCCACGGCACGCCGCCGCCGGCGTCGCCGGGCGCGGCGGGGGACACGCCATGACCCGCGGCCGCAGCTGGGTGCTGCCGGTGGCCGTGCTGCTCGCGCTGCTGCTCGGCCTGCTGCCGATGCCGGCGCTGCTGCAGCCGTTCCGCCCGTACTGGCTGGCGCTGGTGGTCGCGTACGGCGTGATCGAGGACCACGACAGGGTCGGCCTCGGCTTCGCGTTCTGCGTGGGGATCCTGGCCGACCTCGCGTTCGGCGGCCTGCTCGGCGAGCAGTCGCTGCGGCTGGTGGTGATGGCGTTCATCCTGCAGCGCTTCCGCACCCAGCTGCGCTTCTTCCCGATGCCGCAGCAGGCACTGGCCATCGGCGGGCTGCTGCTCAACGACCGCGTGATCAGCACCGTGCTGCATCTCGCGCTCGGCGAGCCGCTGCTGCCGCTGGCCTACTGGTGGGCGCCGCTGCTGGGCATGCTGCTGTGGGCGCCGCTGTTCCTGCTGCTGGACGCGCTGCGCATCGGCCGCGGCGTGCGGCGATGATCGGCGGCCGGGCGCGGGCGCGCCTGCGCAACCCCGAAGCCGAGGCGCGGCTGTTCCGGCGCCGTGCGCTGGTCGGTTTCAGCGTGGTGGTGCTGGCGCTGGGCGGCCTGGCCGGCTGGTATTTCAAGCTGCAGGTGCTCGACCACGACGTCTACGCCAAGCGCTCGCAGGCCAACCGCATCAAGCCGCGGCCGGTGGTGCCCGGGCGCGGCCTGATCTACGACCGTACCGGGCGGATCATCGCCGACAACGTGCCGGCCTATCGCCTCGACGTGACCCCGGAGGACGCCGGCGATCCCCAGGTGCTGCTTGCCGCGCTGTCCAAGGTCGTCGCGCTGTCGCCGGAGGACATCGCCCGCTTCGAGGCCGAGCGCCGCACCACGCGATCGTTCCGCGCGATCACGCTGAAGCTGCGCATCAGCGACGAGGAGGCGGCGCGCTTCGCGGTCGAGCGCTGGCGGTTCCCGGGCGTCGACCTGGTGCCGTACCTCAATCGCCGCTACCCGCAGGGCGACCTGCTTGCGCATATCGTCGGCTACGTCGGCCGCACCGACGAAAGCGACATCGTGAAGTTCGGCGAGGCGCATGCGGTGTTCACGCATACCGGGCGCACCGGCCTGGAGCGCTATTACGACGAGGCGCTGCGCGGGGTGGTCGGTTACGAGCAGGTCGAGACCAACGTGGAAGGCCGCGCGCTGGGCCGCGTCGGCATGGTGCCGGCCTCGGCGGGTGCCGACCTGAGGCTGTCGGTGGACGTGGACCTGCAGCGCGCGATGGTGCTCGCCTTCGGCGGGCTGCACGGCTCGGCGGTCGCCGTGGAACCCGCCACCGGGCAGGTGCTGGCCATGGTCAGCCTGCCGAGCTATGACCCCAACCTGTTCGTCAACGGCATCGCCAACGTCGACTACCGGCGCCTGATGGACGATCCGGCGCGCCCGCTGTTCAACCGCAACGTGCTGGGCGGCGGGCCGCCGGGGTCGACCATCAAGCCGTTCGTGGCCCTGGCAGGCGTGGACAGCGGGGTGCGCACGCCGGAAAGCCAGGTGTTCTCGACCGGCGAGTTCTTCATTCCCGGGCAGAGCCGCGGCTATCGCGACGCCGGTGCGGGCGGCGGCTGGGTCGACCTGCGCGATTCGATCTCGCGCTCGATCAACTACTACTACTACAAGCTCGCCTACGACATGGGCATCGCGCGCTTTGCCACGTACATGGCGCGCTACGGCTTCGGGCAGCCGACCGGGATCGACCTGACCGGCGAGACCAGCGGCATCGTGCCGTCACCGGAGTGGAAGGCGTCGCGCACCAGCGAGCCCTGGTATCCCGGCGAGACCGTGATCGCCGGCATCGGCCAGGGCTACTGGGTCGCCACCGCGCTGCAGCTTGCGCGCGGCACGGCGGCCATCGCCAACGGCGGCACCCTGCATCCGCTGCGCCTGGTGGCCGAACGCCGCCTCGCCTACGACGCGCCGTGGACGCCGTTGCCGCGCCTGCCGGCGCCGGCGATCACCGACAACCCGGCACACCTGCGCGCGGTGCAGGAGGGCATGGTCAACACCATCCACGGCCGCGGCACCGCCACCGCCATGGCCCGCGGTGCCGAATACCGCATGGCCGGCAAGACCGGCACCGCGCAGAAGATCAGCCGCAAGGGCACCGCGCGCATGGACCCGCGCAGCCTGCCCTACCACCTGCGCCACCAGGCGCTGTTCGTCGGCTACGCGCCGGCCGAAGCGCCCACGATCGCGGTGGCCGTGGTGGTCGAGCACGGTGGCTACGGCGGCACCACCGCGGCACCCATCGCGCGCAAGATCTTCGACGCCTGGCTGCTGGGCACCATGCCCGAGCCGAGCCCCGGCACCGAGGCCGCGATCGACGCGCCGCCGGTGGCCACGTTCGACAGCGTGGTGTCGGCGGTGCTGCCCGGCGCGCAGGCGGTGGTGGTTGGCGCCCCGGCCGTCGAGGGCACGCCATGAACGTCATCCTGCGCTGGCTGCTCGACCTGCTGCAGGCCTTCGCGCGCAGCATCGACTGGATCCTGCTCGGCGCCCTTGCGGGGCTGATGGCCGCGGGGCTGGCGGTGCTGCACAGCGCTGGCGGCGGCGAGATGGTGCTGGTGAAGTCGCAGGGCGCGCGCTATGCGGTCGGCCTCGGCATCATGTGGGTGCTGTCGCGCGTGCCGGTGCTGCGCCTGCGCGGTGCGGCGCCGGTGGTCTTCGCGCTGTCGCTGCTGCCGCTGGTGGCGGTGCTGTTCGTGGGCACCGGCCGCAGCGGCGCGCACTGGCTGAACCTCGGCGTGTTCTATTTCCAGCCCGCCGAGCTGCTCAAGCTCAGCCTGCCGATGGCGGTGGCCTGGTACCTCAACAGCGGCCCGATGCCGCCCGGCTTCGCGCGCACGGTCACGGCGATGGCGATCATCGGCGTGCCGACCGGACTGGTCCTGATGCAGCCCGACTTCGGCACCGCCATGCTGGTGGCGGCCAGCGGCGGATTCGCGCTGTTCCTGGCGGGCATGTCCTGGTGGTGGCTGGTGGCCGCGGCCGGCGGCGTGGCCGCGGCGGCGCCGGTGGCCTGGTACTGGCTGCTGCGGCCCTACCAGAAGGACCGCATCCTCACCTTCCTGGATCCCGAATCGGATCCGCTCGGCACCGGCTGGAACATCATCCAGTCGAAGATCGCGATCGGCTCCGGCGGCCTGCGCGGACAGGGCTGGGGCGAGGGCTCGCAGTCGCACCTGAACTACGTGCCCGAGCACACCACCGACTTCATCTTCGCGGTGCTCTCGGAGGAGTTCGGCTGGCTGGGCGTGGTCACCGTGCTGTCGCTGTACCTGGTGGTGGTGGGCCGCTGCCTGTGGATCGCGGCCGAAGCGCGCGACGGCTTCGCACGCCTGCTGGCCGGCGCGCTCGGCCTCGGGCTTTTCGTGTACGTGCTGGTCAATGGCGGGATGATCTCGGGCCTGCTGCCGGTGGTTGGCGTGCCGATGCCGCTGCTGAGTTTCGGCGGCACGGCAGCGGTCTCGCTGCTGGCCGGCATGGGCGTGGTGATGGCGGTGCATGCCAGCGGCCAGGTGCGCGCACGCCGCTGAGCCTGCAACGGGGTCTGAACGGCCCGGCCGTGGCCCGCGAGGCTGCGTGTTAACCTCGCGCCCGATGATCCGAAGCCCCCGATTCCCGATGTCCCGACCGCGTCTGTTGCCGGTCCTGGCCGCACCGCTGCTGTTCGCGGCCTGCGCTTCCACCGCCACCTCGCGCGCGCCGGTGCCGCCTGCGGCCACCACGCCGCAGGCCGCCATGGCGACCGCGCCGGGCCTGTTGCCGGCGGTGCCGCAGCCGCCGGAACGCCCGGTGGCGCCGCCCGCGGTCACCGATCCGTCGCTCCCGCTCGAGCAGCGCATCGCCGCGTTCGTCGACTACACGGCCACCACCTATGGCGTGGACCGGCAGCGGATCCGCGACGTGCTGGCCACGGCGGAGCACAAGCAGTCGATCATCGACGCGATGTCGCGCCCCGCCGAGGCCGTGCGCCCGTGGCGCGACTACCGCCCGATCTTCATGAATGACGCACGCATCAACGGCGGGCGTGCGTTCTATGCGGAAAACCGCGCGGCGCTCGATCGCGTCGCCGCCGAGACCGGCGTGCCCGCCGAGTACATCGTCGCCATCATCGGCGTCGAGACCAGCTACGGCCGCATCACCGGCAACCACCGCGTGCTCGACGCGCTGTACACGCTGGCGTTCGGGTTCCCGAAGCGCGCGCCGTTCTTCGCCGGCGAGCTGGCGCAGCTGTTCGCGCTCACCGCCGAGGAGCCGCAGCTCGACCTGGGTGCGCTCAAGGGCAGCTATGCCGGCGCGATGGGCATGGGGCAGTTCATGCCGTCCAGCTACCGGCTGTGGGCGAAGGATGGCGATGGCGACGGCCAGCGCGACCTGCTCACGCACAGGCCCGATGTGTTCGCGTCCATCGCCAACTATTTCGTGGTCCACGGCTGGCAGCGCGGCGCGCCCGTGGTGGCGCGCGCCACGCGCGATGCCTCGGCGGCCGACTTCAAGCCCGACAACCTGGAGCCGGTGCATCCGCTGCCGGCGCTGGCGGCGCGCGGCTACCGGCCGCAGGCCGGGCAGACGCTGGCCGAAGGCGCCACGCTGCTGTCCTTCGACGGCGAGGCCGGCCCCGAGTACTGGCTCGGTTACCGCAACTTCTACGTGATCAGCCGCTACAACCGCTCGCCGATGTACTCGCTGGCCGTGCACCAGCTCGCGCAGGCGATCGCCGGCCGGCCGGCGCAATGATCCGCCGGCGTGCCGCTGCCGGCTGGGGCTTCGCCGCCGCCGTGCTGCTGTTGGCCGGTTGTGCCGCGGCGCCGAAGAAGGCCGACGCGCCGGCGCCCGGTTCCGCACCGGGCACTGCGACGCAGCCGGAAGGCGGCCGCAAGGTGTCGCCGTACGCGCCGGCCAAGGAAGATCCGTCCACGCGCGGCGACTACGTCGCCGGCGGCCTGTACAAGCCCGGCGTGCGCGACACGCTGCCCGACTACCTGCCCGACGTCGACGCCATTCCCGAGCCCGAGGTGGTCGCCGAGGCGCGCTCGCGCAGTGGCAACCGCTCGCCGTACACCGTGCTCGGCAAGTCGTACCGGGTGCTGGACGATGCCGGCGGCTTCGTCGAGCAGGGCCTGGCGTCGTACTACGGGCAGAAGTTCCACGGCCGCAAGACCTCCAACCAGGAGGTCTACGACATGTACGCGTTCACCGCGGCGCACAAGTCGCTGCCGCTGCCGAGCTTCGCCCGCGTCACCAACCTCGACACCGGCAAGTCCGTGGTGGTGCGGGTCAACGACCGCGGCCCGTTCCACGAGGGCCGGGTGATCGACCTGAGCTACGCGGCGGCGGTGAAGATCGGTGTGCATCCGCGCGGCACCGGTCGCGTCGAAGTGCGCGCGCTCAGCCCTGCGGAGAACGCACGCGATACGCGTGATACGCGGGTCGCAGTCCAGGTCGACCCTGCCACCGGCCTGCCACCGGGCGTGCGTGTCGCCACCGGCAAGCCGCAACCGGCGCAGCCCAGCGCCATCGATGGCCTGGTGCAGGCGTTGCCGGCCACGTCCGCCGCTGCCACCGCCCGTCCATCCGCCACCGCGGCCACGGCGCCTGCGGCAGGCGGGACCACGTCGGCGCCACCGGCCGCCGGTGGTGACGACTGGCGCTTCGACATGCGCCAGGACGGCAAGGCGATGAGCGCCGACGAATTCGATGCCTGGATGAAGGCGCGCCGCGCGCGCGTGGCGACAGGTCGTGCAGGTACGCCGGATCCCTATGGTTCGGCGGCGGCGGCCGCAGCGGCCAAGGCAGATGCCGCACCTTCGCCGACGCCTGCCGCTGCGGCGCGCGCCGATGCCGGCGGCGTGCTGCTGCAGGTCGCCGCCTTCGGCTCGCGCGACAACGCGCAACGCGCGCTCGCGATGCTTGAACGCGCCGGCATCGCCGCCGTGCGCCTGCACGACGGCACCGCCGCCGGAAAGCCGGTGTGGCGGCTGCGCGTCGGCCCGGTTGCCAATGCCAGCGTCGCCGAACTCAGTGCCCGCGTTGCCGGTCTCGGCTTCGGCGCGCCGCACGTCGTGCGCGAGTAGACTTCTGTCCTTTGCCCCCTGTCGTCCCGGTCACGGATGGCCGTAATCCCGGAGTTCCACGCCTGATGAATGCCCACGCCGTCCGCGTCGCGCTGATCACCCTTGTTTCCACCGCCGCGCTCGGCTTTGCGTACGCCCAGAACCCGGCGCCCGCGCCGTCGCCCACGCCGCAGCAGCCGGCCGCGCTCAGCGACGAGCTGCCGGTTCCGGACGCGCCGCCGGTCACCGGTACCGCATGGCTGCTGATGGATTACGCGACAGGCCAGGTGCTTGCGGGCCACAACGCCGACGAGCGCGTCGAACCGGCCAGCATCACCAAGGTGATGACCAGCTACGTGATCGCCGCCGAGATGAAGGCCGGCAAGGTCGGCGCCGACGACGACGTGCTGATGAGCGTCAACGCCTGGCGCACCGGCGGCGCCGGTACCGACGGCAGCTACAGCGGCTTCGAGGTCAACAAGACCGCGAAGCTCGTGGACATGGAAAAGGGCATGGTGGTGCAGTCCGGCAATGACGCCGCGATCGCCCTGGCCGAGCACGTCGCCGGCAGCGAGGAGGCGTTCGCCATGCTGATGAACGCCTACGCCAAGCGCATCGGCATGAAGAACTCCAACTTCGTCAATGCGCACGGCCTTTCGGCGCCGGAGCACTACTCGACCGCGCGCGACCTGGCGCTGCTCGGCCGCGCGCTGGCGCGCGATTTCCCGCAGGAGTACGCGTACAACAAGATCAAGGAATTCACCGTCGGGCCGATCACCCAGCGCAACCGCAACCTGCTGCTGTGGCGTGACCAGAGCGTCGACGGCATCAAGACCGGCCACCACTCGGGCGCCGGCTACTGCCTGCTGGCGTCGGCCAAGCGCGGCGACCAGCGCCTGGTCTCGGTGGTGATGGGTTCCACCGGCGAGAACCAGCGCGCCGTGGATTCGCAGGCCCTGCTCAACTGGGGCTTCCGCTTCTTCGAGACCCACAAGCTGTACGACGCCGCCAAGCCCGTGGCCACGCAGAAGGTGTGGAAGGGACAGGTCAACGAACTCAGCCTCGGCGTCGCGCAACCGCTGCTGGTGAGCGTGAACCGCGGCAAGTACACCCAGCTCAAGCCGACGATGGACGTGCCCAAGACCCTGGTGGCGCCGATCGCCAAGGGCCAGGCCATCGGCACCGTGCGCGTGAGCCTGGATGGCAAGGTCGTCGCCGAAGCGCCGCTGGTGGCGCTGGAAGGCGTGGAAGAGGCCGGGTTCTTCAAGCGCCTCTGGCACGAACTGCTGATGTGGTGGCAGACGGTCTGACGCCGTCCACCCCCAGGTTCAACGCGACAGGCCGAACAGCGTCGAGTTGACCCAGCCACGGTTGCCGAGCTCGTCGTCCACCTCCCACATCAGCTCCGAGCGGTTGCCGGTGGGGTAGAGCATCATCCCGACGTCGAGCTCGCGCACCGCGCCGCCGCGGCCGTCGGCCTGCTTCAGCAGGCGCCCGGGCTTCTGCATGGTCACCGCCTGCTGGGCGTTGGCCGCCGAGGCATTGCCGGGCAGGCCGCCGAGCTGCGCGACCAGGTCGGTGTAGGCCTGCAGGTAGGCCAGTGCGATCACCTGGCCGATCTCGGTGTTGGCGTAGCCGGTGGCGCCGCCACCGCCGAAGCCGCCCGAGAACAGGCCCGCGCCCGCGCCCCAGCCGAGGTCGGTCTTGCTGGCGTGGCCCTCGGTCATCGCCACCTGCTCCGAGGAGCGCATGTCGGTGACAGTCAGCACCACATCGGCGGTCTTGCGCTTGAGGTTGAGCCCGCCGACCACCGCCGCGGCGGTGCTGTTGCCGATCATCCCGCCGAGCAGGCCGCCGATGCTGTTGCCGCCCGAGTTGGCGTTCTGCGCCACCAGGTCGGGCACCAGCACGTAGTCGGCGGCGCGGATCTGGCCCTTGCCGAGGTTGGAGCCGCCGCGCAGGTCGCCGGAGGAGGCCAGCCCGCGTTCGGCCTGCATCGCGGCCATGCCCTGTCCGCGGTCGACCAGCGTGAAGCAGCGCGACTTGCTCACATAGACCTTGATCACCGCGGTGGGCGAGGCCAGCTGCTGGCCGCTCCACCAGTTGCGGCCCGGCGGCTCGGCCACCGAGATGGTGCCCAGGCTCTGCGCACAGGTCGGGATCTGGTTGGCCTGCTGCGCCCGCTGCTGCTGCGCGGTCTGCGCCTGCGCCGGCGCGGCCAGCAACAGGCCGATGGCGCACGACAGTGCGAGGGTGGCGGCCGGGATGGCGGCACGGTGGTCGATCAACATGGCATCTCCTGCCCGAAGGCGTAGCGGTTACCGCGGAAAACGCGGGCAGGCCCTGTCGCAGGCCAGGTTCGGCGCTTGGATTTCGCGCCTCGATCCCCATAATCGCGAAATGGAGATCAAATCCGACAACCCCGAGCACGGCTTCCAGTTCCCCGGTGATTTCGAGATCACCGCGGTAGGTCCCGTCACCGCGGGCCTCGAGGTCGAGGTGCCCAACCTGCTGCGCGCGGCCGGCCTGACGGTGCTGCACGAAACCGTGACCACGCGGGCCTCGAGCAGCGGCAAGTTCGCATCGATCAGGCTCAGCTTCCGCGCCAACTCGCGCGAGGAGTACGAGACCGCGCATGCCGCGCTGCGCGAGCATCCCGAGGTGAAGTGGACGCTGTAGCGGCCGCGCCGCGACCAGCGCTGCTGCGCGAACTCGGCCGGCAGCCCTACGAACCGGTGTGGCGCGCGATGCAGGCGTTCACCGACCGCCGCGACGACGCGACGCCCGACGAGCTGTGGGTGGTGGAGCACGATCCGGTGTTCACCCTCGGCCAGGCCGGCAAGCCCGAACACGTGCTGCTGCCTGGCGACATTCCCGTATTGCACGTCGACCGCGGCGGCCAGGTGACCTACCACGGTCCCGGCCAGCTGGTGGTCTATCCGCTGCTCGACCTCAAGCGCCTGAAGATCGGCGTGCGCGATTACGTCTGCCGCATCGAGCAGGCGCTCATCGACACCCTGGCCGGCTGGGACATCGCCGCGGCGCGCCGCGAGGGCGCGCCTGGGGTCTACGTGGGCGACGCCAAGATCGCCGCGCTCGGCATCCGCGTGCGCCGCGGCTGCACTTTCCACGGCCTCGCGTTCAACATCGCGATGGACCTCGAGCCGTTCCGCCGCATCAACCCCTGCGGCTACGCCGGGCTCGCGGTGACCTCGGTGGTAGAATGCGGCGGTCCCGCAAGCCTCGATATCGCTGGCCCCGCGCTGGTCGCGACCCTCGCCACGCAGTTCGGCCTGGCGCCGTCAGAAGCGCCTCGAGAAGCGGTTTTTGCCACGGCCACGAGATCATGACCAACACCTCCGCCAAGTCCATCCCGCTCGCCGTCATCGCCGATGCCGGCGCGCCGTCGCTGGTGCCGGGGGTCAAGCAGGTCGCGGGCGACAAGATCGGGCGCTCGCCAGTGGAATTCGTGGACACCCCGGTGCTGCGCAAGCCGTCCTGGATCCGCGTGCGCATCCCGTCCAACGGCGCGGTTGCCGCGCTCAAGGCCAAGCTGCGCGAGAACCGCCTGGTCACGGTGTGCGAGGACGCCAGCTGCCCGAACATCCACGAGTGCTTCGGCCACGGCACCGCGACCTTCATGATCCTGGGCGACGTGTGCACGCGCCGCTGCAGCTTCTGCGACGTCGCCCACGGCCGGCCGAAGCCGCCCGACGCCGACGAGCCGCGCCGCCTGGCCGAGACCGTCGCCGACATGGGCCTGAAGTACGTGGTGGTGACCTCGGTCGACCGCGACGACCTGCGCGACGGCGGCGCCCAGCATTTCGTCGACTGCATCGCGGCGATCCGCGCGCTCACCCCGACCACCAAGGTCGAGGTGCTGACGCCGGACTTCCGCGGCAAGGGCCGCATGGACCGCGCGCTGGAGATCCTCGCGGCCAATCCGCCGGACGTGTTCAACCACAACGTCGAGACCGTGCCGGAGCTGTACCGCAACGTGCGCCCGGGCGCCGACTACCAGTGGTCATTGACCCTGCTGCAGCGCTTCAAGGCGCAGCATCCGGACGTCACCACCAAGTCGGGGATCATGCTCGGCCTCGGCGAGACCCTGGAGCAGGTGCAGGGCACCCTGCGCGACCTGCGTGCGCACGACGTGGACATGGTCACGATCGGCCAGTACCTGCAGCCCAGCGCGCATCACCACCCGGTGTTGCGCTACTGGACGCCGGAGGAGTTCAAGGCCTTCGAGGACTACGGCATGGCGCTTGGCTTCACCCACGTCGCCTCGGGGCCGCTGGTGCGCTCCTCGTACCACGCCGACCGCCAGGCCGCCGGTGCCGGCGTCGCGGGCTGAGCCCGTCGCGCCGCGGCCGCCACGGCGCTTGTTCATCGTTCACACCCATGCCCATTCCCGCGGTTAGAGTGGGTTTGCGCCTTCCCGATGCAACTTCCAGCACTGTCCCCGGCCCCAAGGGCAGGCGATCGTGGCCCAGGCGCCACCCCGCAGCGACGCGAGCAACGAGCGAGTACGAATGAAAGCCAGGCAAGCCATTTCCATCTCCGCGATCGTCCTCGCACTCGCCACCCCGCTGGCGCTGATGGCGCGCGCCGACGGCGGCGCCATCCCGGCCGCGCCGACCGCCGACCACGCGACCACGTCGAAGCTGGTCTACGGCCTGCTCTCCGACAGCCGCTACGCCTACCGCCCGCGTGCGCTCGACGCGGCGATGTCGGCTGACATCTTCAAGCGTTACCTGGAATCGCTCGACGGCAACAAGCTGTTCCTCTCGGCCGGCGACGTCGCGCGCTTCGCGCGCTACGAGCCGCGCATGGGCGATGCCGTCCGCCAGGGCGACGTGGGCCCGGCCTTCGAGATCTTCGCCCTGTACAAGCAGCGCGTCGACGAGCGCGTGGCGTACGCGCGCGGCCTGCTGAAGCAGGACATCTTCGATTTCAGCAGCGACGAACGCTGGTACTACGACCGCGAGGACGCGCCCTGGGCGGCCGATGGCGCCGAGCTCGACGGCCTGTGGCAGAAGTCGGTGCGCAACGACTGGCTGCGCCTGACCCTGGCCGGCAAGAGTGCCGCCGAGATCCGCACCACGCTCGACAAGCGCTACGCCAACATCGCCTCCAGCATCGCCCAGCTCAACGGCGAGGACGCGTTCCAGAGTTTCCTCAACGCCTATACCGCGTCGATCGACCCGCATACCGACTACTTCAACCCGCGCACCGCCAAGCTGTTCACGCAGAGCATGTCGCTGTCGCTGGAAGGCATCGGCGCGCAGCTGCAGCGGCAGGACGACGTGGTGGTGATCCGCGAGCTGATCCCCGGCGGGCCGGCAGCGACCAGCAACAAGTTCACGCCCGGCGACCGCATCGTCGCTGTCGGCCAGGGCACGAGCGGGCCGATGGAGGACGTGATCGGCTGGCGCATCGATGATGTCGTCGAGAAGATCAAGGGCAAGGCCGGCACCCAGGTGCGCCTGGACGTGGTGCCGGTGGAGGCCGTGCTCGACAGCGCGCCGGTGCGGATCACCCTGACGCGCGCCAAGGTGCGCCTCGAGGAGCAGGCGGCCAAGTCCAAGATGCTCGACATCCCGGGCGTCGATGGCGCTCCCGCCAAGCGCATCGGCGTGATCGAGCTGCCGGCGTTCTACCAGGACTTCGAAGGCCGCCGCAGCCGCGATGGCGACTATGCGTCGGCCACGCGCGACGTGGCGCGCATCCTCGGCGAGTTCCGCGGCAAGGCGGTCGACGGCGTGGTGCTCGACCTGCGCAGCAACGGCGGCGGTTCGCTGAACGAGGCGGTCGAGCTGACCGGCCTGTTCATCGACCAGGGCCCGGTGGTGCAGGTGCGCGAATCCGGTGGCCGCGTCAGCGTGGAAGCGGACCGCAAGGCCGGTGTGTCGTGGGACGGCCCGCTCGCGGTGCTCGTCAACCGCGGCTCGGCCTCGGCCTCGGAAATCGTCGCCGGCGCCATCCAGGACTACGGCCGCGGGCTGGTGATCGGCGAAACCACCTTCGGCAAGGGCACGGTGCAGAACCTGGTCGACCTCGACCGCTGGCCGGCCAACGAAGGCAAGCGCTACGGCCAGGTCAAGCTGACCATCGCGCAGTTCTTCCTTCCGGGCGGCAGCAGCACGCAGAACAAGGGCGTGGTGCCCGACATCAGCTTCCCGGTGACGGTGGATGCCAGCGTGTTCGGCGAGAGCACCTACGACAACGCGCTGCCGTGGACGCGCATCGCCGCCGTGCCGCACACGCGCTACGGCAACTTCGCCTCGTTGCTGCCGCGGCTGGATGCGCTGCACGCCGCGCGCGTGGCGAAGGACCACGAGTTCCGCTGGTTCTCGCAGGACGTGGCCGAGTTCCGCGCCGAATCCGAAAAGAAGTACATCTCGCTCAACGTGGCCGAGCGCCGCGCCGAGCGCGACCGCCAGGACGCCAAGCGCAAGGAGCGCCAGGCCGAGCGCCAGCGCCTGGGCCTGCAGCTCGACCCGCTGGCCGACATCGACAGCGACGATGGCCTGACCGCGAACGAGCGCGACATCGCCAAGGACACCGCGCGCGAAGCCGCCGCGGAGAAGCGCCCGGATCCGCTGCTGCGCGAGTCGGCGGCGATCCTGGCCGATGCGGTGCGCCTGCTCGATGCCGACCGCAAGCTTTCGGCCACGGTGCTGCCGGAGTCGACCGGTCCGGGGCTCTGGGCGCGCTGAAACGCGCCCCGCGCTCCGGCGCGGCATGAGCCCGCAGCGCCCGGCCCTGGGTCACGATTCGCGCCACCATTCCGTGGTTGGTCCGCAGTGATGCGGGCCCCGCGGCTGCCCGCGGCGTAGAATCCCCGCACGCCGCCAGGTCCGTCCGGGCCGCGTTCCCTCCCGATACCTCTACGCCCTGGACATTGCGATGGGTGCTGCCCCGTTTCCGGCTCCACGCAACGCCACCGGGCCGTCCGTCGTGCTCGCGCTCGCGGCGGTCTACCTCGTGTGGGGCTCCACGTACCTGGCGATCCGCTTCGCGCTGGAAGGTGGCTATCCGCCGCTGCTGATGGCGGGCGTGCGCTTCCTCGCCGCCGGTGGCGTGTTCTACGCATTCCTGCGCCTGCGCGGCGTGCCCGCGCCGACGCGCGCGCAATGGCGCGATCTCGGCGTGATGGGCCTGCTGCTGCTGGGGCTGGGCAACGGCATGGTGTGCATCGCGCAGCAGACGGTGTCGTCCGGCCTGGCGGCGGTGGCCGTGGCCTCGGCACCGCTGTGGATCGCGCTGTTCGCCAGTCTGCGCGGAGAACGGCCGATGCGGCTGGAACTCTTCGGGCTGGGCATCGGCTTTGTCGGCGTGCTCTGGCTCAACGCCGGCAGCTCGCTCACCGGTTCACCGCAGGGCATGCTGGCGCTGCTGGTCGCGCCGCTGGCATGGGCCTGGGGCTCGGTGTGGAGCCGCGGCCGCGCGTTGCCGACGCCCTTCATGGCGGCAGCCGGTCAGATGCTCTGCGGCGGCGTGCTGATGCTGGTCGCAGGCCTCGTGTTCGGCGAGCGCATCACGGCCATGCCAACGCCGAAGGCGAGCGCGGCGCTGGCCTATCTCGCGGTGTTCGGCTCGATCATCGGCTTCACCGCCTATGCCTGGCTGCTGCAGAACGTGCGCACCACGCTGGCCGGCAGCTATGCCTACGTCAATCCGGTGATCGCGGTGCTGCTCGGCACGTGGCTGGCGGCGGAACGCTTCAGTGGCCATGACATCGGGGCCATGGTGGTGATCCTGGGCGGCGTGGTGGTGATCACCCTGGGCAAGGCGCTGCGCGCGCGTGCACGCGCGCCAGCCGCCGCAGCGGCGGCCGGCGAAACCCAGCCGTGAGCCGGCTCGACAGCAAGGGCGTGTGGATGGCCGTCGGCGCGTTCGTGCTGTGGGGCGTCATGCCGCTCTACTGGCACCTGCTCAAGATGGTGCCGTCGTTGCAGATCGTCCTGCACCGGATCGTGTGGAGCGCGGTGTTGGTGGCCGCCTGGCTGTTCTGGAAGCAGGGCGGTGGCTGGTTGCGCGCGGTGCTCGCGCAGCCGCGGCTTGCGGGGATGCTCGCGGCCAGCGGCGTGCTGATCGCGTTCAACTGGGGGCTGTACATCTGGGCGGTCAATGCCGGCCATGTCATCGAGACCAGCCTCGGCTACTTCATCAACCCGCTGCTCAACGTGGTGATCGGCGTGGTGTTCCTGCGCGAGCGCCTCAACTCCGTGCAGTGGGTTTCGGTGGCGATCGCCGCCGCGGGCGTCGCCTGGCTGACCTTCAACTACGGCAGCTTCCCGTGGATCGCGCTGACGCTGGCAAGTTCGTTCGCGCTGTACGGCGTGATCCGCAAGTTCGCCGCGATCGATGCGGTCGCCGGCCTGGGCGTGGAAAGCGCCTACCTGTTCCTGCCGGCGCTCGCGGCACTGGCCTGGTTCGAATTCCAGGGCACCGGTGGCTTCATCGGCGGCTGGGGGGCGGGCGTGGACCTGCTGCTGGTGCTCGGCGGCGCGCTGACCGCGCTGCCGCTGGTGGGGTTCGCGTACGCGGTGCGGCGCGTGCCGCTGTCGATGGTGGGCGTGCTGCAGTACATCGCGCCGACGCTGCAGTTCCTGATCGGGCTGCTGGTGTTCCAGGAACACTTCGACCGCGACCGTGCGATCGGCTTCGCGCTGATCTGGGCGGCGCTGGCGGTGTTCATGATCGATGGCATCCGGCGCGCGCGCCGGAGCGCCCGCGCATGACCGGCGCAGGTTACGACCTCGCCGTCATTGGCGGCGGCGCCGCGGGCGCGCTGGTGGCGATGCACTGCCTGGCGCGCGACCCGGGCATGCGCATCGCCATCATCGAGCCGCGCGCGACGCTGGCGCGCGGGGTGGCGTATTCGACCACCCGCGACGAGCACCTGCTCAACGTCACCGCCGATCGCATGGGCTGGCACGCGGCGATGCAGGGCGACTTCGTGGCATGGCTGCAGGCCGTGGATGGCGAGGCCGCCGCGGACGTGGGCCACGACTTCATGCCGCGCCGCCGCTTCGGCGACTACCTCGCCGCGCGCCTCGCCGAAGCCGCGGCCAGCGGTGCTGTCGTTCACGTGCACGCGCGGGCGGTGGCCTGCGAGGACGGCGGGCGCACGGTGGTGCTGGCGTCGGGCGAGCGCCTGCATGCCGCGGCGTGCGTGCTTGCCACCGGCAACGCGTCGCGCCCGCTGCCGTTGTCCGTGCCGGCGGAGATCGCGGCGCGGGTCTGCGAAGCCTGGGACCTGGCGGCGATCGCCGCGATCCCGGCGGATGCCCGGGTCGCCATCGTCGGCACCGGGCTGAGCATGGTCGACATCGTGCTGGCGCTGCGCGGGCAGGGACATCGCGGCCCGGTCATCGCGCTGTCGCGGCACGCGCTGCTGCCGCTGCCGCACGAGCCCACGCACATGGCGCTCGATGTCGACATCGATGCGCTCGCCGCGCTGCCGCTGCGCGCACGCATGCGCCGGCTGCGCGCGCTGGCCACCGCGGCGACAGCCGCCGGCCTGCCGTGGCAGGGCGTGATGCAGGCGCTGCGCCCGCACGGCGTGCGGCTGTGGCAGTCGCTGTCGCCCGCCGACCAGGCGCGCTTCCTGCGCCACGTGGTGCGCGGCTGGGACGTGCACCGCCACCGCATCGCGCCGCAGGTCGTGGAGGCGCTCGAGGCGATGCGCGCCGACGGACAGCTGCGGGTCGAGGCCGCACGGCTGGCGGCGATCACGACTGATGGCGACGGCGTCGCACTGCACGCGGTGGCGCAGGGCGGAAAGCCGGCGCGCCATTGGCAGGTGGACCGCGTGGTCAATGCCACCGGCATCCAGTCGCGATTCCCGGTGGCGGACGATGCGCTCCAGGCGTCGCTGCTCGCCGCGGGGCTCGCGCGACCGGGTCCGTTCGGCCTCGGCGTGGATGTCGATGGTGATGGTGCTCTGCGTGACCGCGACGGCAGTGCCGCCGCGGCGCTGTTCGCGATCGGCAGCCTACGCATCGGCGCGGAGTGGGAAAGCATCGCCGTGCCCGACCTGCGCCTGCAGGCGGCACGCATCGCCGCCCGGCTCAGGCCCGCAGCGCGATCCAGCTGATCGCCGCGGTGCCGGCGACTGCAATCGCCACGCCCGCATTGCGCCAGTTCCGCGCCCTCCGGCGCAGCCGGCGCACGCGTTCGTCGTTGACGGCGCGGGCCTCGGCGATCAGCGGCGCCGCTTCCGCCTCGGCGCGCGCGTAGGCCTTGCGGTCCTCGCGCGCCTCGGCGGCGAGCGCGGCATCCTCGTAGACCTCGAACGCGCGCCGCTGCAGGTCCAGGAGGCGCGCCTCCAGCTCCGCGTTCGACAGCGCGTGGAGGTCGCCGCCGGTCATGCCGCGCGCAGGGCGTCGGTCACCGGCATGGTCGCCGCGCGCAGCGCCGGGAACAGGCCGCCGACGAAGCCGATCGCCAGCGCCCACTTCAGGCCCTCCCAGAGCAGGGCGGGCGACACCTTGAACTCGAACGTGAGCTGGGCGACGCCGCCGGCGAGCGTCGATGCCGTGTAGCCGTTGAACACCAGCCAGGCGATCGCACCGCCGAGGGCGCCGCCAAGTGCCGCCAGCAGCATCGTCTCCAGCAGCACCGCGACCACCACCGGCACGCCGCGGAAGCCGATCGCGCGCAGCGTGGCGATCTCGCGTGCACGCGAGGCGACGCTGGCGAACATGGTGTTGAGCGCGCCGAACACCGCGCCGATCGCCATGATCGAGCCGACCACGATGCCGATGATGCGCAGCACCTTCGACACGCCTTCGGACTGGCCCTGGAAATAGTCGAGCGTGGTCTTCGCCTCGACCTGCAGGCGCGGGTCGGCGGCCAGCGTGGCCTTGAAGGCGTTGAAGGCGGACGGCGCGGACAGGCGCGCGAACACCGAGGCCCGGCTGCTGCCGCGACCGTAGGTGGCGGCCACGACTTCGGCATCGGCCCAGACCTCCGACTCCATCGAATCGCCCGACTCGAACACGCCCACCACCGTCCACGGCTGGCTGCCCAGGCGCAGCTCGCTGCCGGGGTCGAGGCCGGTGAACTGGCGGCGCGCGCCCTTGCCGACCACCAGCTCGCGCTTGCCGGGTTCGAAGCGCCGTCCCTCGACGATCTTCATGCCCGGCCGCACCGCCCACGCCATGTCGCCGACGCCGCGCAGCTGCACGCTGCCATCCTCGTCGGCGGCGCCGCCGCGGACCGGCAGGTTGGCCGCCACCACCAGCTCCGGCGAGGCCATCGGCCGCCCTTCGGCGTCACGCGCGATCTCCGGGGCGCGCTCGATGGTGGTGATGGCGTCGCGCGTCATCACCGACATCAGCTCCGCCGACGAGCCGCCGCGCAGCACGATCGCGGTCTGCTCGTCGCCGCTGCTGCTGACCGTGTGCCGGTAGCCTTCGGCCATCGCCAGCAGCGCCACCAGCACGCCGACCACGCCGGCGATGCCCACGATCACGACCGATGACGAGCCGAGGCGCTGCGACAGCGTGCTGACCCCGACCATGGTCACCGAAGCGGCCTGCCGGCCGCTGCGGGCCAGCAGCATCCACAGTGCGAAGGCGGCGGCCACGCCGAGCAGCGCCCACCACGGCAGGAAGATCCACGCGGCGAGCACGAGGGCGATCAGCAGGACCAGGCCGGCGGCGCGGAGTACCTTCATCAAACGATTCATCTGCATGTCCTCGGGAAGGGCCTTCAACGGCCCGCGAGGGCGTCGACGATGTTCAGGCGCATGGCGCGGATCGCCGGCAGCGCGCCCACCAGCAGGCCGATCGCCAGCATCAGCGCCAGGCCCAGCATCCAGCTCTGCAGGCCCACCGGCGGCAGGCTGATCATGCCGCCGCTGCCGGCCGAGGCCGCGGGTCCGATCACCGCCGCAAGGGCGAGGCCCAGTACCCCGCCGATCACCACGATCAGCATCGATTCGGCCAGCACCATGCACAGCACGCTGCTGCTGGAGAAGCCGATCGTCTTCAGCACCGCGAGTTCGGAGGTGCGCTCGCGCACCGCCTGCGCCATGGTGTTGCCGGTGAGCAGCAGCAGGGTGAAGAACACCGCGCCCATGATCGAGCCCACGATCAGGCCGATGTCGGCCATCTGCTTGAGCTGCGAGGCCATCGCCGCCTGCTCGCTCATCGACTTGGTCTCGTGCGGCGAGTTGGCGGACAGCGCGTCGATCGCCCTGGCCGCCGCGTCGCTGCGGCGCACGTCGGAGACGCGGCTGATGTACCAGCCGACGTCGCCGTCGACATACGGCGTGGATTCCTCGAAGTAGTCGTAGTGCATCAGGATCAGCGATTCGGTGAAGCCGGCGCTCTTCTTGTCCTTGGCACGCAGCACGCCGACGATGTCGAACGCCCAGTCCAGGCTGCCGTCACTGTTGGGGAAGATGCTCGACTGCAGCGGCACGCGCTGCCCGACCTTCCAGTCGAAGCGCTTCATCATGGTCTCGCCGACCAGCATGCCGGTGCGGTTGCGCTTCCAGGCCTCGACCTCGGCCGGATCCACCAGGATCTCGGGATAAAGGTCCAGGTAGTTGGGCGCCACCGCGAACGTGAACAGCTGGTTCTTCGGTCCCTGGTAGGTGCCGCCGAACCAGTTGGCATAGGTCACTGCTTCGATGTTGTCGATGTTTGCGATGCGCCCCTGCAGCGAGATCGGCAGGGTCTCGATGAAGGACAGCTTCGACGCCGTCTGCAGGCGCTGCGCGCCGTCGGCGTTCTGGCCGAGCTGGGCGAAGCTCGAGCGGATGCCGTCGAGCAGGCCGAACAGCAGGAACGCGGCCACGATCGAGGCGAGCGTCAGGAAGGTACGGGTCTTGCGCCGGAACAGCGCGGCCCAGACCAGGTGGAAGTACTTCATGTCGGCCTCCTCCGGTCGCGTCAGGCCGCGTGCGACTGCTGTTCGACAAGGGTGCCCTTGTCGAGGTGCAGGGTGTGGCTGGCGTATTCGGCCGCCTTCGGGTCGTGGGTGACCATGACGATGGTCTTGCCGTGCGTGCGGTTGAGCTCCTGCAGCAGGCCGAGGATGTCTTCGGCCGACTGGCGGTCGAGGTCGCCGGTGGGCTCGTCGCAGATCAGGATCGTCGGGTCGGAGACGATCGCGCGTGCGATCGCCACGCGCTGCTGCTGGCCGCCGGAGAGCTCGGCCGGCTTGTGCGAGGTGCGGTCGGACAGGCCGACCAGTTCCAGCGCGATCTGCGCGTTGCGTTTGCGCTGCGCTGCGCCGAGTTTCGTCAGCAGCAGTGGCAGCTCGACGTTCTTCTGCGCGGTCAGCGCCGGCATCAGGTTGTAGAACTGGAACACGTAGCCGACGTTGCGGCTGCGCCAGGTCGCCAGCTGGCCCGCGCCCATGCTGTCGATCCGCTGGCCGTCGATCTCGATCTCGCCGCCGGTGGGCGCATCGAGCCCGCCGATGAGGTTGAGGAGCGTGGTCTTGCCCGAGCCCGAGGGCCCCATCAACGCGACGAAATCGCCCGAGGCGATGTCCAGGTCCAGGCCGTGCAGCACCTCGACCTTCTCCGGGCCGCGCTGGTAGGACTTGGTGAGGTTGCGGATCGATACCAGGGTGGTCATGGCCATGCCTCGTGGTGGTTGCAAGGGGGGTGTGATCAGTCGGTGGCGATGCGCAGCCGGTCGCCGTCGCGCAGGTCGGCCGGCGGATCGAGCACGACGGTCTCGCCCGGCGCGAGCCCGGACAGGACCTGGCGGTCACCGCCACTGCGGCCCGCGGTGGTCCGGATCGTGCGCAGTTCGGCGCGGTCCTCGGCGGCGACCACGAAGGCGACGTCGCCGCCGTCGCGCGCCGCGACCGCCGCGGCGGGCACGCGCACGCCGCGTGGCTGGTCCGCCGCGGCTTCGGGTGCGCGTTCCAGGAAGCTCACGGTCACGCCCATGTCCGGCACGATCCGCGGATCCTTTTCCTTCAGCGCCACGCGCACCTTGACCGTGGCCTTGCCGCGGTCGGCGGTGGGGATGATGGCGATCACTTCCGCCGGGATCTTCCAGTCCGGATAGGCATTGAGCGTGGCTTCGACCGGCATGGCCGGCTGCACGCGACCGATGTAGGCCTCGCCGACGTCGACTTCGACTTCCAGCGAGTCCATGTCGACGATGGTGCCGATGCCGGTGCGGGTGAAGCCACCACCGGCCGACAGCGGCGACACGATCTCGCCAGGCTGCGCCGCCTTGGCGATCACCACGCCGGCGAACGGCGCGCGCACGATGGTGTTGTCGACGCCGATGCCGCTGATCCGCAGCTGTTCGCCGGCGACCTGCGCGTTGCGCTGCGCGGTGGCGAGCTGCGCGCGCAGGGAGTCGCGCTGCGCGATGGCCTGCTCATGCTGCGCGCGCGACACCAGCTGCTGCTGCACCAGCGACGACAGCCGCCGGGCGTTGGCTTCGGCTTCCACGAGCTGCGCGCGGATGCCGTCGGCCTGGCTGCGTGCCGCACCCAGTTGCGCCCGGGACAGGTCGCGCTGCGCGTCGGCATCGATCGGGTCGAGGGTCGCCATGACCTCGCCTTCGGCCACGTGCTGGCCTTCCTCGATCAGCACCTCGCGCACGCGGCCGGTGATCTTCGACGACACCGTCGCCATGCGCCGCGCCACCACGTAGCCGCTGGCATCGAGCACAGAAGCCGCCGTGCTGCCGCCGCCCGCAGCGGCGACCACCGGCGCGGTCTGCACTTCGATGCCGCGGTCGCGCGCGAGGAACGCCCACGCCGCGCCGGCCACCAGCAGCACCGCTGCGGCGACGGCCAAGGCGATCCACAGCCCGCGCCGCGATGGCGGCGGTGGTGCGTTGCGGTCGATCCTCAATTCCCTGAGCAGGTCGGCGTTGGTGTTCATATGGTCATCTGGACGGAGGGACGCTGCGGAGTGTGACCGAGTGTGTCCGCCGCAGGATGCGATGTCAGGTGACGTCTGTCACCCGCGATCCCTGACCGGCGCGACTGCCGGCCAGCGCGCATGGCGACGAACATGGCGCCGTCCAATCGCCGGGGTCCACCGCATGCACCAGTCCGATCACGCGCCACTCGCCCAACTGCAGGGCGCGGGCAAGCGCTATGGCACGGTCGTCGCGCTCGACGGCGTCGATCTCGACCTGCATCGCGGCCAGGTGCTCGCCCTGCTCGGCGCCAACGGCGCCGGCAAGACCACGGCGATCTCGCTGCTGCTCGGCCTGCTGCAGCCGGATGCAGGCCAGGCGCGGCTGTTCGGGCGCTCGCCGCAGGACCTCGCGGCGCGCCAAGGCATCGGCGTGATGCTGCAGGCCGGCGCGATCGCCGACACGCTCGCCGTCGGCGAACTGCTCGACCTGACGCGCAGCTATTACCCCGCGCCGCGCAGCATGGCCGACTGCGTCGCCATCGCCGGGCTCGACGGCCTGCTCAAGCGCCGCTACGGCAAGCTCTCCGGCGGCCAGCAGCGTCGCGTGCAGTTCGCACTCGCGATCTGCGGCGCGCCGCGCATGCTGTTCCTCGACGAGCCCACCACCGGCCTCGACATCGAAGCCCGCCAGGGCCTGTGGCGCGGCCTGCGCGATCTCGTCGCCGAGGGCACCTCGGTGCTGCTGACCACCCATTACCTCGAAGAGGCCGAGGCGCTGGCCGATCGCGTGGTGGTGCTGGCCGATGGCCGCGTGGTCGCCAGCGGCAGTCTTGATGAAGTGCGCGCACGCGTCGACCAGCGCCGCATCCGCTGCACCAGCACGGTCGATGCCGAGGAGGTGGCGCGCTGGCCGCGGGTTCGTGCCGTGCATCGCGATGGCGGACGCCTGGAGGTGGTGGCCGACGTGGCCGAGGAGATTGTGCGTCGCCTGCTCGCCGCCGATCCGGCGCTGTCCGGGCTCGACGTCAGCCGCGCCGGCCTCGCCGAGGCCTTCCTGGAAATCACCCGCGACACGTCGCTCAAGGAGGCCGCGTGATGCATGCCATGGTCGAGGTTCCCGCGGCCGCCCGCCGCCACCCGCTGCTGAAGAGCCACGTGCTGGAAGCGAAGTACGAGTTCCTGCGCATGCTGCGCACGCCGATGTTCGCGCTGCCCACGCTGCTGTTCCCGGTGATGTTCTACCTGCTGTTCGGGGTAGCGATGAATCGCGGCGACGGCAGTGCCGCGCAGCACATGCTGGCCACCTATGGCGTGTTCGGCGTGATGGGCGCCGCGCTGTTCGGCTTCGGCGTGACCGTGGCGATGGATCGCGCGCAGGGGCTGCTGGCGCTCAAGCGCGCGCTGCCCATGCCGCCCGGCGCATGGCTGCTGGCGAAGATGGCGATGGCGCTGCTGTTCTCGGCGATCGTCGCGCTGCTGCTGGCCGTGATCGCAGCCACCCTGGCCGGGGTCTCGCTGGCACCGGGGCAGTGGGCACTGCTGTGGCTGGTGCACGTGGCCGGCGCGCTGCCGTTCTGCGCCATCGGGCTGTACATCGGCACCGTGGCCGGCGGTTCCGCCGCACCGGTGGTGGTCAACCTCCTGTACCTGCCGATGTCGTTCCTGTCCGGACTGTGGCTGCCGCTGGCGATGTTGCCGGACGCGCTGGCCCGGCTGGCGCCGGTGTGGCCTTCCTACCATCATGGCCAGCTTGCGCTGAAGGTGGTGGGCATGGATGCGGGCCAGCCGGTGGCGCTGCACCTCGGCGTGCTGGCGGTGGTCGCGATCGGGTTTTTCGTCCTTGCCCGTGCGCGCCTCGCGCGCTGCGGTTGATGCTTCACCGTTCGCCACCGCTGCTGATCTCCAAGGAGTGTTGCCATGAATCGCTGGCCTGAAATCCTCGCCGCGGGCGCCATCGCCGCCGCCATTGCCGGCGCCGTGCTGGCCCAGGGCGCGTCCGCGGAGCCCGCGGTCGCCGCCGACGTCGTCCTGCCGTCCGGAGGCGAAGGCGCCGCCTTCGCGATCACCGGCGTGCGCGTGTTCGACGGCGAGCGGGTGTTGCCCGCCGCCAATGTCGTCATCCGCGATGGCCGCATCGCGGCGGTCGGCGCCGATGTCGCCATCCCGGCCGGCATCGAGGTCGTGGACGGCGCTGGCCGGACCCTGCTGCCCGGCTTCATCGACGCGCATACGCACAGCTGGGGCGAGGCGCAACGCGACGCCCTGCGCTTCGGCGTCACCGCCGAACTCGACATGTTCGGCGACTGGAACCGCATCCCGGCGCTGCGCGCGCAGCGCGAATCGCTCGGTGCCACCGGGCAGGCCGACCTGTGGACCGCCGGCGCCACCGTCACCACCGCCGGCGGCCACGGCACGCAATACGGCTTCCCGGTGCCGACGCTCGCCGCCGACGGCGATGCCGCGGCGTTCGTCGCCGCGCGCGTGGCCGAGGGCTCCGACTACATCAAGCTGATCGTCGAGGATTTCAGCACCCACTCCGCCGAGCGCCGCCTGCCGACGATCACGCCGGCGCAGGTCGCCGCCGCGATCACCGCGGCGCATGCGCACGAGCGCCGCGCGGTGGTCCACGCGTCGTCGCAGGCGGATGCGCTGCATGCGGTGGAATCCGGCGCGGACGGCCTGGTGCACGTGTTCCATGACGCCGCCGCATCGCCGGCGTTCGTCGCCGCCGCCCGGCGCAGCGGCGCATTCGTGGTGCCGACGCTGTCGGTGGTCGCAAGCTTCGCGCAGGACGGCAGCGGCAGCGCGCTTGCGGCGGACGCGCGGCTGGCGCCGTGGCTGGCCGCGGAACAGCGCGGCACGCTCGACGCCGGCTTCCCCGGCGCAGCGCGACCGGCGGCGTTCGACAACGCCCTGCGCAGCGTCGCCGCGCTGCATGCGGCGGGCGTGGACGTGCTTGCCGGCACCGACGCGGGCAATCCCGGCACCACCCACGGCGCCAGCGTGCACGGTGAACTGGCACTGCTGGTCCGCGCCGGCCTGTCGCCGCGCGCCGCGCTGGCCGCGGCCACTTCGGTGCCGGCGCGTCGCTTCGGCCTCGACGACCGCGGCCGCATCGCGCCCGGGCTGCGTGCCGACCTGCTGCTGGTCGATGGCGACCCCACCGCGGACATCGCCGCCACGCGCGCCATCGCCGGCCTCTGGAAAAACGGCCACGCCGTCGTCCGCCCGCGCATGGACGCGCCGGCTGCAGCGCCGGCGATCGCCGCAGGCGCGCTGCTCGCCGACTTCGAGGACGGCGCGACCGGCGTGCGCTTCGGCCACGGCTGGCAGCTCACCACCGATGCCATGGCGGGCGGCACGTCAGTCGCCGACCAGGCCTGGGCCGCAGGCGGCGCCACAGGCTCGCGCGGTGCGCTGCGCGTGGCGGGCGAGATCCGCCCCGGCTTCGCCTTCCCATGGGCCGGCACAATGTTCCATCCCGGCGCGCAGCCGATGCAGCCGGTCGACGCCTCGGCGCGCAGCGAACTGGTGTTCCAGGCGCGCGGCGACGGCCGCGGCTACCAGGTGATGCTGTTCTCGGGGCCGTCGATGCAGGCGCTGCCGAGCATGCAGGCATTCACCGCCGGACCGGAGTGGCGCGAGGTGCGGATCCCGCTGGCGTCCTTTGCCGGCGCGGACGTGGCCTCGCTGCGCGCGGTGGCGATCACCGCCGGCCAGCCGCAGGGCGCGTTCGAGCTGTACATCGACCAGGTCGAGTTGCGCTGAGTGGCGCATCATCGCGCCATGGAGCATGCAGGCGCGCACCGCGCGAAGTTGTCCGGCTGGCGCGCGTGGGTGCAGCCGGCGCCCGATTCGGCGCTCGCCGCGGTGCAGCGCCAGGGCCGCTCGGCGTGGACCGAATGGGTGCACCTGATGTGGTCGGCGTGGGTGTTCACCACGCCGCTGTTCACGCCGGGCGGCTACAGCACGCGCTGGGCGCTGCTTACGCTGCTGACGTATCCGCTGTTCGTGCTGCTGTACGCCTGCGTGCTGCTACGCCCCGAGCGGCACGCCTGGCGCTACGCCCTGGCGATGATCGCGCTCGGCATGCTGCTCCTGCCCTGGTATCCATCGGGCATGAGCTATTTCGTGTTCGGCTGCGTGATGCTGCGCAGCCAGCGCGCGCGCTCGCTGGTCCGCTACGTGCTGCTGCTGGCCGTGCTCAACGCCGCGTTCGTCGGCTTCGCGCTGTGGCTCGGCTACCCGTGGCAGGCGGTGGTGTGGCTGCCGCTGGTCGCCCTGATCGTCGGCACCATCGTCCACGTCGAACACGCCAGCCGTGCCACGGACGCGGCGCTCAGGCTGTCGCACCACGAAGTGCGCCGGCTGGCCGCGCTCGCCGAGCGCGAGCGCATCGGCCGCGACCTGCACGACCTGCTCGGGCACACGCTGTCGCTGGTCGCGTTGAAGTCGGACCTGGCCGCGCGGCTGATGGAGCGCGACCCCGCGGCGGCGCGTGCGGAGATCGATGCCGTGAGCCGTGTCGCGCGCGATGCGTTGGCGCAGGTGCGCTCGGCGGTCAGCGGCATCCGCGCGGCGGGCATCGCCGCCGAGCTGGCATCGGCAAAGCTGCTGCTGGAATGCGACGGCGTGGGGCTGCGCCACGACTGGGATGAGCGCGGCCTGGCCGGCGGCGCGCTGCCGGCACGCGTGGAGACCACGCTGGCGCTGGTGCTGCGCGAAGCCGTGACCAACATCCAGCGCCACGCCCGCGCGCAAAGCGCGGAGATCACCATGCGTGCCGCGGGTGAGGGCATCACGCTGCGCATCCGCGACGACGGTCGTGGCGGCGCGATCGTGCCGGGCAACGGCGTGGGCGGCATGCGCGAGCGCATCGAGTCGCTTGGCGGGCGCATGGATATCGGCCCGGCGCCCGGCGGAGGCACGGTGGTGGAGGCCTGGCTGCCGCTGTCGGCGCACGCTGCCGGCGATCACGATCACGACCACGACCACGACCACGACCACGACCACGACCACGAAAATCCTGGTGGCACTGCCGACGCTGGCGTGCGCCGCACCACGGATGGCGGCGCATGATCCGCATCGTGCTTGCCGAGGACCAGGCCCTGCTGCGCGGCGCGCTCGCCGCGCTGCTCGCGATGGAGGCCGACATCGAGGTGGTGGCCGCGGCGGCGGATGGCGAGGCCGCATGGCGCGACCTGCAGCGCACCTCGCCCGACCTGCTGGTCACCGACATCGAAATGCCCGGCCTCACCGGCCTGGAGCTTGCGCAGCGCATCCAGCGCCACGGGCTGGCGACCAAGGTCGTCATCGTCACCACCTTCGCCCGCGCCGGCTACCTGCGCCGCGCGCTGGATGCCGGCGTGCACGGCTACCTGCTGAAGGACGCGCCGATCGAGCGGCTTGCCGAGGCACTGCGCCGGGTGCACGCCGGTGGTCGCGCCATCGACCCGCAGCTCGCGCTCGAAGCCTGGTCCGAAGCCGACCCGCTCAACGAGCGCGAACGCCAGGTGCTGCGCCTGGCCGGCGAGGGCCAGGCGGCCGCCGACATCGCAGCGGCGCTCGGCCTGTCGCATGGCACCGTGCGCAATTACCTGTCGGAGGCGATCGGCAAGCTCGGCGTCGGCAACCGCATCGAGGCGTATCGCCTCGCGCGGCAGAAGGGCTGGCTGTAGCCGGCCTCAGCGGGCCGCGCGCGCCTTGAGCATCGCGTAGGCCGCGCGCAGACCCAGCGCCTCGCCGCCGGCGGGGCGGCCGGGGCGGTCGCTGTCATTCCAGGCGTAGGTGTCGAGGTGCGCCCACGGCATGTCCTTGGGCACGAAGCGCTCCAGGTACAGCGCCGCGGTCACGCTGCCGGCCATCTTCGAGCCGGCGTTGGCCATGTCGGCGACCTTGCTGGTCAGGTAGCGCAGGTACGGCCGCCACAGCGGCATGCGCCACAGCGGGTCGCGCACCTGCATGCCGGCGTCGAGCCAGGCCTGCGCCAGCGCGTCGTCGTTGCTGAAGAGCGCCGGCAGGTCGGGGCCGAGCGCGATGCGCGCGGCGCCGGTGAGCGTGGCGAAGTCGAGGATCAGGTCGGGCGCCTGTTCGCCGGCATAGGCCAGCGCGTCGCCGAGGATCACCCGGCCCTCGGCGTCGGTGTTGTCGATCTCGACACTCACGCCGGTGCGCGTGGCGATCACCTCGCCGGGGCGGAACGCGTCCGGGCCGATCGCGTTCTCCACCGCCGGCACCAGCAGGGTGATGCGCAGCGGCAGCCCGCGCGCCATCACCAGCTCGGCAAGCGCCAGCGCGTGCGCGGCACCGCCCATGTCCTTCTTCATGTTGCGCATGCCGTCGGCCGGCTTGATGTCCAGGCCGCCGGTGTCGAAGCACACACCCTTGCCGACGATCGCCACATGCGGATGCGCGGCGTCGCCCCAGCGCAGCGCCAGCAGGCGCGGCGCACGGTGCGAGGCGCGGCCGACGGCGTGGATGGCGGGGAAGTTCTGCGCCAGCAACGCGTCGCCGGTGATCGCCTCGAACGCGGCGCCGTGCGCCTCGGCCATGCCGCGCGCAACGTCTTCGAGCTGTTCCGGCCCCATGTCCTGCGTCGGCGTGTTCACCAGGTCGCGCACGCGCACGCAGGCGGCGAGGATGTCGGCGGCTTCGGCATCGGGCTGCGCCAGCACGAGCCGCGCCGGGGTACGCGTGCGTGCCTTGTAGCGGTCGAAACCGTAGCTGCCCAGGCCCCAGCCGAGCTGCAGGGCGTGGCATGCGGCGTCATCGAGTGCTGCCGCCGGCGCCCAGTCGCCGCCCGGCAGCGACATCGGCGCGTGCGCGTAGCTGGCGGGGTCGAGGCGGTCACCGATGCCGAGCACGGCGCTCGCCGGCCCGCCGTCGCCGGCGGGCAGCAGCAGGTGGCTGCCCGGCGCCGCGTCGAAACAATTGGCGTCGAGCCAGGCAACGACGGCAGCCGGCTGCGCGGCGCGCCAGGCGGCGAGGCCGTCGCGGTCGACGAGGTGCAGCGGCTGTGCGGAAGTGGCGTCGGCAGTGCCGGTGACGGGCGTGGAACTCATGCGGGGGTGCTCCGTGTGTCATCGCCCGGCGCGGCGGTCGCCGCCTCCAGCCAGTCGGCCAGTCCGGACAGGGTGTCGAAATTGAGGTCGGGCGTGGCGCTGCGGTGCCGCCACGGCGGGCGGCGGCCATCCGCGCCGCGGCGGTTGATCCAGCAGCTGCGCAGCCCGGCGCGCGCGGCGCCGGCGACATCGGCCTCGGGATGGTCGCCGACGTGCAGCACTTCGGCGGGCGCGAGGCCCACGCGCTCGCAGGCGGCGAGGAAGATGCTGGCGTCGGGTTTGGCCGCGCCGTGTTCCTGCGCGCTGACGCAGGCGGTGAAGTGGTGGCGGATGCCGATGCGGTCGAGGTCGGCGTTGCCGTTGCTCAGCGCCACCACCGGCACCCGCGCGCTGATGCGCGCAAGGGCGTCGCGCGCCTCGGGATAGAACTCGACTTCGTTGCGCGTGGCGAAGAACACCTCGTAGGCGGGTCCGGCGAGCGCCAGGTCGGCGCCGCTCTCGCGCAGCGCGTGTTCGATGGTCAGCCGGCGCAGCGCCGACATGTCATGCGCGAGCTGCGGGTGGCGGGCGAACATCTGCTCGCGCAGCGTGCGCATGGCGGCGACCGGGAACATCGCCGCGGTGGCGGGGCAGTGCGTGCGCATCCAGTCGTCGAGCGCGTGTTCGATGCGCACGCCGATCGGGGCGAACGGCCACAGCGTGTCGTCGAGGTCGAGGGTGATGGCGCGGACGTCGAAGGCCATGGCGCCATTGTACGTGGGCCTCACTCCAGCAGCCGGGCCCAGCCTTCGAGTCCGTCGATGCGCGAGACCACGAGCTTCGCGCAGGCCAGCAGCGGCACCGCCAGCAGCAGGCCGATGATGCCCCACAGCGCGCCGAACACCATCAGCGCGAGGATCAGCACCAGCGGCGACAGGCGCATGCGCTGGCCGAGCACCAGCGGGGTGAGGATCTGGCCTTCCAGGGTGTGCAGGCCGAGATAGATCGCGGCCGGCAGCAGCGACGGTCCGACCTCTTTCCAGGTCACGAAACCCATCACCAGCATCGCCACGATGCCGATCATCGGCCCCACGTACGGCGCGAAGTTGAGCAGCATCGCCAGCGTGCCCCAGAGCAACGCCTCCTGCATGCCCACGCCGAGTGCGAAATGCAGGATCGCCGCCAGCAGCAGGCCGACGGCGGCGTTGATCAGGCTGATGGTGAACACGTAGCGCGAGATCTCGCGCTCCACCGACTGCATGATCTCCACGGTGACCCGCTGCCGCTGCCGCGTTGGCAGCAGCGCGATGGCGCGGCGCTGCAGGTCTTCGCCGAACACCATGAAGAAGAACGTCAGCAGTACCACCGCGAGCACCGATGCCACGGCCTTGGGCGCCTTGTTGAAGATCGCGTAGGGGTCGTCCTCCTGGGTGCGGATCACTTCGGGGCGGCGGCCGCCCGCCCCTTCGCCGCCAGCCAGCCGTGCGATGTCTTCCGCCACGCGGTTGGCTTCGTGCATGGGCTTGGCCAGGTCGCGCAACTCACCGCCGAGCTGGCGCATCTGCTTGGGCGCCTCCTGCATCCAGTCGATCGCCGGTGCCAGCAGCTGCTGGCCGAGCAGCCCCGCCGCGGCAAGCCCGCCCGCCAGCACCAGCAGCGCGGCCAGGGACCGCGGCAGGTAAAGCCGGCGCAGCGCCCGGATCACCGGGTTGCCGATCAGGGCGAAGAACATCGCCAGCAGCACCGGGAGGATCACGTCCTGCGCCACCCACAGCGTGTAGCCGATCGCGAGCGTGGCCAGCACCAGCACGGCGAGCGATGCCGGCGGTCGGCGTGCCGGCGCGGCATCCGCCACGCCCGCGGCAGCGGGCGCAGGCGCCGGCGCGGAGGCAGGTACCGGCACCTTGGTGACGGGTGTTGGTGCTTCGCTCATGGATCCGCTCCCGCGGGTCAGCGCCGTTCCGAGAGTTCGGTGGCGGCTTCGGCCGCAACCGGTGGAACATCCCACGCCGGATCGGCGCTGTAGCGGCGTTCGCTCGGCGACAGCGTCGGCGCCGAAGCCGCGTCCGCGGCGCCCGCCGGCGCCTCGGTGGCGGCCGCGACTTCGGCCTCGGCGCCCTTCGCGGCGCTTTCCGCGCCCTCCGCGGCGAACTTCGCCTGCAGCGCGCCGACCAGGCCGGCCACGCTGCTGGCCAGCTGCAGCCAGCGGGTGCCGCCCAGGCCGCCGATCGCCGCGCCGGCATGCACCGGCCGCGCGCGCCCGGCGAGGAAACCGGCGATGAGGCCGGCGATGACGATGCGCGTCGGCGTCAGGGTCTCGCGCCACGCGGTGCCCAGCACGCGCAGGTCGGCGGCGACCTGACGCTCGCGGGCCTCCAGCGCATCCTCGGCCTGTTCCACCTTGGCGAGCAGCTTGTCGAAACTCACGGACGCGGTCTCCTCATGGCGGGGTGACGTCGACGCCGCGCTCGTCGCGCACCGGTGCACGCTTGGCCTCCTCGCGCACGCGGACTTCGGCCGCGCGTGCGGATTCGGCGGATGCGGCGCCGGGCACGAGTTCCGACAACTCGCCGATGCCAAGTCGAGCGAGCTGGCGCCGGGTGGTTTTCAGGCGGGTATGTTCGAAATAATCGGCCGCCTTGCGGACGGCCAGCCATGCGCCCAGCGCGCTGAGCACGGCGCAGCCGCACAGCGCGACCCACCAGGGCAGCCCTAGCTGGCTGCTGAGCAGCACGATCAGCGCCGCCATCAGCAGCAGCCATGACGACGCCCCGAACACCACCGCCACGCCCGCGAACGCGATGCTGCGGCCGGCCGCGCTGCGCGCGAGCGAGACGTCGGCCACCAGCAGGCTGCGGAACGCCTTGGCGGCTTCGCCCGCGGCATCCAGGCCGGACTTGCCGGTGTCGCGCAGGCCACGGAGGGATTCGATCAGGTCGGGCGGCGGGGCACCGTCCGTCGCGCGGTCGGGCGCGCCGTCATCCGGCATGGCGTTGCCATCGGGACCGGGTGCCGACGGGCCATGCCAGCCGCCGGGTGCGGGACCCGGCGGTGGTGCGGACGGGGGCGGTGTTCCCTGCACGCCGGATTACTTGCCGCCGCTGCGTGCGAGCTTGGCGATGATCCAGCCGGCGGCGAAGGCGACGCCGAAGGACGCGATCGGACGCTCGCGGATCAGGTCGGCGGCGCTGTCGAGGAGGTCGCGGCCCTTGTCGAGCAGCTGGTCCACCTGCTCGCCGCCGGCGCCGGCGGCCTCTTCCAGTGCGGACAGCCCGGCCAGCGCGCCGTCGGCCAGGTCCGACTTCAGGTTGGCCCTGCCGAGGCGGAGTTCTTCACCGGCCGCCGCTGCTGCGCCGCGCAGCGCGTCGGCGGAATCGACGGCCGCCTGCTTCACGTGGCCGCCGGCGGTGGAGAGGTTGGACTTCAGGTTTTCGGTGTGGGTCGGGGTCATTGCGGTCATCTCCGTTGGGGGGTCATTCGATGGCCAGGTTGCCCTGGCTGCGGCCGCGCTGGATGCGCAGCACAAGCGATTGCGGTGGATCGGACAACGCGGTGCGCAGGCCGGCCAGGTCGGCGGCGCGGGCGCGGCCGACGGCCAGCACCACGTCGCCTTCGCGCAGTCCGCTGCGAGCGGCGCGGCTGTCCGGCGCCACGCTCTCGACCAGCACGCCGCCCGCGCCACTGCGCCGCAGCGCCTCGGGCAGGTCGGCGAACGACGCGCCTGACAGCCGCGGGTCGAGCTGCTGTCCGGCGATCATGCGCGGCTGCTCGCGCAGCGTGGTGGCGACCTGGCGGGTCGTGCCGTCGCGGCGTACCTCGAGCGTGACCCGCGCATTGGCCGGCTGCAGGCCCTGGAAGTTGCGCAGCGACTCGCTGTTGGCGATGCGCTGGCCGTTGGCGGCGGCGATCACGTCGCCGGGCCGGATGCCGGCCTCGGCCGCGGCGGAGCCGGGATAGACGCGGGTCACCACCGCGCCCCGGCTGCCCGGCTCCAGCCCGAGGCTGGCGGCGAGCCGGTCGTCGAGATCCTGGCTGTCGAGGCCCAGCGAGCCGCGGCGCACCTCGCCGGTGGAGGCGAGCTGCTGCAGCACGTCACGCGCCAGGTTTGCCGGGATCGCGAAGCCCAGGCCGATGTTGCCGGCCATGCTGCCGCGCGGATTGAAGCTGGCGGTGTTGATGCCGACCAGTTCGCCGCGCAGGTTGACCAGCGCACCGCCGGAATTGCCGGGATTGATACTGGCGTCGGTCTGGATGAAATTCTGGAACCCCACGCCGGGCACGTTGCTGCGCCCTACCGCGGACACGATGCCCGAGGTCACCGTCTGGCCGACACCGAACGGGTTGCCGACCGCGACCACGAAGTCGCCGACCTCCAGCGCGCTGCTGTCGGCAAGCGGCATCGCCTGCAGCGGGGTGCCGTCGGGCGCCACCGGGATCTTCATCAGCGCGATGTCGGTGTCGCCATCGGAGCCGACGAACTCGGCCGCCAGGGTGCGGCCGTCCGCCAGCGTCACCGACACCTCGTCGGCGCCCTCGATCACGTGGTGGTTGGTCAGCACGTAGCCGCGCGCGGCGTCGACGATGACGCCCGAGCCCAGCGACTCGTTGATCCGCTCCTCGGGAATGTCGGGAAACATGCGGCGGAAGAAGGGGTCGTTGGCGAACGGGTTGTTGATGCGCACGCGCTGGCGGGAATGCACGCTGACCACCGCCGGCGTGACCCGGCGCAGCATCGGCGCAAGCGAGGGCAACGGCTGGCCGGCCACTTGGCCTGGCAAGCCCGCGGCCATCGGCACCGATGCCACGGCCGAAGCCGGCGCGGCGCGCGCCGGGCTCTCGAGCCCGCTGCGGATCGCGGTCGCGGCAAAGCCACCGAAGGCGGCGGCGGCGGTCAGGGCGAGCAGGGTGGCACGGGCGGATGGGCGCATCGGTGTCTCTTTATGCAGGTTGCAAGGTCTGGGGGCCGTGAAGTGTCGCGCGGGGACACGGGCGGGTCGAGGCCGTACGGGTGTGTCGTACGTCTCATGTTCAGTGCGAATCGCAGCCGCGCGTACTTCCCGCGCAGGCCGTGAAATGCATTTGACTTCGTCCCGGCTCGCGCTTAACGTCCGTACCCGCGGCCACAACATGTTGGGGTCGGAAAGCAACGCAGGGCCCAGTGGTTGTTGAATGGGCGCCGGCACCGCAGAATCCACGGGGGGGTGGTTCCGCATGCAGGACCTCGCAGCCGGCCACCACAAACGATGACCTGTCGCATGGCGCGCGTTGCGCGCCTGTGGCTTTGCCGTCGGCGCGATCCGCCCACAGCGGTCCGCGACCGGCATCACAACAAGAACGGGCCTGTGCACGCGCAGCCGGGCAGCGACAAGGAGATAGGAGCAGCATGAGCACGGTTCGCCTGGAGGCTGTACAGAACACCATGGCCGGCAAGGAACAGGACATCCCGATGCAGCCGGCCTCGGCCGACATCTGGGACAAGAAGTACCGCCTGAAGACCAAGCAGGGCGACGCCGTCGATGCCGACATCGATGGCACCTACCAGCGCGTGGCCCGCGCGCTGTCCGAGGCCGAGCCGAGCGCGGAAAAGCAGAAGTACTGGAACGAGCGCTTCCTCTGGGCGCTGCGCCGCGGGGCGATCCCCGCCGGCCGCATCACGTCCAACGCCGGCGCGCTGGCGCACAAGCCGGCCACCAGCACGATCAACTGCACGGTCAGCGGCACCATCGTCGATTCGATGGACGGCATCCTGGAAAAGGTCCACGAGGCCGGCCTGACGCTCAAGGCGGGCTGCGGCATCGGCTACGAGTTCTCGACGCTGCGCCCGCGCGGCGCGTTCGTCGCGGGCGCCGGCGCGTACACCTCCGGCCCGATGTCGTTCATGGATATCTACGACAAGATGTGCTTCACGGTGTCGTCGGCCGGCGGCCGCCGCGGCGCGCAGATGGGCACCTTCGACGTCGGACATCCGGACGTGCGCGACTTCATCCGCGCCAAGCGCGAGGATGGTCGCCTGCGCCAGTTCAACCTGTCGCTGCTGGTCACCGACGGCTTCATCGACGCGGTCAAGTCCGATGGTGACTGGCCGCTGGTGTTCCCGGTGAGCGACAAGGAAACCGGCGACATCGACATGGCCGACCCGGCGCAGGTGGTGTGGCGCGACTGGCCGCAGCACGCCGGCTACATCGTCCGCGACGACGGCCTGGTGGCGTGCAAGGTCTACGGCCACATCCGCGCGCGGCACCTGTGGGACATGATCATGGTCTCGACGTACGACTACGCCGAGCCGGGCTTCATCCTGATCGACCGCGTCAACGAGATGAACAACAACTGGTGGTGCGAGACCATCCGCGCCACCAACCCCTGTGGCGAGCAGCCGCTGCCGCCGTACGGCGCCTGCCTGCTCGGCTCGGTCAACCTGACCAGCTTCGTGCACGGCGCGTTCACCGACCAGGCGACGTTCGACTGGGAGGAATACAAGGAGGTCGTGCGCGTGTTCACGCGCATGCTCGACAACGTGGTCGAGGTCAACGGCCTGCCGCTGGAGGAGCAGCGCCGCGAGATCATCCGCAAGCGTCGCCACGGCATGGGCTTCCTCGGCCTCGGCTCCACGCTGACCATGCTGCGCATGAAGTACGGCTCGAAGGAGAGCTGCGAGTTCACCGAGCGCATCGCCCGCGACATGGCGGTGGCGGGCTGGGAAACCGGCCTCGCGCTGGCCGGCGAGAAGGGCCCGGCGCCGATCATGGAGGAGCGCTTCGAGGTCACCGCCGAAATGCTGCGCAAGCGCCCCGAGATGGCGCGCGACGGCTGGAAGATCGGCCAGGAGGTCCCCGGCAAGGTCCTGCACGCGCGCTATTCGCGCTACATGCAGCGCATTGCCGAGGTCGCCCCCGAACTCGTCGAGCAGCTCGCCGAGACCGGCGCGCGCTTCACACACCACAGCTCCATCGCGCCCACCGGCACGATCAGCCTGTCGTTGGCCAACAACGCCTCCAACGGCATCGAGCCGTCGTTTGCGCACCACTACAGCCGCAACGTGATCCGCGAAGGCAAGAAGTCGAAGGAAAAGGTCGACGTGTTCTCGTACGAGCTGCTCGCCTACCGGGTGCTGGTCAACCCGAAGGCGATGCCGTTCAGCGAGGAGGCGGATGCGAAGCTGCCGGACTATTTCATCAGCGCCGACGACATCAATCCGAAGGAGCACGTCGACGTCCAGGCCGCGGCGCAGAAGTGGGTCGACTCGTCGATCTCCAAGACCGCCAACGTCCCGACCGACTACCCCTACGAGGACTTCAAGGACATCTACCTGTACGCGCACGCGCAGGGGCTGAAGGGCTGCACCACGTTCCGCTTCAATCCCGCCGCGTTCCAGGGCGTGCTGGTCAAGGATTCCGACCTCGAGAACACCCTGTACCGCTTCGAGCTCGAGGACGGCAGCACTGTCGAGGTGAAGGGCAACGAGGAGATCGAGTACGACGGCGAGATGCACAGCGCCGCCAACCTCTTCGACGCGCTCAAGGAAGGCTATTACGGCAAGTTCTAGCCCGGTCGCCGCCCGCCCCGGGTCGACGGGGCGGACGGCTGTGCACTCCGCGTTTGCATGCACGGAACGGCTTCGCGCTACATTTCGCCCCGCGGGCGCTTTGCCCGCCACACGACCGACGAGGGGAACAAGATGAGCAACGGCAACGGGGTCGCCACGACCCTCAGCAATGCCGCCGAGGCCGTCGCCGACAAGGCGAAGGAACTTGGTGCCGCGGTGTCCAAGCGCGCCTCCAGCGCGGTGAAGACGGCGAAGACCACGGCGAAGAAGGCCGAGAAGGCCGTCGCCAAGTCCGCCGGCAAGGCGAAGAAGGCCGTGACCAAGCGCGTGGCCAAGGCCAAGAGCAGCCTGGCCGCGACCAGCGCCAGCGCCAAGGCCGAGGCAGGCACGCTCAAGCGCAAGGGCGTGGGCAAGAAGGCTGCGAAGAAGGCCACGGCCAAGAAGGCGGCGAAGAAGGCGACTGCCAAGAAAGCGGTGAAGAAGGCCGCGAAGAAGGTGGCCCGGAAGACGGCGGCGACGAAGGCCGCGGTGAAGAAGGCCACCCGCAAGGTGGTGAAGAAGGCGGCCACGAAAAAGGCCGCGGTGAAGAAGGTCGCGAAGAAGGTCGCGAAGAAGGCCGCCCCCAGGAAGGCCGCGGCGAAGAAGGCCGTCGGCAAGGCGGTCCGCAAGGCCGCACCGAAGAAGGCCGCGAAAAAGGCCGGCGCCCGGAAGTCCGCCGCCAGGTAATCCCGCCAGGTCCTCCCCCGCATGGGGGAGGACGGGCACCAACGAACACCAGGAACCCGCGTCATGGCCGTCAAGATCGAGAAGAAAATCACCGGATACGCCGTCGTCAGCGCAGCGGACAAGGCCGCAAGCGCCGATGCCGCCGACCGCGCGCTGTCCGGACCCGCGTTGCCCACCGCCGAAGTGATCCAGATGCACGAGCGCATCGAGCGCCCCGAGATCCTGATCGGCAACACCTACAAGATCAAATCGCCGCTGGTCGAGCACGCGATGTACGTGACCATCAACGACATCGTGCTCAACGCCGACACCGAACACGAGTCGCGGCGCCCGTTCGAGATCTTCATCAATTCCAAGTCGATGGAACACTTCCAGTGGATCGTCGCGCTCACCCGCATCATGTCCGCGGTGTTCCGCAAGGGTGGCGACGTCACCTTCATCGTCGACGAGATGAAGGCCGTGTTCGACCCGAAGGGCGGCTACTTCAAGGCCGGTGGCGTGTACATGCCGTCGCTGGTCGCCGAACTCGGCAGCATCGTCGAGGACCACCTGAAGTCGATCGGGATGATGCACGACCCTGACATGAGCGATGCCACCCGGGCGCTCATCGCCGAGAAGCGCGCCGCGTTCGCCAAGCTGGACCTAAAAAAAAACGCTGACGTGAGCCCGCGCGGGGCCTCCGCCGCTGGAAGCCAGGGTGCGCGCGAGGACATCGAAGTCACCGGCGACGGTGCCGTGTTCCCGCCGTCGGCCACCATGTGCCACAAGTGCAGCACCAAGGCACTGGTGATGATGGATGGCTGCGCGACGTGCCTGAACTGCGGCTACTCGAAGTGCGGGTGAGGCAGCGATCGCAGCAGGGCCGCCGACGGTCGAGCGCCGGACTGCGGCCTAGCGCGCGGGCCTGGACGCCTGCAACGCCCTGACCCGTTCGATCTCCGCAGGCAGCTTGCGCTGCAGCATCGTGAGCAGGTCCGCGGCGGCGGTGCCGTCGAGCGCCGCGCCGTTCCCGGCCACGGCGCTGACGCGGGTCGTGGATCGCCGGACGTCGGGTGACAGCGGCACGGCACGGGTCAGCAGCAGGATGTCCTGGCCACGATAGGTGACCGCATGGAGGTCGAGCATCTCCGAGCGGCCTTCGAGCCGGATGTCACTGCTGCGCACCAGCAGCTGGCCGACCGCATTCCAGGTATCAAGCCTGTCGGCCGTGATGAGGAAGCCGTCGCGCATGGCGGGCGGCGCCTGCACGGGTGCGACCCGGTCGCTGTCCGCCGCGCCATCGATCCGCGGCGCGGTGCTGCAGCCCGCGGCCAGCAGCACCGCACACATCACCCATGCGTATCGTGAATTGCGCGGCAGTTGCGGCGGCAATCGGGACATGTCGCGATCATGCTCGCTGGCCGTTGCGCCGGCAACGCCGTCGGGCGGCTGGGCCGCTTCGCGTAGAATCCGCCGCATTGCGCCGGGGGGCGCGGCAAGGGGAACGCGATGGGACGCGCAAAGGGCCTGTGTGCCGTGATGTTGCTGATGCTGGCGTGGTCGGCCGGCGCGCACGCGGCCGACAAGAACGTCGGCAACGGCAAGGGTGCCGCGGCGCCCGCCGGGGACGTCATCGGCTGGATGCTGCCGTGGCGCGAGGGCGTCACGCTGCGCTATGCCACCGAGGACTACGACGACGAGCAGGACGGCGACAGCCGCGAGCGCACGCGCATCACCGGCATCGAGACCGTCAGCATCCGCGAGGCGCGCGAGGACGGCTACCTGCAGGAGTGGTCGTTCGCGGACACGCGGTTCGAGGTACTGGAGGGCGAGCCGGCCGGTGTCGAGGTGACGCAGGGCCTGATGGAATCGCTGGGTGACCTGGTGCTCGAGGTCGAGCTCGATGGCGAAGGCAACTACCAGCGCATCCGCAACCTGACCGGGGTCGCCGCGCGCATGCGCCCGGTCATGAAGGAGGCAATGGTTGCAGCGACCGCCGCGGCGCTGGACGCCGAGTTCGCCGCCGCGGCCCCCGGCGACGCCGAAGCGGCAGCCGACCCCACGGTGCTGCAGGCGGCACGTTCGGCCGCGCTGCAGACGGTCGACGGCATGGTCGAACGGCTCACCTCGCCCGAGGTGCTCGAGCGGCTGCTGTCCGAGGACGCCGTGCGCTACAACGATTTCGTCGGCGTCGAGCTCGAGGACGGCCGCGAGTACGAAATCGACGTCGACCTCGACAATCCCCTTTCAGGCGGCAGCCTGCCGGCGCGCGTGACGTTCGGCATCCACCTGCGCGAGTCCGATCCCGATGACGTGTTCCTGGAGTGGACGACGCGCGTGGACCCGGCGAAGGCCGCCGAGGCGGCACGGCATTTCCTCGGCATGCTGCTCGAGTCGATGCCCGAGGAGGCCCGTGCGCAGCTGCCCGCGGAGCTGTCGATCATCGAGAGCGGGTTCGTGCTGTTCCGCCGCTCCACGGGCGTGGTCGAGATGCTCGAGGCCACGCGCACCGTGCGTGCGGCGGGCCAGCTCAAGGTCGAGCGCCGTCGCATGCGCCTGCTCGATGACGACCACCGGCACGAGTGGGCCGGCGACGACGCACCGACGCCCGCGGAGGAGCCGGCCGACGCGGCGTAGGCCGCGCCAGGCGTCTCAGGCGCAGGCCGGCCGCGCGTCGGACGCCAGTGCCGCCGCGACGAGGCGCTCGAGGTGGTCGAAGTAGCCGCGGATGTAGCCGCCGCCGGCGGGGCCGGCGTCGAGCAGGAACGGGTTCATCAGCGCATGGCGCAGGATCGCGATGCGGTCGCGGTCCTCGCTCGCGTCGTCCAGCGCGTCGGCGTCGAGCTGCAGCGCGTGCAGCACGCGCGCGGTGTCGGACGCGCCCATGGCGTCGGGCCGCAGCGTGGTCATCGAGCCGAAGTACTCGCCGCGCTGCGTCGGTTGCACGGGGTCGGCGCGCAGCGCGCGGTGCAGCCCGCGCACGAAGCGGTTCATGCGCGCGACGTCGCGGTTGCCGCGCGGATTGAGGGCCAGGCACACCAGGTTGCAGTCGGGCGTGAACGGCACCAGCGCGGTGGCCAGCGGCGCGATGCGCGCGACGAATCCACGCGCTTCGTCCATGAAGGCCTCGGTGGCGAGCAGCCCCTGCGCGGGCAGCCGGCCGAAGTGGGCGTGGTCCAGCGGCAGCACCTTGTGCGTCACGTACACCGCCGCGGCGTTGGCACCGGGCTTGGAGCCTTCCGGGATATAGCGGCCGAGCTGGCCGTGGCGCTGGAAATAGTCGCTGCCGGCCGCGCCGTCGAAGACGTAGTCCGCGTCCTCCGCGAGCAGCCCGATCGCGCGCTGGTCGCGGCACAGGAACGCACCGGCGCCATAGGGCAGGTGGCCAAGCTTGTGCGGGTCGATGGTGATCGAATCCATGCGCGGGATGGCGGCGAACGCGGCGTGCACCTTGCGCCGCGGGAAGTCGTGGAAGCCCGTGCCGACCTCCGCCTGCGTGCGCAGGCGCCCATCCTGGTCGCGGAACAGTGCGGCGAGGTAGCCGCCCCAGGCGGCGTCGAGGTGCAGCGACAGGCCGAGGCCGCGCGCCTGCATGCGCGCGCGCGCGTCGGCCAGGCGGTCGAGCGGATCGATCGTGCCGAACTCGGTGCTGCCGAGCACGCCGACCGCCATCAGCACCGCCTGCCGGTGGCGCAGGCAGCCGTCCAGCGCGTCCTCCAGCGCATCGACGTCCAGGCGCATCGCGCGCCCCGGCACCAGTTTCAGCTGCGCACGGCCCAGGCCGAGCATCTTCATGCCCTTGCTCCACGAGTAGTGCGCGGTGGCGGGCGCGAACACCAGCGGCGTGGACAGGGCCGGATGCCGCTCGAGGAAGCCGACCAGCCCCAGGGTCTCGATGCGCTGCGCATCGACGCGCCGCTGCCAGGCCACGCGCTCGCGCGCCGGCAGGCCGTCGCGCCACGCGCACCAGGCCGCATACAGCGTGGTCGCCTCGGTCGGGCCGGTGTTGAAGGCCTCCCAGTCGTCGCCTGGCACGCCGGCCAGCGGCACCGACGCCGCGCGCAGCGCGACCGGGAACGCCTTGAGCGCGAGCGCCAGGCGCAGGCCCTGCACGTTGGCCAGCGTGCCACCGGAGGTGAGGTGGCCGAATGCACAGTCGGCGGCGGCCGGGTCGGCGGGGTAGCCGACCATCGCCGCCAGCTGCAGCCCGGCCTTCAGCTCCAGGTCGATGGTGATCGGGGCGGCATCGGCGCTGACGTTGTTGGGGTTGTAGGGCAGCGCGAGCATCTGCGCGGCCAGGCCCGGGATCAGCAGGTCGCTGACCATGTGGCCCAGGTAGCGCGGGCTGTGGAACGGCACGCTGCGCTTCAGCGCCGCCGACAGCAGGTGCAGCTCGCGGCGCAGGCGCGACTCGAAGTCGATGTAGTCGGGCCGGCGGTTGGCACCGGTGGGGATGGCCGGTGGATCCTCGGGGTGCAGGTTGCGGCGCCAGTACACGTGGTCGCGCAGGAACTCGACCACCAGCGACTCCAGCAGCTGGTCGTTCTCGCCGTAGGGGCCGAGGAAGCAGGGATGGAGCGCGGGATCGGTCATGGCGGCGGCAGGCGGACGGCGGCGAGGGTGAGCTTGTCGCGGCCGCTGCGCGCGCGCATTGAGCGAGGTCAAGCGCAGCCGTGACGGTGCGCCCACGCGCGAGGCTGCTAGCGTGGTTGCACCCGCTGGAGACCCGCCATGTGCCGCATCGCCATACCTGCGTCCGCCGTCCACGGTGGGGCGGATGCCTGAGGTGCCCGTGCCCCTGCCGTCGCCCCTGCTGGATGCGGACGACCTGGCCGCACTGCGCGAGGCGCGCGCGCTGCTTGAGAACCCGGGGCTCGCCGCGCAGCTCGCCAACGCCGTCGGCGCGCCGCTGGAGTACGTGCTTGCGCGGCGCCTGCCGGCCGCGGTGTCGCGGCTGGTCGATACCGCCACCCGCAAGGCGCTGGACCAGTCGCTGCGCGTGGCCATGGCCACGCTCGCCAAGGGCGGGGCGCCGCGCGCCGCGCGCACGCGCAGCCACACCTTCGCCGCCGCGGCCACCGGCGCGGTCGGGGGTGCGTTCGGCATGGCGGGCCTGGCGCTGGAGCTTCCGGTCACCACCACGCTGATCCTGCGTTCGATCGCCGACGTGGCACGCAGCGAGGGCGAGGCGCTCGATGATCCACAGGCGACGTTCGCGTGCTTCGAAGTGCTGACCATGGGCGGGCGCGGCAGTGCCGATGACGGCAGCGAATCCGGCTACTTCGCCGCGCGCGCGCTGCTTGCGCAGCAGGTCGCGGCCGCCGCCCAGTACGTCGCCGTGCACGGCATGGCCGGGAAGGGCGGGCCGGCGATCGTGCAGCTGCTGTCGGCCATCGCCTCGCGGTTCTCGGTCAACGTCAGCCAGAAGCTGGCGCTGCAGGCCGTGCCGGTGGTCGGCGCGGTCACTGGCGCCACGCTCAACACGGTGTTCATGCGGCACTTCCAGCGCATGGCGCGCGGCCATTTCGTGGTGCGCAGGCTGGAGCGCCGCCATGGCGCGGAGACGGTCCGGCGCGCGTACGAGTCGCTGGCCGCGGAGACCCCCGCCACGGATGCCAAGCCACCGCAGCCCCGGTAAGATCGCCGCTTGACCACAGGGGGTTGAACATGGCGAAGATCGGAATGAAGGGCGCGCTGGCACTGCTGCTGGGCGCGGGAATGGTGCTTGTGCCTGCGCACGCCGCCAGCAAGGGCGTGACCGGCCCGGAGGTCGTGGCGGTCCTGGCACAGATGGATCTCGAACCCGAGCTCACCACCGACTCCGTCGGCGATCCGATGGTGAAGTTCAAGATCAACGGGCTGAATGCCTACGCCAACTTCTATGACTGCGACAACGGCACCTGCGGCTCGATGCAGCTCGAGGTCGGCATCGACATGGCCGACGGCCTCAGCCTGCAGATGGCGAACATGCTCAACACGCGTTACCGCTACACGCGGATCTACCTCGATGACGAGATGGACCCGTTCATCCAGTACGACTTCGAAGTGCTGCACACCGACCACGCCGAGCACATCACCAGCCAGGTCGAGATATACGGCGGACTGCTGGAAAAGGTCACCGAAGCGATCGACTTCTGATCGCGCCGGTGGCGCGGGGGCGGGTCAGGCGCGGCGCAGCGCAGGGAACTGCGTGGTCATCCGCGCGCCGTCGGCAAGCCCCCAGCGGATCCCGATGCGCCGCAGCCGCGCGGAGGCGTCGGGCCGCAGCTCCTCGGGCGCGCGGCGCATGATCGCGTCATGGCGCTCGGCCCAGGCGTTGGCGTAGGCGAACAGGTCCTTGTGGCGCAGCTGCAAGTCGGCCATCTGGTCCTCGAGTTCGGCGATCGCATCGTCGAGCTCGGATTCGGTCATGGCGGGGCTGGCGTCGGACATCGGGAGCGGCTGCCGGTTACGGAACATGGCGGAGGTTGCGCGCCCACTATGTCAGTACGCCGTGCAGGGTGCATGAATCACCGCCGCAAACGCGGATAATGCGGCTTTGGCCAAACGTGGAGTTGCCATGCGTGGAGCGGGAGCGGGTTGGCTTGCGGTGGTGCTGGCGTCCGGGCTCGTCGCCTGCGGAGCACAGCCGCCGGAGCAGGTGGGCGATGCCGACAATGCCGCGCGACCGCCGCGCCTGGACTTCGCCGCCAAGAGCCGCGTGCCGGTGCGGCTGGAGATGCGTGCGACGGCCGATGGTGGTCGCGTCGCGCCGTTCGCGGGCGGTTATCGCGTGGACGTCGAGTTCGAGGGCACCGCCACCACGCGCTGCGCCGTGAGCCGCGGCGACATTCCCGAAATCGCCCCCGGCAGCCGCCACGAGGTCGCGCTCATGTGCGGCGATGCGGTGCGCCTTGCCGAAGGCGGAAGCCGCGGCTTCCGCCTCATCGAGGACGGCCGGGAGGTGGGCAGCGGGGTGGTGCTGCCCTGACCGCAGCGCGGGTCAGTCGCCCGCGGGCACCAGCTTCAGCAGCCGGCCGAGCGAGCCGTCGCGGCCACCGTCCTCGAGCAGCCACAGCCCGCCTTCGGGGCCCTGTTCCACGGCGCGGATGCGCGCGCCCATGTCGAAGCGCTCCGCTTCGCGGGCGGTGTCGCCGTCGAACGCCACGCGCACCAGCGACTGCGATGACAGTCCGCCGATGAACGCGTTGCCCTGCCACTCCGGGAAGACGCCGCCGGAATAGAACAGCAGGCTCGAGGGCGAGATCACCGGCGTCCACGAGATCGCCGGCGCCTCGAATTCGGGCCGCGTGTCGTGGTCTGGGATGTCGCGGCCGTCGTAGTGGTCGCCGTTGGAGACGATCGGGTAGCCGTAGTTGGCGCCGCGCGCGACGAGGTTGAGCTCGTCGCCGCCCTTGGGCCCCATCTCGGTATTCCACAGCCGGCCCTGCGCATCGAAATCGATGCCGAGCACGTTGCGGTGGCCCAGCGACCAGACCTGCGCTGCCACGCCGCCCTGTGCGGCAAACGGGTTGTCGGCCGGGACGCTGCCGTCGTCCTCCAGGCGGATGATCTTGCCGAGGTTGGAGGCCATGTCCTGCGCCGGGTCGAACGCCTGGCGCTCGCTGGAGCTGATCCACAGCTTGCCGTCAGCGCCGAACAGCAGGCGATGGCCGTAGTGGCCGTTGCCGGTCATCTTCGGCACCTGGCGCCAGATCACCTGCAGGCCTTCGAGGCGACCGCCGTCGGCACCGGTCACCAGCCGCGCGCGCGCCACCGCCGCGCCGCGCTCGTCGCCGCGTCCCGGCTCCGCATAGCTCAGGTACACCAGGCCGTTGTTGCTGAAGTCCGGGTGCGGGAGCACGTCGCCCAAGCCGCCCTGGCCGCCGTACGCAACCTCCGGCACGCCGGTGATGGCCGTGCTGGCGCCGCTCTCCACGTCGACCAGGCGCAGCGTGCCCTTCTTCTCGGTGACCAGCAGGCGGCCGTCGGGCAGGAAGGCCATCGCCCACGGCTCGTCGAACTTGGCGATGACGTCGACCGCGAACGGGCGCGCATCGGCATCGGCGCGGCCGGCGTCGGTGGCGGCGTCGGCCAGCGATGCGGCTGCAGCGTCGACCGGCGCGGAGCCGGGGACACCGGCCTCGCCGTCGCGGTGGCAGGCGGCGCCGGCAAGGGCGAGCGCGCATGCTGCGGTGAGGACGAGTCGGTTCATCGCGGGTCTCCGTGGCGGTGGCACGCAAGTATCCGGCAGCGATGCGCCGGGCGCATCCCCGGATGTAAACGTTGTGTTGGGTTCACCGTCGCGCGTGTGCGGCGCGGCGTCCGCAGGCGCGCAGTGGCGTGGCGTGGGCACCTGCCTAGCGTGGATCGGCGGCGAGTTGGTTAATGCCGTGTGGAGGTGCCGGATCGTGGAGGGTGAAACGTTAATGAGCGCGTGGGCAGGGTGGCGGTGCGGAACGGATCGACGATCACCGCAATCACCACCGAACCCAATGGACGCCCCCGCGTCCACCAAGGAGACGCCCTGATGCAGATTTCCCCCAAGCCGCTTGCCGCCCTCATCGCCCTTGGCGCCGTGCTCGCCCTGCCGGTCGCATTTGCGCAGAGCGAGCCCAGCCCCGAAGTCCGCGAAGCGCAGTCCGCTGCCGCCGCCACGGCGGCGACACCTGCCGCGGCGCCGGCCGCCGAGCCGCGCCAGCTGAGCTGGGCCGATGTCGACACCGATGGCAACGGCTCGATCTCGCTGACCGAGTCCGCGGAGATCGCCAGCCTCGCGCAGGTCTTCGCCCAGGCCGACGTGGATGCCGACGGCGAGCTGACCGCCGACGAGTACAAGGCCTTTGTGGCCAAGGCCGGTCCTGCCGCACCGAAGGCGGACGACGAAGGCTGAGGCTTTCCGGCACGACGTTTCTCCAGGAGGGGCGGCGCAAGGCCGCCCCTTTTTTTGATCCATCTCGCATCCGGCCGACGGGTGCGGTACCGCGGCTACGCTGCGACGCGGGTGCCGGGTCCGCTGGACTACGCGTTGCTCCAGAAGCAAAGCCCACGGCCGCAATCTCGCGCATGGCCCGCGTACTGGCAGCCGGCCCAAAGCCCCGAAGTGGCCGGGAGGCCTTCGCGGGGAAGTCAAGGAGGAGGCATCCGCCGTAGGCGGATCCGGGGGACATGAGCCGCGAAGGCCTCCCGGCCACCACAGGGGCCTCCATGCGTTTTGCTCGTCCTGCAGGCGTCGCTAATGCACCCGGGCCGGAAGCCACCCAGCGATAATGTCGCGATGACCACCATCCGCATGGTCGGCTTCGATGCCGACGATACCCTCTGGCGCAGCGAGGACTATTTCGCCGCCGCGCAATCCACGTTCGAATCGATCGTCGGCGCCTACGTCGGCGATGACGCGCGCACCACCGAGCGCCTCTACGCAATCGAGAAGGCCAACCTCGCGGTATTCGGCTATGGCGTGAAAGGCATGGCGCTGTCGATGGTCGAGGCGGCGATCGAGATCACGGAGTCGCGCATCTCGTCCAGCGACCTGCAGCGCATCGTGCAGATGGCCAAGGAAATGCTGCGCCATCCCGTCGACCTGTTGCCGGGCGTGCGCGAAGCGGTCGAGCAGGTGGCTGCGGACTACCCCGTGGTGCTGGTCACCAAAGGCGACCTGTTCCACCAGGAGGCGAAGGTGCGCGATTCAGGTCTGTCGCACCTGTTCCGGCGCATCGAGATCGTCAGCGAGAAGGACGTGCCCACCTACCGGCGCCTGCTGGAGGAGTTCGCGATTCCGCCCGAAGGCTTCGTGATGGTCGGCAATTCGCTGCGCTCGGATATCGCACCGGTGCTGGAACTGGGCGGCTGGGGCGTGCACGTGCCCTACCACCTGACCTGGGAGCACGAGCGGCAGGCCGATATTCCCGCCGATGCCGCGCGCCGGCTGCGCAGCCTCACCCACGCAGACGAACTTCCCGGGGCGCTGCGCGCGATCGCCGCCGGCTGAATGCCGCGTGCGTCCATCGCACGGCGCGGGGCGGCGGCGTGCCACGCGCCGCGCCGCCTGCGGCACAATCAGCGCATGGCACGCCTTCCTGCCGTCCTGCTGATCGCACTCGTCGTCGCCGGTGGTGGCTGCGAGCCTGCGCGCGGGCCCGATGCGCAGCTGCCCGCGCTCGGTGGCGCGGATGGCAGCATCGAATGGCGTGGCACGCTGCCCTGCGCGGACTGCGAGGGCATCGACACGCTGCTGGTGCTCGAGCGCCAGGGCGACGCCAGCCACTACGCGCTGGTCGAGGTCTACATCGCGCTGGATGGCAGTGTGCGTTTCGAGGAAACCGGCGCCTGGCGGCTCGACGACGCGCTGCTCAGCCTGGAGCCGGCCACCGGCGGCCTGCGCCGCTACGCGCTGCTTCAGGATGGCGCCCTGCAGGCACGCGATGCCGCGGGCCTGGCGTTCCCCGGGCGCGAAGGCGACATCCTGCAACCCGTGGCCGCGAGGCCATGACCCGTTTCCGGAGCCACGCATGATCCCCCGCAGCCTGCTGCTCGTTTCCGTGTTCGGCCTGTCGGCGCTCGCCCACGCGTCGCCGCAGGCCACCGCGCCGGTTGCCGGCAGCGATGCCGAACGCACAGCAGGCGCCGCCGCCACGCCGGCGTCCGCGCCCGATGCCAGGCCCGGCACGGGCGATCCCGCCATCGACCACCTGCTCACGGACATCGACGCCTACGCCGCGCGCCATCGTGACGCCTTCATCGACGAGCTGGTGCGCTATTTCGATGCGCCGCGGCCGCTGGTGACCGACCTGCTGGTGGGCGAGCGCCGCTGGAGCGCGGGCGACGTGTACTACGCCTGCGCGCTGGCACGCGTCGCCGGCCGGCCCTGCCGCGCGCTGCTCGACGCCTGGGCGGCGGACAGCTCGCAGGGCTGGGCGCCGATCGCCGCGCGCATGGGCGTGGCCAAGGGCTCGCCGCAGGCGCGGCGCCTGCGCGGGGGCATCGCCGAGAGCTACGAGCGCTGGGCGCGGCCGCTGCCGGTGGATACGCGCTAGCCCGCGACATTCCGCGGCGAGAAATGCGCGACGGTGTCCTCGATGCCCTTGCTCAGCGCCATGACCTTCTCGGCGTATTCGCAGAGGCGCAGGTCGTCATCGCTGGTCGGCGTCCAGCCGGGCACTTCCAGCGGCGTGCCGGTATCGCGATCGACGGCGACGAAGACGATGACGCAGTGCGTGCACAGGCGGTCGTCGCCACCCATCGGGTCGCGCGCACGCACGTCCACGCCGAACTGCATCGACGTGCGCCCGGTACGGACCAGGCGCGCCGAAACGGTGACGAGGTCCGAGATGCGGATCGGCGCCACGAACCTGATGCCGCCGACCGCGACGGTGACGCAGTAGTGGCCACTCCATCCGACGGCTGCGGCAAAGCCGGCCTGGTCGATCCACTTCATCACGGTGCCGCCGTGCACCTTGCCGCCGTAGTTGACGTCGGTGGGCTCGGCAAGGAACCGCAGGGTGAGATGGTGCGTGCGTTCGGCCATCCGGCAGCCCTGTTGCGGGGAGTCCCGAGTCTACGTCGGATCCCCGGGCGGGGCCGGATTGCCGCGGTGTACCCTAGCGGGCGGCCGCCAATCGCATCGATTCGACAGACAGCAGGTCCATGAAGAACACAGAACACGCGCGCTACGCGGCATCCGCGCGCCTCTCGGTCGCGCCGATGATGGACTGGACCGACAGCCACTGCCGTGTCTTCCACCGCCTGCTCGCGCCGCACGCGCGCCTGTACACCGAGATGGTGCACGCCAACGCGGTGATCCACGGCGACCGCGCCAAGCTGCTGGCGCTGGACCCGGTCGAGCACCCGGTGGCGCTGCAGCTCGGCGGCAGCGAACCGGCGCTGCTGGCGCAGGCATCGCGCATCGGCGCCGGCCACGGCTTCGACGAGGTCAACCTCAACGTCGGCTGTCCCTCCGACCGCGTGCAGGCCGGGCGCTTCGGCGCCTGCCTGATGCGCGAGCCGGCGCTGGTCGCCGACTGCGTGGCGGCGATGATCGCCGCCTGCGACGTGCCGGTCACGGTGAAGTGCCGGCTGGGCGTGGATGACGACCACGAGTACGCGCGCTTCCTCGCCTTCGTCGACGCCATCGCAGCGGCCGGCTGCCGCACGTTCGTGGTGCACGCGCGCAATGCCTGGCTGAAGGGCCTGTCGCCGAAGGAGAACCGCGAGGTGCCGCCGCTGCGCTACGACTGGGCCTACGCGCTCAAGCGCGAGCGCCCGGAGCTCACGGTGATCGTCAACGGCGGCATCGCCGACGCCGGCGAGGCGACCGCGCACCTCGCGCACACAGATGGCGCGATGCTGGGGCGCGCGGCGTACCACGACCCGTGGCTGCTGCACCGGCTCGACGTGGCCTGGTTCGGCGGCGAACTGTCCACGCGTGCCGACGTGCTGCGTTCGATGCGCCCCTATGTCGAAGCCCAGCTCGCGCGCGGCGCGCAGCTCAAGCACATCAGCCGCCACCTGCTCGGCCTGTTCCATGGCGAGCGCGGCGGCCGCGCCTTCCGCCAGGTGCTGAGCGAGGGCGCGCACAAGCCGGGTGCCGGCTGGGACCTCGTCGAGGCGGCGCTGGCACCGACACAGGGCGACGCGCGCGTCGCCGCCTGACACCACGATGCTGACCCGCGACACCGCCGCCTTCCTCGCGCTCGCCGCCGATGCCCAAGCGGACTTCGGTCCCGCCACCGCGCGTGCCGCGTTCCTGGTCGCGCCGGACGGCTTCGGCCACGCCGAGGAATCGGCATCCGACAACCGCTACATGGCCGGGGCCGCCGGCTTCGACGCCGCGCGCGCGTCGGCGCAGCACCGCGACCTGCAGCGCGCGCTGTCGCAGCTGCTGCCGACGATCTGCTTCCCCGGTGATCCGGAAGCACCCGACGCACTGTTCCCGAACAACGTGTTCGCGACCGCGCGCGACACCCTGGTGGTCGGCCGCATGCGCCATGCGGTGCGCCGGCGCGAGGCCGCACGGCCGGATATCCGCGGATTCTTCCGCGACGTCCTCGGTTATGCCGAACGCGACCTCTCGCCGCAGCCGCATCCCTGCGAGCTGACCGGCGCGCTGGTGATCGACCGCGCCCGCGGCCTGGGCCTGTGCGGCCTGTCGGAGCGCTGCGACGAAGCCGGCGCCCGCCTGATGCACGAAGCGCTCGGCCTGCGCGCGACGCTGATGTTCGACCTGGCGCCGGGCGAGTACCACGCCAACGTGGTGCTGGCGGTGCTCGCCGGGCGCGCGGCGCTGATCTGTCCGGCCGGCTTCGCCGATCCCGGCGTGGTGGACGCCGTCGCCCGGCTGTACGCGCCGCACGCGATCCGGCTCTCGGCGGCGGAGCAGGCCGCGTTTGCCGGCAATGCCATCAGCCTGTCGGCCGACGCGGTGTGGATGAGCGCGCGTGCCGCGCAGGCGCTGTCGCAGGCGAGCCTGGCGGCGCTCGCTGCGGCCGGGTTCGTGGTCCGCAGCGTGCCGCTGGATGCGATCGAGGCCGCGGGCGGGTCGTTGCGCTGCTGTGTCGCCGAGATCTTCTGATTGCCCCGGGCCTGAACCGCCGCATTGGCCCCTGGAAAAGTTAAGGACCAATTCACCGCCCGCTTCCGAGAATGCCTGCCTGTTCGATGCCGTACCGCTGTTCCGTGTAACCTTCTGTAATCACTTGGATTTGCACCTATGCCCGTCCGTAGCGTCCGCGCCTCCACCCTGTGCCTGATGGCCGTCCTTGCGACGGTGGCGGCTGGTGGCATGGCACATGCCGACGACGGGCGTCGCGGCGGCAAGGGCCAGGGGGGGGCGCGCAGCGCCGATGACAGCGCAGCCCGGGAGGCCGCGCAGGCCCGGCGGAGCGATTCCGACGCGCGTGGCCAGAGCCCGCGCCAGCGCCAGCGCGATGCGCTCGCCGATTCGGTGCGCGAAGCGTCGCGACGCGGCCAGGTGCTGAGCGCCGAGAGCGTTCCCTATGACGGTCGCAACATCAATCGCGTCAAGGTCATCGACGAGCGCGGCCGCGTCCGTGTGTACATGGATGATCCGCAGTCCAGCCGTCCGCTGCGCCGTACACGCGGTGACGACGACTGAATGCGCAACCTAGGTAGCATGGTGGGCATCACCGCGCCCGATGCCCCGGGCCGCCGCCGCACGCTATTTCATGGAGACGCACATGCGCATTCTTCTGGTCGAAGATGAAGCCCCCCTGCGGGAAACCCTTGCCGCGCGCCTGAAGCGCGAAGGCTACGCCGTCGATGCCGCGCAGGACGGCGAGGAAGGCCTGTACATGGGGCGCGAAGTCCCGTTCGACGTCGGCATCATCGACCTCGGCCTGCCGCGGATGTCGGGCATGGAGCTGGTCAAGGCGCTGCGCGACGAAGGCAAGCAGTTCCCGGTGCTGATCCTCACCGCGCGGTCCAGCTGGCAGGACAAGGTCGACGGCCTCAAGCAGGGCGCCGACGACTACCTGGTGAAGCCTTTCCACGTCGAAGAGCTGCTGGCGCGCATCAACGCGCTGGTGCGCCGCGCCGCGGGCTGGAGCAAGCCGACGCTGGAATGCGGCGCGGTGGTGCTCGACCTGGCCGCGCAGACGGTGACCGTCAACGGCGCCAACGTCGACCTGACCAGCTACGAGTACAAGGTGCTGGAGTACCTGATGATGCACGCCGGCGAGCTGGTCTCGAAGGCGGACCTCACCGAGCACATCTACCAGCAGGACTTCGACCGCGACTCGAACGTGCTCGAGGTGTTCATCGGCCGGCTGCGCAAGAAGCTCGATCCCGAGGGCACGCTGAAGCCGATCGAAACCGTCCGCGGTCGCGGCTACCGCTTCGCGATTCCGCGCAGCAGCGAAGCCTGAGCGGTGCGGGCGCCCGGCGGCGCCCGCGTGACGGGGAGGGGAAGGCGGCATGCCGCAGGCGGGCCATCGGAGACTGCATTGGCGGCCGCGCTCGCTGCAGTCGCGCCAGCTGCTGGCCGCGAGCATGGGCCTGCTGGCGTTCCTGGCGCTGGCCGGCTTCGCGCTTGACCGGGCGTTCGTCGACGTGGCCGGCGAAGGCCTGCGCGAACGCCTGAAAAGTTATGCCTACGCGTACGCCGGCGCCACCGAGTTCGCCCGCGACGGGTCGCTGATCGCGCCGTACGTGCCCCCGGATGGCCGTTTCGACCGCCCCGGCAGCGGCCTGTACGCCGAGATCGTGCTGCCCAACGACAGCTGGAGCTCCGGCTCGGCCCGCGGCCCGCAGTTGCCCGAAGCCGTCATGCTCGATCCGCTCGAGGAGCGCTTCGAGGGTCCGTTGGCGATCACCCGCAGCGACGGCCAGCCGGGCGAGGTGTTCCGCTTCGGTATCGGGCTGGTCGACGCGAGTCGCGGCCCCGATGCGGAATTCCCGTACGCCATCTACATCATGGAGGACGCCGGCACGCTGCCGCGCCAGGTGCGCGTGTTCCGCGCCGCGCTGTGGCGCTACCTCGGCATTGCCGGCGTGATCCTGCTGCTGCTGCAGGGCCTGGTGCTGCGCTGGAGCCTGTGGCCGCTGCGCAAGGTGGTCGCCGAGCTCAAGCGCGTGCAGCGCGGGCAGGCGCACCGCATGAGCGAGCTGCACCCGCGCGAGCTCGAGCCCCTGACCGACAGCATCAACGCGCTGGTGGAGAGCGAGCGCGAGAACCTGGAGCAGCAGCGCAACACCATGGCCGACCTCGCGCACAGCCTGAAGACGCCGCTGGCGGTGCTGCGTTCGCGGCTGGAAAACGATGCCAGCCATGACGAGCTGCGCGACGAAGTCGCGATGCAGGTGCGGCGCATGAACGACCTGGTCACCTACCAGCTGGGCCGCGGCGCCGCTGGCGGCCACAAGCTGTTCGCGGCGCCGGTCGAGATCGAGCCCCACGCGGAGCAGATCGTCCGCGGCCTGGAGAAGATCTATGCCGCCAAGGGCACGATCTGCGAATTCGAGATCGATAGCGCTGCGCGCTTCCACGGCGAGGTCGGCGACCTGCAGGAGCTCCTCGGCAACCTGCTGGAAAACGCCTTCAAGTGGGCGGGCTCGCGCGTGCTGCTCACCGTCACGCCCGGGGCCACCGCCGCCAACCGTCGCCCGGGCCTGGTGGTCGCCGTGGACGACGACGGTCCAGGCATCCCGCCCGAGCGCATCGCGCACGTGCTGCAGCGCGGGGTGCGCGGCGACGAGCGCGTGCATGGCCACGGCATCGGCCTGTCGATCGTGCAGGACATCGTGCGCAGCTACCGCGGCGAACTGGAGGTCGGCGCCTCGCCGGAGCTGGGCGGGGCGCGCTTCCTGGTCAGGCTGCCGCCCGGCCTGTAAGGCGCGTCAGGCGACCGGCGCGAACGGCGACGCGCCGTACAGGCGCCGCAGTTGCGCGGCCACCACCGGCATCTCGCGCTCGAGCATGACGGGGTCGCTGAAGTGGTACTCGCTGCAGACCGCGAAGAACTCTTCCGGCGCCTCGGCGGCGTAAGGATCGATGGCGGTGTCCTCGTCGCGGTCCACGCGCGCCGCGAACGCGTCGTAGGCCTGCTGGAAATCCCGCGCCCATTCGCGTTGCCATGCGCGCGGCAGCGGCGGCGTGCCGTCCAGCGCGCCGTCGAGCGCGTCGAGCTTGTGCACCATCTCGTGCACCGCCACGCAGTAGCCCTCGCGGGGGTTGGCGAGGTCGGAGGCGACATCGGCCCAGGACAGCACCAGCGGGCCGTACTCCCACGACTCGCCGGCCAGGTCGTCCTGCCATTCGTGCATCACCCCGGCGGCGTCGACGTGGCGGCGGTCGACGCGGAAGGCATCGGGGTAGACCAGCACCTGCGCCCAGCCATGCAGGCCTTCGGCGCCGAATTCGAGCAGCGGCAGGCAGCACAGCGCGGCGAGGGTCGCGCGCTGCGCGTCGTCGAGCGCGAGGCCGGCAAGCGGGGTGATGACCTTGTCGCGGAGGAAGAGCGCGGTCAGGCCGCGCAGGCGGTCGGCGCGCTCGTCGTCGAGCGCGGCCAGCAGCGGAATGTCACGGCGCAGTGCGCGCCACAGCGATGCATCGACATCCGGCGGCGGGCGCCGGAACAGGCGCCTGATCACGCCATGCCTTTAGCGGAACATCCCCGGCAGGAAGCTGTGCCAGCGCGGACGCGTCACCTGCGGCTCGGCGCCGCGGGTCATGACCGGCTTGTCGCGGCTGGCACGCTTGCCGACGCGCGTCGGATCGACTTCGGCCTCGTCGTCCTCGGCCTGCCCGGGGCAATCGGTGCCGCCTCCACCACCACCTGCGGCGGACATGCGTACATCGCGTGCCTGCGCCGGCAGTGCCAGCAGCGGCAGGACAAGTGTCATCACCAGAAGCGCGGTTCGGACGGACATGGCGGCAGGCCTGCACGGTGGCGGGTCGAGACCCGGATCATACATGGGATGCGCCAGGCCGGAGGACGGTTGCATGCCGGCGTTGCAGCACGCGGCACGGCCACCATAATCGACGCATGACCGTGTCCCGCCTGACCCGCCCCGCATGTGAAGACACCAGCCCCGAGCGCGCGCTGCTGCTGCGCCTGCAGGACGGGCCGGTGCCTGGCGACGTGCTGGCGCGTGAAAGCGGCCAGACCCGCGCCGCGGTGTGGAAGCGCATCGAGGCCCTGCGCGCCGCCGGCGTTGCGATCAGCGCGCGGCCCGGCCGCGGCTACACGCTGGATGCACCGCTGCAGCTGCTGGATGCCGGGGCGATCCTGGCGCGCCTGCCTGGCAACGCGCGCGCCGGCGTGGCCGGGCTCGAGGTGGCCTGGTCGATTGACTCGACCAACGCCGAATTGCTGCGCCGCGACACGCCCTCCAGCGGCGTGGACGTGCTGCTCGCCGAGCGCCAGACCGGGGGGCGCGGCCGGCGCGGTCGCAGCTGGGCGTCGCCGCTGGCAGCCAACCTGTACCTGTCGCTGGCGCGCCGCTTCGACGGCGGCCTGGCGCGGCTCGGCGGCCTGAGCCTGGTCGCCGGCGTGGCGGCGGTCGAGGCGCTGCATGCGCTCGGCTACCGCACGGTGCGGCTCAAGTGGCCCAACGACCTGGTGGTGGTGGACGAAGCCGCGCTTGCGCTGCGCAAGCTTGGCGGCCTGCTGGTCGAAGGCGGTGGCGAGCACGCCGGGCCGGTGCGCGCGGTCGTTGGCCTGGGCCTGAACCTGCGCATGCCAGCCGGCGCCGCGGCTTCGATCGACCAGCCCTGGTGCGACCTGGCGGCGCTGCCGCACGCGGCGCCACCAACCCGGGATGCGTTCGCCGCCTTGTTGCTCGCACACCTGCTGCCGGCCCTGGACCTGTTCGATCGCGATGGACTGGCGCCATTCCTTCCGCGCCATGCGGCCTGCGATGCGCTGGTCGGCCGCGAGGTCGACATCCATGCGGGCGATGGCGTGCACAGCGGCCGCGCGCTCGGCCTGGCGGACGACGGCGCGCTGCGCGTGGAGGTCGGCGGCGACGAGCGTCGTTTCCACGCCGGCGAAGCCAGCCTGCGTGCGCGCATGGCCGCGGCATGAGCGACTGGCTGTTCGACCTCGGCAATACCCGGCTCAAGCACGCGCCACTGGCGTCGGCTGCCGGGCTTGGCGAGACGATCGCCGTGAGCCACGACGGCGAGGCGTTCGCCGACGGCTGGCTGGCGGCGCTGCCGCCGCGCATCGATGTCGCCTGGGTGGCCAGTGTCGGGCCGCCGGCGCTGCGCGCGCGGCTGCTGCAGACGTTGGCGCCGCGCGCGCTGCGCGTGGTCCAGGCCACGGTGCAGCGCGAGATGGGCGGGGTGCGCATCGCCTATCCGGAGCCCGCGCGGCTCGGCATCGACCGCGCGCTGGCGATGGTGGCCGCGCATGCACGCGCGCCGGGCTGGTCGCTGGTGGTGGGCGTGGGCACGGCGCTCACCGTGGATCTGGTCGATGGCGATGGCCGCCATCGCGGGGGCCGCATCGCGCCGTCGCCCGAGCTGATGCGCGAGGCGCTGCACGCGCGTGCGCCGCACCTGCCGCGTGCCGGCGGCGACTACGCGGAGTTCGGCGTCGATACCGACGCGGCGCTCGCGTCCGGCTGCCTGGGCGCGGCGCTCGGCCTGGTGGAACGCAGCCTGCGCGAAGCCGCGGCGCTGGCCGGCGAAGTCCCGCGCGCCTGGCTGCATGGCGGTGGCGCCGCGGCGCTGCTGCCGCACCTCGTTGCCGCGACGCATGCGCCGTCGCTGGTGATCGAAGGCCTCGCGCGCCTGGCGCGACGCCCTTCGGTCGCAGGCTAGAATCCAGCCATGCCCGCGCGCGCCCTCGTCGTCCTCCTGCTCATGCTCAACTTCGGCGTCGCGACGTGGTGGCTGCTGCGTCCCGAGCCGCTGCCGCCGACACCCTGGGTGCAGCCTGCCGATGTGCCGCGGCTGCAACTGCTCGGTGAGGCCGTGGATGCCCGGCAGGACACGGCGGGCGCGGGTCCCGTGGCCGATGACGCGGCCGCCGACGGCGACGCCGCGGTTGCGGCGCAGGCGCGCGAGGCCGGCGTGATCGCCCTCGACGCGTCGGCAGGCGGCGCGTCGAATGGCGAAGCCGGCAGCCATGCAGGCGCCGCGGATGGCGGTACGCCCGTCGCCGTGGCGGCGGTGCCCGCCGCGGTGCGGGCGCCGGCGTCCGCCGCGTCGCTGCGCTGCATGTCGTTCGGTCCCTTCATCGACGCCGGGTCGGTGGCTGCCGCGCGTGCCGCGCTGCAGCCGCTCGGCGCGCAGCGGATGCGGGTGCGCGACGTGGTCGAATCGCCGCGCGGCTGGCGCGTGGTCATCCCGCCGCAGGCCGACCGCGCCGCCGCGGACGCGCTCGCGGCACGCATCCGCGAAGCCGGGTTCGATGATCTCCTGGTGGTGCCGGCGGGCGACGATGCCAACTCCATCGCCCTGGGCCGCTACGGCAGCGAATCCGCCGCGCGCCGCCGCGAGGCATCGCTGCGCAGCGCCGGATTCCCGGTGCAGGCGCAGCCCCTCGGCGACACCAGCACCCGGCACTGGCTGGACGTCGCCGCAGGTGCAGGCTTCGACGCCGCGGCCGCGCGCGGTGCGGGCGGCGCCGCCCGCGTGACCGACCTGGATTGCGCCACTTTCATCGCCGGTGGCGCGGCAGGCTAGAATGCCGCGCGCGCCCCGCGGGCGTCGCACGTTGCCGGCATAGCTCAGTTGGTAGAGCAACCGCCTTGTAAGCGGTAGGTCCCCAGTTCGAACCCGGGTGCCGGCACCATCCTCAGGCGTCGTCCATCCGGATGCCGACGTATGTGTCGCCAATGCTCACGCCGGGCGGCAGCCGGCAGCTCAACGACGTCAGCTGGTGGAAGGCCAGCTGCTCCGGGTCCGCGTCGGAGGGATAGAAGTACAGGTAGTTGTCGCCGGGGGTTTCCGATGACACGTCGACCTCGAGCGACACGTACTGGAGGTCGGGCGAACCCTCGTATCCGATCACGCCCGTGCAGCTCACCGTCTGCGGCGCTGCGACGCTGCTGCCGAAGAACATGCCGAACCACCGCACCACCTCGTCGGACGGAATGGTGCCGACCCCCGACTGCGCCATGATCGTGGTGAAGGCACAGCTCACATACGCGTCGGACGTGCCCTGGTTCACGATTGCCAGCGGCCGCTTGCGCAGGTTGGTGTCCATCACCGGCAGCGCGCCCTGGCAGAGCCCGGTGGCGTTGCTCTGGATCTGCAGGTCTTCGATTGCGGCGTTGGCGGACGGGAGCACGGCCGCGAGCAGCAGGCCGCCAACGAGCGATGGTGTAAAGACATTCATGTCGTATTCCTTTTCCTGAGGGATGCGCGCGGCCCGGGTACGTCGGCCGCACGCCGCGCGACACTCGCACACGCCGCGTCGCGGGATTGTGGACCCGGCCCGGCCGCTGCCTGATCATGGCGGCAACCGTCGTCCTGGAGTGGTCCATGCCCATCGCACCGCAGCGCGTCTCCATCTTCGGAGTGCCCACCGACATCGGTGCCGGCACGCGCGGAGCGTCGATGGGTCCCGAGACCCTGCGCGTCGCGGGGCTGGTCGAAGCCTTGCATGCCCGCGGGGTCGACGTGGTCGACCGCGGCGACCTGGCCGGGCCGCGCAACCCATGGCTGCCGCCGGACGCGGGCTACCGTCACCTGGATGAAGTGGTCGAATGGAACCGCGCGGTGATGGCCGCCAGCGCCGCCGAACTCGCCGCCGGGCGGATGCCGGTGATGTTGGGTGGCGATCATTGCCTGGCGATCGGCTCGATCACCGCGGTCGCCCGCCACTGCCGCGAGCAGGGCAAGCACCTGCGCGTGCTCTGGCTCGACGCCCACGCCGACTTCAACACCAGTGCCATCACCCCCTCGGGCAACGTGCACGGCATGCCGGTGGCCTGCCTGTGCGGCATGGGGCCGGATGTCCTGACCCGGCTCGGCGGCGATGCACCGGCGATCAGCCCGGGCGAGGTGCGCCAGATCGGCATCCGCTCGGTCGACACCGGCGAGAAGCGGCTGGTGCGCGACCATGGCCTCGACATCTACGACATGCGCTACATCGACGAAGTCGGCATGAAGCGCGTGGTCGAGGAGGCCCTCGACGGCATCGGCGCGGACACCCACCTCCACGTCAGCTTCGACGTCGATGTCCTGGACCCGTCGATCGCGCCGGGCACCGGCACGCGCGTGCCGGGCGGGGTGAACTACCGCGAGGCGCAGTTGCTGATGGAAATGATCGCCGACAGTGGACGACTGGGCTCGCTGGATATCGTCGAGGTGAACCCCGCGCTCGATATCCGCAACAGGACCGCGAAGCTCGCCGTGGACCTGGTGGAGAGCCTGTTCGGAAAGTCCACCCTGATGCGCGAATGATCGCGCGCATCGGCAAACTGAATGCATTCCTTCCACTGCAGCGTCGCGCGACCTCGATGGCGGTGAATGCACGCTCCTTTCACGCCTCGGTGGGGTCTCATGCACCCTGCGCCAGCGGACCACTCCCGCGGCCCACGACCCGAAGGAGATTCATATGAAGCGTTTGTTCGCCCTGATGCTGCTCGCCATGTTCTCGGTTGGTTTCCTGTCTGCCTGCAACACCGTCAAGGGTGCCGGCAAGGACGTGCAGAAGGTCGGCGAGAAGGTCGAGGATGCCGCCGAGGACACCGGCGCCACCGACCCGCGCTGAGTTTGCCCGACCCGCTGTTCCGGGGTGCGAAAAGGCCGGCCATGTGCCGGCCTTTTTGTTGCGCGCACGTCGCGTCGCGGCCTGCGGCCTGAACCCTTCATCGGTGTGAAAGAGCGCGCAACGAAACCTTGACCGGACGGGGACGCGCGATGCGGCAGGATGCTTGCGTGATCCGCCGCGGTGCGGCGATCGCATTCCCCCATGCAACAGAAGGTGTATCGCATGAACAAGGACATCATCGCCGGCAAGTGGACGCAGCTGAAGGGACAGGCGCAGGCCAAGTGGGGCGACCTGACCGACGACGTATTCGACGTGGCCAAGGGCGACAGCAAGTACCTGGCCGGCAAGCTGCAGGAGCAGTACGGCTGGGAGCAGGAGCGTGCCGAGCGCGAAGTCCGTGACTTCGAGAAGTCGCTGCACTGATCCAGCCGCGGTGCCTCGCCACTGATGCGCGGGGCGCGACCTGGACCGACGGGCCGGCAATCGCCGGCCCGTTTCTTCGTGCGGCGGGGCACGCGCCGCATCGCGGGCTAAAATGGCGGACCGTTCCCAGCCTGGCCGTTGAATGAGCCTCCGCGTCCTTACTGGCATCAAGCCCACCGGCGTGCCGCACCTCGGCAATTATGTCGGCGCCATCCGCCCGGCCGTCGCCGCCAGTGGCGCGCCCGGCGTGGAGAGCTTCTTCTTCCTTGCGGACTACCACGCGCTGATCAGCACGCAGGATCCGCTGCGCGTACAGCGCTCGACGCTGGAGATCGCCGCCAGCTGGCTGGCCTGTGGCCTGGAGCCAGACCGGGTCTGGTTCTACCGCCAGTCCGACGTGCCGGAGACCACCGAACTGACCTGGCTCCTGACCTGCGTCGCGGGCAAGGGGCTGCTGAACCGCGCGCACGCCTACAAGGCCGCCGTGGACCGCAACCGCGAGGACGGCGCCGACGACGATGCCGGCATCAATGCCGGGCTGTTCATGTACCCGGTGCTGATGGCCGCCGACATCCTGATCTTCAACGCGCACAAGGTGCCGGTGGGGCGCGACCAGGTGCAGCACATCGAAATGGCGCGCGACTTCGGCCAGCGCTTCAACCACCTGTACGCCACGCCGGGCGCCGAGCCGTATTTCGTGCTGCCGGAAGCCGTGGTGGAGGAGCAGGTGGCCACCTTGCCAGGCCTCGACGGCCGCAAGATGTCCAAGAGCTACGACAACACCATCCCGCTGTTCGCCCCGCGAGCCGAGCTGCGCAAGCTGATCTTTTCGATCGTCACCGATTCGCGCGCGCCCGGCGAAGCCAAGGACACCGGGGGCTCGGCCCTGTTCCAGCTCTACCAGGCGTTCGCCAGCGACGCGGAGACCGCGGCCATGCGCCAGGCCTTCGCCGACGGCATCGCCTGGGGCGAGGCCAAGGAGCGCCTGTTCGAACGCATCGATGCCGAGATCGCACCGCTGCGCACGCGCTATGAAGCGCTGATGGCGGACCCGGCGGCCATCGAGCGCACGCTGCGCGCGGGTGCCGCGCGCCTGCGTGAGCGGCACGCGGCGCCGTTCGTCGCGCGCCTGCGGCATGCGGTCGGGCTGCGTGACCTGTCCGCGCTCCACACCACCGCGGAGCATGCGGCGGTTGCCGCCGCGGCGCCCCCGGTGTTCAAGCAGTACCGCGAGGCCGACGGACGCTTCCACTTCAAGCTGGTCGATGGCGAGCGGCTGTTGCTGCAGGGTGACGGCTTCGCTTCGCCGCGCGACGCCGGCCAGCTGGTCGCGCGCCTCAAGTCCGGCGATGGCGTCCTGCTGGTGGCCGATGGCGGCCGCGTGCGCCTGGGCGAGGTCGACGTGGGCATGCTCGGCACCGATGTCGATGGCGACGCGCTGCGTGCCGCGCTCGCGCGCTTCGCGGAAGATGCGGCATGACCGCACTGGTGGAAATGAACCTGGCGCTGATCCTGTTCCTGCCGTGGTTCCTGATCCTCGCGGTGCTGTTCTGGGTGTATCCGCGGCAGCCGCGCGGTGTCGGCCGGCGGCTGTTCGACATCGCGTCGCTGCTGCTCGCGGTCGCGGCGTTCGTCGCCAGCCTGTACTGGGCGCATGCCACCGCCGACAGCAGCCATGGCCGCATGTGGCACCAGATCCTCGCCACCGCGGTGGGCTACGGCGTGTTCCTGGCGGTGATGACGGTCGCGTTCTTCGTGCGCATGCGGCTGTTCGGCAGGCGTCGGACCGCACGCGGAGGCTAGATGCATGGTCACCATCATCGACACCGGCTTCGGCGAGCGGCCGGACTTCTGCGCGGCCTACCTGCTGGTCGAAAGCGGGCGCGCGGCGCTGATCGACTGCGGCACCCTGCACAGCGTGCCGCGCATGCTGGCGGCGCTCGACGCTGCCGGCGTCGCGCGGGACGCGGTCGACCATCTCATCGTCACCCACGTGCACCTCGACCATGCCGGCGGTGCCGGCGCGCTGCTGCGCGAGCTGCCCAGTGCACGGCTGGTGGTGCACCCGCGCGGCGCGCCGCACATGGTCGATCCGGCCAGACTGATCGCCAGCGCGCGCCAGGTCTATGGCGACGACTTGTTCGACCTTGCCTATGGCGGGCTGGTGCCGGCGCCCGCGGCGCGCGTGGTCGAAGCCGCCGATGGCGAGGTGATCGATCTGGCCGGCCGGCCGCTGCTGCTCGCGCACACGCCGGGCCATGCGCTGCACCACCTGTCGGTGTGGGACGCGCGCACGCGCAGCTGGTTCAGCGGCGACATCTTCGGCATTTCATACCGCGAGTTCGACGTCGACGGCCGTCCGTTCGCGATCCCGACCACCTCGCCGGTGCAGTTCGATCCCGCGCAGATGAAGGCGTCGGTGCAGCGCATGCTCGCGGAGTCACCCGAGGCGTGCTTCGCCACCCATTACGGCCGGGTTGCGGACGTAACGCGTGTCGGCGCCGGGCTCATCGAGCAGGTCGATGCGATGGTGGCGATCGCGCGCGCGCTGGACGACGCGCCGGACCGCCATGACGTGTTGAAGCGCGAGCTGACCGCGCTTTACATGGAGCGCGCGCGACGCCACGGCGTCGCCGATGCGGAGGTGCAAGTGCCCGCGCTGCTGGAGATGGATATCGAGCTCAACGCGCAGGGCCTTGCGGTGTGGCTGGAGCGCGAGCGCAGGCAGGCGCCGCAGGCGGTCTGAGGCGCGCGGCGCCGCGCGCCTATTCCCAGGTGTTGAGGTGCGGGCCGAACGGCGTGCGCTGCGGGCGGACCACGCAGAAGCGGTGCCCGCTCGGCGCTTCCATCACCCACCACGTATGGCGCTTTTCGATGCGACGCGCGCCGAGTCCTTCGAGGCGCGCGGCTTCGGCGTCGACGTCGTCGGCCTCGATGTCGAGATGGATGCGGCTGTCGTGGTCGACCTTCTGCAGCAGCAGGACGGGCTCGTCGGCCGCGGTCGCAAGCCTTGCGTACTTGCCGTCGCCGTCCTCGTCGGCGCTGGCCACCGGCTTGCCCAGCGCCGCGCTCCAGAACGCGACGTGCGGCGCCAGGTCGTCGACCCGGCAATCAAGGACGAAGGTGGAGAGGCGGCTGCGGTGTGCCATGGCGCGGCCCTCGATCGGGACAACCGATCTTCCGGGCCGCGCATGGCGGCGGCAAGTGCCGCCGGCAGGCCTCAGCTGGCGAGCGCCAGGTCGTCGAGCATCGCCTTGAGGAAGCGCGCGGCTTCGCCACCGGTCGCGGCGCGATGGTCGAACGTCAGCGAGATCGGCATCCGGCGGTGCACTTCGATGCCGCCGATCACCGCAACCACGTCCTGGCTCAGCTTGCCCGCGCCGACAATCGCCACGCACGGCGGCACCACCACCGGGGTGGCGTAGCGGCCGGCGAACATGCCGAAGTTCGACAGGCTGATGGTGTAGCCCGACAGCTCGCTGGCCGGGATGCTGCGGTCCTCGACCTGCTGGCGCAGGCGCTGGATGGAGGAGCGCACGGCACCGGCATCGAGCACGTCGGCGTTGCGCAGGGCGGGCACGAACAGGCCCTCCTCGGTGTCCACCGCGATGCCGATGTCGACCTGCGGGTGCAGGGTGCGCGTCAGGCTGTCGCCGTCGAACCACGCGTTGAGCGCGGGCACCGCCCTGGCCGCCACGCAGATCGCGCGGATGAGGCGCGCGGTGATGTCCTGCTTGCCCACCCAACCGTGCAGGTCGGCATCGTCGACCAACGTGGTCGGGACGACCTTGCTGTGGGCATCGGCCATGACGCGCGCCATGTTGCGGCGCACGCCCTTGAGCTGTTCCGGCTGGCCGCTGGCGGTGACGCCGGGCGGCTGGGTGCGCATCGGCTTGCCGCTGGCGGAGAGCTGGGTGCGCTGCGCCGCGTCGCGGGAGGTTGCGGCAGGCGCCGGCGGCGCGCTCCGTGCCACGGCGGGGGCGGCTGCCGGCGCGGCGCCGATCGCCGCCGAGCCGTTGGCGGCGGCGTTCTTGACGTCGGCCATCGTCACCGTGCCGTCGGCGCCGGTGCCGCGCACGCGGGTGATGTCCACCTTGAGCTTGCGCGCCTGCGCGCGCACCGCGGGCATCGCACGCACGCCGCCGACGGCGAGCGCCTGCTCGCTGCGCACCGCATCGGACGATTGCATGGCGCCGACGACGGTGCCGCTGTCGCTGCGCTCGCTGCCTGACGTGCTCTTGGGCGCTTCTTCGCCGGCGCTGATCGCACCGCCGTCATCGGAGGCGACGACCTTGTGGTCGGGCGCCGGATCCTCGCTGCCCACGCCGTGCCCGCCACCGCCGTGGTGGTGGCCGGTGTCCTGGCCCTCGGCGCGCTGCGGAAGGCTGGGGTCGACCTCGAATTCGGCCAGCATGCTGCCGGTCACCACGATGTCGCCGGCGGCGCCGGCGAGCCTGAGCACCTTGCCGGAGACCGGCGACGGCACTTCGACGACCGCCTTGGCGGTCTCCATCGACACCAGGGCCTCGTCCAGGCGGATGGTGTCGCCTTCCTTGACGAACCACTCGACGATGGTGGCGTCCGGCAGGCCCTCGCCGAGGTCGGGGAGGTGGAAGGTCTTCTTGTCAGCCATGTGATCCTCGTCTTTCCATGTGCCGCGCGTTCGCGCGCGGCGTGCAATGTGCGTGGTGCAGTCGCGCCCGGCGGGTCAGCCCGCGGCAAGCGCCCGCTTGGCGGCGGTCACGATCTTCTCGACGCTCGGCAGGTACTTCATTTCCAGGCGGAACAGCGGGATGTGCGTGTCGTAGCCGGTGACGCGCTGGACCGGCGCGAGCAGGTCGAACATCGACTCCTCGGCCAGGCGCGCGGCGATCTCGGCGCCGAAGCCCGCGGTCTTCGGAGCCTCGTGCACGATCACGCAGCGGCCGGTCTTGGCCACCGACTCGGCGATGGTCGCGAAGTCGAGCGGCTTGAGCGTGGCGACGTCGATCACCTCGGCGCTGATGCCGTCCTTCGCCAGCGCCTCGGCGGCCTCGAGCGTTTCCTTCACCTGCGCGCCCCAGGTCACCAGGGTCACGTCGGTGCCGTCGCGCAGCACGAAGCACACGTCCAGCGGCAGCGCTTCGCCGTCATCCGGCACCACTTCCTTGTACTGGCGGTAGATGCGCTTGGGCTCCATGAAGATCACCGGATCCGGTTCGCGGATCGCGGCCAGCAGCAGGCCGTAGGCGCGCGCCGGCGACGACGGCAGCACCACGCGCAGGCCCGGCACGTTGGTGAAGATGGATTCGTTGGCCTCGCTGTGGTGCTCGGGCGCGCGGATGCCGCCGCCCCACGGCACGCGCAGCACCATCGGACAGGTCAGGCGGCCGCGTGTGCGGTACCGGAAGCGCGCGGCGTGGCAGATGATGTGGTCGACCATCGGGTACACGAAGCCGTCGAACTGCGCTTCGGCCACCGGCTTCATGCCCTGCGCGGCCATGCCGACGGTGAGTCCGGCGATGGTGGTCTCGTCGAGCGGGGTGTCGATCACGCGCTTGTCGCCGAACTCGGCCTGCAGGCCGGCGGTGGCGCGGAACACGCCGCCGTTGACGCCGACGTCCTCGCCCAGCACCACCACGGACTCGTCCTGGCGCATCTCGTACGCCAGCGCTTGGGTGATCGCCTCGATCAGGGTGATGGCGGCCGGTGCCGCGTCCTTGGCCACGGCGCTCATGCGCGCTTCTCCAGGGCGATCGCATCGGCACGCTGGTCCAGCAGGTCCTGCGGCGGATCGGCGTAGAGGTAGTCGAACATCGCTTCCACGGGCTGCACCTTGCTCTCCAGATAGGCGTTGATCTCCACGTCGATCACGCGGCCGCATTCCTCGAGCCAGGTCTTTTCCTGCGCCTCGTCCCACGCGCCCTGGGCGGTGAGCCAGGTGCGCAGGCGGGTCATGGGCTCGCGGGTCCAGCCGTCCTTGACCTCCTGCTCGCCGCGGTAGCGGCGCGCGTCGTCGGCGGTGGTGTGGTCGTGCAGGCGGTAGGTCATGAACTCGATGACGCTGCCGCCCTTGCCCGAGCGCGCGCGCTCCATGGCGCGGCGCATGCCCTCGAGTACGGCGAACAGGTCGTTGCCGTCCACCTGCAGGCAGTGCAGGCCACCGGCGAGGCCCTTCTGGGCCAGGGTCTCCGCGCCGGTCTGCGCGGAGCGCGGCACCGAGATCGCCCAGCCGTTGTTGATGATGCACTGGATGAACGGCAGCGCGTAGGCGCCGGCCGAGTTGATCGCGGCATAGGTGTCGGTCTTGGACGAGCCGCCGTCACCGCAGCAGGTCACGGCCACGCGGTCTTCGCCGCGCAGCTTGAACGCCAGCGCGGCGCCGGCGGCGTGCAGGCACTGGGTGGCGATCGGCACGCACCAGGGGAAGTCGTGCTTCGGGCCGGCGAAATCGTTGCCGCGTTCGTCGCCGCCCCAGTACATCAGCACGTCGCGCGGCTGCACGCCGCGCATGAACTGCGCGCCGTACTCGCGGTAGCTGGGGGCGAACACGTCCTCGGGGCGCATCGCCGCGCCAATGCCGACGTGCGTGGCCTCGTGGCCGAGGCAGGCGGCATAGGTGCCGAGCTTGCCGGTGCGCTGCAGCGCGATGGCCTTGGTGTCGAAGGTGCGCACCAGCAGCATCTGCTTGAAGAGGGGCACCAGGTCGGCGGCCGACGGGGCTTCGGGCGGCAGTTCGGCCACCAGGGTGCCGTCTGGCCCCAGGTACTGGAGGTATTCGATTTCGAAGGTCGCGGCGACGCTCATGCGGTCACGTGCTCGGTCAACAACGGGCCGGCCATGATACCCGGTGGCCGGATTGCGGCCGTTGCGCGCTGCGGCAAGTGCTTGCGCCGCCGTGCCGGGTGCCAATGCCCTTGAGGACTCATGTCCCCCGGCGACGGCCTGCGGCCATCGCCTCCTCCTTGACTTCGCCCTCAAGGGCATTGGCACCCGGTCCGCCGCATTACGCGGTGGGTTGAGAAGCACACCCCGCGATCTCGTGCGTGGCTCTCCGGTAGCTGCAGCGCGATGCCCAAAGCCCACGCCCACCACGGGGCGCTACAGCCGCCCACAAAAAAGGAGCGCGGCCGAGGCCGCGCTCCCTTGTCACAGCAGGTCGATGGTGCGGATCAGGGCGCGCGCGTGCCCTGGACCCGGACCGCGGCGGCGTTGTTGGCGCCAACCGGATCGGTCGCCGCCGACGACACGTCGGCCCGCACGTCGAACACCGGCGCCATGAGCTTGCCGCTGGTGTCCACGGTCAGGGTGAACTGTCCGGTTGCACCATTCGCAAGCGAGCCGCCCGACGGGCTGCAGGTCACCGCGAACAGCTGCGTCGGCAGTGCCTCGCAGGTCCAGCCGGGCGCCGGCAGCAGGGCGACGCGTGCCTTGGCCAGCGACACGTTGATCGCGACGCTTGCCTCCGCGGCACCCGACGGCCCGTGGTTGGCGACGGCCACCGCGTAGCCCGGGCCTGCCGCGCCGCGGACGTAGCTCGTCGGCCCCGACACCATCACGCCCAGGTCGGCCTGCGCCTCGACCGACACCGCGCCACTGCTGCTGTCATTGGTGGCATCGGTGTCTTCGGTCTGCGAGGTCGCGGCCGCGGTCAGGGTGACCACGGTGCCGCCGGTGGCCGGCGTGGCGGTTGCCGACACGTCGAACGACGCCGACTGCGATGCCGCCAGGCTGTCGGCGCTGCACGCACTGCTGGTCTGGTTGCCGGCCACGCTTGCGGGATCGCAGGTCCACCCGCTGGGCGCGACGATGGTGAGGTCGGGCAGTGCGGCATTGACCGCGAAGCCCACGCCCGGCGACTGCGCCGCATCCGGCCCGGCGTTCGACGCCGACACCACGTAGCGCAGCGTGCCGCCGACGGCGATCGCCGGCTGCGGGGTGGTCACCACCGCCGCCATGTCGGCGAAGGTCAACGCGTTCAGCCGCAGCATCAGCACCGACGGGTCGTGGTCGGACAGGCGTGCGGCGCTGTTGGCGTCGTTGCGCGCGGTCTCCGGGAAGTCGGCGTTGAGGCGCGCGTGGCTGATGGTCCACGAGTTGATCGCCGAGCCGAGCGCCGCATTGTTCACCAGCACGTGGTCGAGCGACTGCGCGTTGTTGTCGAACACGAACGAGTAGCGTTCGGACGGCGCCAGCATGTGCGTTGCGTTGAACAGGTCGGGGTCGACCAGGTCGGCGCCGTCGCCGTTGACCGCGGTGGTGGCATCGGCCGAGGGCATGCCGATGACCGTGCCCATGATGTCGGCGTAGCCGTCGTTGAACTCGAACGCGTTGAAGTCGCCGAGCACCACGATGGCGCGCGCCGGATCGGCGACCTGCATGTCCTGCAGCATGCCGGCGAGGAACTCCGCCTGCAGCTGGCGCTTCTGGCGCACGCGATCGCCGAGGGTGCCGGTGCCGGCCGCGTCCTCGCTGTTGACGTCGCTGAGCGAGCGCTGGTGCACCGTGACCACGGTGATCGGCAGCGCGCGGCCGTCGGCGAAGTTCACCACGGCGTCGAGCACCAGCGGCGGGCGGTCGTTGAGCAGGCTGCTGGCGCCGGTGCCGGCGTAGGTCCAGGTGATGTCGGCACCCACCTGTTCGACCGCGAGCACGTCCACGCGCGGCAGCGCCGCGCCGATCTCGCCGGCCTTCACCAGGAAGCCGACGTCGATGCCGCCGACGTCGTTGCCTTCCTCGAGGTAGGCGACGTAGCCCGGGTCGGGCTGGCCCAGCGCGACCGTGTCGGCGTTGATCTTGGCCGCCAGCGCCTGCAGTGCGCCGAGGTTCTCCACTTCGCTGACGCCGATCACGTCCGGCGCGTGCATGTAGGCGCGGATGCCGAGGGAGGCCTTGTTGAGCCGGCTCGCGAATGCGTCCGCGGTCAGCACCGGGTCGCTGGTGGCCGGGTCGTTCACCGTGTCGAAGAAGCGCTGCAGGTTGTAGGTGGCGAAGGTGGCGTGGTCCTCGCTGGGCACCACCGAGCCGCGCGGCTGGTCCAGGCCGTCACAGGCGGTGAGGAGCGCGCCTTCCGGATAGATCGTGTAGCGGCGGAAGGTGTAGTCCAGCGGGCCGGTGAGCGTGCTGTCGATGATCTTGCAGCCGGCGGCGAGGTTGGCCTGCGGCGCCCCAATGGTGTCGCTGTCGACTGCGATGATCTCGGGGTTGAAGTCCCAACGCGGGATCGCGGTCGCGGTGCTGCCGCTCGGATCCGGGTCGGGCACCTGGATGCCGGACTCGCGCAGCGGGCGCGGCACGCCGGTGACCACCACCGCGAACTGGCCGTTGCCGGTCGCCGTCGCGTTGGCCTCGTTGGTGTTGCCGCGGGTGGGCGCGACGACGGTGGCGCTGGGGATGCTGACGCGCATGCCCTCGTATGGCTCCAGCTGGTCGAGGCCGCCATCGGGCAGCACGCTGTCGACCGCCAGCACCACGGGCGCCGGCAGCGCGTGGCCGGTGCCGAGCTGGGTGACGGTGGCGAAGGTGAGTTCGGTCATCGGCAGCTGCCAGGGATCGGCCGCCGGGATGTATTCCTCGACCTTGGCCTGCACGCGCACGCGGTTGCCGACCGTGGCCGCCGCCGACGGCACGCCGGCGGTGAACACGAAGATGCCTTCGGAGGTCGCGGCGTCGCCATCGTCCTGGCCGTCGGCGGTCTGCATGAAGAAGCCGTTGTTCTTGCGCGCGGTGACGATGCCTTCGGTCACCACCACCTGGCCGGCGAAGGGCGACAGCGCGCCCGGGCCCTGGATCTGTGCGATCGGCACGATCACGAAGTCGTCGTTGACGATGGTGCCGGTGCCTTCGACGCTGCCGGCGACCGCGCCGGTGAAGCTGGACAGGACCAGCGAGAAGGTTTCATCGGGCTCGACCGCCGTGTCGCCGTTCACGCTCACCGACAGCGCTACCGAACTCGCGCCCTCGGCGATGGTGGCGGTGCCGGAGGCCGCGACGTAGTCGCTGCCGGCGACGGCGCTGCCGTCGGCGGTGGCGTAGTCGAACTCCACGCCGCCGGCGCCGGCGGGTGCCGACAACGTGACCTGGAAGAACATCGGCGATGTACCGGCGTCGCCCTCGGCGACCGAGCCATTGGAGACGCTGATCGCCGGGTCGTCACCGCCGCCGCCGGCGGCGACGATGCTGATGTCGTCGATGCCGATCCATTCGTCGTTGCCGACCGCGTCGGTGGTCATGATGCGCAGCTCGACCAGCGGCTGGTTGTCGACCGCGGCGGGCAGGGTGACCGAGACCGGCGTCACCAGGGTGGCCAGGCTCGGTCCGGCGCTGGCGTCGGCCACGAAGGCGGCGGGCACGTTGGTGAAGTCGCCGCTGCCACCGACGCGGTACTGCAGCGCCACCGGTTGGACGGAGTTGTCGGTCGAGCCGTCGAGGTCGCGGAGCTTGTACGACACCTGGATGCCCGTCGCGCCCACGGTGTTCAGGTGGATGCGGATGTACGGTGCCCGCGCGGTTCCACTGCCCGACAGCGCGACCACGGCGTCGGCCAGGTGGAACTCGGTCACGCCGCCCGTGCTGAAGGTATTGGGCAGCGCCTGGTTGGCGTTGACGTCGACCACGCCCGCCGCGTCCGCGCCGAGCACGAGTTGGGGATCCACGCCGGAACCGGCCGCGAGCCCGTCGCCGCGGTAACCGACAATGCCCGGCACGCCCGACCAGCTGTCGTTCGCGGTGATCTGCGCGATATCGGTCCAGTCCTGGGCAAACGGCAACGTCTGCGGCGTGGTGTCGGCGTGGGCCGCGCCGATGGCGGCGGACAGAGCGATGGCAAGCGCCAGGCGGCGAGGCAACGGTTGCATGTGGTGTATTCCCCTGGAATGGTGATGGTCGCGGCCCCCGCCGCGATCGGCGGATTGTGCACCAGCTGCACTGCAGCGGAGTGACACGATTTCCGTTCCGCCCCGTACGGTCGCCCTGCGCTACCCTTTGCGCATGAGCATCGAAGACAACGAACGCGCGCTGGAAGCCGGCATCCACACCGAGCTGTCCGGGCGCCTGACCTACGGCGGCTACCTGCACCTGGAGCGCCTGCTGTCGGCGCAGCAGCCGCTGTCCGACCCGCCGCACCACGACGAGATGCTGTTCATCGTCCAGCACCAGGTGTCGGAGCTGTGGCTGAAGCTGATGATCCACGAGCTGCGCGCGGCGGTGGTGCACCTGCGCGCGGACCGGCTGGAGCCCTGCCAGAAGATCTTCGCGCGCTGCAAGGTGGTGCTGCGCCAGCTGACCGCGATGTGGTCGGTGCTGGAGACGCTCACGCCCTCCGAATACGCCGAGTTCCGCGACCTGCTGGGGCCGTCGTCGGGCTTCCAGTCGGCGCAGTACCGCACCATCGAGTTCCTGCTCGGCAACAAGAACGCCGGCATGCTCAAGGTGTTCGCGCACGATCCCGAGGCCCACGCGATGCTCGCCGAGGCGCTCGAGGCGCCGAGCCTGTACGACGAGGTGCTGCGCCACCTGGCGCGCCACGGACATGCCATCCCGGCCGCGCACCTGGAGCGCGACTGGACCCGCCCGCACGTCGCCGACATGGCGCTGGTGCCGGTGTTCGAGCGCATCTACGCCGATACCGCCGCGCACTGGGACGCCTACCACCTGTGCGAGGACCTGGTGGACCTGGAGAGCGAGTTCCAGCTCTGGCGCTTCCGCCACATGCGCACGGTGATGCGCATCATCGGCTTCAAACGCGGCACCGGCGGGTCGAGCGGCGTCGGATTCCTGAAGCAGGCGCTGGAACTGACGTTCTTCCCGGAACTGTTCGAGGTCCGCACGCGGATCGGCGGCGCGCCCGCCGACGCCGCGTACTGAGCACGCGATGGATGCCGGCGCCGCGCTTCCCGCCTGGGCCACGGCCCTGGCCTGGGCGCTGGCGCTGGGGGTGCTGGCGGCGTCCATCCGCGGCCTGGGCCTGGAGCGCTACCGCGACACTGGGGCGCGCCGCGTGCTGCTGGCCGCGACCGTGGCGGTCATGGCGATCCGCTGGTTCAACACCGCGGCGCTGCAGGGCGTGGTGCTGCACTTCCTCGGGGCCACCATCGCCACGCTGATGTTCGGTGCGCGCGTCGCCTGCTGGATGATGGCGCTGGCGAGCCTGGCCGGCGTGCTGCTGGGCGCGGCCTGGCAGGGCTGGGCGGGTGATTTCCTGCTGGCCGGTGCCCTGCCGGTCGCGGTGACCGTGCTGGCACAGCTCGTCGCGATGCGCTGGGTGCCGGCCAACATTTTCACCTATGTCATGGCCAATGCCTTCGGCGCGGCCGCGCTGGCCATGGCGGCCTCGTCGCTGGCCAAGGCGGCGACCATGGCTGCCATCGGCGGGCCGGCGGCCGCCTACCTCGCCGCGACCCCGCTGCTGATGTTCGGCGAGGCCTTCCTGACCGGCGGGATCATGGTGCTTGTGGTCGTCTACCGGCCGCATTGGTGCGTCAGTTTCGACGACCGCGTCTACCTCGGGCGCGGGCGGTCGATGTAGATCGGCAGCGGCGGGTATCCAACACCGCCCGCTCCGGGCTAACGTTGCGACCGGAACGACCGGCGAAAGCGCGGCCGTGGCGCCGCCGGAGCCCGCGGGTCGGGATGGGCGGAGATCGATCCATCCACCGGGGGAGTGCACGTCATGAGTTCAAATCGCGTCGAGCCTGCAGGGCCGGGCATGGAAAAGCCGCCCAACGGCAGCGCCATTCCCGAGTTCGCCCAGGTCATGGGCCATCCGCGTCCGCTGTGGATGCTGTTCATGACCGAATTCTGGGAGCGCTTCGCGTTCTACGGCATGCGCTGGGCGCTGGTGCTGTACATCGTGGCGCAGTTCTACAACGGCGACGCCACCGGCGAAGCGCCGGCGAGCCAGCTGTACGGCGCGTACCTCGCGCTGGTGTACGCGGCGGCGATCTTCGGCGGCTACGTCGCCGACAAGCTGATCGGCTACCAGCGCGCGATCCTGCTGGGCGCGATCTTCATGGCCGCGGGCCTGTTCCTCATCACCACGCCCAGCGAGCAGTGGCTCAAGCTCGGCCTGGCCACGGTGATCGTCGGCAACGGCCTGTTCAAGCCGATCATCTCGACCATGGTCGGCAAGCTCTACGCCACCGATGACCAGCGGCGCGATTCCGGCTTCACCATCTTCTACATGGGCATCAACATGGGTGCGTTCATCGCGCCCATCCTGACCGGCTGGCTGGCCGAGAAGGTGTTCGGCGCCGACGGCATGCCGGCCTACAAGGTGGTGTTCATCGCCTCGGCCGTCGGCATGCTGCTCAGCCTGGTGTGGTTCTGGTTCGGCCGCAGCCAGCTCAAGGGCATCGGCGCGGCACCGGCGGATGCGCCAGGCTTGGCGCGCGTGCTGGTGGTGGCGGTGGGCGCGCTGGTCGCGATCCCGGTGTTCTATTTCCTGCTGACCATCGAAGCCGCCGTGCTGAACTGGATCCTGCTCGCGCTGTTCGTGGTGCCGGCGGTCATGCTGCTGGTCGAGGGCATCCGCGAGGGCTCGCGGCAGCGCGACATGGTCATCGCCATGCTGATCATCTTCGGCTTCAACGTGCTGTTCTGGATGTTCTTCGAGCAGGCCGGCAGCTCGTTCAATTTCCTGGCGCAGAACATCGTCGACCGCGACCTCAACGGCTGGATCTTCCCGGTGGGCTGGTTCCAGTCGGTGAACTCGATCGCGATCATCACCCTGGCGCCGGTCATGGCCTGGCTGTGGGTCGCAATGGGCCGCGCCAACCCGTCGATCCCGCGCAAGTTCGGCCTCGGCCTGATCTTCAACGGCCTGGCGTTCCTGCTGCTGGTGTTCGCGCTGTCGAGCCTGGTGGATCCCGCGTCGCTCAAGATCCCGTTCTGGACGCTGTTCATGGTCTACGTGATCCAGTCGGTGGGCGAGCTGTGCCTGTCGCCGATCGGCCTGTCGATGACCACCAAGCTGGCGCCGGCCAAGTTGACCGGCCTGGCGATGGGCGGCTGGTTCCTGTCGATCGCGATCGGCAACAACCTGTCGGGCATCTTCGCCTCGAGCGTCAGCGGCGAGGGCGGCATGACCGTCGCTTCCGCGCAGGCGGGCTACACGTTCGGGTTCTGGGCGCTGCTCGGTGCGGGTGTGGTGCTGCTGCTGATCGCACCGCTCATCCAGAAGCTGATGCACGGCGTGAAGTGATCGCGCGAGGCGCGGGACGCGCCCGCCGATCCACTTGAAACGGCGGCCTTCGGGCCGCCGTTTCTCTTGCGAGATCGCCTGTTCAGCTTCCCTTGCAACCTGTGATCGCGTTAAGTTGGCCGATTCCGCCCGCGATACGTGCGGCATACAGACGGAGTACCGAGTGTCCCATCCAGACCACGCTGTTGAAGCGCAGAAGACCCTCCTCGGGCATCCGCGCGGCCTGTTCGTGCTGTTTTTCGCCGAGATGTGGGAGCGCTTCTCCTACTACGGCATGCGCGCCCTGCTGATCTTCTACCTCGTCCAGCACTGGATGTATTCGGACTCCGAGGCGTCTGTGATCTACGGCGCCTACACCGCGCTGGTGTACATCGCGCCGGTCGTGGGCGGCTATCTCGCCGATCGCTACCTGGGGCAGCGGAAGGCGGTGCTGTTCGGTGCCGTGCTGCTGACCTTCGGCCATTTCCTGATGGCGTTCGAGGGCACCGGTGGCCAGGACGCCGCGGAGATCAACATCTTCTGGCTGGCCCTGTCGTTCATCATCGTCGGCTCGGGCTTCCTGAAGGCCAACATCTCGGTGATGGTCGGGCAGCTGTACCCGCGCACCGACATCCGGCGCGACCCGGCGTACACGATCTTCTACATGGGCATCAACCTGGGCGCGATGCTCGGGTCGCTGATCGCCGGTTACCTCGGCCAGACCTACGGCTGGAAGTACGGCTTCGGTGCGGCCGGCGTGGGCATGCTGCTGGGCCTGGTGGTGTTCGTCATCGGCAAGCCGATGCTGATGGGGCGCGGCGAGTCGCGTGCGCCGGAGCGCCTCGCGAAGCCGGTGGTGGCTGGCATCACGTTCGAGTGGATGCTGTACGCGTTGGCCTTCCTGTCGGTGGGCCTGGTCTGGTTCATGATCCAGCACCAGAAGCTGGTCGGGTTCCTGCTCGGCGGCGCGGGTGTGGTGCTGCTTGGCTACGTGCTGATCACCGCGGTATTCAAGCTCAGCCGCGAGGAGCGCAACCGCATCATCGCCGCGCTCTACCTGATTGTCGGTTCGATTCTGTTCTGGGCGCTGTTCGAACAGGCCGGCGCATCGCTCAACCTGTTCACCGACCGCTCGGTGGACCGCGCGATCTTCGGCTGGGAAGTGCCGGCCTCCATGTTCCAGTCGCTCAACTCGATGTACATCATCGCGCTGGCGCCGCTGTTCGCGATGTTCTGGCTGTGGCTGGCCAAGCGCGGCTGGGAACCGTCGGCACCGGCCAAGTTCGCGCTTGGCGTAGTGATGGTGGGCTTGGGCTTCCTGGTGCTGGTGGCAGGCGCGAAGGCCGCGGGCGCCGGCGCCACGCCGGTGATCTTCATCTTCCTGATCTACCTGATCCACACCATGGGCGAGCTGTGCCTGTCGCCGGTCGGCCTGTCGGCGATGAACCGCCTGGCCCCGGCGCAGATGGCGAGCCTGATCATGGGCGCGTGGTTCTTCGCTTCGGCCACCGGCAACTTCGCGGCGGGCCTGATCTCGGCGGCCACCGGCGGCGAGGGCGGGGGCGTGGCGCGGGTGATGGAGGTGTACGCGAACGTCGGCTGGCTCGCGGTGGGCGTGGGCGTGGTGATGCTGGTGATCGCGCCGTTCGTGCGCCGGCTCATGCATCTCGACACGTTGCGCGACGATGACCTGGCCGGGCAGATGGAGCTTGCCGAGCCGATTGCCGCCGGTGTCGACGTGACCGAGGAGCGTCGCTGAGCGACCCCGCACGCCGTTCCCCGGCTTGAGTGACACGCCGCGCCCTTCGGGGCGCGGTTTTTTTTGTTCGGCCTCACGGCCACTTCGGGGCTCTGCACTGCGCTGCAGGTGCCGGAGAGCACTTCACGGGATCGCGGTGTCTGGCTTTGCTCCTCAAGCCACCGCGCAGTGCGGCGTACCGGGTGCCAGGGCCTTGAGGGCGAAGTCAAGGAGGAGGCGATGGCCGAGAGGTCATCGCCGGGGGACATGAGTCCTCAAGGGCGTTGGTACCCGGTGCCTGACCTGCCGCGTCCTTCCTCGAACTGCGCGACGCTCAGTCCAGCGTGATGCCCAGGCCCGCCGCCAGCGGGCCGAGATGCGCTCGGTAGGGTGACCAGTCAGGCTCGCGCGGCGTGCGGATGCCGTCGCGCACCTGGGCCGCGCTTGCAGTGGCGACCGCGCCGCCATCGCGTTGTGGTTGCAGTACGCCCGGTTCGAATGCGAGGCCGCAATGCGCGAGCACGCGCCGCAGCTCGTGCTCGGGCGCACGCACCAGGTCCGCGTGCGCGACGTCGAGCAGGCGCTCGCCGAGCACGGCGCGCCAGTGCGCCATCAGCGCGGCGTGGCCCTGGTGCCAGGCGGCCAGCTCCTGCTGCTCGTAGGACCACGGCGCGAAGCCGCCATAGAGCATGCGCAGGTTCGAGAAGCAGACGTCCATCGGTGGCCGCCACGCGTGCACGAAGCGTGCATCGGGCAGCGCGCGCGCCACGAGGCCCAGAAGCAGGGCATTGGTCGGCAGTTTCTCGGTCCACCACGCGCGGCCCTGGGCGCGCCAGGCGTTGCCGGCCATGAAGGCCGCGCCAAGCGCGGGCCAGTCGATGTCATCGGCGCGGCGCAGTGTTTCCAGGTCGACCACGCCGCGTGCGCGATGGTCCAGCGCATGGCGCAGCGCGGCGGCGAAGCCCATGCTCTCGCCGCCTTCGGCGATCGCGGAATGTCCGCCCAGCATGCGTTCCAGCAGCGTGGTGCCCGAACGGAAGATGCCGACGATGAACAGAGGGCGCGGAGCATCCGCATCGCTGGCGTGACCGGGGCCTGCGAGGAAATCGCGGCTGCCGTGCGCGCGGATGGCTTCGAACAGGTGCGCGTCATCGGCTGCGTCGTAGCGCAGGCTGGCGCGCTTCGCGGCCGCGCCGCGCGCCAGTGCCTGCCAGGCGCCCTCGTGTTCGCCGAGGTCATGCAGCTCGTCGAACAGGGCGTGGCTGAAGTGGATGTCGTGTTCGCTGCCCGGTGCGACCTGCGCGCGCTCGGCCAGCAGGCGGTCGACGCGCGCGCGCGCGCCGCCGCGATCCGTGGCGCGCAGCTGCGACAGGCGGCGATGGGCGTGGGCGAAATGTGGCGCCCTCGCGATCGCGCGCTCCAGGTCGTCGCGTGCACCGGGCATGTCGCCGAGGAACAGGCGCGTGCTGCCGCGCAGGTATGCGGCGGGTGCGTGCGCGGGATCACGTGCGCTTGCACGGTCCAGCCAGTCGAGCGCGGTGCGGTGCAGGTCCTCGCCGCCGAGCAGGTCGGCGAGCGCCACCATGTCGTCGGTCGCAGCTTCGTGCGCGCGCGGCACCAGGTCGGCGGCGAGTGCGTCGAGTGCGCGCGTCTCGTGCAGGTCGCGCAGCAGGCGCGCCAGGGCCAGCGCGTGCGGCCAGGTGCGCGGGCCCGCGGCCGCCGCGCGCATCGCCGCGGCGTGCATGGCGCGGTATTCGCCGTTGCGGCCGCGCGCCTTGGCCAGCCCGATCCAGGCCGCGGCATCGCCCGGCGCCGCGGCCGCGATGCGCGCGTAGCAGTCCGCCGCGGCGGGCCAGTCGGCAGCCGCGGCGAAGGCGTTGGCCTGCCGCCACGCGTCGGTGGCAGCGTGCGCCGCGACAGGCGCGCTGGCGGATGTGCCTTCGTCGGTGGAGGCGGGCGGGGTCATGGCGCGATCAGGCGATGGACCGCCCGATTGTCACCGATCGTGGGCCATCGGGCCCTGCCGTCGTCGCGCCGGTCAGACGCCGTAGCGTTCGCCGAGGCGGTCGAGCAGTTCGGACAGCACGCGCCGCTCGGCCGCGTCCAGCGGCGCCAGCAGGTCGCGCTCGTAGGCCAGCGCCTGCGGCGCGACCTCCTCGTACACGCGACGCCCGGCTTCGCTCAGCTCCAGCACCGAGCGCCGGCGGTCGTCGTCGTGGGTCTCGCGATGCAGCAGGCCGCGCTCCAGCAGCCGTGCCACCGCGCGGCTCACCGCGACCTTGTCCATCGCGCTGCGTTCGGCCACGCCGACTGCCGACAGGCCGGGGAAGCGCCCGAGCACGGCGATGATCCGCCACTCGGTGACAGCCAGCCCGAAGCGTTCGCCGTAGGCCTGCGCGATCTCCTGGCTGACGAGGTTGGAAAGCACGCTGAGCTGGTAGGGAATGAAGCGATCGAGCTCGAGAAGCGCGGACTCGTCCGTCGCATCCGGATCAGGGCGGGAGGGGTCGCTCATGCTGCGCTGCGCCTTGCAAGCGGTTTCACATGAAACTATAACAACAGCCCTCGCACGTCCACTCTTCGCTTTCCAGGAGCCGCCATGAGCGCCCAGACCACATCCGCCAGCAGCGCGCCCAACCTCGGCATGGAGGTCACCACCTTCGAGAATCCGATGGGCATCGATGGTTTCGAATTCGTCGAGTTCGCGGCGCCCGAGGGCCAGGGCGCGCTGCTGCACGACTACTTCCGCAAGATGGGCTTCAGCCCGGTGCTGCGCCACCCCACGCGCGCGATCACCGTGTACCGCCAGGGCGGGGTGAACTTCCTGGTCAACGAGGATCCGGATTCGTTCGCCGCCGACTTCGCGCGCGCGCACGGCCCCTGCGCCGCCGGCTTCGCGATCCGCTTCCGCCAGCCTGCCGGCGAGGTGTACGCCAAGGTGCTGGCCAACGGCGGCGAGGCGATCGACAACAAGGAGTCCACCAAGGCGGTCGATGCGCCGGTGGTCAAGGGCATCGGCGACTGCATGCTGTACCTGGTCGACCGCTACGGCGACGCGGGCAGCATGTACGACGGCTTCGTGCCGGTCGAAGGCGCGGACGCGAACCCGACAGGCTTCGGCCTGACCTTCATCGACCACCTGACCCACAACCTCTACTTCGGCAACATGCAGAAGTGGTCGGACTACTACGAGAAGCTGTTCAACTTCCGCGAGATCCGCTATTTCGACATCAAGGGCGCCAAGACCGGCCTGGTGTCCAAGGCGATGACCGCGCCGGACGGCATCGTGCGCATCCCGCTCAACGAGTCCAGCGACCCGAAGAGCCAGATCAACGAATACCTCGACGCCTACAAGGGCGAGGGCATCCAGCACATCGCCTGCTTCACCGACGACATCTACACCACGGTGGAGAAGATGCGCGACGCGGGCGTTGAATTCCTCGATACGCCGGAGTCCTACTTCGAGGTCATCGACCAGCGCATCCCCAACCATGGCGAAGACGTGGAGCGCCTGGCGCGCAACCGCATCCTGATCGACGCCGACCCGGAGACCAAGCAGCGCAAGCTGTTGCAGATCTTCACCCTGAACTGCTTCGGCCCGATCTTCTTCGAGATCATCCAGCGCAAGGGCAACGAAGGCTTCGGCGAGGGCAACTTCCAGGCGCTGTTCGAGAGCATCGAGCGCGACCAGATGAAGCGCGGCGTGCTCTGACCGACGGGTTCCGGGAGCCCTGCCATGACCGCATCGACCGACCGTTACCTGTCCGGCTTCGGCAACGAGTTCGCCAGCGAGGCGATCGCCGGTGCGCTGCCGGTGGGGCGCAACTCGCCGCAGAAGGTCGCGTTCGGCCTGTATGCCGAGCAGTTCACGGGCACGGCGTTCACCGCGCCGCGGCACGCCAACCGGCGCAGCTGGCTGTACCGGATCCGCCCGGCGGCGATGCACGGCAGTTTCGAACCGTACGTGCAGCCGCGCTTCCATGACGACTTCGGGCACGGGCCGGTCACGCCCGACCAGCTGCGCTGGGACCCGCTGCCGATGCCGGCGGATGGCAGCCAGGTCGATTTCGTCGACGGGCTGTTCACCGTGGCCGGCAATGGCGGGGCCGCCGCGGGTACCGGCGTGGGCATCCACCTGTACGCGGCCAATGCGCCGATGCGCGGCCGGTTCTTCTACAGCGCCGACGGCGAACTGCTGATCGTTCCGCAGCAGGGTCGCCTGCGCATCGCCACCGAACTCGGCGTGATCGACGTCGAGCCGCAGGAGATCGCGGTGATCCCGCGCGGCCTGCGCTTCCGCGTCGAGCTGCCCGACGGCCACGCGCGCGGCTATGTCTGCGAGAACTTCGGCGCGTTGCTGCGCCTGCCCGACCTCGGCCCGATCGGCTCCAACGGCCTGGCCAACGCGCGCGACTTCCTCACGCCGGTCGCGGCGTACGAGGAAGCCGAGGGCGACTTCGCGCTCATCGCCAAGTTCCAGGGCCACCTGTGGCGCGCGCCGATCGGCCATTCGCCGCTCGATGTGGTCGCCTGGCACGGCAACTACGCCCCGTACAAGTACGACCTGCGCCGCTTCAACGCGATCGGCTCGATCAGCCATGACCATCCCGATCCGTCGATCTTCCTGGTGCTGCATTCGCCCAGCGACACGCCGGGCACCAGCAACATGGACTTCGCGATCTTCCCGCCGCGCTGGCTGGTGGCGCAGGACACGTTCCGCCCGCCGTGGTTCCACCGCAACGTGGCCAGCGAGTTCATGGGCCTGGTGCACGGCGCCTACGACGCCAAGGCGGAAGGCTTCGCGCCCGGTGGCTGCTCGCTGCACAACTGCATGACCGGCCACGGCCCGGATGCGGCGACGTTCGCCAAGGCATCCGCGGCCGACCTGTCGAAGCCGGACGTGATCACCGACACCATGGCCTTCATGTTCGAGACGCGGGCGGTCATCCGCCCGACGCAACAGGCGCTCGATGCCGCCCATCGCCAGCGCGGCTACCAGGCCTGCTGGGCCGGGCTGGAGAAGCACTTCGCGATGGGTTGACGGGTTTTGTCGTAGCCTTGGGCACTGCGTTTTTCCCGCCACAGGAGCCTGCCGAATGCGTCGTGCCGCCCCCTTCATCGCCATCCTCAGCCTTGCCCTTTCCGCCTGCAGCGCGGAGCGCTCGCCCTCCGAAGCCGATGTGGCAGCCGCACCGGTTGCCGAAGCCGATACCGCGGACGCCGTCGATGGCCCGCGCGCGATCGCCGACGCCGGCGACGCGCGCATGAACGGCTATGGTGCGCTCGACCTCGGCCTGACCGCGGAAGAGGCCAGGGTCGAATGGACCGGTGGCGCGCTCCAGGGCAAGCCCGATCCGCGCGACCCGGCGGCCTGCTTCCACCTGAGTCCGGCGGGGCAATCGACGCCGGCGCAGCTCGCCTTCATGTTCGAGAACGACGTGCTGGTGCGCTACAGCGTCGAGTCTCCCGACATCGTCGCGCCCGGCGGCGGCAAGGTCGGCATGGACGAGGCCGCAATCCAGGCGCTCTACGGCGGCACGCTCGAAACGCTCCCCCACAAATACGTGCAGGGCGGCAAGGTACTGAGGTCCGCCGAGGATGGCGGCGGCCTGCCGTCGAAGCTGGTGTTCGAACTCGACGCCGCCGGCAAGGTGATTTCGTGGCGCGTGGGCATGGTGCCGCAGATCGACTACGTCGAAGGCTGCAGCTGAGCCTTCGCCGCGCGCCACGGGCGGGCCCGCGACGCGCGTGAACCCGTCCCGTCCAGTGCAACGAAGGGAGTCGCGCCATGCTGACAGCCATCGGTTTGTTCGTCCTCGGCCTCGCGCTGCTGGCACTGGGCGGTGATTCGCTGGTCAAGGGCGCTTCGGGGCTGGCGCAGCGCCTGGGCGCGTCGCCATTCGTTGCCGGCCTGGTGCTGGTGGCGTTCGCCACGTCGTTGCCCGAACTCGCGGTCAATGCGCGCGCGGTGTTCGCCGGCGAGCCGGCGCTGGCGCTCGGCAACGCCGTCGGCAGCAACATCGCCAACGTCGGATTGACGCTCGGTGCCGCGGCGCTCGCGGCGCCGCTGGTGGTGCGATGGCGTGCGCTCGCGCCGCTGCTGCTGGTCCTGCTGCTGGCGACGCTGGCGGTGATCGGCTTCGGCTGGGACGGCCAGCTGTCGCGCGGCGAAGGCGGGCTGCTGCTGGCCGGGTTTGTCGGCGTGCTGGTGTTCGCGCTGGTGCGGGCGCGTGACGAGCGGCCCGGCGTGATTGACGCGCTGCAGGCGTTCGCCGCCACGCGCGGCGGGTTGGGCCTGCACGTGGTCCGCCTGGTGGTGGCGGCCGGCCTGCTGTATTACGGCGCGGGCCTCGTGGTGGGCGCCGCGCCGCGCATCGGCATGGCGCTGGGCATGGAGTCGCTGGTCACCGGCCTGCTGGTGGTGGCGATCGGCACCGCGCTGCCGGAAATGGCGGCGGCGGTTGCCGCGGCGCGTCGTGGCCAGGGCGACATCGTCGCCGGGCACGTCATCGGCTCCTGCCTGTTCAACCTGCTGGTGGTGATCGGCGGCATGGCGGTGGTCGGTGGGGTACCGGCACCGGCATCGTTCGTGCGCTTCGAACTGCCGGTGGCGTTCCTGTTCGCGCTGCTGCTGGTGCCGCTGCTGCGCGGCGGCACCACCGTCAGCCGGCTGGAAGGCGCCTTGCTGCTGGCCGCGCTGCTCGCGTGGGTCGGCATCGAACTGGCGATGCTCGGCTGAAGCCGCAGCCGGCGGGCGCGCCGGCGTCCAGCGTGTCCGGACGCCTCAGATCGCGTCGTCGTCGCCGCCGTCGGGACGCGGCGGCACGTGCGTGTCCTCGTCCGACTTGCCTGGCAGCTGCGGGCGCTCGTCCATGCGCAGCGACAGCGCCGCCTTGGACATCAGGTGCGCGCTGATCGGCGCGGTGATCAGCAGGAACGCGGTGATCAGCAGCTCGCGCGGCTGCGGATCGCTGCCTACGAACAGGTGGTAGCCCACCGAGGCGGCGAGCACGCAGCCGACACCCAGGGTGCTGGCCTTGGTCGGTCCGTGCAGGCGCTTGAAGAATTCCGACAGCCGCACCAGGCTGATGCCGCCCATCAGGATGAAGAAGCTGCCGACCAGCAGCAGCACGACCAGCAGCAGTTCCCAGAAGACGCTCATTCCACGATGTCCCGGCGGATGACGTACTTGGACAGCACCACCGTGCTCACGAAGCCGAGCATCGCGATGATCAGCGCGGCCTCGAAGTACACCGCGGATTTCAGGTACATGCCCAGCAGCATCAGCTCGGCGATGGCGGTGACGTTGAGGGTGTCGAGGGCGAGGATGCGGTCCGGCACGGTGGGGCCGCGCAGCAGGCGCCACAGCGCCAGCAGCATGGATGCGCCGACCGCGTACATCGACACGCCGATCGTCATGTCGATCAGGCCATGACCGAACAGCTGGATGCCGGCGAGTTCGGGTGTGTTCAAGGGAAGATCTCCATCAGCGGGCATTCGTAGCGGCGCTTGATGTCGGCCACCAGCTGCGCCTCGTCGGCCAGGTCGAGCACGTGCACCAGCAGGTAGCGGCGGTCATCGGACAGTGCGGCGGTCACCGTGCCCGGCGTCAGCGTGATGCAGCAGGCCAGCGCGGTGATGCCGTGGATGTTGCCGATGTCCAGCGGATACCAGATGAAGCCCGGGTGGATGCTCGACTCGCGGCCCAGCACCTGGCGCGCGACGCGCAGGTTGCACAGCAGGATGTCCCACAGCAGCACCACCAGCAGGCGCGGCAGCGGGCGCAGGCTGCCGATGCGTGCGAACTCGCGGTCCAGGCGTGAGGCGAACGGCGGGATCGCCAGCCCCAGCAGCAGCGCCATGGCGAACTGGGCGAGATTGAGCTCGGCGACCATCAGCATCCAGAACACGATGATCCCGAGCGACAGGGGCATGGACGGCAGCCAGCTGCGGCGGTTCATGGCTGTCGCCCCGCGGGTTGCGCCGCACGCAGGTGCTGCACGTAGGCGGCCGGCGCCAGCAGCTGCGCGGCGGCGGCCTGCGTGTAGCGCAGGATCGGCGCCGGTGCCAGCGCCATCGCCACGCCGTAGGACAACAGCAGCATGGTGGCGAGGGTCTCGGGCAGGCGCAGGCGGCCGCGCCCGCGCGCGCCGGCGGCATGTTCGGCGACGGCTGCGGCGGCCGGGGCCGGCTTCCAGAAGATGCGCGTGCCGGCCCGGGTCAGGCCCACCACCACCAGCATGCTGCTGCCGAGGATGGCCGGCCATGCCCATTGCACGGCGGCGTCCGGCACCGACTGCAGCAGCAGCGTCTTGCCGATGAAGCCGGACAGCGGCGGCAGGCCGGCGATCGACACCGCCGCCACCAGGAACATCACCCCGGCCATCGTGCGTACGCCCGGCGCCGGCGCGAAGGCGCGCAGGGCATCGCCGGCGTCGCCGCGGCCGCGGCGCACCAGGTCGGCGATCAGGAACAGCGCGGCGGCGGTGAAGCTGCTGTGCACCAGGTAGTACAGGCCGGCGGCGATGGTGCCCGGCTGGCGCAGCCCGAAGGCGATGAACAGCGTGGTCGCCGACACCAGCACCAGGTACACCACCAGCACCCGCAGCCGCGTCGCCGCCATCACGCCCAGCGCGCCGAGCACCAGCCCGGTGACCGCCGCGGGCAGCATCCATTCCCAGCCGTATCCGGCCATGGCGCCCGCCGGTTCGCCGAGCAGCAGCGAGCCGACGCGCAGCACCGCGTAGATGCCGACCTTGGTCATGATGACGAACAGCGCCGCGACCGCCGCTGGCGCGCGCGTGTAGGTTTCCGGCAGCCACAGGTACAGCGGCAGCAGCGCGGCCTTGGCGCAGAACACCACCAGCAGCAGGCCGAGGGTGGCCTTGGCGAGCGGAAGATCGCGCGCCGGCAGCTCGGCCACGCGCACCGCGAGTTCGGCCATGTTGAGCGTGCCGAACACGCCATACACCAGGCCCAGCGCGATCAGGAACAGCGTCGCCGACGCGACGTTGAACACCACGTAGTGCAGGCCCGCGCTCATGCGCACGCCGCGGCCGCCCGACAGCAGCAGGCCGTAGGACGCGATCAGCATGACTTCGAAGAACACGAACAGGTTGAAGATGTCGCCGGTCAGGAACGCGCCGTTGAGGCCCATCAGCTGGAACTGGAACAGCGCGTGGAAATGCGGCGCGCGCCGGTCCCAGCCGGAGCAGGCGTGCAGCAGGCAGGCGCCCGCGAGCATCGCGGTGGCGAGCACCATCAGCGCCGACAGGCGGTCCACCACCAGCGCGATGCCGATCCGCGCCGGCCAGTCGCCGAGCAGGTAGACCAGCACCTGGTCGTCGCCGGCACGTGCCACCAGCAGCACCGCGGCGGCGAACGTCGCCAGCATCGAGATCCAGCCCACCGAGCGCTGCACCACGGTGCCGAAGCGGCGGTGCTCCACGAACAGCGACAGCGCGCCGCCGAGCAGCGGCAGCAGGATTGGCAGGATCGGCAGCTGGCTCACGACTCCTTCCCCGGGCGGTCGATCATGTCGCCGGCGTCGACATGGTCGCTGTCGTTGTCGGCGCGGCTGCGCATGGCCAGCACGATCATCACCGCGGTCATGGCGAACGCGATCACGATCGCGGTCAGGACCAGCGCCTGCGGCAGCGGGTCGGTGTAGTTGGCCAGCGTGGCGTCGACGCCGTCGCGAAGGATCGGCGGCTTGCCCACCACCAGGCGGCCGCTTGAGAAGATCAGCAGGTTGGTGGCGTACGACAGCAGGGTCAGGCCCAGGATCACGTCGAACGAGCGGGCGCGCAGCATCAGGTACACGCCGGTCGAGACCAGCACGCCGATACCGCTGGCGATCGCGAACTCCATCAGTTGGCCTCCCCGGTGACGGCCGAGCGCGTGGCCGGGTTGATGGTGCCGCGGTGGGCGACCATGGTCTTGGAAGGCTTCAGCGTGCCCATCATCGACAGGATCAGCATGGTGCTGCCGAACACCACCAGGTACACGCCGACGTCGAACGCCGCCGAGCTGGCCAGCGGGATGACGCCGAGCAGCGGCAGCTCCAGGTCGTAGTGGCCGCTGCTGAGGAACGGCAGGCCGAACAGCATGGGGCTCACGCCGGCGACCAGCGCGACCATCAGCCCGGCGCCGATGGCGCGGATGTAGTCGAAGCCGAACCGCGATTCCACCGACTCGGCGCCCTGGATCACGTACTGGATCAGCAGCGGCACGGCCAGCGTCAGGCCGGCGATGAAGCCGCCGCCGGGCGCGTTGTGGCCGCGCAGGAACAGGAAGATCGACACCACCAGGGTCAGCGGGAACATCATCTGCGCGAGGTCGGCCGGCACCGGCAGCTTGACCGGCGGGCCGGGCATGATCTTCTCCGGCGCCATGCGCGCGCGGCGCAGCATGGCGTGCACCACCAGCCCGGCGATGCCGAACACGGTGATCTCGCCCAGTGTGTCGAAACCGCGGAAGTCGACCAGGATCACGTTGACGATGTTGCTGCCCCACGCCTCGGGCAGCGCGCGCGCGGTGATCTCGGCGGCCGCGGCGTTGACCGGCGGCCGCACCATCATCGCCCACGCCAGGCCGGCAGTGCCGGCACCGGCCGCCAGCGCCACCACGCCGTCGCGCACCCGGCGCGGCAGTGAACGCGGCGGTGGCGAATCCTTGGGCAGGTAGTGCAGGCCAAGCAGCATCAGGGCGACGGTCACCAGTTCCACCAGCAGCTGGGTCAGGGCCAGGTCGGGTGCCGAAAGCGCCACGAACGTCATGCTGACCGCCAGCCCGCAGCCGCCCATCACCAGCACCGCGAGCAGGCGCTGGCGGTACAGGGCCAGCGTGGCGAGCGCGCAGCCGACCAGCATCAGCCACAGCACCCAGGCCAGGTGCACCATCGGCCTGGATTCGAAGACGAGCGCTTCGCGCGGCTCGCCCCAGCCGGCGATGAAGGGCGCGGCGCCCGCGGAAATCGCCACCAGCACCAGCCACAGCAGGCTGCGCTGCATGCTGCCGTTGGCGATGGTGTGGGTGAAGCGCCGCGCAAGGCGGAACAGCGCCTCGATGTTGAGGTGGAACAGCCGGCGCCCCTGCGAGCGCTGCACGATGGCGTGCAGGTCCAGCACCCTGCGCAGCCCGAGGTACAGAGCGACGCCGCAGGCCACGCCGCCGAGGCTCATCAGCAGCGGCATGTTGAAGCCGTGCCAGACCGACAGGCTGTACGCGGGCACCGCGTCGCCGAGCACGCCGCGCGCGGCGGTGGCCAGCAGCGGGCCGATGGTCCACTGCGGCGCCACGCCGACCGCCACGCAGGCGACCACCAGCACGGCCACCGGCAAGCGCATGAAGGTCGGCGCCTCGTGGACCTTCTGCGTCACCTCGCGCGGGCCACTGCCGAGGAAGGTGTCATGGACGAAACGCAGGCTGTAGGCCACGCCGAAGGTCGCGAACAGGAATGCCGCCACGGTGATGAAGGTGCGCATCGCATCGTCGCCCTCGATCTCCAGCGCCTGCGCGAAGAACATCTCCTTGGACAGGAAGCCGTTGAGCAGCGGAATGCCGGCCATCGCCAGCGAGGCGATGATGGCCAGTGCACTGGTGTAGGGCATCAGCCGCCACAGCCCGCCCAGCCGTCGCATGTCGCGGGTGCCGGCCTCGTGGTCGATGATGCCGGCGGCCATGAACAGCGAGGCCTTGAACGTCGCGTGGTTGAGGATGTGGAACAGCGCCGCCACCGTCGCCATCGGCGTCGACAGGCCAAGCAGGAGCGTGATCAGGCCGAGGTGCGAGATGGTGGAATACGCCAGCACGCCCTTCATGTCGTGCTGGAATATGGCGTTCCACGCGCCGACCAGCAGGGTCAGCGCGCCGATGCCGGACACCACGTAGAAGAACAGGTCGGTGCCGGCGAGTGAGGGATGCAGCCGCGCCAGCAGGAACACGCCGGCCTTCACCATGGTCGCCGAGTGCAGGTAGGCCGACACCGGCGTCGGTGCCGCCATGGCGTGCGGCAGCCAGAAGTGGAACGGGAACTGCGCGCTCTTGGTGAACACCGCGGCCAGCACCAGGCCCAGGATCCAGGGATAGAGCTCGTGGGCGCGGATCGCGGCGCCCGACGCGAGCACGGCGTCCAGCTCGTAGCTGCCCACCACGCGGCCGATCAGCACCACGCCGCCCAGCAGCGCCAGGCCGCCGGCCGCGGTGATGGTGAGTGCCATGCGCGCGCCCTCGCGGGCGTCGTCGCGGTGGAACCAGAAGCCGATCAGCAGGAACGAGCTGATCGATGTCAGCTCCCAGAACACCACCGTGAGCAGCAGGTTGCCGGACAGCACCATGCCCAGCATCGCGCCCATGAACAGCAGCAGGAAGCAGAAGAAGCGCCGGGTCTTTTCCTGCGGCCCGAGGTAGTAGTGGGCATACATCACCACCAGGCCGCCGATGCCCAGCACCATCAGCGCGAACATCCACGCCAGTCCGTCGAGGCGCAGGCTCAGCGCCAGTCCGGCCTCCGGCAGCCAGTCGTGCATCGCCCGCGGGATGCCACCCGCGATCACGTCCGGGGTGAACCATGCCAGGATCGCCAGGCCCAGGAGGGGCGCCAGCCCGGCCAGCCACGCACATGCGCGGGCCGGCGCATCGCGGAGGATCGCGAGCACCAGCGCAAACAGGAACGGCAGGGCCAGCATCAACTCCAGCATCGGGGTCCTTGTCGTCGGGGGAGTGCCGCGGCGCGCGCGGCAGCGGTCGATTCTAGCAGCGGGGGATGTACGTTCCTCCGCATCGCGCGGCTTCGCCTATGCTTTCGCGGATGGAATTGCATGACCATGCGCACCCCCGCGCGCTGCTGTTCGGTGGCAGCGGCCAGATCGGCGCCGCGCTGCTCGCGCGCCTGTTGGCTGCGGGCTGGCGCGTGGATGCGCTGTCGCGCACGGAGCAAACGGCGGGCGAGGGCGTGCGCTGGCTGCGCGGCGGTTTCGACGCGATGCCCGGGCTCGAAGCGCGCTACGACGTGGTGCTGGGCTGCGGCCCCCTCGACCGTTTCGCGCGCTGGTTCGAAGATGCCCGCGTCGACACGCCGCGCCTGGTCGCATTCGGGTCCACCAGCCTCGCCGTGAAGCAGGGCTCGGCCGATGCCGGCGAGCGCGAACTCGCAGCGCGCCTGGCCGTTGCCGAAGCGCGGCTGTTGGCGACCGCGGCACGGCGCGGCACGGCGGCCACGCTGCTGCGCCCGACCCTGGTCTACGGCGCCGGGCGCGACCTCACGCTGTCGCGGATCGCGGCGCTGGCGCGGCGGCGCGGCTGGTTCGCGCTGCCGCGCGGTGCCGACGGGCTGCGCCAGCCAGTGCACGTGGATGACCTCGCGGCCACCGCGATGTCCGCGATCGCGGCCGGGGCCGCCAGCCAGGGGCGTTCCTACGACCTTCCCGGAGGTGAAACCCTGCCGTATCGCGACATGGTGGCGCGGGTACTGGTCGCGCTGCAGCCGCCGGCACGGCTGGTCGAGCTGCCCGCGCCGGTTTTCGCCGGCCTTGCGGCGGCGGCCCGTGCAGCGGGTCTGCTGCAGGGCTTCGGTGCCGCGGCACAGCTGCGCCTGCGCCAGGACCTGGTGTTCGACGCGCGGCCGGCGATGGACGACCTCGGCCACGCGCCGCGCCCGTTCCGGCCGGACGCCGCGATGTTCGACCCGCGCTGAATCAGATCTCGCGCGCCGGCGGCAGCGGCCGCGCGGTGGCCATGGCGCGCAGCGCGATCGCGACCACGCCGCCCAGCACCAGCGCACCGCCGATCCACAGCTGCGGACCGGGGCGGTCGCCCCAGAACACGATGCCCAGCAGGACCGCCAGCAGCGGCGTCAGCATGAGCCACGGCGTGAGCTGCGCCACCGGATGGCGCTGCAGCAGCAGGAAATACACACCATGGCCGAGCAGCGAGGCGACCAGCGCCGAATACGTCACCCCGATCCAGGCACGCGGCGAGAACGTGGCCAGCGCCGACACGCCGCCGGGTTCGAACACCAGGCTGATCGCCAGCAGCGGCAGCACCGCGATCAGCGCGCTCCAGCCCTGCTGGGTCAGCATGCCGATGCCGCCGAGGCGCCGCATCAGCACCGTGCCCAGCGCCAGGAAGCCCGCCGACACCAGCATCGCCAGGATCGCGGCCGGCTTTTCGACGATCGAGGGATCGAAGCCGATCACCAGCACGCCGATGAAGCTCACCGCGATCGCGGTGCCGGTGCGCCAGGCGAAACGCTCGCCCAGCACCACCCAGGCCAGCAGCGCCGACATCGGCACGTAGCTCTGCATCACGATCGCCACCGCCGACAGTTCACCCGCCAGGCGCAGCGCCCAGAAGCTCAGGCCGAAGTGCAGCACGTTCATGCACAGCGCCACGGCCAGGAAGCGCGGCCACTGTGCGCGCGGCACGGGCTTCAGGAACGGCAGCAGGACCAGCGCCACGATGCCCATGCGCAGTGCGGTGTACAGGAACGCCGGCATCTCGAGCAGCGCGTAGGCCGAGAACAGGAAATTCCCCGCCCACGCCATGCAGATGGCCAGGATCAGGAAGAGGTCGCGTGGGGACATGCGCCATTGTCGCCGCTGTGGGTGGCCGCCGCGCGTGCCGGCCGTCCCGGGTCATGGCATGCAGTGTTGCGCGGTGCCGCGACGCTCCTACCAGCGCCACCCCAGGCGGCGGTAGAGCTTGGCCAGCACCCAGGCCGGGCCGATCAGCAGATACACCAGGTCGGTGAAAAAGCTCGGCTTGCGGCCTTCGATGCGGTGGCCGATGAACTGCGCGATCCACGCCACCACGAACACGCCTACGGCGAGCGCCAGCAGCCCGCGCGTGCCCAGCGCGTCGTGCAGCCACCAGCACAGCGAGGCCATGGCCAGCAGCTGCACCGCCATGCCGACGCCGAGCGGGCGCGACGCGCGCTGGTAGAACAGCCAGGCCGCGAACATCGCCAGCGCCGCCCACACCCCTTGGCGGAGCGCGGTGCCCGGCGACGGGATGCACCACAGCAGGGCGATCACGCTCCACAGGATGGCCGGCACCGCGAACACGTGGATGGCCTGGTTGCGGGCATTGCGGTGGTCGCCGGAATAGCTCGCGAACCAGCGGTCGATGGGGCGGTCGGTCTGGCTTGCGATGTCCATGGCGTCACCGGTGCGCGGATGCGGCGAGGATAAGCCAAGCCGCGCCGCCACGCGCCAGGTCAGGCGAGTCCGAGCCGCGCACGCACCTCGCCGGCGATGCGCCCGGTCTCGCGCAGCGGAATGGCTATGTAGCCGTCGAGGCGCTCGTCCACCGCGCGGACGCGCCCGCGCGACAGCAGTTCGTCGACGAAGCGCCGCGGCCGTCCGCGCACGCGGTCCGCGCCGGCCACGAACACCGGCGCCGCGGTGGCGCAGGCTTCGGACAGCATGTTCACGGAGTCGGCGGTGCACACGATGCGGTCTGCCCAGGCCAGCATGCCGGGATAGGGGTTGCGGCCATCGGTGTCGTCCACCCACGCCATCAGCGGCACGCGGCCGCGGTGCGCGCGCAGGGCATCGCGCAGTGCGGGCGGCGTGCGCCGCGAGGCCGTCACCAGCAGGCTGCCGCCTTCGCGCGCGGCCACGGCGTCGGCCAGCGCCAGCAAGCCTTGAAATGCCACAAGGTCGAAGCCGGCATGCGCGCTCGGCCCGCCGAGCAGCAGGGCGGTGCGCGGCGACGGCAGCTCCGCGAAGTCCGCGAATTCCATCCGCGCGCGCGCCAGCCAGGCGTCGTCGATCGGATGCAGGCTGCCGAGCGTGGTGATCACGTTGTCGCCGCGGAGGCCGTCATGCGCAGGGGTGACGACCAGATCCCAGTGGCGCGGGTCGATGCGCGGATCGAGCACCTGCACCGCGTGCGCGCCGCGTGCGCGCAGCAGCCGCGTGGCCAGCGCCGCCTGCCGGCCACAGCCGACGGCGACCAGCGGTGGCGCTGCCAGGCTCGCCGCGAACGGCGCGCCGAAGGCCTGCGCAGCGCCTGGCAGACGGCGCGGCGCAAGCCACGACCACGGCGCGCGCGCGGCCAGCGTCACTTCGGCCATGGCACCGACGCCAAGCGCCTCGGCAAGCGCGCCCGCCTGGCGCACGTTGCCGGCGCGTCCATCGCTCAGCGCCCAGGCGACGGCCGGGTGCGCGCGTTCTGCTGTCGTGACCATCCGTTCCGGGGCCGGGCCTGTGGTTTCTCCGGGCGGACTCTACACTTCCCGGTCCAGCGAACCCGCGATCGAGAGGACACCTGATGACCGATGCATTGCCCGCCACCGCGCTTGCCCGCCTGTTCCGCGAGGCCCGCACCCACAACGCGATTGGTGGCGAGGTCGGCGACGACACCCTGCGCGCGCTCTACGACCTGGTGAAGTTCGGGCCCACCGAGGCCAATGCCTGCCCGGCGCGCTTCGTGTTCGTGAAGTCGGCCGAAGCCAAGGCGCGCCTGGCGCCGGCGCTCAGCGACGGCAACCGCGACAAGACCCTGGCCGCGCCGGTCACCGTGATCATCGGCCACGACATGGCGTTCTACGACAAGCTGCCGGTGCTGTTCCCGCATACCGATGCGCGTTCGTGGTTCGCCGGCTCCGACGAGGCGCGCCTGGAGCGCGTGGGCCTGCGCGGCTCCAGCATGCAGGCGGCCTACCTGATCATGGCCGCGCGCGCGCTGGGCCTGGACTGCGGGCCGATGAGCGGTTTCGACAACGCGATGGTCGACGCGGCGTTTTTCCAGGGCACGGCGGTGCGTTCCAACATCCTCGTCAACCTGGGCCACGGCGATCCCGCGCAGCTGTTCCCGCGTTCGCCGCGGCTGTCGTTCGACGAGGCCGCCAGGATCGAGTGATGGCGCCTGCGAGCGTGCTTCTCCGCCGCGCCGCTGCGCGCGGACGCATTGTCGCCGGCGGCGTGGATGCCCGGCACGCGTTCTCGCGCGGCGACGCGATCGATCGCGCGTGGATGGGCTGGGGCGCGCTGCGCGTGCTGTCGACGCAGGCGTGGGAGCCGGGCGCGGTGGGCGAGGGCATGCGCATCGCCAACATGGAGCTCGTCCTGCTGGTGCTGGAAGGTCGACTGCGCATCGATTGCGCAGGCTTCGATCCGCGCGAAGTCACCGCAAGGGGCGCGGCGTGGATCGGCGCCGGGCACGGCACCGACTGCCGGCTGGCCAATGCCTCGGCCACGGCGCCACTGCGCCTGCTGGAGGCCTGGATCCAGCCGGATCGCGTGAACGCGGCGCCCGGCATCGCGGTGCGCCCGGCTTGCGCCACGGCAAGCGGCGCCTGGCTCACGCTCGCCGCCGGCGGGGAGTTCCATGAGTCCGCGGACCGCGCGGGATGCGATGGCGTGGATGGCGCAGCGGGCGATGACCGTCCGCTCCTGCTGCGCCAGGACGCGCGGTTGCGCAGCGCGGGGCTCGAAGCCGGCGCATCGCTCGCGCTCGACGTCGTGGCGGGACGCCGTGGCTGGCTGCAGCTGCTCGAAGGCGCTGCGGCGGTCGACGGCCAGGCGTTGTCCGCGGGCGACGGACTGGCCTGGGACGCACATGCGCCCGCGCCTGCAACGCTTGTGGCCACGTCCGGCGCCGCGGCGCACGCGCTGCTGTTCGAGCTGCCGGCCTGAGCGCGGGCCGTGCCGCTGGCGGCGCGGTAAACTCCGGTTTCCGTTTTCCATCTGGCACCGCACCCATGTCCACCGCTCCGACGCAGCCCACCGTGGCCAACGCCCAGACGCAGTACGAGGTCCGGCGCGCCGACCTGCCGCTGAGCTGCCCGCTGCCGTCGATGGCGCTGTGGAACTCGCATCCGCGCGTCTACCTGCCGATCGAAGCCGACGGCGGCCAGGCCGACTGCCCGTACTGCAGCGCCCATTTCGTGCTGGTCGACTGAGACCGGTACGGGCGGCCGCGGGCGCATGCACCGGCCGCTGACGGTCCTGCAGGTGTTGCCGGCGCTGGAATCCGGCGGCGTCGAACGCTCCACCATCGAAATCGCCGACGCGCTGGTGCGCGCCGGCCACCGCGCCCTGGTCGCATCCGCCGGCGGCCGCCTGCTGCCGGCGCTGCGTGCCACAGGTGCCATGCACGTGGAGCTGCCGCTGGGCCGCAAGTCGCTGGCGACGCTGGCGCTGGTCCGGCCGCTGCGCCGGCTGTGCGCCGAGCACGGCGTGGACATCGTGCACGCACGCTCGCGGCTGCCGGCGTGGGTCGCCTGGCGCGCGCTGCGCGGCATCCCCGAAACAGGCCGCCCGCGCCTGGTCACCACGGTCCACGGCTTGAACTCGCCCTCGCACTACAGCGCGATCATGACCCGCGGCGAACGCGTCATATGCGTGTCCGACACGGTGCGCGCCTACGTGCTGCGTACGTACCCGGGCACCGATCCCGCGCGCCTGCGGGTGATCCCGCGTGGCATCGACCCCGCGGCGTTCCCGCGCGCGCCCTGGCCGGACCCCGCTGCGCGCGCGCGCGCCGCCGCGTCGGACAGCCGTCTGGCCGGCGAGGGCCCGTTGCTGCTGCTGCCGGGTCGCGGCACCCGGCTCAAGGGGCATGGCGATGCGCTGGCGCTGCTGGCCGCGCTGCGCTCGGACGGCCTGGATGCGCGCCTGTGGATGCCGGGTGCGCGCGACCCGGCGCGTGCGGCGTACGTGGCCGAGCTGGAGGCGTCCGCCGCCGCCATCGGCATCGCCGACGCGGTGGTGATCGCGCCCCCGACCACGGCCATCGCCGATGCCTACGCGGCCTGCGACCTGGTGCTGCAGCTGTCGCGCAAACCGGAGGCCTTCGGGCGCACCGTGGTCGAAGCGCTGGCGGTCGGCCGCCAGGTGCTCGGCTGGGACCACGGCGGGGTGGGTGAGCTGCTGCACGAGCTGCAGCCGGACGGCGCGGTGCCCGCGTTCGATGCCGCGGCGCTGCTGGCGCGCGCGCGCGCGCTGCTCGGACAGCCGTCACGGGCACCGGCTACGATGACCGCCATCCCCGTGACCTACTTGCTCCGAACGATGCAGGACGCCACGCTTTCGGTCTATGACGAACTCCGCTGACACGCTGCCGTCGGCAGGTGCGCCCGCGCCCAGCGGATGGCGCTGGGCGCCGCACTGGGTGCTGGCGTTCGTCGCGCTCTGGCCCGCGCCCGGCTATGCCGAGGGCGTGATGGTGCTCGGCGCGCTGCTGGCGATCATCAAGCTGCTCACCGCGCGCTTCCGTGGCGGTGGCGCGCTGCTCAGCGGCCCGGCGTGGGCGCTGACCAGCGTGCTGTTCTTCGCCTACTGGCTGCCCGAACTGCTGTCCGCGCCCGATGCCGTGGATCCGGCGCGCGCGCTGCGCGAAGCCGCGGTCGACCTGCGCTACCTGCCGTTCCTCTGGCTGGTGGCGATCGCCGTGGCCAGCGAGCGCGGCCGTCGGCTGACCTTCATCGGGCTGGCGGTGATCGTGGGCATGTGGACCCTGGACGCGCTGGCCGAGGTCGCCTTCGGCACCAGCCCGCTGTTCTGGGGGATCGATGCCGCCAAGCAGGCGATCAGCGGTCGGCCGATGTGCAACCTCGAAGAACTGGCCAGCGCCGACCGCCTGGGCGGCGTGCTCGGCCCGTGCAACCTCAAGCTCGGCGTGGTGCTGGCCAGCCTGTCGCCGTTCGCGCTGTATGCCGCGGGGCGGCGCTGGCACACCGCGGGCTGGGTGGTCGCCGCCGCGGCAATCGGCATCGTGATCGTGTTCGCCGGTTCGCGCGCCTCGTGGCTGACCTATGCGCTGGTGCTGGTGCTGTCGGGTTGGCGCCTGCTCGGCTGGAAGCGCCTGCTGCTGGTGTTCGCGTTCGGCCTGGTGACAGTGCTGGCGCTGGGGCTGGCGTCGCCGGATGTCCGCGACCGCATCGAACGCACCACCCATGCGCTGTCGGCGGACGAGACCGGCGTCGACAGCGCACTGTCCGGGCGCACGCGGATCTGGGGCGCGGCGCTGTGCATGGCGCGCGCGCATCCCTTCAACGGCGTCGGCGCGCGCGGCTTCCGCGAGGCGTTCCCGGCCTGCGATCCGCAGGCCGGTGACGTGCCGGCCTGGGGCGAAGGGCCGGCGCTGCATGCGCACCAGATCGTGCTGGAAGTGCTGAGCGAAACCGGCGTGATCGGGCTGTTGCTGTGGCTGGCCGGCATGGCACTGGCGCTGCGCGCCTGGCGCTTCGCCGACGTCGCCGCGCGTGAGCGCGCGCGGCCGGCGATGCTCGCCCTGCTGGTGACGGTGTTCCCGTTCAACACCCACCTGGCGTTCTATTCCACGTTCTGGGGTGGCCTGACGCTGATGCTCGCCGCGCTCTACGCCGGCAGCCTGCTGGCGCGAGTCAGTACACCGAGCCCCCGTCCGGACGCCGCTTGAAGCGGCGGTGGATCCACAGGTACTGCTCGGGCGCGGCGCGCACCATGGCCTCGATGGCGGCCATCACTTCGGCGGTGTCGGCCACGGCGTCCGCGGTCGGATAGCCGGCGGTCGCGGGAAACAGGCGCAGCGTGTAGCCGCCATCCGCGCGGCGCGCGTGCTGGAAGAACACCACGGCCGCGCCCGACATGCGCGCCAGCTGGTGGGTCGATTTCAGGCTGTGCGCCGGCTGGCCGAAGAACGGCACGAACACGCTGTCGCCGCGGCTCGGATCCTGGTCGGGCGCGTACCAGAGCAGGCCGCCACGCTTGAGGTGGCGCACCGCGCCGCGCAGGTCCTGCTTGGGGAACATCGCAGCGGCATAGCGCGCGCGGCCGCGGCGCACCGCCCATTCCATCGCCGCCTGCGCATGCGGCCGGTACATGCCGGCCAGCGGGATGTGGTCGCACATCAGCCGGCCGCAGACCTCGAGCGTGGTGAAGTGCCCAGAGACCACGATCACCCCGCGGCCCGCGGCGCGCGGCGCGTGCACGTGTTCGAGGCCTTCGACCACCAGCCCGCGGCGCAGCGGCGCCACCGAGCCCCACCAGGCGCGCGCGAACTCGAACACGCCGATGCCGATCGCGGCGAAGTGGTGGCGCAGCAGCGCGTCGCGCGCGGCGGCGTCGAGCTCCGGGAAACACAGCGCGATATTGCGCGCGGCGATGTGGCGGCGCCGCGGCAGCGCGGCGCGCAACAGTGCGCCGAACGTGCGACCGACCGCGCGCTGCAATGGCCACGGCAGGCGCGCCAGCAGCGCCATCGCGCCGATGCCGAGCCAGGTCGGCCAGTGGCGCGGCGCCAGCGGCGGCGTGTTGTCGGAATCGGACATGCGGGGATTCTACCGGTCGTGGCCCGCCGGCCCGCCGCAGGCCCGGCGGCTTCGCTATCCTTGCCGCATGAAGGCCGCCCCAAGCGAACGCGCCGTTGAACGCCTGCTGCGCGGTCTGTACTCGGCCGTGCTGTACCTGCTGGTGCCAGTCACGGTGTACCACCTGATCTGGCGCGGATTCCGCCAGGCCGGCTACCTGCAGCGCTGGGACGAGCGCTACGCGATCTACCGCACGCCGCCCGTGGAGGGCGACGGCTGCGTGTGGGTGCACGCGGTATCGGTGGGCGAAGTGAACGCCGCGGCGCCGCTGGTGGATGCGCTGCTGGCCGCGCGCCCCGACCTGCGCCTGCTGGTGACCACCATCACCCCGACCGGCTCGTCGCGCGTGCAGGCGTTGTGGGGCGAGCGCGTCGCGCACGTCTACCTGCCCTATGACCTGTCGGGCGCGGTGCGGCGCTTCCTTGCGCACCACCGGCCACGGCTGGCGCTGGTGCTGGAAACCGAGCTGTGGCCGAACCTGCTGTTCTGCTGCCGCGACCACGGCATTCCCGCCTACCTGGTGAACGCGCGGCTGTCGGAGCGGTCCCTGCGCGGCTACCGCGTGCTGCGGCCGCTGGTGGCGCGCGCGCTGCGCACGCTGCACCGCGTCGCCGCGCAGTCGGCAGCCGACTGCGAGCGCTTCGTGCGCCTGGGCGCCGAACCTGCCGCGATCACCGTGCTCGGCAACCTCAAGTTCGACATCGCGGTGGACGACGCGGCACGGCGCACCGCCGCCGCATTCGCAGGGCACAGCGGCGGCCGCCTGGCGTGGATCGCGGCCAGCACGCATCCCGACGAGGAGGCCGCGGTGATCGCCATCCACCGGCGCCTGCGCGAGCGCTGGCCGGCGCTGCTGCTGCTGTGGGCGCCGCGCCATCCCGAGCGCTTCCGCCCGGTCACGCAGGCCTGCGTGGAAGCCGGCTGGCGGGTTGCCACGCGCCAGTTCACGCACTGGCCGGACCACAACGACGACGTGTTCGTTGTCGACACGCTCGGCGAACTCACGCAGTTCTACGCCTGCGCGCGCGTGGCCTTCGTGGGAGGCAGCCTGCAGCCGGTGGGCGGACACAACCTGCTCGAACCTGCGGCGCTTGGCGTGGCCGTGGTGACGGGGCCGCACCTGCACAACTTCAGCGACATCGCCCGCCAGCTCGACGAGGCCGGCGCCCTGCGCATCGCTGCCGATGCCGACGCGGTCGGCGCGGCGGTGGCCGAGTTGCTCGCCGATGACCAGGCACGCGGCGTGATGGTGCAGGCCGGGCTGCAGCTGGTGAAAGCCGGGCGCGGCGCCCTTGCGCGCACCATGGAGCTGATCGCGCCCCACCTGCCGCCGGCGGCCTGAACGGAACAGGGCGCCGAAGCGCCCTGTTGTGTTTCCGTGCCGCCTGCGCAGCGCTCAGCGGCCGTTGGCTCCGGGCGCTTCAAGCCGTGCTTCGGCATCGACGGTCAGCAGGCGATTCACGTCCTGCACGCTGGCGACATCGATGGTGCCGGCCGCCTGCTCCAGCAACAGCCGGTTCTGCAGGAAGTTGTAGCGCGCCAGCGCGTATTCGCGCTCGGCGTTGAACAGCGTCTGCTGGTTGTTGAGCACGTCGAGCACGGTGCGCGTGCCGACTTCCAGCCCGACCTGCGAGGCCTCGTAGGCGCTGCGCGCGGAGAACACCGCCGCCTTGCGCGCCTCGACCTCGCTGATGCCGGCCACCAGCGTCTGGTAGGCGTTGCGGGTTTCGCGCACCAGCGCGCGGCGTTCGGCCTCGTACTGGTCCTGGCGCACGTCGCGGGTGGCGATCGCCTGGCGCACGCGCGACTGGGTCGCGCCGCCGGAGAAGATCGGCACGTCCAGGGTCAGCCCCACGCTGCGCGACTTCGACTCGGCGTCGAGCCGGGCGACGGCACCACCCGGCAACGTCGTGGGATCACCCCAGCGGTCGGTTTCCCCGTAGTTGCCGGACAGGTAGATCGTGGGCAGGTGGCCGGCCTTGGCGGTGCCGACGTCGTGCCCGGCGGCCTGCAGCTGGTGTTCCAGCGCCTTGAGGCCGGGATTGTTGTCGACCGCGCTGGTGACCCAGCCGTCAACCGCCTGCTCGGTGGGCAGCGCCGGGCTGAAGTCTTCCGGCAGGCCCTTGAGGTTGCGCACGTCGGTGCCGGTGATCTGGCGCAGCGCCTGGTAGGCGTCTTCGAGTGCGTTGCCGGTGACGATGGTGTTGGCGCGCGCGCTGTCGTACTGGGCGCGGGCCTCGTGCACGTCGGTGATCGGCGCCAGGCCGACCTCGAGGCGCTTGTCGGCGAAGTCGAACTGCTTCTTCAGCGCCGCTTCCTGCGCCTGCGCCGCGGCCAGCGTCTCGATCGCGACCAGCACGTTGAAATACGCCGCCGAGGTGCGGGTGATCAGCGAGTCGCCGGCCGAGTCCAGCGTGAAGTCGGCCGCGGTGGCCAGCTCGCGCTGCGAGCGCAGGTTGCTGATGCGGCCCAGGTCGAGCACCGCCTGGTTGAGGTTCACCCCCAGCGAGCGCGTGGTCGACTCGGACTCGCTGCGGCCGACGAAGGGCTGCCCGGTCACTTCATCGATATCGCGCCCCGAGGTGTCGGTACGCGAACGCGACAGCGAGGCGCTGCCGCCGATCTGGGGCAGCAGCGATGCGCGCGCCTGCACCGCGCCTTCGCGGGTCGCGAGCCGGCTGGATTCGGCGGCGGAAAATGTCGGATCGCTGTTGCGGGCCTGCTCGTAGGCCTGCAGCAGGTCTTCGGCCGATGCCGCGGCGGGCAGCAGTGCCAGGAGGAGCGCGAGGACGAGGGGACGACGGGTCATGGAAGATCCTTGGTGTGGGCTGGCGTTCAGAACGCGAATGCCGGCACGGGGGCCGCGCCCGCCAGATAGGCGAGGTCGGTCTCGAACAACGATTCCGTGCGCGTGCCGTTGACGTCGGCGTGCATGAGCACGGCCTCCATCACCGGCGCGCGGCCGCGGACGATGAACATGCGGCCGCCGGGACGGAGCCAGCCTAGGAAGTGCAACGGCACCGTGTCGACCGCGCCCGTGACGCAGATCGCGTCGAACTTGCGGTCGGTGTTCCAGGCAAAGGCATCGGCATGTTCGACGTCGACGTTGGCCAGGCCCTCGGCGTGCAGCGTGGCCAGGGCGGCGGCGGCGATGTCGCCGTGGCGTTCGATGCTGAGCACCGAGCGCGCCAGGCGGCCCAGGCATGCGGCCATGTAGCCGCTCCCGGTGCCGATCTCGAGCACGTCCTCGCTGCCGTCGAGCGCCAGCGCCTGCAGCGCACGGCCTTCGAGCACCGGCTTCATCATCGACTCGCCGTGGGCGAGCGGGATCGCGAGGTCGGCATAGGCCAGCGCGCGGTGCGCGGCCGGCACGAAGCTCTCGCGGGGCAGCCGCACGATCACGTCGAGGACGCGGGTGTCGAGCACCTCCCATGGGCGAACCTGTTGTTCGACCATGGCTTCGCGGGCTTTGGCGTAATCAAGGGTCATGGCGGGGCCTGGCGGGTCTGGGTGACCGGCCATTTTAGGTCAAATAGCGGGAGGGGACGCCGACAGCATGGTCGGGCAGGCGGCGTGGGCTTGAGTGCCGGAAGTCACCGGGACCGCCGGCGGGATGTTCAAGGGGCCCGGCCGGCGCGCGCGAAGGCGCGCAGGAACATGTCGACGCAGGATTCGAGGTGCGCGTCCACGCCGGATTCCGCCGCCGTGTCTGGGTATCCGATGACGAGGCGCGCAAAGGCCTCGCCCTTCACCAGCGAAAAGAAGTGCCCGGCGGCGCGCGCGGGATCGGCGACATCCAGATCGCCCGCGGCCTGTCGTCGCGCCACCAATGCGGCGAATGCGTCGTGCAGCCGCGCCGGGCCGGCATTCCAGAAATTGCACGCCAGCGTGGAGTCGAGCCTGGGCGCACACAGCATGCGATGGCTGGCGACCGTTTCCGGCGCCATCACCAGCGCGTGGTAGGCGCGGGCAATGTCCATCAGCCGCTCGCGCAGCGGCGTCTCCGGTGACGGTTCGAACAGCGCGGTGGGCAACTGCTGTTCGCAGGCCGCGTTCACCACCGCGACGAACAGCGCGTCCTTGTCGCCGAAGTGGCTGTAGATGGTGAGCTTGGACACGCCGGCCAGCGCAGCGATCTGGTCCATGCTGGCGCCGTCGAAGCCCTGGCGCGTGAACATCTGCATGGCGGCATCAAGGATCGCCGCGCGCTTGGTGAGGTCCTTGGGCCTGCCAGGCGCGGGTCGGGGATGGTCTTGATCGGCGCAGACGGACATTCCCCAATACTAGACCATGGAGTTTGATAATTATAGGATGGCCACCGTTTTCCAGCGGCCGCGAGGCCAATGCGGAGAGGCCATGGCGGTGCGGTCCTGGTTGCTGGCGGGTGCGATCGTTTCCAGCCTGGCCGCCTGCGGCGAGCGCACCCCGGCCGAGGCGCCCCCGCGGCCCGTGCTGGTGGCACATCCCGCCGCGTCCGACGCGGGCCAGGCCGCGTTCGCCGGCGAGGTGCGGGCCCGCGAAGAGAGCCCGCTGTCGTTCCGGGTCGGCGGCATGCTGGTGCGCCGTGCGGTCGACGTCGGCGCGCGCGTCGAACGCGGTGCCCTGCTGGCCGAACTCGATCCCGGCGACCTCGCGCTCGAGGCCGGCGCCGCGCAGGCGCGGCTCGCCGCCGCCGAGGCCGAACTGGTCCGCGCCCGCGCCGACCGCGCGCGGTACGCGGCGCTCGCCGAGGACCAGCTGGTCAGCCGTTCGACGCGCGATGCGCAGGAGGCCGCCTACCAGGCTGCCGCAGGCCAGGTCCGCGCCGCGCGTGCCCAGCTCGACGTCGCCCGCAACCAGTCCGGCTACGCGACGCTGCGCGCGCCGGCCGCCGGCGTCATCGCCAGCCGCCAGGCCGAAGCCGGCCAGGTGGTCGCGGCCGGGCAAACCGTGTTCACGCTCGCCGGCGACGCCGGCCGCGAGGTGGCGATCGCGCTGCCGGAATCGAGGATCCGCGATTTCAGGATCGGCCAGCCGGTCAAGGTCGAGCTGTGGAGTGCGCCCGGGTCGCACCTGGACGGCACGATCCGCGAGATCGCCCCGGCCGCCGATGCGCAGGCGCGCACCTACGCCGCGCGCGTGGCGCTGGACGCCGACGGGGCAGCCCGCGTCGACCTCGGCCAGAGTGCCCGCGTGTACGTGCGCGCGGCCGGCGCCGTGCCGCTGTCGGTGCCGCTCCCGGCGGTGCAGCGCGGCGCCGACGGCGCGGCCAGCGTGTGGGTGGTGGGCGCCGACGCGCGCCTGAAAGCCGTGCCGGTGAAGCTGGGGCCGTTCGCGGCGGAGCGGGTCCCGGTGCTGGCCGGGCTGTCCGCCGACGATTGGGTGGTGGTGGCCGGCGGCCACCTGCTGCGCGAAGGCCAGGCCGTGGCGCCGGTCGACCGTGACAACCGCCCCGTCGATCCGTCGCCGTGAGTGGCTCGCGGTTCAACCTGTCCGAGTGGGCGCTGCGCAACCGCACGCTGGTGCTCTACGCGATGCTGGTGGCGGCGGTGGTCGGCGCGTGGTCGTACCGCCAGCTCGGCCAGTCCGAGGATCCACCGTTCACCTTCAAGGCGATGGTGGTGCGCACGGTGTGGCCCGGTGCCACCGCGGCGGACGTCGCCAGCCAGGTCACCGAGCGCATCGAGCGCACGCTGATGGCCACCGGCCGCTACGAGCTGATCCGCTCGTACTCGCGGCCGGGCGAGTCGCAGATCATCTTCATGGCGCGCGACTCGATGCGTTCGAAGGACGTGCCGGCGCTCTGGTACGAGGTGCGCAAGAAGGTCGGCGACATGCGCGCCACACTGCCGGAAGGCGTGGTCGGGCCGTTCTTCAACGACGAATTCGGCGACACCTTCGGCAACATCTATGCGCTGACCGGCGAAGGCTTCGACTACGCGGTGCTCAAGGATTACGCCGAGCGCATCGAGCTCGAGCTGCAGCGCCTGCCCGACGTGGGCAAGGTGGAACTGGTCGGCCTGCAGGACGAGAAGGTCTGGATCGAGGTCGCCAACGCCAAGCTGGCCACGCTCGGCATTCCGCTGGCGTCGCTGCAGCAGGCGCTGGCGGCGCAGAACGCGGTTACCGGCGCCGGATTCTTCGAGACCGGCAGCGAACGCGTGCAGCTGCGCGTCGATGGCGCGTTCCGGTCGCTCGACGAGATCCGCGACTTCCCGGTGCGCGCCGGCGACCGCACGCTGCGCCTCGGCGACGTGGCCACGGTGAGCCGCGGATTCGCCGATCCCGCCGCGCCGCGGATGCGCTTCATGGGCGAGGACGCGATCGGCATCGCGGTGGCGATGCGCGACGGCGGCGACATCCTGCGCCTGGGCGGCGCGCTGAGTTCGGAGTTCGCGCGCCTGCAGGACACATTGCCGGCGGGCATGCAGCTGGCGCAGGTGTCCGACCAGCCACAGGCGGTGCGCGAATCGGTCGGCGAGTTCATGCGCGTGCTGGTGGAGGCGGTGGCGATCGTGCTGCTGGTGAGCTTCTTCTCGCTCGGCTTCCGCACCGGGCTGGTGGTGGCGGTGTCGATCCCGCTGGTACTGGCGCTGACGTTCGCGGTGATGCAGTACTTCGGCATCGGCCTGCACAAGATCTCGCTCGGCGCGCTGGTGCTGGCGCTCGGGCTGATGGTGGACGACGCGATCATCGCGGTGGAGATGATGGCCATCAAGATGGAGCAGGGCTTCGACCGCTTCACGGCAGCCGGCTACGCGTGGTCGCACACCGCCTTCCCGATGCTCACCGGCACCCTTGTCACCGCGGCGGGGTTCCTGCCGATCGCGACCGCGGCGTCGTCGACCGGCGAGTACACACGCTCGCTGTTCCAGGTGGTGGGCATCGCGCTGATCGTGTCCTGGGTGGTGGCCGTGCTGTTCATCCCGCTGCTCGGCGAACGCATGCTGCCCGACCTTGCGCATCCGGTCGCGCCTTCGCCGCGCTCCATCGCCGGGCGCTGGCGCGCACGCCGCATGCGCTGGGCCGACCGCTGGCCGCAGTACGCCATGCTGCTGGCACCGCCACCGGTCGGCGATGGCCATGAGCGCGATCCCTACCAGCGTCCGTTCTACCGCCGTTTCCGGCGCCTGCTGGAGTGGTGCCTGGAGCGCCGCTGGCTGGTGATCGGCAGCACGGTGGCATTGCTGCTGGTGTCGGTGCTGATGTTCCGCTTCGTGCCGCAGCAGTTCTTCCCCGACTCGCAGCGGCCGGAGCTGATGGTCGACCTGGAACTGGCCGAAGGCAGTTCGCTGCGCGCCACCGCGGACGAAGTCGCGCGCATGGAGGCGCTGCTCCAGGCGCAGGACGGCGTGGCCAGCTACGTGGCCTACGTGGGCACCGGCTCGCCGCGCTTCTACCTGCCGCTCGACCAGCAGCTGCCGGCTGCGAACTTCGCGCAGTTCGTGGTGCGCGGCGAAGACGTCGATGCCCGCGAACGGCTGCGCACCTGGCTGCTCGACGAGGCCGCCCCGGCGTTCCCGGGCCTGCAGCTGCGCGTGACGCGCCTGGAGAACGGCCCGCCGGTGGGCTATCCGTTGCAGTTCCGGGTTTCCGGCGAACACATCGAGCGCGTGCGCGCCATCGCCCTCGAGGTGGCCACGCAGGTACGCGCCAATCCGCACGCGGCCAACGTCAACCTCGACTGGGACGAGCCGAGCAAGTTCGTGCGCCTGGTGATCGACCAGGAACGCGCGCGCGTGCTCGGCGTCAGCTCGCAGCAGCTCGCGCAGTTCCTCGCCGGATCGCTGTCGGGGCTGCAGGTGAGCGTGTACCGCGAGGGCAACGAGCTGGTCGGCATGCTGATGCGCGGCCCGGCGGACGAGCGCACGCGGCTCGACATGCTGGGCAGCCTGGCGATCCCGACGGCCAGCGGCCAGTCGGTGCCGCTGGCGCAGGTCGCGCGGCTGGAATACGCGTTCGAGGACGGCATCATCTGGCACCGCAACCGCCTGCCCACGGTCACCGTGCGCGCCGACGTGCGCGGCGCGACGACGCCGCCCACCGTGGTCGCACAGATCCTGCCCACGCTCGAGGCCATCCGCGAGGCGCTGCCGGAGGGCTACCTGCTGGAGACCGGCGGCACCGTCGAGGACGCCACGCGCGGGCAGGACTCGATCAAGGCCGGGCTGCCGCTGTTCCTGTTCGTGGTGGTCACGCTGTTGATGCTGCAGTTGCGCAGCTTCTCGCGCAGCGCGTTGGTGCTGCTGACCGCGCCGCTGGGGCTGATCGGCGTGGTGCTGTTCCTGCTGGTGTTCCGTGTCGCGTTCGGCTTCGTGGCGATGCTCGGCACCATCGCGCTGGCCGGCATGATCATGCGCAACTCGATCATCCTGGTGGACCAGATCCAGCAGGACATCGATGCCGGCCACGCGCGCTGGGATGCGATCGTCGATGCGACGGTGCGCCGCTTCCGGCCGATCGTGCTGACCGCGCTGGCGGCGATCCTGGCGATGGTGCCGCTGTCGCGCTCGCTGTTCTTCGGGCCGATGGCGGTGGCGATCATGGGCGGGCTGACGGTCGCCACCGTGCTGACGCTGCTGTTCCTGCCGGCGCTGTACGCGGCCTGGTTCAAGGTGCGACGCGACGAGCCGCTGGCGGTTCAGCTGTCGCCAAGCAGCTCCGCGCGCGGACCCGCTACCGGCGAGACGTAGGCGCGCGCGTCGCAGCCCGCATCGAGGAACGCGGCGCGCATCGCCGGCGCCGCCCGCTCCGCGCCTGCGCGGCTGTCGAACCACGCGAAGCAGCTTGGCCCGCCACCGGAAATGCTCGCGCCCAGCGCGCCCTGGTCCATGGCCGCGGCCTGGACCGCATCGAATCCGCGGATCAGCGGCGCGCGGCGCGGTTCCACCAGCAGGTCGCGCAGTCCGTCGGCGATCAGCGACGCATCACCGCGTGCCAGCCCGGTGAGGAACAGTGCGAGATGGGTGGAATGCGCGACCACCTCCGCGAGCGCGTAGGGCGCGGACAGCACGGCGCGCGCGTCGCGGGTCTCCAGCACCAGGTCCGGATGCACCACCACGCAGTGCAGCCACGCGGGCACGGCGAGCGCCAGCAGGCGCGTCGGCGTGGCCATCGCCACGCCGCCGATCAGCATCGGCCCGACGTTGTCGCCCTGGCGGCTGTGGGTGGACGCCCATTCGCCGTCGAGCGCGAACGGATACAGCGCCTCGCGCGGCAGCGGCGCATCGAGCAGCGCGTTGGCGGCGACCAGCGCGGCGACGCACGATGCCGCCGAGCCGCCAAGCCCGGAGCCGAGCGCGATGCCCTTGTCGAGCTCCACTGCGAAGCCGTAGGGCAGCGCCAGCGCCGAGCGCAGCGACTGCAGCGCGAGGCCGGCGGTATTGGCGGCAGCGTCCAGCGGGATCGAAGCCACGCCGCGCACGTCGCCGCGCACGGCGTCGATGCGCACTTCGGGTGCGTCGATCCGGCGCACGTGGGCGACGTCGCGCGGTCCGTCGATGGTGTGCCCGAGCAGGTCGAAGCCCACGCCGATGTTGCCCACGCTGGCGGGGGCGTACGCGGTGGCGGAAAGCGGGCGGGCGCGGGTGTCGGTCATGGCCGGCAATTATGCCGCGCGCGGCACGGGCTGGCCCGGGCGCGGGCAACGTGGTGCAATGCCCGTTGAAGCGGGGGTACCGCGGCCGGCACGGCGTGGTTGAGACAGTCCCTTCGAACCTGATCCGGCTGATACCGGCGTAGGGAAGCTTCGCGGGAACCACGGGCAAGCTCCGTGCGTCCGCGCCGCCGCTTCGTCCAGCCCTCCACCAGGACGAACGCCATGAACGCCCAGCCCGCCAGCCTGCAGCAGCAGGCCGCCCAGCTTTCCGACACCGTCACCAGCCCGATCACCGGTTCGCGCAAGATCCACGTCCAGGGATCGCGCCCCGACCTTCGCGTGGCGATGCGCGAAATCCACCAGTCGCAGACGCCGACGCTGTTCGGCGGCGAGGGCAATCCACCGATCGCGGTCTACGACGCGTCGGGCCCCTATACCGATCCCGACGCGCGCATCGATCTCTCGGCCGGGCTGGCTCCGCTGCGTGCGCAATGGATCGCCGAACGCGACGACACCGTGCTGCTGCCGGGGATCAGTTCGGCGTTCGGTCGCAGCCGCGAGTCGGACGTCCGCCTCGACGCGGTGCGCTTCCCGAACCGCCGCCTGCCACGGATCGCCAGGGCCGGCGCCAACGTCACCCAGATGCACTACGCGCGCCAGGGCATCGTCACGCCCGAGATGGAATACGTCGCCATCCGCGAGAACCAGCGCCTCGACGCCGTGCGCGACGCAACCCTGTTGCTGCAGCACCCGGGCGAGTCGTTCGGCGCCAGCATCCAGGCGTTCATCACCCCGGAGTTCGTGCGCGACGAGATCGCGCGTGGCCGCGCCATCCTGCCCTGCAACATCAACCATCCCGAGAGCGAGCCGATGATCATCGGCCGCAACTTCCTGACCAAGGTCAACGCCAACATCGGCAACAGCGCCGTGTCGTCCGGCATTGCCGAGGAAGTGGAAAAGCTGGTGTGGGCGACGCGCTGGGGCGCCGACAATGTCATGGACCTCAGTACCGGCAAGCACATCCACGAGACCCGCGAGTGGATCATCCGCAACTCGCCGGTGCCGATCGGGACCGTGCCGATCTACCAGGCGCTGGAGAAGGTCGATGGGCGCGCCGAGGAACTGACCTGGGAGATCTTCCGCGACACGCTGATCGAGCAGGCGGAGCAGGGCGTGGACTACTTCACCATCCACGCCGGCGTGCTGCTGCGCTACGTCCCACTGACCGCGAAACGGGTCACCGGCATCGTCTCGCGCGGCGGCAGCATCATGGCCAAGTGGTGCCTGGCGCACCACCGCGAGAGCTTCCTCTACACCCACTTCGAGGACATCTGCGAAATCATGAAGGCCTACGACGTGGCCTTCTCGCTCGGCGACGGCCTGCGTCCTGGCTGCATCGCCGATGCCAACGACGCGGCGCAGTTCGGTGAGCTGGAAACGCTGGGCGAGTTGACGAAGATCGCCTGGAAGCACGACGTGCAGACCATGGTCGAAGGCCCCGGCCACGTACCGATGCAGCTGATCAAGGAGAACATGGACAAGCAGCTCGCCGAGTGCGGCGAGGCGCCGTTCTACACGCTCGGGCCGCTGACCACCGACATCGCGCCGGGCTACGACCACATCACCAGCGCGATCGGCGCGGCGATGATCGGCTGGTTCGGGACTGCGATGCTCTGTTACGTGACGCCCAAGGAGCACCTGGGCCTGCCCAACCGCGCCGATGTGCGCGACGGGTTGATGGCGTACCGGATCGCAGCCCACGCGGCCGACCTCGCCAAGGGCCATCCGGGCGCGCAGGTGCGCGACAACGCGCTCAGCAAGGCGCGCTTCGAGTTCCGCTGGGAAGACCAGTTCAACCTCGGCCTCGATCCCGACCGGGCGCGGGAATACCACGACGAAACCATGCCGAAGGAGGCGCACAAGCTGGCGCATTTCTGCAGCATGTGCGGCCCGCACTTCTGTTCGATGCGGATCACCCAGGACGTACGCGACTACGCCGCGGCGCAGGGCGTCGACGAAGCGGCGGCGCTGGAGGCGGGCATGGCCGGCAAGTCGGCCGAATTCCTGGCCGCGGGCGCGGAGGTGTACCGGCGGGACTAGGACGCGCGGAAGGTCGGCGTGTTGCGGGCCGGTCGCCTGTACGAACAGGAAACGCCGTGAAACCGGCGCCCCGGCGGGTGTGGCGACTCACGCCGGGGCAGCGGGCGTCATGCTAGTTTCAAGGCAGACCTGAACGGAGATCCGCCATGCAAGGCTCGCGTACTTCGTCATTGATCCGCTGGCTGCTGCTCGGCTGTGCACTCGCCCTGCTCGCGGCCTGCGCCACCGGCCCCCGCATCAGCACGGACTCCGACCCGCGAGCGGATTTCTCCGCGTATCGCACCTTCGCGTTCTACTCGCCGCTGGCGATCGAACGCGAGGGTTATGCCAGCCTGGTGAGCGGCCGCATGAAAGCCGCCGCGCGCGCGCAGATGGAATCGCGCGGCTACCGCTACAGCGAGGCCGACCCCGACCTCTGGCTCAACATCAACGCCTACATGCAGCAGCGGACCGACGTTACCTCCATGCCCGACGTCGACTACGCCTACTACTACAGCTATCGCGCCCGCGGCTACGTCGCCATGCCGTACTGGTACGACCGCACCACCGTGTACCGTTACACCGAAGGCACGATGAACATCGACCTCGTGGACGCGCGGCGCAACGCGCTGGTCTGGGAAGGCATCGCGGTGGGCCGCGTGCCGCGGAACCAGGATGCCGCGAAGCGCGACGCGGGCATCGATTCCACCATTGCCGACATTTTCGCCGCGTATCCGCATCGTGCGGGCTCGCGCGCGCAGGCCGAGTAAGCCACTGCCGGGAGCGCGCGAGACGCCGCATGGCAATACCGTCAATGCTCCGTTCCCGCTGGCCGGCCCTCGCCGGTCGCCATCCCTCGGCGCTGTTGCTGGCTGCGCAGCTGCTGAGCCTGCTGGTGTACCCCGCGATCGACGACACGCGAGACGGTCGCCTCGCATTCGGCGCGCTCGCGCTGGTGGTGGTGCCGCTTGCGGTGTGGGTGGTGCGCCGCAGCCATTCGGCCAACTGGATCGCGTGGACGCTCGCGATCCCGGCGATCGTGTTGTCGGCGTTGGCGATCGCGCTGCAGCAGCCGGGCTTCGCCACCGCGTCGGCGGTGCTCGAATCACTGCTGTATTTCTACGCCGCCGGCAGCCTGATCCGCTACATGCTGGAAGACCATGAGATCAGCGCCGACGAGCTGTTCGCCGCCGCCGCCACGTTCACCCTGCTGGCGTGGGCCTTCGCCTACGCCTACATCGTCTGCCAAGCCTGGTTTCCCGGCGGCTTCACCGGCGCGGTGGAGCCGGAACGCCCGCGTCGCTGGATCGAGCTCCTGCACCTGAGCTTCTCCACGCTCTCGGGCGTGGGCAACGGCGATGTGCTCCCGATCGGGGCCTCGGCCCGCGCGCTGTCGATGCTCGAGCAGTTCGCCGGCGTCGGCTACATCGCCGCCGTGGTCGGGCGGGTGATCGCGCTCACCGTGGTCCGCCACCAGCGGCGCTCACGGTGAGCAACGGGGATCAGCCCTGCTGGTAGCGCGCCATCGCCTCGCGCAGGATCGCCTTGGCCTCGGCCGCGTCGCCCCACCCGTCGATCTTCACCCACTTGCCCTTCTCGAGATCCTTGTAGTGCTCGAAGAAGTGGCCGATGCGCTCCAGCCAGTGCTTGGAGACCTGCTCGAGGTCCTGCACGTGGGCATAGCCGGCGAACACCTTGGCGTCGGGCACTGCCAGGATCTTCTCGTCCTGGCCGGCCTCGTCGACCATCCGCAGCACGCCCACCGGGCGGCAGCGGATCACCGAGCCCGGCACCAGCGGCAGCGGCAGGATCACCATCACGTCGGCCGGATCGCCGTCACCGCAGACCGTGTGCGGGACGTAGCCGTAGTTGCAGGGGTAGCGCATCGGCGTGGACAGCACGCGATCGACGAAGATCGCCCCCGACTCCTTGTCGACCTCGTACTTGACCGGCTCGGCGTCCTTCTGGATCTCGATGATGACGTTGATTTCGTCCGGCGGGTTCTTGCCGGTCTTCACATGGTCCAGGCCCATGGTGGCTCCAGTGGTGGGTCGGCGGGCAGGCGCCCGGACCGAGGGGGGGAAACCGCCAATTCTACGCGCCGCTGCTGCGATGCACCAAAGGCTGTCGCCGGCGCTGAATGGGACCGGGCCGACCCGAGGTGGGGTACGCCCCAGCTTGGTCGGAGGGGTTGCCGGGCTTAAACATACGCTCCCGTATCCCCCAAGCAAGCGAGCCCGTCCCATGACCATCCAGTCCGCCCAGTTCGATCCAGGCGCCAGCGCCGCCGCCCACCTCGACCGCGCGGGCTACTGGAACAACCCGGCGGACGCGAAAGGCCACGATTACGGTCCCGAAGCCCTCGGCAGCGAGGCATCGGCGCCGCGCGCGAGCGACCTGGACGGCAACGACGTTGTCGCCGCTAGCCCGGACAAGGTGGAGCAACAGGCGGTCGAGGTCGACGGCACCGCCACCAACAGCGGCGAGCGCAGCCAGCGCAGCACGCCGGACGGCAAGCCCATCCTGGTCGATCCGCTGCACAAGGACGGCCAGGTGTCGATCGCCCGCGAACGCACCAATGCCGACGGCTACGTCAGCAGCGACCAGCTGGTGTTCACCACCGGCGCCGGCGACGACAAGGTGGGGGTGAAGCAGCGCGACGACGGCACGCTCGACGTGCAGGTCAACGGGGAGAGCTACGAGGTCCGCCTCGGCCAGGGACAGGAGCTGACCATCCGCGCCGGTGCGGGTGACGACGTGATCGAGGTGGCGTCGAACGTGCAGGTCAACATCGTGATCGAAGGCGGCGACGGCAACGACACCATCACCACCGGTGCCGGCGACGACCGCATCGACGGCGGCGCCGGCGATGACCTGATCAGCAGCGGCGCCGGCCGCGACGATGTATTCGGCAACAGCGGCAACGACACCATCACCGGCGGCGACGGGGTGAACATCGTCCACGGCGGCGACGGCGACGACCAGGTCACCGCGGGCCGCGGCACCAACTTCATCGAAGGAGGCGCCGGCAACGACAGCATCAGGGGCGGTGGCGTGAGCGACATCCTGTCCGGCGGCACCGGCAATGATCGAATCACCGTCGGGGACGGCGCCAGCCGCGTCTATGCCGGCGCCGGCGACGACGTCATCGACAACGCCGGCGACAAGACCGTGGTGCATGCCGAAGTCGGGGACCTGGTGAACGCCGCCACCAGCGCCACGCCGACCGTGCTCAATGTCGCCATCGATGCCAACGCCGGCAGCACGATCCGGATCGAGGGCTCGGAGGCGTTCGTGCAGCGCATCCAGTCCGAGATCGACTTCCTGCGCGCGTCGCCGGTCGGCCAGCAGATGCTGGCCGAGTTCGACAAGGCCGCCGACGCCAAGGGCAACACCGTGACCATCAAGGAACTGGCCAACGAGCAGAACGGCTACGCGCAGACCTTCAGCCGTGACGCCGACATCCGCAACGGGCGCGCCGGCGCCGGCGGCGACGTCGACATCAGCTACAACCCGTCGTTCCACATGGATGCCTTCCCCGCCCCCGTGGTGGTGCTGTTCCACGAGATGTCGCATGCCTATAACGGCGTGAACGGGACCTTCCAGCCCGGCACCTACCGCGGCGAGGGTCCTGACTCCGGCCGCGTGCCCAATGCCGAGCGCCAGGCCGTGGGCCTGGAGACCAGTGCCGCTCCCTTCGATTTCGATGGTGATCCGTCCACCCCGGCCACCACCAGCAATCCCGATCACCTGACCGAGAACGGGTTCCGCGAAGAGCTCGGCCTGCCGGACCGCCCGAGCTACGCGCTCTGATCAGTCGCTCCCGCCAGCGCACATGACCCGGCAGCCTGCGTTCATCGCAGGCTGCCGGCGTTTGCGCCATGCTGGCGCTCCGTTCCAATCCAGGCAGGCCACCCTCAATGAGTCCGACCTTCCGCGCGCGCCATGCGCTGCCCATCGCCATCGCGGCGGCCATGCTGTCGATCCTTCCGCAGCCGTCGCAGGCGCAACCGGAGACCTCCAAGATGCATGAAGAAGACAGGCCCGCCCGCACCGCGGTGGATGGCGGGCAGGCGCGGCTTGAAGTCGCCTTCGATCCGGTCGGCGAGCGCTTCGCCGTGCGTTATCGGGTGACCAACACCGGCGACGGACCGCTGGCGGTTTTCGACCGCGGCGACCGCCATGCGGTGCTGACCGGGCGCCTGGAAAGTGGCGCGATCGCGATGCCGCGCTTTACCCAGGAGGGCGGCGACCTTTCGCTCGATCATGCCGCGCGGGCATTGCCGGATCCCGCGCCGACCGTGCCGCCGGTGCCGCTTGCGGCGCGGCTCGGCAAGGGCGAAGCGCTGGACGGCGCGTTCGAATTCGACCTGTCGCTCACGGTGGGCGTGGAACGCGTGCGCTGGTGCCTCGGCGTGGCAGCGTTCAACGACAAGGATTACCGGGCCGACGATCGCAGCGTGGATCGCAGCAAGCTCGCCAGCGGCGGCGACGCCGACGCCTGGCAGGCGTCGTTCGCGGTGGTGGATGCGCAGGAGATGCTGTGCACGCCGTGGTACGTGCTGGCCGACGGCGGGTTCGCGGTCGACTGACCGCGGCGCAGCGGCCCGGCAAAAAAAAAAGGGCGGCCCGGGGGCCGCCTTTTCGCTTCATGTCACCGCAGTTTCACCTACAGCAGCGGCACCAGCAGCAGGGCGACGATGTTGGTCACCTTGATCAGCGGGTTGATGGCCGGGCCGGCGGTGTCCTTGTAGGGATCGCCGACGGTGTCGCCGGTGACCGCGGCCTTGTGCGCCTCGGAGCCCTTGCCGCCGTGGTGGCCTTCCTCGATGTACTTCTTGGCGTTGTCCCAGGCGCCGCCGCCGGTGCACATCGAGATCGCCAGGAACAGGCCGGTCACGATGGTGCCCATCAGCAGGCCGCCCAGCGCGTCGGCGCCGAGCGTGAGGCCGACGATCACCGGGATCGCCAGCGGCAGCAGCGAGGGAATGATCATCTCCCTGATCGCCGAGCGCGTGAGCAGGTCCACCGCGCGGTCGTACTGCGGCTTGCCGGTGCCTTCCATGATGCCGGGGATCTCGCGGAACTGGCGGCGGACTTCCTCCACCACCGCACCCGCCGCGCGGCCGACGGCCTGCATCGCCATCGCGCCGAACAGGTACGGGATCATGCCGCCGATCAACAGGCCGATGACCACGTTCGGGTTCTCGATGGAGAAGTTGGTGGCCGTGCCGGACAGCTGCAGCTTGTGCGCGTAGTCGGCGAACAGCACCAGCGCGGCCAGGCCTGCGGAGCCGATCGCATAGCCCTTGGTCACCGCCTTGGTGGTGTTGCCCACGGCGTCGAGCGCGTCGGTGGTCACGCGGATCTCGGGCGGCAGGCCGCTCATCTCCGCGATGCCGCCGGCGTTGTCGGTGATCGGGCCGTAGGCGTCCAGCGCCACGATCATGCCCGCCATCGACAGCATCGCGGTGGCGGCCACGGCCAGGCCGTAGAGGCCCGCCAGCTGGTAGCAGGTCCAGATCGCCGCCGCGACCACGATCACCGGTGCCGCGGTCGACTTCATCGATACCGCCAGGCCGGCGATCACGTTGGTGCCGTGTCCGGTCTCGGAAGCCCTGGCGACATCGCGCACCGGCGCGTATTCGGTGGCGGTGTAGTACTCGGTGATCACCACCAGCAGCCCGGTCAGCACCAGGCCGACGATCGCGCACCAGAACAATGGCAGCGCCAGCGCGGGATCGAACATGTCGGCGGTGATGAACCAGAACGCGATCGCCGCCAGCACGCCGGAGACCGCGAGCCCGCGGTACAGCGCGTTCATGATCTTGCCGCCCGCCCGCACCTTGACGAAGAACGTGCCGATGATCGAGGCGACGATCGACGCCGCGCCCAGCACCAGCGGATACACCACGCCGGCCCAGCCGTAGGTGGTGAAGGCGATGCCGGCGACCAGCATGGAGGCGATGATGGTCACCGCGTAGGTCTCGAACAGGTCCGCGGCCATGCCGGCGCAGTCGCCGACGTTGTCGCCGACGTTGTCGGCGATCACGGCCGGGTTGCGAGGGTCGTCCTCGGGAATGCCGGCTTCGACCTTGCCCACCAGGTCCGCGCCGACGTCGGCGCCCTTGGTGAAGATGCCGCCGCCGAGACGCGCGAAGATCGAGATCAGCGAGGCGCCGAACGCCAAGCCGATCATCGGCTGCAGCGCGGCGATCACCGCGACTTCGTCGCGGCTCTGGCCGATCACATGCATGAAGTACCCGGCCACGCCGAGCAGGCCCAGGCCCACCACCAGCATGCCGGTCACCGCGCCGCCGCGGAAGCTGACCGCGAGCGCGTCATTGAGGCTGACCGTGGCCGCCTGCGTGGTGCGCACGTTGGCGCGCACCGAGACGAACATTCCGATGAAGCCGGCCAGGCCCGAAAGCAGCGCGCCGATGGCGAAGCCGATCGCGGTCGCCCAACCCAGCGCCGGCACGAAACCGATCACCAGGAACAGCACCACGCCCACCATGGCGATGGTGGCGTACTGGCGCCGCAGGTACGCACCCGCGCCTTCCTGGATCGCGGCCGCGATCTGCTGCATGCGTTCGTTGCCCGCGGGCCGCGCCAGGATCCAGCGCGCGGAAAGAATGCCGTAGATGATTGCCAGACCGGCGCAGACCAGCGCCAGCCACAAAGCTTGCTGCTCGAGCATGAAACCCTCCCCAGGGTGTGGTCGCGAAACGCAACCGCCCGACTATGGCACAGGGTTATCACCGCGTATTGCCGCGCCGCAGCGCGGCTGGCAGGCCGGCTGGCCGGCAGCAGGACAAGCGTGGAGGATCGATTCAGCCGCCGCGTGCCAGCCTGCGTTCCCCCCCGTTCCATCGGAGTGACGCCATGCGCATCGCCCTGACCGTGCTGCTCGCCGGTGCTGCCGCCGCCACGTCCTCTACCGCACTCGCGGCTGCTCCCGGCCGCGCCGCCGATCCGGTGCCCGAAATCACCCGCAGTGCGATTGCGCCACAGGCGATCGGCGCGGCGCACACGCTGCGCCAGATCCCCGAAGCCTGCGCGCGCATCGAAGGCGTGTTCACCGGCGATGCCGCCGAGCCATACCGCTTTGCCGTTGTGCGCACGAGTGCCAACTGCCAGCCGCGTGCGCGCTTCGTCGACGCCGCGAAGGCGAAGCCTTCAGTGGCCACGGGCTGGAAGTTCAACGACCTGATCCGCGTTGCCAGCACGGGCTGCCCCACGCAGCAGGCGGTGGTGCGCGTGTGGCGCAAGCCGGTCGACCAGACGCAGAAGCTCGACGGCCAGGGACAGTCGCGGATCTACCTGGAAGAGTCGAAGCAGGCCGCCGCGGCCGGCAAGACCGCGGCAGTGCCGATGTTCGCCGCCGCGATGTCGGTTGAGGGGAAGGCCTGCGGCGGCTGAGCCGGAAGCGGGCTCAGCCCTCCCAGGCCGCCAGCTTCTTCGCCACCGCCACGTTCTTCAGCGTCACGTACTTCGGAATGCCGTCGCGGCCGTAGGGCGGGTACGCCTCGCCGCGGATCAGCGGCTCCAGGTAGGCGCGCGCGGCGGCCGTGATGCCGTGGCCGTCGCGACGGATGAAGCCCTTCGGCATGGTCTTCTCGCGGTTTGCGATCCGGTCCAGGGGGGCGGGCTCGATCTTCCAGCGATAGGGCGAGTCGGACGTGCGGATGATCGCCGGCATGGTCGCGTTGCGGCCTTCCAGTGCGAAGCGCACCGCCGCCTTGCCGACGGCCATCGCCTGGTCGAGGTCGGTCTTGGAGGCGATGTGGCGCGCCGAGCGTTGCAGGTAGTCGGGCAGGGTCCAGTGCACCTTCAGGCCGAGGCTGTCCTTGACCCGCCCCGCCAGGTACGAGGCCACGCCGCCGAGCTGGGTGTGGCCGAAGGAATCCTTGCCGCCGCCGGCATCGGCGACGAAGGTGCCGTCGGCGGTGCGGATGCCTTCGCTGGCCACCACCACGCAATGACCCACGCGGTCGACCACCTTCTGCACGCGGGCCAGGAAATCGGCCTCATCGTACGGGCGCTCCGGGAACAGGATCAGGTGCGGGGCATCATCGGGCCCAGTGCCGGCCAGGCCGGCCGCGGCCGCAAGCCAGCCCGCGTGGCGACCCATGGCCTCGTACACGAACACCTTGGTGGAGGTGTCGGCCATCGCCGCCACGTCCAGCGCCGCCTCGCGCACCGAGACCGCGGTGTACTTGGCCGCCGAGCCGAAGCCGGGGCAGCAGTCGGTCACCACCAGGTCGTTGTCGACGGTCTTGGGCACGCCGATGCAGGTCAGCGGATAGTCGAATTCGCGGGCCAGCTGCGAGACCTTGTTGGCGGTGTCGGCGGAATCGTTGCCGCCGTTGTAGAGGAACCAGCGCACGTCGTGGGCGCGCAGCACGTCGAGCAGGCGCTCGTACTTGGCGCGGTCGGCGTCGAGCGACTTCAACTTGTAGCGGCAGGAGCCGAAGGCGCCGCCCGGGGTATGCGCCAAGGCGCGGATCGCGGCCGCCGGTTCCTTCGCGGTGTCGATCAGATCCTCGCGCAGGGCGCCGAGGATGCCGTTGCGGGCGGCCAGAACGCGCACCTTGCGCGCGCGGGCCTCGGTGATCACGGCCGAGGCGGTGGCATTGATGACGGCGGTCACGCCACCGGACTGTGCGTAGAGCAGGGTACCTTTGGACATCGTGGATTCCGTTCTGGGGGTTCGGGCGGGGGGCCCGGATACGGTAAGCTGGCGCGGTCGTCGCCGCGGCTGCCGGATTCTACGCCGCGCCCGGTCCACGCCCTGTACGTTCATGGAGCAATCGATGCGACTGGTACTTCTTGGTGCGCCGGGTTCCGGCAAGGGGACACAGGCCGCGCGCCTGAAGGACCACTTGCAGGTCCCCCACATCTCCACCGGCGACCTGCTGCGGGCCGAAGTGGCCGCTGGCAGCCCGTTGGGCATGCAGGCCAAGGAGGTCATGGCGCGCGGCGACCTGGTGTCCGACGAGATCCTGCTGGGCATGCTGGAAGACCGCTTCTCGCGCGCCGATACCGACCACGGCTTCATCCTCGACGGCTACCCGCGCAACCTGGCGCAGGCCGCGGCGCTCGACGCGCTGCTGGTGCGCATCGGCCAGCCGATGGACGCCGCCGTGCAGCTCGAGGTCGACAACGAGCTGCTGATCGAACGCCTCGCCGGCCGCGCCCAGGCCGAAGGCCGCTCCGACGACAACCCGGAGTCGGTACGCAAGCGCCTGACGGTTTACGACGAGCAGACCGCGCCGGTGATCGAGTTCTACCGCCAGCACGGCCAGCTCACGGTGGTCGATGGCGTGGGCGGCCTGGACGACGTCTTCAACCGCATCCTCGAGGCGATCGCGCCGTCGCATCCGGTCGGCTGAGCCACGTGAAGCTGCATATCCTCGGCATCGCCGGCACCTTCATGGGCGGCGTGGCCGCCCTGGCACGCGAACTCGGCCACGAGGTCGAGGGCAGCGACCAGGCGGTGTATCCGCCCATGTCCACCCAGCTGGAGCAGCTCGGCATCGCGCTCAGCCAGGGCTACGCGCCGTCCAACATCTCCGCCGGCTGCGACCAGGTGGTCATCGGCAACGCGCTGTCGCGCGGCAATGCGGCGGTGGAAGCCGTGCTCGACGCCGGGCTGTCGTACACGTCCGGCGCCGAATGGCTGCGCGAGAACGTGCTGCCGGGCCGCGACACGCTGGCGGTCGCGGGCACGCACGGCAAGACCACCACCACCACGATCCTGGCGCACCTGCTGGAAGCGGCCGGGCGCGCGCCCGGTTTCCTGATCGGCGGCGTGGCGGAGGATTTCGGTGTGTCGGCGCGGCTCGGGGGCACCGGAGTGGGCGCCGCAGGCGCGGGGGAACGGCCGCTGTTCGTGGTCGAGGCCGACGAATACGACACCGCGTTCTTCGACAAGCGTTCGAAGTTCGTGCACTACCGCCCGCGGGTGGCGATCCTCAACAACCTCGAGTTCGACCACGCCGACATTTTCCCGGATGTGGCGGCGATCCAGCGCCAGTTCCACCACCTGGTGCGCACCGTGCCCGGGCACGGGCGCCTGGTGGTCAACGGCGAAGATGCGCGCCTGGCCGAGGTGCTGGCGATGGGCTGCTGGACGCCGGTGGTGCGCTTCGGGCTGGACGCGGCCGCGGCGGTCGATGGCATTCCCTTCGACTGGAGTGCGCGCCTGCTGGCCAGCGACGGCAGCGCGTTCGTGGTCATGCGCGATGGCGCCGACGTCGGCGAAGTGCACTGGCCGCTCCTCGGCCGCCACAACGTGATGAACGCACTGGCGGCGCTTGCCAGCTGCGACGCGGTGGGCGTGGACGTGGCGGACGTGCTGCCGTCGCTTGCCGCGTTCCGCAGCGTGAAGCGGCGCATGGAGCTGCTGGGCGAGGCCGACGGCGTGAGCGTGTACGACGACTTCGCACACCACCCCACGGCCATCGCCACCACCCTGGCAGGCCTGCGCGCGCGCGTCGGCGGCGGCCGGATCGTGGTGGCCATGGAGCCGCGCAGCAATTCGATGCGACTCGGCGCGCACGCGGCGGCGCTGGCGCCATCGCTCGACGACGCCGACGCCGTGGTGTTCCTGCACCGGCCGGAGCTGGCCTGGGATGCCGGCGGCGTGGTCGCGGCGCTGCGCGGCGAAGGGCACGCGGTGGCCGATGCCGATGCGCTGCTGTCGCGCCTGGCGACGCTGGCGCATGCGGGCGACCACGTGGTCTTCATGTCCAACGGCGGCTTCGACGCCGCGCCGCGCCGCTTCCTCGACGCCCTGCGCGCGCGATAGTCGACGCGCGCGGCAATGCCAGCGCTGGTCGCGCTTAGCGCGGCCTGCACGCGGCGGCGGTTAAACTGCGCTGCATGGATGGCTTGCACGTGCTCCCCTTGTTCCCGCTGCAGGCGGTGCTGGTTCCCGGCGCCGCGCTCGGCCTGCGCATCTTCGAGCCGCGCTACCTCGACCTGGTCCGCGAGTGCGGACGCAGCGGCGAAGGCTTCGGCATCTGCCTGATCATGGAAGGCGGCGAAGCGGGTGCCCCGGCCACGCCCGCCACCTACGGAACCGAGGCGCTGATCGAGGATTTCGGCACCGGTGACGATGGCCTGTTGACCCTGTCAGTCCGTGGCGCGCGCCGTTTCCGCGTGGCGCGCAGCGATGTGCGCGACAACGGCCTCGTGGTTGCCGACGTCGAATGGCTCGCCGATGCCGCGGTGTCGCCGCGGCTGCGGCCCGAACACGCATTGCTGGCGACGTTGATCGAACGGATCGTGGACAAGGTGGGCAATCCGGCTCCCGGCAACGCCCGGTTCGACGACGCGGCGTGGGTGGGCTGGCGGCTGGCGGAGATGCTGCCGATGGACGAAGCGCAGCGGCTGGCACTGCTGCAGCTCGATGATCCGCACGCGCGGCTCGACGCGCTGCTGGCGGTGATCGGCTAGCGCGGCTGCTCTGGCGCGGCCGCCGCCGGGCGGCGCGTGAAGCTGCGCAACCGCAGCACCGGCTGCAGCGAGTCGGGGCGGTCGTCTTCGCGCGTGTCGAAACCGGCCAGGTCGGCGCGCACGCGCTGGTAGGCCACGCCGTCATACGCCTCGGGCAGCCACAGCCCGAACAGGTCGAACGGCCGCACGTAGGCCAGCGTCTGCGTGGTGCCGATCCATAGCGGCGTGCCGTCCACGAATTGCCGCGGTGCGCGCCACAGGCGCAACACCTGCAGCCGGTCGGGACCGACCCTGCGCCGCATGAGCAGCGACTCCGCCAGCGCGTCATAGGTCGCGGGCAGCACTTTCTGCGCGTGTGGCGCGGTGTCGTCGTCGAGCAGGCGCAGGGTGTCCTTCCAGTCGGCCTGGTCCTGTATTTCCCATCCGCGCGCGCGCAGCCGCGCAGTCACCGGGGCCAGCGGACCGGCCACCTGCACGTCCAGCGGCCAGCGTTGGCTGGCATCGCGTTCCTTGCGCTGCGACGGCAGCGTGGCCCAGTCGGCCTGCCACCAGGCGGTGGCGTCGAGCGTGGCCGGCGCCTGCAAGGGCGCGAACTTGGCCAGCAGCGGATCGACCGCGCGCGGCGCGTGCCACAGGGCGGACACCATGAACGCGCCGTAGAACAGCGCCGCCAGCGGCCGCATCCAGAACGAGCGCGCCACGTGGCGGCGGTAGGCGATGCCGAGCACCAGCAGCCACACGATGCCCAGCAGCATCCCGCCGACCAGGTCGGTCAGCCAGTGCGCACCGAGGTACAGGCGTGCGAAACCGAGCACCGCGACCACCGCGCCGGACACAAGGTACGGCCACACGCGCTGCCGCCCGGGCAGCTCGCGCGCGATCAGCACCGCGAAGAATCCGAAGGTGATGGTCGCCATGGTCAGGCCCACCGACGGAAAGCCGAAGCCGCTGAGCGCGGTCGGCGGCCGCGGCATGTCGATCGCCGCTTCCAGCGCTGCGGTCAGCGCGAGGCCGAAGGCCAGCGCCGCCATCCAGTGGGTGGCGGCCATCCAGCGCCGCCGCCACAGCAGCCACAGCGTCACCAGCCCCACCGGCCACACCAGCACGGACGGATCGCCGATCGACGCCAGCCCCGCCATCAGCCGGTCGGCCAGTGGATTGCGCAGCGCATACATCGCGTCATGCACGCGCAGGTCGAGCAACAGCGGCCCGCCGCGCGCCAGCATCGTGGCCAGCAGCGCGAACCAGGCGACGCCGATCGCCAGCAGGCAGGCGGCGAGCAGCGCCAGCGATGCGGATTCGGGCCGCTGCGGCGAGATCAGTGCCACGGCATAGCGCCCCAGGCGCGGGTGCGCGCTGGTCCAGCGCAGCGCGCGCGCCAGCAGCGAATCGGCATGGCGGGCGAACCAGCGATAGGTGTAGAGCACGCCCGCCCAGGCGGCGGCGATGGCCACCAGCAGGGCGCCGATCACGATCGCCAGGCGGTCGGCCACCGCGGCCACCGCGTCATAGGCTTCGCCCAGCAGCCAGCCCGGGATCAGGAACAGAAGCGCCCAGCTGGCGGCGGCGACCGCGCTTGCCGGGATGTAGCGCCGCAGCGCCATGTGCGCCATGCCGGCGATCGCGGGCACGAACGGCCGCACCGGGCCGACGTAGCGCGCGATGAAGATCGACTTGATGGCGTTGCGCCGGAACAGCTGTTCGCCGCGGTCGAGCAGCTGCGGATACTTGCGGAACGGCCACACCGTGCGCAGCTGCGGGCCCCATCGGCGTCCGATCCAGAAGCTGGTGCCATCACCGATGAACGCGCCGAGGGCCGCGCAGGCCACCGCGTAGGGGCCGGAGATCTCGCCGAGGCCGATCAGCACGCCGATCGCGAACATCAGCGGCAGCGCCGGCACGATGGCGCCGAGCACGATCACCGCGTCGCAGAACGCGATGGCGAAGATCACCCAGCCCGCGGCGACGGGGTGGGTGCCGATCCAGGACACGATGCTGTCGAACCAGGCAGTCACCGGGGGCATTATGGCAGCCGGCGACGACGGTCGCGCCGCCTACAATGCGTTCATGGACCGCCGTGACGCCATCGAGATCCAGGCCCTCAAGGCTGACAGCTTCGGCCGCATCGCATTGATGCGGGGCGCGGCTGGCTGTTTCGTTCGCCGCGACCTGCGCCACGTGCCCGCGTGGCTGCGCCTGCCGGCGTGGTGGCTTGCGCGGCGCGAAGCTCGAGGCCTCCTGGCCGTGGCCGGAATGGATGCGGTGCCACAGCTGCTGGGCTGGGACGGCCGCATGCTCGATCGCAGCTACATGGATGGCGCGGCGATGTACCAGCGCCCGCCGCGCGGTGACCTCGCGTACTTCCGTCGCGCGCGCCGACTGCTGCAGGCGCTGCACCGCCACGGCGTGGCCCACAACGACCTGGCCAAGGAAGCCAACTGGCTGGTGCGCGCCGACGGCACGCCCGCGGTCATCGATTTCCAGCTTGCCGTGCGCGGCGCGCCGCGCTCGCGCTGGATGCGCCTGCTGGCGCGCGAGGACCTGCGCCACCTCCTCAAGCACAAGCGCACCTATTGCCCCGACCGCATCACGCCCGTCGAGCGCCGCGTACTGAAGCGCACCTCCTGGCTGCGCGACGCCTGGTTCGCCAGCGGCAAGCCGGTGTACCGCTTCGTCACCCGCAGGCTCCTCAAGTGGGAAGACAACGAAGGCCAGGGCCCCAAGCCCTGATCCACCCGCAGCAACGAGACCCCGCATGCACACCCTCGCCGGAAAAACCCTGTTCATCACTGGCGCCTCGCGCGGCATCGGCCTGGCGATCGCGCTGCGCGCCGCGCGCGACGGCGCCAACATCGCCATCGCCGCCAAGTCCGATGTCGCCAACCCGCGCCTTCCCGGCACCATCCATACCGCCGCGGCTGCAGTCACCACCGCGGGTGGCCAGGCATTGGCGCTGAAGTGCGACATCCGCGAGGAGGACCAGGTGCGCGCCGCGGTCGCGGCCACGGTCGACACCTTCGGCGGCATCGACATCCTGGTGAACAACGCCAGCGCGATCTGGCTGCGCGGCGCGCTGGATACGCCGATGAAGCGCTTCGACCTGATGCAGCAGGTCAATGCCCGTGGCAGCTTCCTGTGCGCGCAGGCCTGCCTGCCGTACCTTCTCGAAGCCCCGAACCCGCACATCCTGACGCTGGCGCCGCCGCCGTCGCTGGACCCGAAGTGGTGGGGGCCGCACACCGGCTACACCCTGGCCAAGATGGGCATGAGTTTCGTCACCCTCGGCCTTGCCGCCGAATTCGGCCCGCAGGGCGTGGCGGTGAATGCCTTGTGGCCGAAGACGATCATCGCCACCGACGCCTTGAACATGATCCCCGGCGTGGAGCTGGCGAATGGCCGCAGCCCGGAGATCGTGGCCGACGCCGCGCACGCGGTGCTGGTGCGCGAGGCGCGTGGCTTCCACGGCCGGTTCCTGATCGACGAGGAGGTGCTGCGCGAGGCGGGCACCACCGGCTTCGACCGCTACGCCTCCGACCCTTCGCAGCCGCTGCTGCCCGACCTGTTCCTGGACTGACCGCCATGGCGCACGACACCGCTACCACCGCGTCCCACGACCTGATCGCCCTAGGCGATCGCCACTACCTGCCGGTCTACCGCCAGCGTCAGGTGGTGCTGGAGCGTGGCCAGGGCGCGCGACTCTGGGACCGCGACGGCCGCGACTACGTGGATTTCGCCGCCGGCATCGCCGTGTGTGGCCTCGGCCACAACGATCCCGACCTGGTCGCCGCGCTGGTCGAGCAGGCCGGCAAGCTCTGGCACACCAGCAATGTCTTCCACAGCGAGCCGCCGCTGCGCCTGGCGCAGGAGCTGGTGGAGGCCTCGCGCTTCGCCGAGCGCGTGTTCCTGTGCAATTCCGGCGCCGAGGCCAACGAGGCGGCGATCAAGCTGGTGCGCAAGTGGGCCAGCGCCCGGGGGCGGGCGCCCGACCGGCGCGTGATCGTCAGCTTCCGCGGCAGTTTCCACGGACGCACGCTGGCCGCGGTCACCGCCACCGCGCAGCCGAAGTACCAGGCGGGCTACGAGCCGTTGCCGGGCGGGTTCCGCTACGTGGATTTCAACGACGTCGCGCAGCTGGAGTCGGCCATGGCCGGCGGTGACGTGGCGGCGGTGCTGCTGGAACCGATCCAGGGCGAGGGCGGGGTGATGCCGGCCGCCCCCGGCTTCCTGCAGGCGGTGCGCGCGCTGTGCGACCGCCACGACGCGCTGCTGGTGCTCGACGAGATCCAGTGCGGCATGGGCCGCACCGGCGCGCTGTTCGCGCATTGGCAGGACCATGTGGTCCCGGACATCGTCACCCTGGCCAAGGCGCTGGGCGGCGGGTTTCCGGTTGGCGCGATGCTGGCTGGCGGCAAGGTGGCCGCGGCGATGCAATTCGGCGACCACGGCACCACCTTTGGCGGCAATCCACTGGCCGCGGCCGTGGCGCGGGTGGCGCTGCGCAAGCTGGCGTCTGCCGAAATTGCCGCCAATGTCGAACGGCAGTCGCTGGCGCTGCGTGCAGGGCTGGCCGCGCTTGACGATGGACGTGGCCTGTTCGCGGCCATCCGCGGCCGCGGTCTGATGCTGGGCGCGGTGCTGGCACCGGCGTTTGCCGGGCGCGCCGGCGAGATCCTCGACCACGCCGCCGCGCATGGCCTGCTGCTGCTGCAGGCCGGCCCCGACGTGCTGCGCTTCGTGCCGGCATTGAACATCAGCGACGAAGAAGTGGCGGATGGGCTGCAGCGGCTCGGTGCGGCGCTGCGCGAGTTCCACGTGCCCTGAAGATCGGGCGCGCCGGGCGCCCGGAATATTGGGCGCCTGGCGCTGGCATCCGTGCAGGCGCCGGCCTGTGCAGCCGGCGTTCCCCGCCTCGACTCAGCCCTTGGCGACGGCGAATGCCTCGCGCGCCGCGGCAATCGTCGCCGCGACCACCGCGTCGTCGTGCGCACCGGACATGAAGCCGGCCTCGAACGCCGACGGTGCCAGATAGACGCCACGTTCGAGCATGGCGTGGAAGAAACGGTTGAACGCCTCGCGGTCGCAGGCCATGGCCTGCGCGTAGGTGTCGACCTGTTCGCTGCTGAAGAACATCCCGAACATGCCGCCGACCCGCTGCGTGGTGAACGCCACGCCGGCATCGTGCGCCGCGGATTCGAGCCCGTCGCACAGCAGGTTGGTGCGACGCTCGAGTTCATCGTGGAAGCCGGACGCCTGCACGAGTCCCAGCATCGCAAGGCCCGCAGCCATCGCCACCGGGTTTCCGCTCAGCGTGCCGGCCTGGTAGACCGGCCCGGCCGGAGCGATCAGCTCCATCAGGTCGCGGCGTCCGCCGTAGGCACCGACCGGCATGCCGCCGCCGATCACCTTGCCGAAGGTGCTGAGATCCGGCACCACGCCGTAACGCGCCTGCGCGCCACCGAGGGCGACGCGGAAGCCGGTCATCACCTCGTCGAAGATCAGCACAGTGCCGTGCCGCGTGCACAGCGTGCGCAGGTGCTGAAGGAACCCCGGGCGCGGCGGCAGGCAGTTGGCATTGCCGACCACCGGCTCCACGATCAGGCCCGCGATCTCGTCGCCACAGGCGTCGAACAGCGCGGTGGCGGCGTCGAAGTCGTTGTAGGGGAGGGTGAGCGTGAGATCGGCCAGCGCCTTGGGCACGCCCGGTGAGTCCGGTACGCCGAGGGTCAGCGCGCCGCTGCCGGCCTTCACCAGGAACGAGTCGCCATGGCCGTGGTAGCAGCCCTCGAACTTCACGATCCGCCCGCGCCCGGTGGCGCCGCGTGCCAGGCGGATGGCCGACAGCGTCGCCTCGGTGCCCGAGTTGACCATGCGCACCATGTCCATCGACGGCACCAGGCGGGTCAGCGTCTCGGCCATGGTGACTTCAAGGGCATTGGGCACGCCGAACGACAGGCCGTCGCGCGCGGTGCGCACCACGGCCTCCAGCACGGCGGGATGGTTGTGGCCGACCACCATCGGGCCCCACGAGCCGACATAGTCGATGTAGCGGTTGCCGTCGACGTCCTCGATGTACGCGCCCTCGGCGCGCGCGGCGAAGAACGGCTCGCCGCCGACCGAGCGGAACGCGCGCACCGGCGAGTTCACGCCGCCGGGCATCAGTGCGCGGGCGCGGGTGAACAGGGCGTGGGAACGGTCGGTCTTCATCATGGGGTCCTTGTCTGGAAACGTGGCGATGTGGGTGCGTGGCCGCTGTCGGCGCTGCGCGCGGATTGGAAGCAGGCGCGCAGGCGCTGGGCGGCGGAAACGGGATCGGCGGCATCGAACACCGCGCCGATCACCGCGAGCAGGTCCGCGCCGGCGTCGACCAGCAGCTGCGCATTGTCCGGCGTGATGCCACCGATGGCGGCGCGCGGCAGGCCCAGCGTGGCGGCGGCCGCCAGCACTGCGGGGTCGGCGCGGGGCGCCTCGGGCTTGGTCGCCGACGGGAAGAATGCGCCGAAGGCGACGTAGCTGGCACCTGCCGCCGCTGCGGCCTCGGCGCGCGCGAGCTGCCCGTAGCAGGAGGCGCCGAGGATGGCGCCTGCCCCAAGCGCGGCGCGCGCCTCGCAGATTGCACCGTCGCCACTGCCGAGGTGTGCGCCATCCGCGCCGATGTCGGCGGCGAGGCGCCAGTCGTCGTTGACCAGCAGCGGAACGCCGACGCGCCGGCACAGCTGCAGAAGCGCAGCGGCCTGTTCATGTCGCAACGGCGCATCGGCGCCCTTGTTGCGGTATTGCAGCAGGGCGGCACCGGGCAGGACGGCGGCGACGCGCGCAAGCAGTCGCGGCGTGTCGTTGTCGTCGGGTGTGATGAGGTAGAGGCCTCGCAATGCGCTACTCCGGTACACGGCTGGCGCCGTGGCGCGGCTTCCTGTCGCAGGTCGCCGGTGGGACAATGCCGGATTCCTCCAGCCAAGCGCATTATCCGATGAACGAAGTCGCCACGCAGACCGCCTACCGCACCTGGATGTGTGTGGTGTGCGGGTTCATCTATGACGAAGCGATCGGAATCCCCGAAGAAGGCATCGCCGCGGGCACGCGCTGGGACGACGTGCCGGACACCTGGACGTGCCCGGATTGCGGCGTCACCAAGGATGACTTCGAGATGATGGTCGTCTGATCGGCGCTCAGGGCGCCGTGCCGACGCCGGGGCCCAGGCGCAGCACCGCGCCATCCTCCAGGTTCATGCGCCGTGCCTCGCCGGCGTTGAGCTCGAGTACATAGCGCGCAGGCTTGCGGCTCGGGTAGGGCGGGCAGCGGTCGCCCGCGGAGCAGGGCGGGACATCGCGCTGCTGGGAGACAAGCCGCAGCGCTGCATCGAAGTACAGGATGTCCAGCGCGATCCGCGTGTTCTTCATCCAGTACGCCTGGCGCTCCTCGCGCTCGTGAATGAACAGCATTCCGTGGCCATCGGCCAATTCATCGCGGAACATCAGTCCGCGAGCGCGTTCTTCATCGTCATCGGCGATTTCCACGGTAAACCGCTCGCCGGCCAGCTCAACCCATGCGCTGGAGCTCGCGCATGCAGTGGTGAGCAGGGACATGGATGCAACAAGGAACGCAATAAACAGCTGACGCATGGCGCTTGCATCCGGAATCAGGGTGGAAGCCAACATCTGCCAGCCCCGCACAGTGGTCAAGTGCGACGCGCGCGAAAAACTTTCGATTACCCCTTCACAAAGGCTCCGCCGCGCTGCACAATGCGCGCCCCGCCACGGAGCGGCCGGTACACACCGGCAACACCAGGCGGGGGAGGAAAAAGAACGGCTTCACACGGTGTTGACGTTCTTCGAATCCGCGCTAATATGTGCGGCTCCCCTGACGGAACGGCCTCCGGGCCACGAAGACAAGGGAGGCTGAAATCAACTCCTCACTGGGTGTTGACGGAAGCAAAAACCGCGCTAATATGTGCGGCTCGCTCGACGGAAAGGCCTTCGGGTCACGACGGCAAACGAGGTTGAAATCAACGCCTCACAGGGTGTTGACGGAAACGAAAAACGCGGTAAGATGTGCGGCTCGGTTGACGGAAAGGCCTCCTGGCCACGAAGACAAACGAGGTTGAAATCAACGCCTCACACGGTGTTGACGGAAACGAAAAGCACGCTACAATGTGCGGCTCACCTCGGCGGAAACGACGAGGCACGGGAAAAGGCGCTGAGGCCTCTCCCAGGATCTTTGAAAGTATGCGCAGGTGACTTGTGCGGGCGTCTGGCAAGTGGATGACTGTCCATTTGTAGATGTTCGTAACAAGAGCAAAGAATGATTCAAATGCAGAAATGCAAGCGAGTGATTTGAGCTCTGGTTCGACTTCTGCACTCAAAGCATTGGCGAGACCTTCGGGTCGGACCGAAAAACTTAAGTGAAGAGTTTGATCCTGGCTCAGAGTGAACGCTGGCGGCAGGCCTAACACATGCAAGTCGAACGGCAGCACAGTAAGAGCTTGCTCTTATGGGTGGCGAGTGGCGGACGGGTGAGGAATACATCGGAATCTGCCTATTTGTGGGGGATAACGTAGGGAAACTTACGCTAATACCGCATACGACCTACGGGTGAAAGCGGAGGACCTTCGGGCTTCGCGCAGATAGATGAGCCGATGTCGGATTAGCTAGTTGGTGGGGTAAAGGCCCACCAAGGCGACGATCCGTAGCTGGTCTGAGAGGATGATCAGCCACACTGGAACTGAGACACGGTCCAGACTCCTACGGGAGGCAGCAGTGGGGAATATTGGACAATGGGCGCAAGCCTGATCCAGCCATGCCGCGTGAGTGAAGAAGGCCCTCGGGTTGTAAAGCTCTTTTGTTGGGGAAGAAAAGCAATCGGTTAATACCCGGTTGTTCTGACGGTACCCAAAGAATAAGCACCGGCTAACTTCGTGCCAGCAGCCGCGGTAATACGAAGGGTGCAAGCGTTACTCGGAATTACTGGGCGTAAAGCGTGCGTAGGTGGTTTGTTAAGTCTGATGTGAAAGCCCCGGGCTCAACCTGGGAATTGCATTGGATACTGGCAGGCTAGAGTGCGGTAGAGGATGGCGGAATTCCCGGTGTAGCAGTGAAATGCGTAGAGATCGGGAGGAACATCCGTGGCGAAGGCGGCCATCTGGACCAGCACTGACACTGAGGCACGAAAGCGTGGGGAGCAAACAGGATTAGATACCCTGGTAGTCCACGCCCTAAACGATGCGAACTGGATGTTGGGTTCAATTAGGAACTCAGTATCGAAGCTAACGCGTTAAGTTCGCCGCCTGGGGAGTACGGTCGCAAGACTGAAACTCAAAGGAATTGACGGGGGCCCGCACAAGCGGTGGAGTATGTGGTTTAATTCGATGCAACGCGAAGAACCTTACCTGGCCTTGACATCCACGGAACTTACCAGAGATGGTTTGGTGCCTTCGGGAACCGTGAGACAGGTGCTGCATGGCTGTCGTCAGCTCGTGTCGTGAGATGTTGGGTTAAGTCCCGCAACGAGCGCAACCCTTGTCCTTAGTTGCCAGCACGTAATGGTGGGAACTCTAAGGAGACCGCCGGTGACAAACCGGAGGAAGGTGGGGATGACGTCAAGTCATCATGGCCCTTACGGCCAGGGCTACACACGTACTACAATGGTTAGGACAGAGGGCTGCAAACCCGCGAGGGCAAGCCAATCCCAGAAACCTAATCTCAGTCCGGATCGGAGTCTGCAACTCGACTCCGTGAAGTCGGAATCGCTAGTAATCGCAGATCAGCATTGCTGCGGTGAATACGTTCCCGGGCCTTGTACACACCGCCCGTCACACCATGGGAGTTTGTTGCACCAGAAGCAGGTAGCTTAACCTTCGGGAGGGCGCTTGCCACGGTGTGGCAGATGACTGGGGTGAAGTCGTAACAAGGTAGCCGTATCGGAAGGTGCGGCTGGATCACCTCCTTTAGAGACATAAAGACAGGTAATTGCCTGTCAGGCGTCCGCACAAGTGACCTGCATCCAGGAGTTCCAAGGCCAACGGCCTGGAACCGACCCCGTTTCGGGGCCATAGCTCAGCTGGGAGAGCACCTGCTTTGCAAGCAGGGGGTCGTCGGTTCGATCCCGACTGGCTCCACCATCTGGCAGGAAACGAATCGGGTCTGTAGCTCAGGTGGTTAGAGCGCACCCCTGATAAGGGTGAGGCCGGTGGTTCGAGTCCTCCCAGACCCACCATTCCTGGATGTTTGATTGCGCATACTTATATAGATTTGAATCGGATCGGCATCGTGGCCGTTCCGTGTTCTTTTAAAATTAAGGACGTAGCGAGCGTTTGAGACGAATATCCAAACGTGTCGTAGAGGCTAAGGCGGGACCCTCGAGGTCCTAATAAATTGAGTGGTTATATTCATGTCCGTGCTTTGTAGGCATGGGCGGCATATGGCTCCGAGGCGACTTGGGGTTATATGGTCAAGTGAATAAGCGCACACGGTGGATGCCTTGGCGGTCAGAGGCGATGAAGGACGTGGTAGCCTGCGAAAAGTGTCGGGGAGCTGGCAACAAGCTTTGATCCGGCAATGTCCGAATGGGGAAACCCACTCCGCAAGGAGTATTGCATGGTGAATACATAGCCATGCAAGGCGAACCCGGGGAACTGAAATATCTAAGTACCCGGAGGAAAAGAAATCAACCGAGATTCCCCTAGTAGCGACGAGCGAACGGGGAGCAGCCCAAAAGTCGACTTGGTTCTAGGAAAACAGTCTGGAAAGACTGGCCATAGAAGGTGATAGCCCTGTATTCGAAAGGGCCTTGTCGATGAAAAATGAGTAGGGCGGGGCACGTGAAACCCTGTCTGAACATGGGGGGACCATCCTCCAAGGCTAAATACTCCTGACCGACCGATAGTGAACCAGTACCGTGAGGGAAAGGCGAAAAGAACCCTGGTGAAGGGAGTGAAATAGACCCTGAAACCGTGTGCGTACAAGCAGTAGGAGCCCTTCGGGGTGACTGCGTACCTTTTGTATAATGGGTCAGCGACTTACTGTTCGTGGCGAGCTTAACCGTATAGGGGAGGCGAAGGGAAACCGAGTCTGATAAGGGCGCATAGTCGCGGGCAGTAGACCCGAAACCGGGTGATCTAGTCATGGCCAGGGTGAAGGTTGAGTAACATCAACTGGAGGCCCGAACCCACGTCTGTTGCAAAAGACGGGGATGAGCTGTGATTAGGAGTGAAAAGCTAATCGAACCCGGAGATAGCTGGTTCTCCTCGAAAGCTATTTAGGTAGCGCCTCGCACGAATCTTCTTGGGGGTAGAGCACTGTTATGGCTAGGGGGTCATTGCGACTTACCAACCCATGGCAAACTCCGAATACCAAGACAGACTATGCGGGAGACACACGGCGGGTGCTAACGTTCGTCGTGAAAAGGGAAACAACCCAGACCCACAGCTAAGGTCCCAAATTCACTGCTAAGTGGAAAACCATGTGGAAAGGCACAGACAGCCAGGAGGTTGGCTTAGAAGCAGCCATCCTTTAAAGAAAGCGTAATAGCTCACTGGTCGAGTCGGTCTGCGGGGAAGATTTAACGGGGCTAAGCAGTGAACCGAAGCTTGGGGTGCATAACTTTGTTATGCGCGGTAGAGGAGCGTTCCGTAAGCCTGCGAAGGTGGATTGAAAAGTCTGCTGGAGGTATCGGAAGTGCGAATGCTGACATGAGTAACGATAATGGGGGTGAAAAGCCCCCACGCCGAAAGCCCAAGGTTTCCTTGCGCAACGTTAATCGACGCAGGGTGAGTCGGCCCCTAAGGCGAGGCAGAAATGCGTAGTCGATGGGAAGCAGGTTAATATTCCTGCACCTCGCACAAGTGCGATGGAGGGACGGAGAAGGCTAGGTCTACCGGGCGTTGGTTGTCCCGGGGAAAGCAGGTAGGTGGATCCCTTAGGCAAATCCGGGGGGTCATTAACACCGAGCAGCGAGACGAGTCCATTAGGACGAAGTGACTGATGCCACGCTTCCAGGAAAAGCTCCTAAGCTTCAGCTTGTGCAGACCGTACCGTAAACCGACACAGGTGGGTAGGATGAGAATTCTCAGGCGCTTGAGAGAACTCGGGTGAAGGAACTAGGCAAAATGGTACCGTAACTTCGGGAGAAGGTACGCCCTTGTTCGTGGCTGCATGCGCAGCTGAGCGAATGAGGGCCGCAGATACCAGGCCGCTGCGACTGTTTATCAAAAACACAGCACTCTGCAAACACGAAAGTGGACGTATAGGGTGTGACGCCTGCCCGGTGCTGGAAGGTTAATTGATGGGGTCAGCCGCAAGGCGAAGCTCTTGATCGAAGCCCCAGTAAACGGCGGCCGTAACTATAACGGTCCTAAGGTAGCGAAATTCCTTGTCGGGTAAGTTCCGACCTGCACGAATGGCGTAACGACAGCGGCGCTGTCTCCACCCGAGACTCAGTGAAATTGAAATCGCTGTGAAGATGCAGCGTTCCCGTGGCAAGACGGAAAGACCCCGTGAACCTTTACTATAGCTTTACACTGAACGTTGAGTTCGTCTGTGTAGGATAGGTGGGAGGCTGTGAAACCCTGGCGCTAGCTGGGGTGGAGCCAACCTTGAAATACCACCCTGTCGTGCTTGACGTTCTAACCTAGGTCCGTTATCCGGATCGGGGACCGTGTATGGTGGGTAGTTTGACTGGGGCGGTCTCCTCCCAAAGAGTAACGGAGGAGCTCGAAGGTACGCTCAGCGCGGTCGGACATCGCGCACTGTGTGCAAAGGCATAAGCGTGCTTGACTGCAAGATCGACGGATCAAGCAGGTACGAAAGTAGGACTTAGTGATCCGGTGGTTCTGTATGGAAGGGCCATCGCTCAACGGATAAAAGGTACTCCGGGGATAACAGGCTGATACCGCCCAAGAGTTCATATCGACGGCGGTGTTTGGCACCTCGATGTCGGCTCATCACATCCTGGGGCTGTAGTCGGTCCCAAGGGTATGGCTGTTCGCCATTTAAAGTGGTACGCGAGCTGGGTTCAGAACGTCGTGAGACAGTTCGGTCCCTATCTGCCATGGGCGTTGGAGATTTGAGAGGGGCTGCTCCTAGTACGAGAGGACCGGAGTGGACGAACCTCTGGTGTTCCGGTTGTCACGCCAGTGGCATTGCCGGGTAGCTATGTTCGGAAGCGATAACCGCTGAAAGCATCTAAGCGGGAAGCGCGCCTCAAGATGAGATCTCCCGGGGCACAAGCCCCCTAAAGGAACCATCAAGACTAGGTGGTTGATAGGCAGGGTGTGTAAGCACAGCAATGTGTTGAGCTAACCTGTACTAATGATCCGTGTGGCTTGACCATATAACCTCAAGTGGCCTTGGACTCGACGACGCGTCGATGTTCGGCACAAAAGTTCGCTACGTCCTTATCTATTCGCCGAAGGCGCACCTGCATGCAGGTACGCTCGGAGGCAACCAACGAGAGCGTGTGCGCGTAAAAAGCCAATCCACCGGCCCGCGACCCTCCACCCTCTCCCTGGTGACAATAGCTGTATGGAACCACCCGATCCCATTCCGAACTCGGAAGTGAAACGTACATGCGCCGATGGTAGTGTGCATCTAGCATGCGAGAGTAGGTCATCGCCAGGGTTTTTACCCCAAAACCCCGCAGCCCAAGGCTGCGGGGTTTTTCTTTGTGCGTCGTTGGCGCGCGGTGCGGGCTGATCGAGTGCCCGCATTCGCGAAGGCCGCTGCACGATCATCTTTGCTCCTTGCCTGGCGTGCGGCGCTCAGCTAACGTGTGCGGCTCCCTGGTAATTGGACGTAATGCTCATGCTTCGTGCCCGCAGCTTGTTGTCCCCGGTGTTTCTCGCCCTTGTAGCCAGCGCGGCGGCGGCGGGTGCGGCCGAATTGCCGCGTGTGGACGTGCAGGGCGCGTCCGGCATGTGCCGGGCCGCGACCGCAGCGTTTGCGGCGGGCGCGCGTTACCGGCCGCTTGGCCTGGCAAACGAATCGGAAAGCCAGATTTTCGTGACATGCAACTGGCAGGGCGATGATCACCAGGATTCGGTCCGCGGCTCGAAGCGCCTGTACGTGGCGATCACCAACAACAGCTCGGACGCACAGAGCTATACGTGCACCCTTGTGAACGGGCATCAGACTGGCGCGTCAATCTTCGCGACCTACGTCCCCAAGACCGTCAGCATCGAAGCGGGGGCGGGCGCCGAAATCACCTGGGTTCCCTCGGAAGTGGCCAACGCCAAGCCGTCGGGCATCGATCGCCCGTCTTTGAGCTGCGTGCTGCCTCCGTCCTCCACCATCCAGTACACCGGTCGCGAGTACAACGAAGATGTCGGCGCCTGAGTTTCGCGGGCGTCGTCCCGCTGCCTTGGCTGCACTGCTCGGGTTGTTTGCGGCCGCGCCTTCTGGCGATGTGGCTGCAGCGGAGGTTTTCCGCTATGACTTCCAGGGAGCTTCCGGCATTTGCCAGCCCGCGCTGAGCTCGCATGCGGCGACGTTGCGTGCGCGGCCGCTCGCTTTCGTCAATGAGGGTGAAGCCACGGCGTTCGTGACGTGCACCTTCCGGGGCGACCCGCGTGCTGGCGCTCGAGGCGCGACGAAGGTGCTGGCGCACGTGGGCAATGTCGGCACGGCGGTCGCTGCCGTGAGCTGCACGTTTGTTGAAGGGCGGCAGCTCGGCGGGCAGTCGGATGCGGTCTACCGCACCAAGTCGACGAGCGTTTTCGGCGGCTCCCCAGGTACAGCGCTCACGTGGCAGCCCAGCGAGATTGCGGGTGGCCCCGAGCTGATCTACCAGGCCGCGGTGCAATGTGCGCTCGGACCGGGTGGTGCCCTGCATTACATCAGCGTCTTCTACGACGAGGACATCGGGTCCTGACCCGCCGCTGCCGCAGCCTCGTGCTGCGGCAGCTCGCATCGCATCGCGTCGCTAGCGTCCCGTCGCTAGCGCACGACCACCGGGTCACCGCCGACGATCACCACGTCGGCCGCGCGCCGGGCGAACAGGCCCACACTGACAACGCCGGGAATCTGGTTGAGCTCGCGTTCCAGCGATACCGGGTCGGTGATCGCCAGGCCGTGGATGTCGAGCACCCAGTTGCCGTTGTCCGTCTGCACGCCCTGGCGCCAGGCCGGGTGGCCGCCCGTACGCGCGACGATCTCCCGCGCCACCAGGCTTCGTGCCATCGGAATCACTTCGATCGGGAGGGGGAAGCGCCCCAGCACTTCGACTTCTTTTGAAGGATCGATGATGCAGACGAAGGTTTTCGCGGCCTCGGCGATGATCTTCTCGCGCGTCAGCGCCGCGCCACCGCCCTTGATCAGGCGCTTGGCCCTGTCGCACTCGTCGGCGCCGTCGACATACAGCGGGATCGGCCCACAGGCGTTGAGGTCAAGCACTTCGATGCCGTGGCCGCGCAGGCGCTCGCTGCTCTGCTCCGAGCTCGAGACCGCGCCGGCGATGCGATCCCTGATGCCGGCGAGCGCGTCGATGAAGAACGCCACCGTGGATCCGGTTCCGACTCCGACGATCATGCCGTCCTCGACGAATTCAATGGCCTTTTCGCCGGCCAGGCGCTTTCCTTCGGACATCACGGTTCCAGGGAGAGGATGATTTTCCATTGCGCCGCGGTCACCGGCAGCACCGACAGGCGCGTGCCCTTGCGGATGAGCGCGAAGTCCTCGCCCAGCGCTTCCGCCTGGCCTCTGATGGCGTCCAGCGGGACGGGCCCGGCAAGCTTGCGCACGAAGCCGACGTCGACCAGCATCCAGCGCGGCTCTTCACGGCTGGCCTTGGCGTCGAAGTACTTGGACTTGGGCTCGAACTGGGTCGGATCCGGATACGGCGCGCTGGCGACCTCGGCCACGCCGTAGACGCCCGGGACGTCGCAGTTCGAGTGGTAGAACAGAACGCCATCGCCGGGCTTCATGCCGTCACGCATGAAATTGCGCGCCTGGTAGTTGCGCACGCCCGTCCAGGGCTCGGTGCGGACGCGCTCGAGATCGTCGATCGAGAAGTCTTCGGGTTCCGACTTCATCAGCCAATAGCGTTTACGGTTGCTCACGTTTCGTTCGCGGGGCGTAGGTAGGTGGCGCGTTCGGTGCAGACGGCGTCGAGCTGCACGTCCCAGTCTTCGCGCGGCAGGTCGCCATCCGACTGCTGGAACGCGAACCCGGCCCCGACCAGCCACGGCGGGGCCGAAGTCTGGTGGCGAAACGCGAAGCTGCGATCGTACCAGCCGCCACCCATGCCCAGCCGGTGGCAACGCGCGTCAAACGCCACCAGCGGAACCACCACAAGGTCGAGCTGCTCCGGCGCCAGCAATGTCTCGGTGGCCACGTCGGGCTCGGGGATGCCGTGGCGATTGGCGACCACCGGATCTCCCGCGCGCCAGGGGGCAAACCGCAGGCGGCCATCCTCGTGCAGGACGGGCAGGCAATAGGTGCAATGGTCTGGCAGGCGCAGCTGCCAGGAATGCAGCGGGATTTCACCGTCGCTGGCCCAGTAGCCGGCCACCACGCGGACTGAATCCGGTGCCATGGCAAGCAGCTGGTCGGCAAGTCCGGATGCGGCGCCGATACGCGCCGCGGGCGGCACATCGCGGCGCGCGCGGCGCGCTTCGCGACGCAGGATCGCGCGAGCCTCAGTCATGCCGACCGCAGCGCGCGTGCGCTGCGCGGAACCAGGCAAAAGATACGTCCTCCACCATGCCGATGCGAGCCAAACGACCTTGAACCCGGGGTTCAAGTGGGGACGCTTGGCGGCCTTCGGGCTTTCCGCTCGTGGGCGGACATGCGCGCCAGGCTTCCGTCGCGCCCCCGTGGTCGTCATTAAGGGACAAGGCGTATGTTTGAGCGCGCCGTCGAACACGGCAGAGGACGCGCCCGAAGTATACCGCGCTGCCTTCGCGCGGCGGGTCCGCCCGTCGGTTTGCGTTCATGCGCGAACGCTGCTCGATACGGGCCACGCGGATTCAGGCATCGAGCAGTGCGTCGAGCTTGACCTGCAGCACCGACAGCACGCGCGCCAGCTCACGCTCGCGACGTTCACTGTCGGCGCGTACCTGTTCGAGTTCATGCGCCAGGTTGAGCGCCGCGAGTACAGCGACGCGATCGACCGCGGCCATCCGGTTGGCGCCGCGCGCCTCGCGCATCCGTGTATCGAGCAGGCGCGCGGCCGACATCAGGCCCTCGACTTCGCCACTGCCCACGCCGACGGTGTACTCGCGGTCGAGCACCCGGACGGTGACGGCCTCGTTGCTGCTCACGTGTGCTGCTCCAGCGACTTCAGGCGCGCGATCATGGCCTCGACGCGGCTGCGCGCCTGCTCGTTCCTGGTCAACAACTGGGAACGTTCGCCGGCGAGCTGGTCATGCTGCTGGCGTAGGCTGCGGTTCTCTTCGGCAAGCCTGCGCGCGCGGGTGGCAAGTTCGTCGAAGCGTTCGCCAAGCCGCTGCAACTGAGCGATCACGTCGGGGGTGTCCATCAGCGCACGATAGGCAGGCGCGGGAGGGTGGTCAAGGCGCGGCGCTGGAGAGGCGCACCACGCTGCCACCCGGTGGCCGCCGGTTGCGGATGAATGCCATGCAGGCAGTGGCCTCGAGCGGTGGAGACAGCCAGAAGCCCTGGATCTCGTCACAGCTGTGGTGGGCGAGGAACTCCGCCTGTGCCCGCGTCTCCACGCCTTCGGCGACCACGTTCAGGCCCAGCGAGTGGGCCATCGCGATCACGGTGGTGGTGATCGCGGCATCTTCCGGGTCGGTGGTCAGGTCGGCGATGAACGTCTTGTCGATCTTGATGGTGGTGATCGGAAGCCGCTTGAGGTACGCCAGCGACGAATAGCCGGTGCCGAAATCGTCGATCGCGAGGGATACGCCCAGCTCGCGGAACGCCTGCAGCTTGACCACGGTCTGCGCGGCATTGGCCATGAGCACGCTCTCGGTCAGTTCCAGCTCCAGTGCCGAAGCCGGGACCCCGGTGTCGTCGAGCACGCGCCGGACCACCTCGGGGAAATCGCCACGCAGCAGCTGCAGCACCGAGACGTTGACGGCCACGGTCAGGTCGGTGAGGCCGTGCTTGTGCCAGCGGCGCAGGGCCAGACAGGCTTCGCGCAGCACCCACTCGCCGATCTCGAGGATCATCCCGCTCTCTTCGGCCAGCGGGATGAAATCGGCGGGCTGCACTTCGCCGTGCTCCGGGCTGTGCCAGCGCAGCAGCGCCTCGGCACCGGTGATCTGCGAGGTGGCCAGCGCCTGGCGCGGCTGGAACACAACCCGCAGCTCGTTGCGGTCCAGCACCTTGCGCAGCGCGCCGGCCAGCGTGGCGCGTTGCCGGATCGCCGCCTCCATGGTCTCGTCATAGCGCATGAAGGTGCGCCGCCCCGCGGCCTTGGCCTGGTACATCGCGGTGTCGGCGTGCTTGAGCAGCTCGGTCGGCACCTGGCCATGGTCCGGGTACAGGCTGATGCCGATCGACGGCGAGACTGCGACTTCCTGGCGGTCATCGAGGATCAGTGGCGCTTCGAACGACATGATGATCTCGCGGGCGACGCGGTCCGCTTCGTCGGCGTCCTCGAGGTTCTCGAGCACCGCGGTGAACTCGTCGCCCGCCAGCCGCGCCACGGTGTGGTGCTGCCCCACCGTCTGCTGCAGGCGCGCGGCCGCGGCGCGCAGGATGCGGTCGCCGGCAGCGTGCCCAAGCGAGTCGTTGATGTCCTTGAACCGGTCGAGATCGAGGAACAGCACTGCGATCCGCGACGACTCGCGGCGCGCACGCACGATCGCCCGGGACAGGCGCTCCGACAGCAGCGACCGGTTGGGCAGGTTGGTCAGGGTGTCGAAATTCGCGAGGTAGCGCAGCTCCTGTTCAGCGCGCTTCTGCAGCGTGATGTCGTTGAGCACGAACACATACAGCCGCTCGCCGTCCGCCTCGCTGCCGAGAACGGTGGCTGCCTCGATGGCGCACAGGAACTCCTCGCCATCGCGGCGCCGCTGCCACATCTCACCGGAGTAGCGGCCGTCACGGGCCACCAGGCTGCGGATGTGGCGGTAGAACGCCGGGTCGTGCTGCATGCTGTCGAGCAGGTCGGCACCGCGGCCGGCGACGTCGGCGGCCTGGTAGCCGGTGATGCGGGTGAAGGCGGGGTTGACCGAGATGAAGTTGAAGTCGCGGTCGAGCACCGTGACCGCTTCGTTCATGCTGCGCAGCACTTCGCTGGCGATCTGGCGTTCGCGCTCCACGTCGCGGCTCTTGCTGATGTTCAGCGCGGTGCCGGCGACGCGGACGATGTTGCCGTCGGCATCGTGCTCCACGGCGCGGCCGCGGGCACGGACCCAGACCCAGTCGTCGCCGGCAGCGTCGGAGCGCACGCGGTGTTCGGATACGAATTCGCCGCTGGCGCCGTCGACGTATGCGCGCATCAGTTCTTCGACCCGGGGCAGGTCGTCGTCATGGATGACTTCGACGACGTCACGCGTGGTGCTCGAGACTTCCCGGGACTGGCCGCCGGGTTCCTGCGCGAGCAGCAGCCGGACCATCTGCCTGGTCGGCAGGTGGATGTCCCAGTAGCGCTCGCCGGTCGCCCACAACGCCATCTTGAAGCGCTCCTCGCGGTCGCGAAGCTGCGCGACGTGGACGCGATCGCGGCGCTGGCGGAGCAGCAGCGCCGAGCACGCCACGGCAAGTGGCAACGCCACCAGCGCTGCAATCAAGAAGCCCATGTCGGTGAGCATGGTCAAGCCGTTGTTCCCCTTGCGGCCAATTGCAGCAGCAGCGCAGTGTAGGCACGCATGAGGGGCGGCAACAAGCTTGGTGGCGGCGGTATAGTGCCGTGTCCCCCTGAATGTCCTGGCCATGTCCGCAACGCTCCCCACCCTGTCTGAAATCGAGCGGGCCTGCCGCGAGGCATCGCTGGGCACCAGCGCACCCGAACTGCATGGCAGCCTCTGCGGCTGGCTTGCCGGCGGAGGCGACAGCAGTGGCCATTGGCTGGCGAAAGTGATGGTGGACGACGCGCTTCCGGTGCCCGCACCCGGCGGCGTGCTGGACCGCATGCGCGAAGTCACCGCTGCGCAGTTCGAAGACCGCGATTTCGGCCTGGCGCTGGTGTCTCCCGGCGAGGAGGCCTCGCTGGCCGAGCGCAGCGGCGCGCTGTTCGACTGGTGCCGCGGTTTCGTCGGCGCGTTCGGGCTCGCGGCGGGTCACGATCCGAAGTTGTCGGAAGAAGGTGCCGAGGCGCTGTCCGACCTCGCCCGGCTGGCACGCGCAAGCGCACAGGACGATGGCGACGAGGAAGACGAGCAGGCGCTGGCGGAGATCGAGGAATTCGTGCGCGTGGCCGCGCTGCTGCTGCACGGTGACTGCGCGCTCGCCGCGCGCCACCGCGGTCGCCTCAACTGACCGGTTCCGACGAAACCCGCTCCGGCTTTCCCCGGTTGCCACAAGCACTGCCGAACATGCCCACACCTCCCAGGATTCCCGTTGCAAGCCATGCGCGCCGTCGTCGCCAGTTGATGCGACTGGCAGGCGACGATGCGATCCTCGTGCTGCCCGCGGCGCCCGAGCGCGTCCGCAGCCGCGACACCCACTATCCGTACCGCCAGGACTCAGACGTCCTGTACCTGAGCGGATTCGCGGAACCCGATGCCGTGCTCGTGCTGGTGCCGGGGCGCAGCCACGGCGAGAGCCTGCTGTTCTGCCGCGAGCGTCACCCCGAACGCGAGGCGTGGGATGGCCCGCGCGTTGGCCCCGAGGGCGCGGCGGACGCGCTGGGCGTGGATGACGCCTATCCGATCGACGACATCGACGAGATCCTGCCCGGGCTCATCGAAGGGCGCCGCCGGGTCTATTACCACTTCGGCCGCGATACCGACTTCGACCTGAAGCTGATCGGCTGGGTCAACCAGGTCCGCGCCCAGGTGCGCCACGGAGCCCAGCCGCCGCACGAGTTCCTCGAGCTCGGCCACCTGCTCGACGAGATGCGCCTGTCGAAGACCGCCGAAGAGCTGAAGCTGATGCGGCATGCCGCCGAGGTCAGCGTGCGTGCGCACGAGGCGGCGATGCGCGCCGTGCGCCCGGGCATGCGCGAGTACGAGCTGCAGGCTGAGCTTGAGCGGGTGTTCCGTGCCGCTGGTGCCGAGCCGGCGTATGCCAGCATCGTCGGTGCCGGTGCCAACGCCTGCGTGCTGCACTACCGGGACAACAACGCGTCAGTGCGTCGCGGCGACCTGGTGCTGATCGACGCCGGCGCCGAGTATCGCGGCTATGCCGCCGATATCACCCGCTCGTTCCCCGCCGATGGCCGCTTCACCCGCGAGCAGCGCGCGCTGCATGACCTGGTCGGGGCCGCCCATGCGGCCGCGCTGGCGCAGGCGCGCCCGGGCGTGCCGTACGAGGCCGGGCACAATGCCGCGGTCGACGTACTCGCTGACGGCATGCTGTCGCTCGGACTGCTGCAGGGAAAGCACGAGGACGTCGTCGCCAGCGGCGGTTACAAGCGCTTCTATCCGCACAAGACCGGCCATTGGCTCGGCCTCGACGTCCACGATGTTGGTGACTACCGCATCGAGGGGGCGTCGCGGCTGCTCGAGCCGGGGATGGTGTTCACCATCGAACCCGGCATCTACATTCCGCCGGGCGACACCAGCGTCGAGCCCAGGTGGCGCGGCATCGGCATCCGCACCGAAGACGACGTGGCCATCACCCGCGACGGCCACGAGGTGCTGACCGCCGGGCTCGCGCGCAGCGCCGACGAAATCGAAGCGTTCATGGCGCGCTGAGGCGCGCCCCGGCTCAGCCGGCGAACGCCTCGCGGGTCAGGTTGAGCGGGTCGCCCGCAGTGCAGACCACGTTGTCCTCGATGCGGATGCCGCCATAGGGACGGAACGCATCCACGCGGTCCCAGTCCACGCTGCCGGCGTGCGCACCCGCGCGCAGGTCCTCGAGCAGCATGTCGACGAAGTACAGGCCGGGCTCGATGGTCACCACCATGCCGGGCTCCAGCACGCGGGTCAGGCGCAGGTAGGGGTGGCCTTCCGGCTTGTCGATGGTGCCGCCGGCATCCGAGGCCGCGAACCCCGCGACGTCGTGCACCTGCAGACCCAGCCCATGGCCGATGCCATGCGGGAAGAACGTGCTGCTGACCCCGGTGGCAACCGCCGCCTCCGGGCTCACCTTCAGGATGCCGAACTCCGCGAGCACGCCGGCCAGCGCCAGGTGCGCATCCAGGTGCAGCTGCCGGTAGTCGAAGCCCGCGCGCACCTGCGCGCACATCGCCCGCTGCGCCGTGTCCACGGCCATGACCATGGCGTGGAACTCGCTTTCGCCATCCGCCGCGTGCGTACGCGTGACGTCGGCGGCATAGCCGCCGTGGCCGGCGCCGGCATCGAGCAGGAAGCTGCGCACCGGGTTTGGCGGCAGGCGGTCGAGCTCGGTGTAGTGAAGCACCGCGCCGTGCCGGTTGAGCGCCACGATGTTGCTGTAGGGCAGTTCCGCCGCGTCCTGGCCCACCGCCTGGCAATAGGCGAGATGGATGCCGAACTCGCTGGCACCGGCGCGGAACGCGCGCTCGGCGGCGCGATGGCCGCGCACGGCAAGGCGCGAGGCCTCGCGCAGCATTTCCACCTCGTACGGCGTCTTGAAGGCGCGGTGGTAGTCCAGGTAATCCAGCACCGGCTGCGGGTTGTTGGGCGCGAACGCACCGTAGCGTCCGAGCGCACTCTGCGGCTCACCGAGGATCGCGCAGCGACTGGCGTTCCTCGGCAGGTGGTCGAGCGCCTCGTCAGGGGTGCGGATGACCACGATGTCGAAGTGTTCGACCCAGTAGCCCGACGGCGCTTCGGGGACCACGTGCCAGTAGTCGCGGGGCTGCAGGTACACCAGCTTGGGCCGCGCGCCGGGGGTCACCACCAGCCAGCTGCCGGGATTGCGCAGCAGCGGCACCCAGGCCTTGAACTGGGGGTTCACCGCGTACGGGTAGTCGCGATCGTCGAACACCTGGTAGTGCAGGTTGCCGCTTGGTACGACCAGGTGGTCGAAGCCGCCGCGCACGAGCGCTTCGGCGGTGCGGGCAAAGAGGGTGTCGAGGTGGGCGGCGTACAGCGTGGCAGGGGCGGCAGACATGGCGGGTAATGGCTCCGGGAAGAACCCGCATTCTGCCGCATCGCCCGCCATGCTGCCCCGCGACCGCCGGGACAGTGGCTACTCGTAGTGGCTGCCAGGCGCTTCGATCCAGGCGCGCAGGCGGCCGACCTGCGGCTCCGACATGCCGATGAACCGGAAGCCGGTCCAGGCCTGTCCCGGCGCACTGGCCTGGTCACGCCACAGCAGGTGCGCGCCAACCTCCACGCTGGCATCGGCGCCCTCGGCCGATGGCAGCGCAAAGCGGAACTGGTAAAGCGCGTCATCGACGAGCGCCTCGTTGGCCAGCAGCAACATGCCGGTTTCAGACAGGTTGCCGATGCGGCCGACCACGCGCTCGGTCATCGCGTCCATGACCAGGATGGTGTCGGGCGCCTTGCGGCGCTTGGCGCGGCGGAACTCGTTGATCATGGCAGGCCGTCCCCGGTGATCGCCGGGGCGTCGCCACGGCCGGCAAAGCTGCGCAGGGTGCGCATCGCGGCCTGCCAGGCGCGGTCCACCAGGCGCCCACGCTCCGCGGTGACGATGTGTGCCTGGCCCGCCACGATCATGCGTGCCAGCGCATCCAGCGAGTGCTCCCCGACGCGCTGGCCGCGCTGGTTGACGAACAGCGCGTTGTCGGTGACCGGGCTGAACCACGAGAGGCGGCGACGGATCACGTCGCCCTGCTGGTTGGTCACGAACTCGATGAAGGTGCCGAACGGGATGACCCGCAGCTGCTCGTAGCGGGCCTGTTCTTCCGGCGTGCGCGGCGGCAGGTCGGGCCGGCGCTCGCGCGCGCTGTCCTCGCCAAGCCGGGTCCTGGCCTTCAGCTTCATCGCCAGTTCGGTGCGCGATGCCGGATCGTCCTCGTCGCTGCGGCTGCTGGTCAGGCGGTTGGCGATGATCCCCGCTTCTTCGGCGTGATAGCCGACCTGGGACAGGGCACCCTCGATATGCGCCGCGAGCGCGGGATCGCCCGCCTCGCTGCCGTGACCGCAGGCGTGGATGATCCTCCGGGTGGCGTCCAGCTGGCCCTGCCACTCCGGAGAATCCTCGCCCTGCCGCAGCAGGGTGAGGGTCAGCACGTCGGCCCAGGCCTGGTTGAGCAGCGCGCGGGAGAATTTCGGGATGCGCTGGTCGCCGAGCATGTCGGCAAGCGCCTTGCCGGCGCGCATCTTCGCGACTTCCAGCTTTTCCTTGCCGCGCGCCGCCTCGACATGGCGACGCTCCAGCATCTCGGCGCGGCGCACCTGCGCCTGCAGATGCGCCTGGAGCGCGCGGTTGGAATCCTCGAACACCGCGTCGTCGCCATCGTACTTGTCGATGACGTGGCTGACCGCCTGCTGCAGCGGCGGCAACAGTTGCGGGTCGAAATCGTCCTTGTCGAGCCATTTCGCCGCCGCCTCGGCAACCGTGTTCAGCAGCTGCCTGGCCGGATGCGCGGCACGGACGAAGAACGCCGGGTCCTGGAGGGCGACACGCAGCAGCGGGAGTTGCAGCCGGCGGAGCAGGGCGCCTGCGGGCGCGTCGCGGCTGATCTCGCCTTCCAGCTGCCCGTACAGCATGTGCAGCAGTTCGAACGTGTCGTTGTCGCGCTGCGAGAGGCTGGCACCCTTGCCACGCTTCTGCCGGGCCTGCGCAAGCAGGGACTGGCGGATGTCCATCAGGTTGCGTGGCGACGCTTCGGGCGCGGCCTGCAACGTGCCCAATGCACGGAACACGTCGTCGGTGCTGAGCGGCGGCGCACCGGCGCCGGGCTGGCCGGGCCGCAGCTTGCCGATCAGTGCGCGGCGCCCGGCCATCAACTGCTGCAGGGCCTGGTAGTCGGCCTGCTCGTCGGAGTCCTCGAATGCGCTGCTGGTTTCGGCCATCCAGCCGGTATGGGGACGCTGCAGATCGGGGCGGGGCTGTGCGGTTCCCTGGTGGCGTGGCGCGCCCGGCTCGGCAGGGCCGCTGCCGTGGTCGTCCGCCGCCGCGCCGCCGCGCCTGACGTTGCCTCCCTGCCGGCCCTCTGCGGGACCTTCGCCAGGGCCACCCGAGCCGGCCTCGCCTGCGCCACGCGCCCTGGGACGCGATGCGGCTTGCCCCGGCGCAGCGTTTTCCGCGGCCTCATGCGCCTGCTGGCGTGCGGTCGCGCGCACGCGCATTGGCACATAGGTCAGGCCGGGCAGCACGCCTTCGCGGTCCAGCACGGCGTCCAGCTTCTCCAGCACGGGCGCGTAATGCCCCATCACCATGCGGTCGAACAGGCGGAACAGCAGCTCGCGCGACTCGACGCCGATATCAAGCGCATGGCTCGCGGTGCGCATGGCCCGGCACACGGACTGCGGACCCAGCGGCAGGCGCGCGGCGTCGATCGCCGGCGAGCCCGCCAGGACTCCGAAGCGCTGGCCGAGCAGGTGCATCGCCAAGGTGGCGCGGCCCTCCTGGCGGCTGGCGATCTCGCGCAGGATCCCGTCCTCGTCCATCGTCGCGTCTTCCACCAGGGTCAGCACCTGGGGGTTGCCGGTCGTCGCCGCGGACGCCTGTCCCTGCGCGGAGGGCGGAGCGCGCAGCGCGGCAAGCGAGGCCTCCAGCTCAAGCATGAGCTGGGGGACCAGGTCGGAGCGGTTGAGGCGGAAGGTACGCAACGCCTGCACGAAGTTGGACTCGCTGCCCGGGTTGCGGGCGCGGTCGGCAAGGCGGAAGAGTTCCTGCTCGAACTCGTCGAGCATCGCGCCCAGGTAATTGTCGAGCTCCACGGAGACCAGCGCCAACGCGCCTTCCAGCGCCTTGCGCACGCGTCGCGGCAGACCGGCGGCCGCCAGAGTCCGCGGAGCGGTGGCGTCATTGAGTGGCGTCGTCACTGACATGTTTGCGTCTGGCTGGCTTCCCCTGTGGGGATACTTAGCATGCAGGGAGCCTCCGCGGCCAGCACGGGGTTTGCGCCGCCGTCCGGCCACGCCGGTTCGAGACGCCTCACGGCAGGAAAAGCGCGACGACGTCGTTTCCCAGGCGCCGGCCCAGCGCGGTCGGCCGGACATGCCCGGCGTCCTCGAGCAGCCAGCCGCGCGCCACTGCCTCGGCGAGTTCCGCCGCGATCGCCGCGCGCGGCAGCCCGGTACGGGCTTCGAAGTCCGCGAGCGCGAAGCCTTCGTGCAGGCGCAGGGCATTGAGCATGTATTCGAACGGCCGCCGTGCGGGCTCGATGTCCTCGTCGCCGCCGAGCGCGGCGTCGCTGCCGGCCGTGGCCAGCCAGGCCGCCGGGTGCTTGAGCTTCCAGCGTCGGCGGATCGCCTGCCCGGCACCGAGGGTGATCTTGCCGTGCGCGCCTGCGCCGATGCCGAGGTAGTCGCCGAAGCGCCAGTAGTTGAGGTTGTGCGCGCACTGGCGCCCGGGGCGCGCGTAGGCACTGACCTCGTAATGCCCGTAGCCCGCGGCTTCCAGCAGCGCCTGCCCGTGCTCCTGCATGTCCCAGGCGGTGTCCTCGTCGGGCAGGCCTTCGGGCGGCTTTGCGGCGAACAGCGTGTTGGGCTCCAGGGTGAGCTGGTAGTGCGAGATGTGCGCCGGCTGCAGCGCGAACGCGCGTTCCAGGTCGCGTGCGGCGCCGGCGAGGTCCTGGCCGGGCAGCGCATACATCAGGTCGAGGTTGATGTTGTCGAAGCCGGCGTCCTGCGCGAGCTTCACCGCCGAATCCGCCTCGCGGCTGTCGTGGATCCGCCCCAGGCGCTGCAGGCAGCCGTCGTCGAAACTCTGGATGCCGAAACTGAGGCGGTTCACGCCGGCCGCGAGGTAGCCCTCGAAGCGGCCATGTTCGGCGGTGCCGGGATTGGTCTCCAGGGTGATCTCGCAGCCCGGCGCGAAACGCAGGCGCGCGCTGGCCTGCTGCAGGAAGTCATCGATGGCCGCGGCCGGGAACAGCGACGGCGTGCCGCCGCCGAAGAACACCGAATGCACGGTGCGGCCCCAGGCCAGCGGCAGGTCGTGCTCCAGGTCGGCGACCAGCGCGGACACGTATTCGGCGAACGGCAGCGCGCCGCGCTGCTCGTGCGAGTTGAAGTCGCAGTAGGGGCATTTGCGTACGCACCACGGCAGGTGCACGTACAGCGACAGCGGCGGCGGCATCAGCATGGTCAGTCCAGCGCGGCGAGGCGCTCGCGCAGCGCGGCCAGCGCGAGGCCGCGATGGCTGATGGTGTTCTTGACCGCGGCGGGAAGCTCGGCAGCGGTCAGCCCGCTGCGGGTGTCCAGGAACACGGGGTCGTAGCCGAAGCCGCCAACGCCGCGCGGCGCTTGCAGGATGCGGCCGCGCCACTGGCCCTCGGCGATGATCGGCTGGGGGTCATCCGCGCGCCGCAGGACCACGATCGCGCAGTGGAAGCTGGCGCCGCGGGCGTCGTCGGCAACGCCGTCGAGCTCGCGCAGCAGGCGCGTGATGTTGCGCCCGGCATCGCCGTGCACGCCGCCGTAGCGCGCGGAATACAGCCCGGGCGCACCACCGAGTGCATCCACGCACAGGCCGGAGTCGTCGGCCAGCGCCGGCAGGCCGGTGGCGAGCGCCGCGTGGCGCGCCTTGAGCAGCGCGTTCTCGATGAACGTCAAGCCTGTTTCGTCGACATCGGCGACGCCGAATTCCGACTGCGCGCGCAGCGTGAAGCGCGACCCGTCCAGCAGCGCGCGCAACTCGGCCAGCTTGCCCGCATTGCCACTGGCCAGCACCAGGTCCATGGCTCAGCCCGCGGCCAGCGCCGCCTGCTGCGCCGCGAACAGCTCCTCGCAGCCCTGCGCGGCCAGCGCGAGCATGGCGTCGAGTTCGTCGCGGCGGAAGGCATGGCCTTCGGCCGTGCCCTGCAGCTCGATGAAACCGCCGCCGTCGTTCATGACCACGTTCATGTCGGTGTCGCAGGCGCTGTCCTCGGCATAGTCGAGATCGAGCACCGGGCGGCCGCCGTGGATGCCGACCGAGACCGCGGCGATCGCACCGTGGATCGGGTCGCGCTTGCCGAGCTCGCGGCGGCCCTGCAGCCAGCGCACCGCGTCCACCAGCGCCACGTAGGCGCCGGTGATGGCCGCGCAGCGGGTGCCGCCGTCGGCCTGCAGCACGTCACAATCGAGGGTGATGGTGCGCTCGCCGAGCGCGTCGCGATCCACGCAGGCGCGCAGCGAGCGGCCGATCAGGCGCTGGATCTCCAGCGTGCGCCCGCCCTGCTTGCCGCGCGCCGCCTCGCGGTCGGAACGGCTGTGGGTGGCGCGCGGCAGCATGCCGTACTCGGCGGTCACCCAGCCGGTGCCCTTGCCGCGCAGGAAGCCCGGCACGCGGTTCTCGACCGTCGCCGTGCACAGCACGCGCGTGTCGCCGAAGGTCACCAGGACCGATCCTTCGGCATGGCGGGTATAGCCGCGCTGGATGCGCACGTCGCGCATCTGGGCAGGCGCGCGCCCGCTTGGACGGGGGGAATCGGTCATGGAGGGAATTACCGCAGGAATGGCGCGCGAGTTTACCATCGGCACCCCGAACCCCCGGATGCACCGCATGATCCGCAGCATGACCGCCTTCGCTTCCGGCGAACGTGCCACCGCCTTCGGCACGCTTGGCTGCGAGCTCCGTGCGGTCAACCACCGCTACCTCGAGCTCGGGGTGCGCGCGCCGGACGAGCTGCGCGCGCTGGAGCCTGTGCTCCGCGAGCGCATCGGCGCCCGCGTCGCGCGCGGCAAGGTCGAGCTCACCCTGCGCCTGCGTGCGCCGGACGCCGCCGGCGCGTTCGTGGTCGACGAAGCGCTGGTGGAGCGGCTCGGCGAGCTGGCGCTGCGCCTGCAGCCGCGGTTTCCGGCGATGCAGGTCGGGTTCACGGAGCTCCTGCAGTACCCCGGTGTGCTGCGCACCCAGGCCACCGATGCCGAGGCCCTGCAGGGCGAGGCGCTGGCATTGCTGGACCAGGTGCTGGGCGAGTTCATCGCCGCGCGCGAACGCGAGGGCGGCAAGCTGGTCGCGGCCATGCTCGAGCGCGTCGACGGCATCGCCGCGCGCGCCGCCGAGGTGCGTGGCGTGGTGCCGGCGATCCGCATCGGGCAGCGCGCCAAGCTCGAGGCCCGCCTCGCCGACCTGGCGCAACCCGCCGATCCCGGCCGGCTCGAGCAGGAGCTGGTGCTGTCGCTGCAGAAGCTCGATGTCGACGAGGAGCTCGACCGCCTCGACAGCCACGTGGCGGAGATCCGTCGCGTGCTGGGCCAGCGCGAGCCCGCCGGCCGCCGGCTCGATTTCCTGCTCCAGGAGTTCAACCGCGAGGCCAACACGCTGGGTTCGAAGTCGGTCGATCCGCGCACCAGCAACATCGCCGTCGAGCTCAAGGTGCTGATCGACCAGGTGCGCGAACAGGTGCAGAACATTGAGTAAGCCCGACGCTCCAACGCGGGGCAGGCTGTTCATCGTCGCCGCGCCGTCGGGTGCCGGGAAGTCGAGCATCGTCAACGCCTGCCTGGCGCGCGATCCCAACATCTGCCTGTCGGTCTCGTTCACCTCGCGCCCGCCGCGCCCCGGCGAGCGGCACGCGGAGCACTACCATTTCGTCGACGACGCGCGGTTCCAGGAGATGATCGCCGCCGGCGACTTCTTCGAGCATGCGCGCGTGCACGGCGACTGGAAGGGCACGGCGCGGCAGTCGGTGGAGCCGCAGCTGGCGGCCGGACGCGACGTGCTGCTGGAGATCGACTGGCAGGGCGCGCGCCAGGTGCGCAAGCTGGTGCCGGATGCCGTCGGCGTGTTCATCCTGCCGCCTTCGCGTGCGGCGCTCGACGAGCGCATGCGCAAGCGTGGCCAGGACAGCGAGGAGGTCATGGCCCGGCGCCTGTCGGCGGCGCGCGAGGAGATGTCGCACTACGCGGAGTTCGACTACGTGATCGTCAACGAGGATTTCGCCACCGCGGTGGACGAGATGTGCGCGATCTTCGTCGCCAGCCGGCTGCGCCTGGATGCCCAGGCATGGCGGCACCGCGCCCTGATCGGCGCGCTGTTGCAGGAAGACTGATCCGCCGGCGGCGGCATTACGCCCCAAGTGGCTGATTCGCAACAGGTCGGCTTGCGTGCCGGGCGGTGTTTCGCTATCCTTCCCGGTCCCTCGCACTGCATCGACGGCCGGTCGGCCGCCAGGAGATTTATGGCCCGCATCACCGTTGAAGATTGCCTGAAAGTCGTCGACAACCGTTTCGAGCTGGTCATGCTGGCCGCCAAGCGCGCCCGCCAGCTCGCCAACGGCGTCGAGCCGCAGATCGACAACAGCGAGAACGACGACAAGCCGACCGTGCTGGCACTGCGTGAGATCGCCGCCCGTCGCATCAATCCCGAATACATCGACGCCGTCGAGAAGTCCGAGCGCGAGCGCAAGGAGCGCGAGGCGCTGGAGTGGGCGGCGGCCGAGGTCGTCGCCGACGACGACCTGGGCAAGGGCGACGACGCCTGATCCGCGGGCGCCTGCATGGCGCTTGCACGCATGACCATGACGGCCCCGGACATCCGGGGCCGTCTGCGTTCACGACGTCCGGGTCCGCGCCGCCGCGCGTTGCCGGGTCGCGGGCGCACGCGTAGGCTCGGTCCATGACATCCGCAGAGCGCGCGCTGGTGCAGGTACCTGTCCCCGGGGACGATGACATTCCCGGGTACATGCGCGCGCTCGAACGCGCCACCGCGTACCTGTCCGCGGACCAGCGCCGCCAGGTGCGCCGCGCCTGGGCGGTGGGAGCGGCCGCCCACGAGGGGCAGGTGCGCAAGTCCGGCGAGCCCTACATCACCCACCCGGTCGCCGTGGCGCAGGTGCTGGCGGAGCAGAAGGTCGACCTCGAGACCCTGGTCGCGGCGATCCTGCACGACACGATCGAAGACACCCCGCTGGGGCGCGACGCGCTGGCCGGCGAGTTCGGCGAGGCGGTCGCGGAGCTGGTCGACGGCGTCACCAAGCTCGACAAGCTGCAGTTCGCCAACCGGCGCGAGGCCGACGCGGAGAGCTTCCGCAAGATGATGCTGGCGATGGCGCGCGACCTGCGCGTCATCCTGATCAAGCTCGCCGACCGCCTGCACAACATGCGCACGCTCGGCGCGCAGTCGCCCGAGGCGCGCCAGCGCATCGCCGGCGAGACGCTGGAGATCTACGCGCCAATCGCGCAGCGCCTGGGCATGAACCTGATCAAGGCGGAGCTGCAGGACCTCGGGTTCGCGGCGTTGCACCCGCTGCGCCACCGCATCCTCGAGAAGCGCATCCGCTCGCAGCCGCTGGTGCGGCGCGAGGCGCTGGCCAAGATCGAGGCGCAGCTTGCGCAGCGGCTGACCAACGAAGGCCTGGACTACCGCCTGGTGAGCCGGGTGAAGTCGCCGTGGAGCATCTACAACAAGATGCGCGCGGAGGGCAAAACCTTCAGCCAGGTGATCGACGTGTTCGGCTTCCGGGTGATCGTCGGCTCGGTGCGCGACTGCTACCACGCGCTGGGCGTCGCGCATTCGGTGTACAAGCCGGTCGACGGCCGCTTCCGCGACTTCATCGCCATCCCCAAGGCCAACGGCTACCAGTCGCTGCACACCGTGCTGTTCGGGCCGTACGGCTCGCCCATCGAGGTCCAGATCCGCACCGAGGAAATGGACCTGATCGCCGAGCGCGGCATCGCGGCGCACTGGGCCTACAAGCACGGCGGCGGCGCGCCGAACAGCGCGCAGGCGCGCGCGCATTCGTGGATCTCCGCGCTGCTGGAGTCGCAGAGCGGCACCGGTTCGTCGCTGGAGTTCCTGGAGAACGTCAAGGTCGACCTGTTCCCCGACGAGGTGTACCTGTTCACGCCCAAGGGCGACATCATGTCGTTGCCGCGCAACGCCACGGCGCTCGATTTCGCGTTTTCGGTGCACACCGACGTCGGCAACCGCGCGGTCGCTGCGCGCGTCGACCGCAAGCTCGTGCCCTTGCGCACCAAGCTGGCGACCGGCCAGTCGGTGGAGATCGTCACCGCCAAATCGTCGCAGCCGCGGCCGCAGTGGCTGGAGTTCGTGGTCACCGGCAAGGCGCGCACCGCGATCCGCCAGCAGCTGAAGCAGCTCGAGCACGAGGATGCCGTGCAGCTCGGCCACCGCATGCTCGACAGCGCGCTCGAGGATCTCGGAAGTTCGCTGGAACAGCTGCCGGCCCAGCACCTCGAAGCGTATCTGGCCGAGCACCGCTTCCCGCGGCTTGAGGCCCTGCTGGCCGAGGTCGCGCTGGGCAACCGCATGCCGTCGCAGGTCGCGCAGTCGCTGGCGCGCAAGACGCCGGCGGCCGACGGCGCGCCGCGCGTGCACCGCGGCGACGACCGCATCCTGATCACCGGCAGCGAGCGCGGGGTGGTGACGTTCGCCAACTGCTGCATGCCGATCCCCGGCGACGACATCATGGGTTACCACACCGCCGGGCGCGGCATCGTGGTGCACAGGATGGAATGCCCGAATGTCGCCGAGTACCGCAAGTCGCCGGATCGCTGGGTCGACATCGGCTGGGACCGGGAGGTCAGCGGCGATTACGCCGTGGCGCTGCGCATCGAGGTCGAGAACCGGCCGGGCGTGCTGGCGCAGGTGGCGGCGGCGATCGCACAGGCCGATTCCAACATCGATGGCGTCGAGTACCTGGAGCGCGACACCAACGTCGCTGCGATCCGCTTCTCGATCGAAGTGCGCAACCGCACGCACCTGGCGCACGTGATCCGCCGCACGCGGCGGCTCGGCGTGGTCCACGGCGTGCAGCGGATCTGACGCGGCCTGGATAGAGAATCCGCGGGGGGGCGGTCATAATCGACCGCATCGCCTTCGAGGACTCGAAAATGCCCAGGACACCCATCACCACCGCCGATGCACCGGCGGCCATCGGTCCGTATTCGCAGGCCACCCGCGCCGGCAACACCGTGTTCCTGTCCGGGCAGATCCCACTGGATCCGGCCACCGGCGAGCTGGTCGCCGGAGATCTCGCCGCGCAGGCGCGGCGCGCATTCGACAACCTCCGCGCGGTCTGCGAGGCGGCCGGCGGGTCGCTCGCTGACGTCGCGCGCGTCGGCCTGTACCTCACCGACCTCGGCCAGTTCGCCGCCGTGAACGCGGTGATGGCGGAGTATTTCGATGCCCCGTATCCCGCGCGCTCGACCATCGAGGTGTCCGCCCTGCCCAAGGGCGCGCAGTTCGAGGTCGATGCCGTGATGGTCACCGACTGAGGCAGTGGCGGCACCTCGGCGCAAGGCCGGCGCAGACGCGCCCTCGCTCGCGCCCGCCGGCGCCGATGCGCTGTCGGCGCTGGCCGGCGTGGGCCCGCGGGTCGCCGAGAAGCTTGCTGCGCGCGGCCTGCTGGGCGTGCAGGACCTGTGGCTGCAGCTGCCGCGCGGCTACGAGGACCGTACCGCCATCACCCCGATCCGCCTGCTGCAGCCGGGCGTTCCGGCCCAGGTCGAAGGGCGGGTGGAGGCGGTGGAGCGCGGCTTCCGCTACAAGCCGATGCTGCGTGTCGCGATCGTCGACGATTCGCACGGCACGCTGGTGCTGCGCTTCTTCCACTTCCGCGCCGCGCAGGCCGCGCAGTTCACTCCCGGCGTGCGCGTGCGCTGCTTCGGTACGCCACGGCCGGGACAGCGCGGGTTGGAGATCGTCCATCCGAGCTACACCCTCGTTGCTGACGATGGCGTCGCCGAACTTGGCGATCGCCTCGACCCGGTCTATCCAGCGATCGAGGGCGTCGGCCCTGCGGTGATGAAGCGTCTGATCGCGCAGGCGCTGGACCGCTTGCCCGATGGCGACGAGCTCGAGCTCCTGCCGGCCGCGCTGCTGCGCGCACACGCACTGCCGGGACTGCGCGAGTCGCTGCTCGCGGTGCATCGTCCGCCGCGCGAAGCCGATGTCGCCGCCTTGCTGGCCGGCACGCATCCAGCGCAGCGCCGGCTGGCACTCGAGGAGCTGCTTGCGCACCATCTCAGCCTGCGCCGCCAGCGCATTGCCCAGCAGTCGCACGCGGCGCGACCGCTTGCCAATGCGGGATTCGCAGAGCAGTTGCGCGCGAGCCTGCCGTTCGCGCTGACCAACGCCCAGGCGCGCGTGTTCGGCGAAATCCGCGGCGACATCGCGCGCCCGGTGCCGATGCTGCGCCTGGTGCAGGGTGATGTCGGCTCCGGCAAGACCGTGGTGGCAGCAATGGCGGCGCTGATGGCGGTCGCCGACGGCCGCCAGGCGGCGTTGATGGCGCCCACCGAACTGCTGGCCGAGCAGCATCTCGCCAACCTGCGTGCGTGGCTGGAGCCACTTGGCGTCCGCGTGGTGTGGCTGGCCGGCAAGGTCACCGGCCGTGCGCGCGCGCAGGCGATGGCGGCGGTTGCCAGTGGCGAAGCGCAGGTCGTGGTCGGCACGCACGCGCTCATGCAGCAGGGCGTGGTGTTCCATGACCTCGCGTTGGCGATCGTCGACGAACAGCACCGCTTCGGCGTGCACCAGCGTCTGGCGCTGCGTGACAAGGGCGGCGAGGGCGGCCGCGTGCCGCACCAGCTGGTCATGACCGCCACACCGATCCCACGCACGCTCGCCATGGCGGCGTACGCCGACCTCGACGTGTCGGCCATCGACGAACTGCCGCCCGGGCGCACGCCGGTGCAGACCGTGGTCCTGGCCGCCGGGCGCCGCCCCGAACTCATCGAACGCATCCGCGCGGCCTGCGCTGAAGGCCGCCAGGCGTACTGGGTGTGCACGATCATCGACGACTCGGACGAGATCGTGGCGCAGGCGGCGCAGGCGACGTTCGAGGCGCTGTCGGAAGCCCTGCCCGGGCTCCGCGTCGAGCTGGTGCACGGCCGGATGAAAGCCAATGAGAAGCAGGCGGCGATGCGCGCGTTCAAGGACGGCGCGGCCGACCTGCTGGTCGCCACCACGGTGATCGAGGTCGGCGTGGACGTGCCCAACGCCTCGCTGATGGTGATCGAGAACGCCGAGCGCCTGGGCCTGGCGCAGCTGCACCAGCTGCGCGGCCGGGTGGGGCGGGGCAGTGCCGCTTCGAGCTGCGTGCTGCTCTACCAGCCGCCGCTGTCGCGGATGGCGCGCGAGCGCCTGGAGACAATGCGCGAGACCGGCGACGGGTTCGTCATCGCCGAAAAAGACCTCGAGCTGCGCGGGCCGGGCGAGCTGTTGGGGACACGCCAGACCGGGCTTGCGGCATTCCGCGTCGCCGATCTGGCCCGCGACGCCGACCTGCTGCCGCTGGTGCACGCGCTCGGCGAGCAACTGCTGCGCGACCAGCCTGGCGTCGCCGAACGCCTGGTTGCGCGCTGGGTGGGCGGGGCCGCCCGCTACGCGGCGGCCTGATCGCGGCGCCACGAACATGGATAATCGGGCGATGACCAACGAACGCATCCCGCTGCTGATCGATACCGACCCGGGCGTCGACGACGCACTCGCCCTGCTGATGGCGCTGCGCGACACGCGCCACGACGTGCTCGGGCTCGCCATCGTCGCGGGCAATGTCGGCCTGCGCCACACCGTAGCCAACGCGCTCAAGCTCTGCGAGATCGCAGGGCGCGAGGATGTGCCGGTGTTCGCCGGCTGCGACCGCCCCCTGCTGCACGCCGCTCCCGACGCGGCGTACGTGCACGGCGTGGACGGTTTTGGTGATGTCGGTTACGTCCCCGCCACGCGCGGTGTCGAGCCCGAGCACGCGGTGCAGGCCATCCTCCGCCTCTCCCATGAGCATGCCGGACGACTCCTGCTCGTGATGCTCGGCCCGCTGACCAACCTCGCGCTGGCGCTGCGCCTGGACCCCACCCTGCCGGAACGCATCGGGCGACTGGTGGTGATGGGCGGGGCGGTCACCGCACGCGGCAACATCACGCCGTCCGCCGAGTTCAACGTCTACTTCGATCCGGAGGCGGCGCGCATCGTGTTCGAGGCATTCCCGGCCTTCGATCTCGCCGATTGGGAGGCCACCGTCGCCCACGGCATGCACCACCGCAACGTCGATGGCTGGCTGGCGGCGCCAGGTCCGGTGGCGGCGTTCTACGAGGCTATCTCGCGGCACACGCGCCTGTGGTCGGAAGACGGCCGCGGCGAGCTCTGGCATGCCGCCGACGCGCTCGCCATGGCCATGGCGCTGAGTCCACACGGCGTGCTGCAGGCCGAATCCCGGCCGATCGACGTGGTGCTGGGCGACCCGGTGGCGCGTGGCACCACGGTGGTGGACTGGCAGCGCCAGCTCGGGCGCCCGGACCAGGCGCGCATCCTGCTGCGCTATGACCAGCCGATGTTCGAAGGGCTGGTGCGCGGAGCGCTCGGCGCCTGAGGTGACTTGCGGGAGGGCGGGGGGCTGGCTATAATGCCGCTCTTTCCCCGCCCAGATACCGGTACCCCGTCATGAAGGCCGACATCCATCCTGTTTACCGCGACGTCGTTTTCCAGGACGTGACCTCGGATTTCAAGATCCTCACGCGTTCCACCCTCTCCAGCAAGGAGACGGTGAAGTGGGAAGACGGCAACGAGTATCCGCTGATCAAGATCGAAGTCTCGTCGGCTTCGCATCCGTTCTACACGGGCCAGAACAAGCTCATGGACACCAGCGGTCGCGTCGACAAGTTCCGTAAGCGCTACTCCAAGTAAGCTCCGGCGCCACGCGCCGAGCTGACGGCCGCCCACTGGGCGGCCGTTTTCGTTTGGCCTGCGGCGTTCCACCGGTGCGACTTTGCTGGAGCCGCCGCGGCCGGGGGCTATGCGATAATTCCCCGATCGCGCACGCGCGCGACCCCGCCTCATCCGACCCGCCCCCGATGCGCGGGTCCACGCGATACGAAAGGAGTGCGTCTGTGTCCGCCACCCCGTCCAACGTCGGCCCTAAGGCCGGCACCGTTGCAGTCCAGGCCGCCGGCAAGTCGGTCGAACTGCCGATCCTGAGCCCCACCCTCGGCAACGACTGCGTCGACATCGGCAAGCTGCCGAAGGAAACCGGCCTCTTCACCTACGATCCCGGTTTCACCGCCACCGCCAGCTGCAAGTCCGCGATCACCTACATCGACGGCGACGAGGGCGTGCTGCTGTATCGCGGTTACCCGATCGACCAGCTGGCCAAGGAGTCTTCGTTCCTCGAGGTCGCGTACCTGCTGATGAACGGCGAGCTGCCCGACTCCAGGCAGATGGGTGAATTCGACCACGACGTCGCCCACCACACGATGCTGCACGAGGCGTTCAAGAACTTCCTCGGCGGTTTCCGCCACGACGCCCATCCGATGGCGATGCTGGTCGGCATGATCGGTTCGATGGCGAGCTTCTACCACAACGATCTCGACTACGACGATCCGGAAGAGCGCCGCATGGCCGCGATCCGCATGATCGCCAAGGTGCCGACCATAGCTGCCGCCTGCTACCGGCACTCGATGGGCTGGCCGCTGCGCTTCCCGCGCAACAACCTGCCGTACGTCGACCGTTTCCTGCACATGATGTTCGAGGTGCCGAGCGAGCCGCTGGTGCTCAACCCGGTCGCCGCGAAGGCGCTGGACCTGCTGTTCATCCTGCATGCCGACCACGAGCAGAACGCATCCACGTCGACCGTGCGCCTGGTGGGTTCGACCGGTGCAAACCCCTATGCGTGCATCGCATCGGGTGTTGCCGCGCTGTGGGGTCCTGCGCACGGCGGCGCCAACGAGGCGGTGCTGAAGATGCTGGCCGAGATCGGCACGGCGAAGAACGTGCAGTCGGCGATCGACCGCGCCAAGGACAAGGAGTCCGGCTTCCGCCTGATGGGCTTCGGCCACCGCGTGTACAAGAACTTCGACCCGCGCGCGAAGATCATCCGCGAGATGTGCCACAAGGTGCTCGAGGAACTCGGCATCGACGACCCGCTGCTCGAGGTCGCGATGCGCCTGGAGGAAGCCGCGCTGAAGGACGACTACTTCGTGCAGCGCAAGCTGTACCCGAACGTCGATTTCTACAGCGGCATCATCTACAAGGCGCTGAAGATCCCGACCGAGATGTTCACGGTGATGTTCGCGATCGCGCGCACCGCCGGCTGGATGGCGCACTGGCTCGAGCAGCAGACCGATCCGGAATTCAAGATCGGGCGCCCGCGGCAGATCTATACGGGCTCGGGCATCCGCGACTACATGGCCGTCGACAAGCGCTGACGCCCCACACAGGCATCGCGATGAACAGCGCCCCGCACTGCGGGGCGTTTCTTTTTTGCTTCTTCTCCACCTTCCTTCGAATGGGAGGAGAACCTCTTCTTGGGCGCGGGGTACTCCCACCCGGCCATGGGCGCATCGCGGAGGACGTGGTGTCACGTCTGCGGCAAACATGGTGGCGCATGCACTGGCCTAGACGGCTCGTGCCTGCGCCCGGGCGGATCGTCCGCCCGGCTGGCCCAACTCCACGGAAGGAGCATGCAATGGGGATGAACCCACATCTGGCCGCCGTCATGGTGGCAGTGTGTCTGGCATCCGCCGCGTCTGTCGCGGTGGCTGGCGAGCTTGAGGTACGCAAGGGCGTGGTCACTGCGATGCAGCCCATCGCCGAAAAACCGGATGCGGTCAGCACGAGCACCAAACGACAGCTGGGCGGCATGCTGGGGCAAGCGCTCGGGCAGGCTGTGGGTGGTCGCAGCGGAAGGTCCTATGAAGTCACGCGCCTCGCCACCAATCTTGGCGCCGATATCGCCTCCAGCAATACCGGTGGCGCTACGGTTGGCAGCTATGTGCTCATCGTCCGTTTCGACAATGCCGCGGAGTCCGCGTTTAGGCGTCGTGGCGACCAGCTTGCGCGCATCCGTGTGGGCACCCGCGTCAAGGTCGTGGGGTCGGGCGACGCCGCGATGCTCGACGCCGAGTAGGTGCAGGTCAGCGCGTGTCGGTAGCGGGCGGCGCAGCTTCTTCGTCTTCCGCCAGCAGCCTGCGCAGCTGGCTGGCCGACGCGCGCTGCATGGGCCTCCCGTCCACCGCTGACAGCGGTGACTGGCGCAGTGCGCCGGCTGGCAGGACAGTGAGGTCGATGAGGGTGTCGCCGGCGCCGAACAGCCACACCGGGAAATCGCCATCTCGCGTGCGGTCCAGTCGCACCTGCCGGCTGCGCGATTCCGCAGGAATGCCTGCGTCGTCGAGGAAGCGTGCCACGGCGTCGGCGTCGTCGCAGTAGAGGTGAAGCGTCACGTGGTCATGCGCACCCGCGGTGCCTGCCAGCACCGGACCCACCAGGCGCGCGTCGAAGCTGGCGAAGAATTCGAGCGCCTGCAGCGCGGCCTCGCGTTTTTCGCGCAGGTGGTCGGCATGCGTGTCACCCAGGAACAGTCGCTGGTACTCGCGCAGCGCGTCCTCGATCTCGTCGTTGCGCGGCAGTGACGCGTCGTCGTGGATGCCCAGTCGCGCGGCGGCCTTGCGCTTGGCGTGGTGGAAGTCGCGGATCCCGCCTTCGGCGATCAGTCGGGCCGCCTCGTGGGCGAGGCGGTGGCGGAGCTCACGGGTGCGGCTTCCGGCGTGCTGTCGGGCTCGGTGCATGCGGGCGCTCCATACGGCGAGGGCGCCCCAAGCCTACCGGATGCCGCGTCAGAAGATGTCGAACGCTTCCTCGGTGGGGACCTCTTCGTCCACGTCCTCGAAGGTCGATTCCATGCGCTCGAGGTCCTCGGCCTTCACCCACTCGACCAGGCCGCCGTCGGAACTGGTGGGCAGCAGGCGCCCGCTGGCGCTGACCGCGACCTTGACCATGCCGTCGGGCGGTTCGTTGGCTGCGATCGGCATGCCGTCCAGCGCCACGCGCATGAAGTCGATCCAGATCGGCAGCGCCGACTTGCCACCGTATTCGCGGTAGCCGAGCGAGCGGTTGTCGTCGCGGCCGACCCAGACCACGGTGGCCAGGTTGCCGCCGAAGCCGGAGAACCACGCGTCGCGGTGGTCATTGGTGGAGCCGGTCTTGCCGCCGACGTCCTCGCGGCCGAGGACCTTGGCCGCCGTGCCGGTGCCGCGCTGCACGACGTCGCGCATCATCGACACCAGTTGGTAGGCGACGCGCGCGTCGATGGCGCGCGGTGCGACCACCCTGTCGGGGCCTCCGGCCGACGGCGCAGGTTCGGCTTCGGGAGCGGCAGCGGCAGCGGCAGACGCTGCGGTTGCCGCCGGCTGGCTTGGGCCCAGGTTGAAGCCGTCAACCACGTTGGATGTCGCCACCGTCGTCCCGTCAGCCCCGCAGGTGCGGCAGGCCACCGCCGGATTTTCCTTGAAGATCACCTTGCCTTCGCGGTCCTTGACCTCGTCGATGAACCACGGCGTGACGCGGAAACCGCCGTTGGCGAACACCGCATAGCCGCGGGTGATGTCGAGCGGGGTCAGCGACGGCGTGCCGAGCGCGATAGACAGGTTAGGCGGCAGCTCGGATTCGTCGAAGCCCATGTGGCTGATGTAGCGGCGCGCGTAATCGACGCCGATGGCGTCGAGCAGGCGCACCGAGACCAGGTTGCGCGAACGCACCAGTGCCTCGCGCAGCCGCATCGGGCCGGCGAACTTGCCGTCGTCGTTCTGCGGGCGCCAGTCCTGGCCACGACGCATGCGGAACACCACCGGAGCGTCGACCACCACTGAAGCCGGGTTGAAACCGCGCTCGAACGCCGCCGCATATATGAAGGGTTTGAAGCTCGAGCCCGGCTGGCGACGCGCCTGCGTGGCGCGGTTGAACTTCTGGCCGGCAAAACTGAAGCCGCCGACCAGCGCGCGCAGCGCGCCGTTGTCCGGTTCAAGCGACACCAGGGTGGATTGCGCGCGTGGCACCTGGTCGAGCTGCCAGGTGGGCTTGGCGGCAGGATCGGCGGCGGCACCGTCCTTGCCCTTGGACTCGATGCGGCGCACGCGCGTCACGTCGCCGCGCTTGAGCAGGGCCCCGGGGTTGCGGCCGGTCCAGCGGCTGCTGGCGGCGTCGAGCGTCACTGTGGTGCCATCGGCCAGCGCCACGTCGGCGGTGCCGTCGCCGGCCCGCAGCACGATCGCCGGCAACAGGCCCGACTGCGCCGGGATGCCGCGAAGGCGAGCGCCCGCGGTCGCCGCGTCCTCGTCGGCCGCGAGCTCGAAGGTCTGTTCGATCTTTGACCAGCCGTGGCGGTGGTCGTAGACCGACAGGCCGCTGCGCACCGCGACATCGGCCGCAAGCTGCATTTTCGGATCGATCGTGGTGGTGACGTGGTAACCGCGGGTCAGCACGTCGCCGCCATAGCGGGCGATCATTTCCTGGCGCACCATCTCGGCGACATACGGCGCGTAGACCTCCACCGGGCGCTCATGCGGAGTGGCGTGCATGTCCACTGCCTGGGCGGCACGCGCCTCCGCCTCGCTGATGAAATCCAGCTCGTGCATGCGCTGCAGCACGTAGTCGCGACGGATGCGCGCGCGCTCGGGGTTGGTGACCGGGTTGCCGCTGGACGGGAACTTGGGGATCGCCGCCAGCGTGGCCAGTTCGTCCAGGTCGAGCTGGTCGAGCTTCTTGCCGTAGTAGAACTCGGCGGCCGCGGCGATGCCGTAGGCCCGGTTGCCGAAGAAACTCTTGTTGAGGTAGAGCTCGAAAATCTCGTCCTTGGACAGCTCGCGCTCCATCTTCATCGCAAGCAGCATCTCCGACAGCTTGCGCGTGTAGCTGTACTCCGAGCTCAGGAAGAATTGCCGTGCGACCTGCTGGGTGATGGTGGACCCGCCCGGCACGCGCTTGTCGTCGGTCGTCGCCAGCAGCCAGATCGCGCGGCTGACACCGCGGTAATCCACGCCGTGGTGCTCGTAGAACCGGTTGTCCTCGATTGCGATGAAAGCCTGCTTCAGGCGCTCGGGTACCTCGGCGATGTCGACCGGATAGCGGCGGGTCTCGCCGAACAGCGCCATCAGGCGGCCGTCGCGCGCATAGACGTAGAGCGGCTCCTGCAGCTCCACGTTGCGCAGGCTCTGCACGTCGGGCAACCGCGACGACACGACGTAGTACAGTGTGCCCGCTGCGAGCAGGCCGATGACAAGAAGGCCGGCGAACAAGATCAACAGCCAGCGCAGCAGGCGACGGAAGCGGGGCATCGAGGGGGTCCTGGGGTCCGCCACGCGGACCGTTGTGAGGCGCGCAGTATATAGAGAGGGGACTCCGGGCTGATCGTGCCCGGATCGAAGTGCCGCACAGGGTCAGTACGTGACACAGCGCGCAATGCGGGATGACGTTGCACGCTGCTTGTTGCCATTCGGTAAAAACTCCGTTATCTAATGCATCGGGGCACGAAGCGCACGTAAGCGCCCGTGACATGGGGAGAAAAGCGTGGGGCTGATCACAAAAAGCCAGGCACCGCTCGTCGGGGTCGACATCAGTTCGACTGCGGTCAAGCTGTTGCAGCTGTCGCGTTCGGGCGACCGGTACCGGGTCGAGCATTACGCGGTTGAGCCGCTGCCGCCCAATGCCGTCGTCGAGAAGAACATCGTCGAGGTCGAGGCGGTCGGCGAGGCCATCCGCCGCGCCATGACGCGATCCGGCAGCAAGGCCAAGCACGCCGCGGCCGCAGTCGCCGGTTCGGCGGTGATCACCAAGGTGATCCCGATGCCCGCCGATCTCGACGAGGACGACCTCGAGTCGCAGGTCGAGCTCGAGGCGGTCAACTACATTCCGTACCCGATCGAGGAAGTGAACCTCGACTTCGAGGTGCTGGGTGCCATGCCGGGCAACGCCGAGATGGTGCAGGTGCTGCTGGCGGCGTCGCGCTCGGAGAACGTCGAGATGCGGGCGTCCGCGCTGGAACTCGGCGGGCTGACGGCCCGGGTCATGGACGTCGAGGCGTTCGCTATCGAGAACGCCTTCGCGCTGCTCGCCAATACGCTCAACGTGCCGCGTGACGGCATCGTGGCGCTGGTCGACATCGGCGCCACCATGACCACGCTCAACATCCTGCGCAACGGCCGCAGCCTCTACACCCGCGAGCAGGTGTTCGGTGGCAAGCAGCTGACCGACGAGGTCATGCGCCGTTACGGCCTGTCCTACGAAGAAGCCGGCCTGGCCAAGCGCCAGGGCGGGCTGCCGGAAAGCTACGAGATCGAAGTGCTGGAGCCGTTCAAGGAGGCGCTGGTCCAGCAGATCAGCCGCCTGCTGCAGTTCTTCTACGCCGGCAGCGAGTTCAACCGCGTCGACCAGGTGGTGCTGGCCGGTGGCTGCGCGTCGATCGGCGGCGTCGCCGAGATGGTCGAGGAGCAGCTCGGCGTGCAGACCGTGGTCGCCAACCCGCTGGCCCAGATGACCCTGGGTTCCCGCGTGCAGGCCCATGCGCTCGCGCAGGATGCCCCGGCGCTGATGATCGCCTGCGGCCTGGCCATGAGGAGCTTCGACTGATGGCGCGCATCAACCTCCTCCCGTGGCGCGCCGAGCGCCGCAAGCAGCGCCAGAAGGAATTCGGCGTGATGCTGGCCTTCGCAGCGCTGGCCGGCGTGGTGCTGTGGTTCATGGTCAACAGCTACTACAACGCGCAGATCGACGGCCAGAACGCGCGCAACGCGTTCCTGCAGGAGCAGATCAAGCAGGTCGAGGCCAGCATCACCGAGATCGACGAGCTTGATCGTCAGAAGGCGCGCCTGTTGGCGCGCAAGGATGTCATCGAGCAGCTTCAGGCCAACCGTTCGCAGATGGTGCATCTGTTCGACTCGCTGGTCCGCACCATCCCCGATGGTGTTGTACTCACCGGCATCAAGCAGGAAGGCGAGAAGCTGACGCTTGAGGGTCGCTCGCAGTCCAACGCGCGGGTCAGCACCTACATGCGCAACCTCGAAGGCTCCGGCTGGATGACCAAGCCGGACCTGTCGATCATCGAGGCGCGCGATGGCGTGGCCGGCCTGCCGTATGCCTTCACCCTCGCGGTGCAGCTGGCGAATCCCAACGCGCCGAAGGACGAGGACGGCGACGGCATACCCGACGCCGTGCCGCCGGTGGACGCCGCGCCGGCTGCCGGTGCGACGCCTGCTGAAGCCGCGCCTGCCGCCACCGCCACGCCGCCGCCGGCCGAGGCCGCCGATCCGGCGCCCGCCGCCGCCCCGGCCGCTGAACAAGGAGCCGCGTCGTGAGCAAGCGCAAGATGTCGCTCAAGGAGCTCGACTTCAACAACACCGGCTCCTGGCCGCGTGAGTACAAGATCGGTTTCTGTGTGCTCCTCGGTCTGCTGATCTTCGGCCTGCTGTGGTGGGTGCTGACCCGCGACAAGGGTAATCAGCTGAAGTCGCTTGAAACCACCGAGTCAGGCCTGCGCGCGGACTTCGAGACCAAGCAGGGCCGCGCCGCCAACCTCGGGCCGCTGAAGCTGCAGCTGGAGGAGATGGAGCAGCAGCTGCAGCAGATGCTGCGCCAGCTGCCCAGCCGCACCGAGATGCCCGACCTGATCGTCGACATTTCGCAGACGGCACTGGCCACCGGCATCACCAGCGAGCTGTTCCAGCCGGGTCCTGAGTCGCCGAAGGAGTTCTACGCGGAGAAGCCGATCGCGCTGCGCATGCTCGGCAGCTACCACCAGTTCGGCGCCTTCGTCAGCGGCGTGGCCTCGCTGCCGCGCGTGGTCATCATGACGATGCACGATATCCAGCTGCGTCCCAAGGGCGGCGGCGACGGCAAGGTCGTCGGCATTCGCCCGAACTCTGCGCTGGAGCTAGCCGGCACGGTGAAGACCTACCGCTATCTCGATGACGAGGAGGCGGCCGAGCAGGAAAAGGCCGCCGTCGACGCTGCAAAGGGGGCGCGCTGACATGGGCACGATTTCGAATGCCTGCCGCGGCTTCGCGTGCCTGGCCGTCCTCGCCGCGCTGGCCGGTTGCAGCCGCGGCGTCACCAGCGAGCCGGGCACGGCGCCGAACCTGGAGGAATGGGTGGCCAACGTCCGTGCCCGCCCAGCGCCGCCGCTCGATCCACTGCCGGTGATGCAGCAGTTCGAGAGCTTCGAGTACGCGGCGCAGGGTCTGCGCGATCCGTTCAGCGACGCGTTCGCGAACGAGGGCAATGGCAGTGGCCCGCGGCCGGACTCCAACCGTCGCAAGCAGACGCTCGAACAGTTTCCGCTCGACAGCCTCGACATGGTGGGATCACTGGGCGCAGGCAGCAGCCTGACCGCACTGGTGATGGCACCGGACAAGGTCACCTACCGGGTGGGTCCTGGCGTGTACCTGGGCCAGAACGATGGTCGCGTGACCAGCGTCCATGAAGATCGCATCGAACTCGTCGAACTCGTGCCTGACGGCGCGGGTGGCTGGCTTGAACGGCCGGCATCGATCGCGCTCGAAGACAATTGATTAGGGGAAGCCAGATGACCTTCAGCAACGCGCAACGCCGTTCGCCGATCACGCGTGCCACGCCCTTCAAGGCAGGCGCCTGCGGTCTCCTTGCTGGCCTGGTCGCGGCGTTCAGTGCCGTCCATGCCGCTCCGGCGCCCGGAGTTCCGGTTGCCAGCTTCGCGCAGGTGACCCCTGCGATCGCGATCGATCCCGCCAAGCAGGTCCCGGCGGCGGTGGCGATCACCGGCATCGACTTCAAGCGCGGCGACGGCGGCTCCGGCAAGCTGATCCTCAAGTTCAGCGGAGACGGCGCGGCGCCCGACCTGCGGACCCAGGGCGGCACGGTGATCCTCGACGTCGGCAACGCCGACCTGCCGGCCGAACTGCAGCGGCCGCTCAACGTGGCCGACTTCGCCACACCGGTCCAGCGCATCAACGCCAACCAGGGCCCCAAGGGCACGCAGGTCGTGCTGAGCACGGAAGGCGCGTTCGAGCCGCTGGCCTACCAGACCGGGCGCGACTACATCGTTGAAATCGTGCCGCGTGCGGCAGCCGCCAACCGCGCCGTCGGGGCCAGCACCGCCGCGGCGGTCGCCACCACCGCGCAGGCCTCGGCCCAGGCACAGGGCGAGACCCGCAGCTACGGCGGCCGCCCGGTCACGTTCAACTTCCAGGACGTTCCGGTGCGCACGGTGCTGCAGCTGATCGCCGAGCTGTCGGACCTCAACATCGTCGCCAGCGACAGCGTCACGGGCAACGTGACCCTGCGCCTGATCAACGTGCCGTGGGACCAGGCGCTGGACATCGTCCTGCAGGCCAAGTCGCTCGACAAGCGCCGCAGCGGCAACGTGGTGTGGGTCGCGCCGCAGTCCGAGATCGCCAAGTTCGAGCAGGACATCGCCAACGCCCGCCTCGCGCTTGAAGAGCGCGCGGAGATGAACACCGAGTACATCCCGATCTCCTACGGCAGCGCCGAGGACATCGCCAAACTGCTCACCGAAGAAAGCAAGAACAGCAGTCAAGGCGGCAGCGGTGGCGGTGGCCAGAGTGGCCAGAACGACCAGAGCCGCGGGTTCCTGTCGTCGCGCGGCAGCCTGAGCTACGACCGCCGCACCAACACATTGCTTGTGATTGATATTCCGCAGCGGGTCGCAGAGATCAAGCGCCTGGTCCAGACGTTGGACAAGCCGGTGGACCAGGTGGTGATCGAGTCGCGCATCGTGATCGCGAACGAGTCGTTTGCACGGGACCTGGGAGCGCGCTTCGGCGTCCGCGGCGTGAAGGATCGTTTGATCGGATCCGGCTCACTCGAAGCCAACCAGGGGTTGATCAAATCGGCCGCCGAAGCGCAGCCGGGCGATCTGGTCGAGTGGGGCGAAAATGTGCTCAACAACGATTTCAGCATCCGCAACCTCAACCCGGGCTCGATCGCCTTCACCATCCTCGGCAATACCATCGACTGGGATCTCGAATTGCAGGCCCTGCAACAGGACCAGCGCGGTGAGGTGGTGTCGAACCCACGCGTGGTCACCAGCAACCAGCGCGAGGCTGTGATCCGCCAGGGTCGCGAGGTCGGTTACCTGACCGTCACCGGCGGCCAGAGCAACAGCGTGCCGACGGTGCAGTTCAAGGAAGCATTGCTGGAGCTGAAGGTCACTCCGACCATTACCGCGGACGGGCGCGTATTCCTGAATCTCGCAGTCAAGAAGGACGAGATCGAGGATTTCACCGAGATCATCGGCATCGGCCTGATTCCGAACCTCGCCAAGCGCGAAGTCACCACCGCGGTGTTGATCGAAGACGGCCAGACAGTCGTGATTGGCGGCGTGTACGAATTCAGCGACCGCAACTCGATCTCGAAGGTGCCGTTCCTGGGCGACCTGCCGATCCTCGGCAACCTGTTCAAGACCAAGAGCCGCAGCAAGTCCAAGGCCGAGCTGCTGATCTTCGTCACCCCGCGCGTCCTGCGCGTGGCGCCGCGCCCGTACTGAGCGGCGATTCCAGACGCGTCAACGACGGGGCCTTCGGGCCCCGTCGGCGTTTCCGGGCATGACATGACCGACGGCGCTTGAACCAAGTCGGGCCGGAGGGGTCAAACTGCACCCTGGCGCAGCCCGCGCCGTCCCCCGGTCGCCCATGGACACGCCCCACGACGACATCTCACGCCTGCATGGCGTTTTCACCGGCCTGCGCGATGCGCTGACGCACGAGATCATCGGCCAGGCGGCGCTGGTCGAACGCCTGCTGATCGCACTCCTCGCGGACGGCCACCTGCTGGTCGAAGGCGCGCCCGGGTTGGCCAAGACCAGCGCCATCCGTGCGCTGGCTGCGCGCATCGAGGCCGACTTCGCGCGCGTGCAGTTCACGCCCGACCTGCTGCCGGCGGATCTCACCGGGACCGAGGTGTGGCGGCCGCAGGACGGCCGCTTCGAGTTCCAGCCGGGGCCGATCTTCCATTCGCTGCTGCTTGCCGACGAGGTCAACCGCGCGCCGGCCAAGGTGCAGTCGGCGCTGCTCGAGGCGATGGGTGAGCGCCAGGTGACCGTGGGCCGGCAGACGTACGCGCTGCCGCAGCTGTTCCTGGTGATGGCCACGCAGAATCCGATCGAGCAGGAAGGGACCTTCCCGTTGCCGGAGGCGCAGCTCGACCGCTTCCTGATGCACGTACGCGTGGGCTATCCAGAGGTCGAGGCGGAGGCGGGCATCCTGCTGCTGGCGCGTGAGCGCGCCCGGGCCACGCTGCAGCACGCCGCGCCGGCAACCGCCCGCATACCCGCCAGCGACATCTTCGCCGCCCGCAATGCGGTGCTCGACCTGCACATGGCGCCGGCGCTGGAGCGTTACCTGATCGAACTGGTGCTGGCATCGCGCAGCGCGCAACGCTACGACGCAGCACTGGCGCGCCGCATCGCCTGGGGCGCGAGCCCGCGCGGGTCGATCGCGCTCGAGCGCTGCGCCCGCGCGCATGCCTGGCTGGCCGGCCGCGACTTCGTCACGCCAGACGACGTGCGCGCCGTCGCCCCGGACGTCCTGCGCCACCGCGTGTTGCCGAGCTACGAGGCCACGGCCGAGGGCTGGGACGGCGAGCGCCTCGTGCAGGAGCTGCTGCAGCACGTGCCGCTGCCATGAACGGCATGGGCGCTGCCGCGGTCGTCGCGGTCGGCACCGCCACGGGCGGCGACGGTGTTACGCCATCGCTGGCCGAACTGATCGCCTTGCGCGGCATCGCGCAGGCGAGCGTCAGCGCGCGGCGCGGCGCGGCCGGCGTGGCCGGACCCGCGCCATCGACGCTGCGCGGGCGCGGCATGGAGTACGCCGAGTCGCGCGCCTACGCGGCAGGCGACGACGCGCGCCACATCGACTGGCGCCTGACCGCGCGCAGCGGCAAGCCGCATACCAAGCTGTTCCAGGCCGAGCGCGAGCGACTGACGCTGCTGGTGGCCGACACCTCGCCGGCGCTGTACTTCGGCACGCGCGTGCGCTTCAAGTCGGTGCAGGCCGCACGCGCCGGCGCACTGGCGGCCTGGCGTGCGGTGCGCGACGGCGATCGCGTCGCCGCGCTGCGTGGCAGCGTTTCCGAACCGCCGGTGCCGCCGGCGTCGGGGCCGCGCGGCGCGCTGCGCGTGCTCGACGCGCTGGTGCGCTGGTACGCGACGCCACCGGCCGATGATGCCGGGCTCGAGGTCGCGCTGGACCATGCGCGGCGCCTGCTGCGCCCGGGCTCGCGCCTGCTGGTGCTGGCCGATCCCGCCAGCGTGGCTGCCATCCCGCAACAGCGCTGGCCCGCGCTCGCGGCGCACCACGAGGTGCTGGTACTCCTGCTGACCGATCCCCTCGAGGTGGAGCCGCCGCGCGGCATGCTGGCGTTCTCGGTCGCGTCGTCAGGCGCACCTTCGGCGGCGGCAGCGGCATCTGGCGGCGCGTCCCGCACCCGCATCGAACTCGACCTCGCCAGCACGAGTGAGCGCGAACGCTGGCGCCGGGCCTTCGACGTCGAAGTGGAAGACACCATCGCCACCCTGGCCGCGCGCGGCGTACGCGCCTTGCGCCTGTCCACCGCCGACGCCAGCGACGCGTGGCTGGCGTTACCCGCCACGACGGCAAGGAGCGCTTGATGCAGGACGCGCTGCCGCTGCGCGATATCCACGCCTCGGTTGCACCGGCCTGGTGGCCGCCTGCACCGGGTTGGTGGATGGTCATGGCGGTTGTCGTGCTTGCACTGGCCGCGCTGTTTGCGTGGCGGTGGCGGCGAGTCCGCCGGCGCCGGCGTCACGAACATGCGTTCGACGCGGCCGTGGCCGCCGCCGCCAGCCCGGCCCAACAGATCGCGGCGATCTCCGAGCTGTTGCGTCGCGCCGGACGCCTCCGTGATCCTTCGGCCGATCGCCTGCAGGGCGAGGCCTGGCTCGCGTTCCTCGATGCCGATGATGCCGCGCCGCGCTTCTCCGGCGACGCGGCCGCGCTGCTGACCGACGGTCCGTTCCGACGCGACGCGGATCCCGATGCCGTGGACGCACTGCGACGCACCGCACGCGCGCGCTTTCTCGTATGGATGGAGGGGCGCAAGTGAACGCGCTGGCAAGCGTCTGGCCCGCGTTCGCCGGCTTCGACTGGCCATGGCTTCTGGTCGCGCTGCCGCTGCCGTGGCTGGTCCGTCGCCTGCTGCCACCGCTGCGCGACGACGGCCCGGCACTGCGCGTGCCGTGGTCCGCGCGCGTGCGCGAACTGGCGGGCGGTGTGACGCACGGCGGTGGAAGGGGAGCGCGCGTGCCCGCACTGGCGTGGATTGGCTGGGCGCTGCTGTGCGTCGCGGCCGCGCGTCCAATGGCTTGGGGCGAAGCGGTGCAGCCGCCGGACGTGGGCCGCGAGCTGATGCTGGCGGTCGACCTGTCGGCCAGCATGGGCGAACGCGACATGGTGCTGGGCGGCGAGGTCGTCGATCGGCTCACCGCCGCCAAGGCGGTGATCGCCGACTTCCTTGAGCGGCGTCAGGGCGACCGCGTCGGCCTGCTGGTGTTCGGGCGCAGTGCCTATGCGCTGGCGCCGCCGACCACCGACCTGGCCAGCGTCCGCGAGCAACTGGCCGATACCGTGGTCGCGCTGGCCGGGCGCGAGACCGCCATCGGCGACGCCATCGGCCTGGGCGTGAAGCGGCTGCAGTCACAGCGCGAAGGGCAGCGCGTGCTGGTGCTGCTGACCGACGGCGTCAACACCGCCGGCATGCTCGATCCGCTCAAGGCCGCCGGCATCGCCGCCGACGAGGATGTGCGCATCCACACCATCGCCTTTGGCGGTGAAGGCGAGGCGCTGTCGGTGTTCGGCTTCCGACTGCCGTCGGGTGGCAGCGAGATCGACGAGGCCACGCTGGCGCGGATCGCCGACATGACCGGCGGCCGCAGCTTCCGCGCCGCGGATACCGAGTCGCTGGCGCAGATCTATGCCGAGATCGACCAGCTGGAACCCATCGAACACCCGGGCGAGGCGCTGCGCCCGCGACTGGAGCGCTACCCCTGGCCGCTGGCGGCGGCCTTGTGCTGCGGCCTGCTCGCCGTGCCGCTGGCGTGGCGGCGGAGGCGGCTGGCATGAACCCGCTGCTGCAATCGCTGCAGGCCATGCAATTCCTGCGTCCGGCCTGGCTGTTGGCGCTGCTGCTCCTGCCCGTGCTGGCGTGGGCGTGGCGTGCGCGCCAGCGCAGGCGCAGCGCCTGGCGCACGGCCGTCGATCCCCACCTGCTGCCGCACCTGCTTGATGGCGGTGCGCGCGGTCGCGGCGGGTGGATCGATGGCTGGCTGGTGCTCGCCGGCTGCGCGCTGCTGGTGCTGGCGCTGGCCGGCCCGAGCTGGCGCAGCACCGCGCAGCCGCTGCAGGCCGGCGGCGCGCCGCTGGTGCTCGCGCTGGACCTGTCCAGCGCCACGCTGGCCAACGACCTGCCGCCGTCGCGCCTGCTGCAGGCGCGTGCGCGCCTCGACGCACTGCTGCGCGCGCACGCCGGCGAGGTCGCGCTGGTGGCCTATGCCGACGACGCCTACACGATTGCGCCGATGACCCGCGATGCCGGCAACGTCGCGGTGTTCCTCGACGCACTGGCGCCGGACGTCATGCCGGTCGACGGCAGCAAGCCGGCGCGCGCCATCGCGCTGGCGCAGCGCCTGCTGGCGCAGTCCGGCCACGCGCGCGGCGACATCCTGCTGCTGGCCGGCAGCGGCAGCCGCTCGGCGACATCCGCCGCGGCGGCCGCGCACGCAGCCGGCTACCGCGTGTCCGTGCTCGGCATGGGCACCGAGGACGGCGCGGCTTACCGGCGGCGCGACGGCGGCATCCACTCAGCGCGGCTGGACGTGGCGTCACTGCGCGCGATCGCCGATGCAGGCGGTGGCCGCTACCACGCCTGGTCCGAGAGCGTGCCCGGCGTGCTGGCCCCGATCGGCGGGGGTGAACGCAGTGGTGATGCCGATGGGGCTGCCGCGCGGGCGGCTGGCGATACCGGCGAGGGCATGGCCAAGGGGCCGCGCGAAGCCGCACGTGCCTTCGTGCGCGAGGACGGCGGCTTCTGGCTGCTGCCGCCGGCCATGCTGCTGTTGCTGCTCGCGTTCCGGCGCGGCGGCGTGTTCATCGGCCTGCTGTTGTGCCTGGCGCTGCCGCCGCCTCCGCTGCTCGCGGCCGACGACAGCGCCGGCGTCGAAGGGACTGCCTGGCGGCGCGCCGACCAGGTCGCGCACGCGCGCAGCGCGGAAGCCGAGGCGGCATACCGCCGTGGCGACTACGAGGCCGCCGCGCGCGGATTCGAGCGCGTGCCGGGTGCGGACGCCGCCTACAACCGTGGCAACGCGCTGGCGCGCATGGGCCGCTACGAAGACGCGCTCGCCGCCTACGATGCGGCGCTCAAGGCGGCGCCGGGGATGGCGGATGCGGCCGCGAACCGGGCCGCGGTGGACGCCGCCATGCGCCGCAAGCCGCCACCCGGCGCCAAGGGCGACAGTCGCGGCGATGGCAAGGACACGCCCGAGCGCGGCAAGCCGCAGCCAGGGCAGGAGGGCGCCGGCCAAGGCGATGCCGACGACCCATCGGGCCAGGGTGCACCGTCGCAACAGCCAGCCGACAACGATCCGGCGCGTCGCGACGGCGAGGCACCGCCACCGTCGTCGACCGGCACCGGCGAGCAGCAGCGCAAGGCCGAGGCTGCCCAGCGCGAAGCGGATGCCGCGCAGCGCGAGGCCATGCAGCGCGCGCTCGAGGACGACCGCTCCGCGACTTCGGGCGCCGACGCCCGCGGCGAACCAGAGCAGGCGCGCGATGCCGGCGACAGTGAGCAGGCGCAGGCCAACGCCGCGTGGCTGCAGCGCGTCCCCGACGATCCCGGCGGGCTGCTGCGTGCGCGCCTGCGCATCGAACACGAACGCCGCCGGGCGGAAGGAAAATGACGGCATGCACATGATGATCCGCGCGCGCTGGATGCTGGCGCTGCTGCTCGGCCTGCTGCTCGGCCTGCTGCCGGTGCTGGCCCATGCCGAACTGCGTGCCTGGCTCGACCGCGACCGCGTCGGGCTCGGCGAAACCGTGACGCTCAACATCGAGACCGACGGCGGTGGTCAGCCGGACTACGCACCGCTCGCGGCCGATTTCGCGCTGAGCCAGCACGCGAGCCGGCAGCTTTTCGAGCGCCGCGGCGGCCGACAGGTGTCGCGCATGCTGTTCGCGGTGGCGTTGGAACCGCAGCGCGCTGGCAGCCTTACCGTGCCGGCACTGCGCGTCGGCGGCGAACGCACCGTGCCACTGGCGTTGTCGGTGGTGGCGGCAGCAGCCCCCGCGCGCGCACGCGGCAACGTGTTCATCGAAGCCGAGGTCGACGCGCCCGCGCCCTACGTGCAGCAGGCGGTCGGCTACACGCTGCGCCTGTACTACGCCTCGCAGCTGATTTCCGGCCAGCTCGATCTTCCGCCTCCACAGGGGGCGTCGCTGCAGCGCGTGGGCAGCGACGTGCAGTACAACCGCGACATCGGCGGCCGCCGCTACACCGTCGTCGAACGCCGTTACCTGCTGCTGCCCGAGCGCAGCGGCGCGTTGCTGCTGCCGGGCGCGCGCTTCGAAGGGCGCGGTGTCGGCAACCTGTTCGACGACATCTTCAACGATGGCCAGCGCGCGCTGTCGGCGAGCGGCCCGGCGATCACGCTCGACGTGCGGCCGATGCCGGCGGCCGCGCCGCAGCCGTGGCTACCGCTGCGCGGGCTGTCGATGCGCTGGGTGGACCCGCCACGCGCCGCACGCGTGGGCGACGCCACCACGGTCGAGCTAGAGATCGTCGCCGACGGAGCGATGGCCGCACAGCTGGCCGCACCGACCGTCGACGTCGACCAGGGCGGGCAGGTGTTCGCCGAGCCAGTGCAGGTGGATGAAACCGTGCGCGACGGGCGCCCGCAGCTGCGCCTGCTGCGACGCTTCTCGGTGCTTCCCGCGCGCGACGGCCGCCTGCGCGTGGTCGCGCCCACCATCGCGTGGTGGGACGTTGCCGCCGGCGCGGCGCGCGAAGCCGTCGTACCCGACCTCACGCTCGACGTCGCGCCCGCGCCCGGTGCGCGCGCAGATGCGACCGGCACGGCTGTCGCTGCCCGGACACCTGGCGACAGCGACGACTGGATCCGCGTGCCAGGCGTGCAGGGCGAAGTGCGCTCATGGGCGCTGGCCACGGTGGCGTTCGCGCTGTTGTGGCTGGTCACGCTGGGCTGGGCGCTGCAGCAGCGTCAGCGGGCCACGGCCGGCGCTGCCGCCGCGCCCTCGGCGCCCGCTGGAGCAGATGGCGACGACGCGCGCCCGGGCACGCCGCGTACGCTGCGCCGTGCGCTCGACACCGGCGACCTCGGCGACGTGGCACACGCCCTGTGCGCGCTTGGTACCCCACCTGCACCCGATCTCGACGTGCTCGCGCGCCGCATCGAACCCGGCCCGCAGCGCGCCGCCATCGCGCTGCTGCAGCAGGCGCGATGGGGTGGTGGCGATGCCGCCGGCGCGCGTGCGGCGGTGCGCGCCGCGTTCGCCGCCGGCCCGCGCTGGCGGGCCCCCGCGAGTCCGGAAGACGACGCGTTGCCGCCGCTGTATCCGCAGTGATCCCGGCGTGCCGGCCGCGCTTTGCTAAGCTCCGGCGGTCCAGCCACTCCGGAAACAACGCATGACCGAGTCGACCGCGCCTGCCAGGCAACGCATGCCGCTGCACTGGAAGATCGCCATCGGCTTCGTCGCCGGCCTGGCCGTCGGCCTGGCCGCCCACTACGGCTCCGGCGCCGATGCCGGCTGGGTGCAGGCGTTCACGCGCTACGTCACGCAGCCCTTCTCCACGCTGTTCCTCAGCCTGATCTTCATGATGATCGTGCCGCTGCTGTTCTCGGCGCTGGTGGTGGGCGTGTCGGAGATGGGCGACATCCGCTCGCTGGGACGCATCGGCTGGCGCACGCTCGGTTACACCGTGCTGCTGTCGGGGGTCGCGGTGGCGCTGGGCCTGGTGCTGGTCAACGTGTTCCGCCCCGGCGACGGCGTGGATCCCGAGCTCGCCCGGCAGCTGCTGGTCGAAGGCGCCGAGCGCACCGCGGCGATCGTGCGCGACAGCAGTGCGCAGGCCACGGGCGTGCAGATGCTGCTCGACATCGTGCCGCAGAACGTGATCGGCGCGGCGTCGAGCAACGCCAGCATCCTGGCGCTGATGTTCTTCGCGCTGATGTTCGGCATCGGCATCGTGATGAGCCCGGACAGCGCGGCGATCCGCACCCTGCGGCGCGGCATCGAGGGCATCTTCGAGGTCTCGATGACCCTGATCGGCCTGGTCATCCGGCTCGCGCCCTATGCGGTGTTCTGCTTCATGTTCAACCTGGCCGCGCTGTTCGGCTGGGACCTGCTGCTGCGCCTCGGCGAATACGTGCTGGTGGTGGTTGGCGCGCTTGCGATCCACATGCTGGTGGTCTACTCGCTGGCGCTGAAGTTCGTCGGCGGCTATTCGCCCGTGCGCTTCTTCAAGGGCGTGCAGGAAGCGATGCTGATGGCCTTCAGCACCGCGTCCAGCAATGCCACGCTGCCGACCGCGCTGCACGTGGCCGACACCGAGCTCAAGCTGCCGAGGGCGGTGTCGCGCTTCGTGCTGACCATCGGCGCCACCGCCAACCAGAACGGCACCGCGTTGTTCGAGGGCGTGACCGTGATCTTCCTGGCGCAGTTCTTCGGGGTCGAGCTCAGCCTCGGCCAGCAGGTGGTGGTGATGCTGGTGTGCATCCTCGGCGGCATCGGCACCGCTGGCGTGCCGTCCGGTTCGCTGCCGGTGGTGGCACTGATCTGCGCCATGGTCGGCGTGCCGCCGGAAGGCATCGGCCTGGTGCTGGGCGTCAACCATTTCCTCGACATGTGCCGGACCACGGTGAACGTCACCGGCGACCTGGGCATCGCGGCGATGGTGGCGCGCGACATCGAGGACGTGCCCGGCACGCCCGTGCCGGACGACAGCGCGGCCTGAACGGCGGGCCTGCGCCACAGTCCGGGCAGCGCGTCCGGGACACCGGCGGGCGGGGGTGGGACAATGGCGGCTTCGCCCGCCGCCGCCCCGAGACATGACCAGCCCCAGCCGACGCGACCTCGCCAACGCCATCCGCTTCCTCGCCGCCGACGCCGTGCAGGCGGCCAATTCCGGCCATCCCGGCATGCCCATGGGCATGGCCGACATCGCCGAAGTGCTCTGGAACGACTACCTGAGCCACAACCCGGGCAACCCCAAGTGGTTCAACCGCGACCGCTTCGTGCTGTCCAACGGCCACGGCTCGATGCTGCTGTATTCGCTGCTGCACCTCTCGGGCTACGACCTGCCGATGGAGGAGTTGCGCAACTTCCGGCAGATGGGCCACCGCACGCCGGGCCATCCCGAGAATTTCGTCACCGACGGGGTGGAGACCACCACCGGTCCGCTGGGCCAGGGCTTTGCCAACGCGGTCGGTTTCGCGCTCGCCGAGAAGCTGCTCGCGCAGCGCTTCAACCGCCCCGAGTACGCCGTGGTCGACCACCGCACCTGGGTGTTCATGGGCGACGGCTGCCTGATGGAGGGCATCTCGCACGAGGCCGCCTCGCTGGCCGGCACCTGGGGCCTGGGCAAGCTGGTCGCGTTCTGGGACGACAACCACATCTCGATCGACGGCGACACCGCCGGCTGGTTCACCGACGACACCCCGGCGCGCTTCGAGGCCTACGGCTGGCGCGTGATCCGCGACGTCGACGGCCATGACGCCAAGGCCGTCAAGGACGCGATCGAGCTGGCCATGCGCCACGACGACCGCCCGGTGCTGGTCTGCTGCCGCACCACGATCGGCTTCGGCTCGCCCGCCAAGGCCGGCAAGGAGTCGTCGCACGGGTCGCCGCTGGGGCGTGACGAACTCGAGGCCACGCGCAAGGCGCTGGGCTGGGAGCACGCGCCGTTCGAACTGCCGCAGGCGATCCAGGACGGCTGGCGTGCCACCGGCGCGGGCCTGGCGCGCGAAGCGCAGTGGAACCAGATGTTCGACGCCTACGCCGCGCGTCATCCCGAGCTTGCCGCGGAGCTCGTGCGCCGCTCGCACGCGGAACTCCCGGAGGGCTTCGCGGCCGCCGCGGACGCGTACGTCGCCAAGCTGCAGGCCGACGGCCCCACGGTCGCCTCGCGCAAGGCCTCGCAGATGGCGATCGAAGCCTTCGCGCCGCTGCTGCCCGAGCTGGTTGGTGGCTCGGCCGACCTGGCCGGTTCCAACCTGACCCTGTGGAGCGGCAGCAAGTCGGTGGCCAGCGACGCCCCCGATGCCAACTACGTCTATTACGGCGTGCGCGAATTCGCCATGACCGCGATCAGCAACGGCCTCGCGGTGCACGGCGGCTTCATTCCGTATGACGCCACGTTCCTGGTGTTCAGCGACTACGCGCGCAACGCGGTGCGCATGAGCGCGCTGATGGGCGCGCACGCGATCCACGTCTACACCCATGACTCGATCGGGCTCGGCGAGGACGGCCCGACGCACCAGCCGATCGAGCACCTGGCCAGCCTGCGTCTCATCCCCGGCAACGATGTCTGGCGTCCGTGCGACGCGGTGGAGTCGGCCGTGTCGTGGCGTGCCGCCATCGAACGCCAGGACGGCCCGAGCTGCCTGGTGTTCTCGCGCCAGAACCTCGCCCACCAGGCGCGCGACGCGGCGCAGGTCGCCGCCATCGGGCGCGGCGGCTACGTGCTGCGCGATTCGGTCGGCGCGCCGGAACTGATCCTGATCGCCACCGGGTCCGAAGTGGGCCTGGCGATGGATGCCGCCGCGCGCCTCGGCGACGGCGTGCGCGTGGTGTCGATGCCGTCGACCGACGTGTTCGACCGCCAGGACGCCGCGTATCGCGAAGCCGTGCTGCCGCGCGCCTGCCGCAAGCGCGTCGCGGTCGAGGCCGGTGTCACCGACATCTGGCGCAAGTACGTGGGCCTGGACGGCGCGGTGGTCGGCATCGACCGCTTCGGCGCCAGCGCACCGGCCGAGGTGCTGTTCCCGCATTTCGGCTTCACCGTCGACAAGGTGGTCGAGGCGGCGCGCGCGCTGTAGCGCCGCCGGCCAGCACCGGGAGTTTCCATGCCGCAGCGTGACTGGGTGGCGCGTGCCATCCACACCATCGAGGCCGACTTCAACCGGTCGGCCGACACCCACCTGATTCCGCTGGACGTGCCCGGCTATCCGGGCATCGACGTGTACCTGAAGGACGAGTCGAGCCATCCGACCGGCAGCCTCAAGCACCGGCTGGCGCGCTCGCTGTTCCTGTACGCGCTGGCCAACGGCTGGCTGCGCGAAGGGCGGCCGGTGGTGGAGGCGTCGAGCGGATCGACTGCGGTGTCGGAAGCGTATTTCGCGCGGCTGCTGGGCCTGCCGTTCATCGCGGTGATCCCGGCATCGACCTCGCCGGAAAAAATCGCCGCGATCGAATTCCATGGCGGCCGCTGCCACCTGGTGCAGACCGCCTGCGCGCTGGATTCCGAATCGCAGCGCGTGGCGGCCGAGACCGGCGGCCACTTCATGGACCAGTTCACCTACGCCGAGCGCGCCACCGACTGGCGCGCCAACAACAACATCGCCGAATCGATCTTCCGGCAGATGGCGGAGGAGCGGCACCCGGTTCCGGAATGGATCGTGTGCAGCCCGGGCACCGGCGGCACCGCCGCCACGCTGGGGCGCTACGTGCGCTATCGCCGCCACGCCACGCGCGTGCTGTGCGCGGATCCGCAGGAATCGGTGTTCCATCAGGCTTACCGTGCGGCAGTGGCCGGGCAGCCGTGGCGCCACTTCACCCATCCCTGCGGCTCGCGCGTGGAAGGCATCGGCCGCCCACGCGTGGAGGCGAGCTTCATTCCCGGCTGCATCGACGCCATGGTCAAGGTGCCCGACGCCCTGGCGCTGGCGGCGATGCGCCACGTCAGCGCGCGCCTCGGTCGCCGCGTCGGCGGATCCACCGGCACCAATTTCATCGGCGTCCTGCACGCGGCGCAACGCATGGCGGTCGAAGGGCGCAGCGGTTCGATCGTCACCATCCTCTGCGACAGCGGCGACCGCTACGCGCACAGCTATTACGCACCTGCCTGGTACGCCACCAACGCCATCGACACGGTGTACGCCGATGCGGCCGTTGAGGCGGGCGCCGCCGGCGGCGACATCCCGGGGCTGGAGCCCGTTCGCGCCACCTGACACGCTGCGCTTGACAGCACGATTGTTTACGCCTGTAATCAGTTCAAATTACGGGTGTAATCGTCATGTCGATCAGCGATGCCGAAGCGGTGGTGATGGACGTGCTCTGGCGGCGGCAGCCGCTGGCCGCCGAAGACGTGGTGGCGCAGCTGGCCGCCAGTTCGGAATGGGCGGAACCGACCATCAAGACCCTGCTCAACCGCCTGCTGCGCAAGGGCGCGGTGCGCGCCGAGCGCGACGGTCGCCGCTATCTGTATTCCCCGGTGCTGACCCGCGAAGCGTGGGTGGCGCAGCAGAGCCAGGGCGTGGTGGACCGCCTGTTCGGCGGGCGCGTGGCGCCGCTGGTGGCGCACTTCAGCGAGCGCGGCAAGCTCAGCCCGGCCGACATCGCAGAACTCCGCCGCCTGATCGATGGGCTTGATGATGATCGCCGCTGACACGCTGCTGCGCTGGCTCGTCGACGGCAGCCTCGCGGCGAGCGCGGCGCTGCTGCTGGTGCTCGCGCTGCGGCATCCGTTGCGTCGCGCGTTCGGCGCGCGCGTGGCGTACGGCGCGTGGGCGCTGGTGCCGCTGGCGATCGCCGCGGCCGCGTTGCCGCGCCCGGCCCCCGGCCAAGGGTTCGCTCCGGCGCTGCTGTCACTGCACCCGGGGGTGCTGGTGATGCCGTCGACAGGCTCTACGCTGACCGCGACCGGCATCGACTGGCCGCTGCTGCTGGCTTCGGCCTGGCTGATTGGCGGCGTGTTCGTCGCCCTGCGTTTCCGGGCGCAACAGCGGGGTTACGTGGCGGCGCTTGGCCACCTCGAACAGACCGCGGACGGGAGCTGGCGCGGCGTTGGCGTGGAGGCACCGGCGGTGGTGGGCGCGATGCGGCCGCGCATCGTGCTGCCTGTCGATTTCGAAGCCCTGCACGCAGCGGACGAAGCCGCGCTGGTGGTCGCACACGAGCGCGCCCATCTCGCGCGCGGCGACACGCGCGCCAACCTGCTGGCGGTCGCGTTGCGCTGCCTGCACTGGTTCAACCCCTTCCTGCACCTGGCCGCGCGCGGATTCCGCCTCGACCAGGAGCTTGCCTGCGATGCCACGGTGCTCGCGCGCCACCCGCATGCCCGTCGCCGCTACGCGGACGCGATGTTGAACGTGCAACTGGCCGTCCCTGGACTGCCGGTCGGTTGCCATTGGCAGTCCAGCCAATTCCTGAAGGAGCGCATCCTCATGTTGAAACAACCGCAACCCGGAGTCGTCCGCCGTCGCACCGGCGCCCTGGCCCTGGGCGTCGTGCTGGCGGGCTGCAGCTACGCCGCCTGGGCGGTCCGCCCGGCTGCCGCACCACCTCCACCGCCGGTTCCGCCGGTGCTCGCCGCGCCTGCGGTGCCCGACGCGCCGCCGGCGCCGCCTCCGCCACCGGATGCCACGGCGGTGGACGCAGCCGACGCACCGCCGGCTCCACCGGCGCCGCCCGGACTCGCCCGTGCGCCGTCACCACCGGCATTGCCGGCACCGCCGGCGCCCGCCGCTCCTGCCAACGCACCCGCGCCGCCGGTTCCCGCCGCGGCTCCGTCGTCCGCCGCACCGCCCGCACCGCCCGCGCCACCTGCAGCACCGGTCATGACGGCGCCGCGCTATCCGGCCGCCGCCGTTGCCGCAAAACAGAGCGGGCGGGTCGTGCTGAAGCTGCTGGTGGGCACTGACGGCAGCGTCAGGGACGCAGTGGTCGAACAGTCGACGCCGGAGGGCGTGTTCGACGCGGCGACGCTCGAGGCCGCCCGCAACTGGCGCTTCAATCCCGAGCAGTCGGACGGCAAGCCGGTCGAGGGCTGGATCCGCGTGCCCGTGGACTTCGCACTGGACTGACCCGCAGTGCCGGGTACGCCCGGCCAGGCGCCGCCGACACCCCGCGGTGTCGGGGGCGCGCGCTTCAGGCGGTACGTGTTTGCGCGAGCGCGTATGCGAGCAACCGAGCAGAGAGTCGCTCGCCGGACGAGGCGGGAGCCGACAGCACCATCCGCTCCAGCGCTTCACGGTCGTCCGCGCCCCTGGTGACCAGGGCGGCCGCCACGGTGCGCAGCAGGCGCCAGCGGTTCGAGGTGTTCGCCTGCAGCCAGCCCAGCGCCTTGGCCAGGCGCTGTTCGACGTCGGTGAAGTCGCTGCCGAGCGGATAGTCGGGCAGGGTGCCGTCGCGGCGGAACGGCGCGAGCGCTTCGCGCAGCCGCGCCGGCGTGTTGCGCGCCCACGATGCCGGCGGCGCGAAGTCGCCGCGCAGCTTGCGATGCTGCTTCGCCTCGGCCAGCAATCCGGGGCTGAAGCGTGCATCGCAGATCGCCGTCATCGCCACCACGCAATCCTCGTCGGCCAGGCCGCGCACATCGGCGATGCCGTACTCGCTGATGTAGATGTCGCGCAGGTGCCGCGGGATGGTGGTGTGGCCGTAGTTCCAGCGCAGGTTGGATTGCGCCGCGCCGCCAGTCTCGCGCGTCGCCCGCAGCAGCAGCGTGGAGCGCGCGTCGGGCAGCGCGTGCGCCATCGACACGAAGTCGTACTGGCCGCCCACGCCCGACACCACCTCGCCGTCGGCAAGGCCGTCGGAAACCGCCGCGCCGAGCGCGGTGGCCATCATGCAGCTGTTGAAGAAGCGTGCATCGCGGCGCTGCACGCGCGCCAGCGCCTCGTCGCCGAGCGGCAGCATGTTCAACTCGCTGATGCGGCGCATGCCGATGCCGTGGCGCGTGTCGTCATCCAGCGTGCGCAACCAGTCGTAGAACTCCGCTGAGCCAAGGTAGAAGCCGCCATGCAGGAACTGCCCGTCGCGCGTCTGCAGCTCGCGGTCGAGTTCGCTGGCGCTGCCATCGTCGAGGCGCTGCTGCAGCGGCAGCTTGTCGACCACGCGCCGGCGCACCACGCCGCACTGCACCAGGCGGCGGAAGCCTTCGTTGACCATTTCGCTGCAGCCGTACAGGCCGATCGCGAAAGGTCCAAGGCCACCACTGGCCAGCACGGCCGGATGCGCTTCGATGCCCGGGTCGAGTGCCTGCAGCACGCGCCGGTAGGCGGCGTTGTCGGTGTGGCGCAGCGCCAGCGCGTGGCAGATCGCGTCGGCCAGTGCACCGATGCCGAGTTGCAGGGTGCCGCCGTCGCGCACCAGGGCGCTGGCGTACAGGCCGATCGCATGGTCGGCATCGCCGACCGCCTGGCGCGGCAGCGCGAACAGCTTCGGATACGGCGCCGGCGGCGCCACGATCAGGTCGAAGAATCCGGCGTCGACCGCTGCGGTGCCGCCGAGCCACGGCAGCTCCGGATCGATCTCGGCGACCAGCAGCGGCCGCGGGTGCCCGGCGACGGCGAGCGCATCGATCGTATCCAGCGTGAGGTCGGTGTTGGATGACAGCGACAGCCGTGTACCGCCGGCGTCCACCGCGACTTTCTGCACGATGCAGCCCACGCCGCGCGCGGCCAGCGTGCGCGCCACGTGGGTGTAGTTGAGGCTGGCGTAGTGGCGCTGTGCCTGGCTGGAGCGCAGCAGCGCGCCGCCCTGGAGATAGAACTCCTCGATGACGATGTTGTCGGGCAACGCGTCGCGCCGCTGCGCGCGCACCCAGTCCAGGCGCGGGAAGTCGTCGCCGAACTGGCGGGTTAGGAACGGCGCCAGGAAGCGCCGCTGCAGATCGCTGCCGCCGGCCACGGGCGGGTCCAGCGACAGCGCCGTGTAGATGTGCAGGCGGCGCGCGGGGTCGCGCTGGATGCGGCCATACAGGGCGTTGAGCAGGCGGTGCGGCTTGCCGAGTCCGAGCGGGGTGGCGACATGCAGCGTGCCCGGGATCCGCGCCACGATCCGGTCGACGGCAAGCTCAAGCGAGTCGAGCACTTCGGTCATCGGCGCAGGATACGTCCGTGGCCGTGAACAGGCGTGCTGCGCCGCCGGACTGTCCGCAGGCGTCAGTCCAGCACGTGGACCGCGCTGGTCATGCGCCGCACCTCGTCCTCGGCATGGCTGACATGGACCATCGGCAGCCGCACCTCGTCGCGCACCCGCTGCAGCCACGGGATCAGCTCTTCGCGGCGCGCCAGGTCGAGCGCGGACAGCGGCTCGTCGAGCAGCAGGATCGCCGGCTGCGCGAGCAGGGCGCGGCCGATGGCGACGCGCTGCGCCTCGCCGCCGGACAGGTTGGCGGTGGGGCGCGCCAGCAGCGCGCCGATGCCGAGCAGCGCGACGACGTCATCCAGCCCGAAGCGCTCGACCTCGCCGCGCCGCGCATGGCGGCCATACAGCAGGTTGCCGCGGACATCGAGGTGCGGGAACAGCCGCGCATCCTGGAACACGTAGCCGACACGGCGCCGGTGCGCCGGCAGGTCGATGCCGCGCGCGGCGTCGAACAGCACGCGGCCGTCGACGGCGATGTGCCCTGAGAGCGGGCGCACCAGCCCGGCGATCGCATTGAGCACCGTGGTCTTGCCGGCGCCGGAGGGCCCTGTCAGCGCGACCACGCGCGCCGCATCCTCGATGCGCACGTGGCGCTCGAAGCGGCCGCGCCGCAGGTGGATGTCCAGGCTCAGCATCGGCCCGGCTCGGGATGCGGCAGGTTCATGCGCCGTCCCCCGCATCGCGGTGGCCGTGCTGGCGGCGCACCAGCCACTCCGAGGCCAGCAGCGCCAGCAGCGAGATCGCCACCGCCACCGCCGCCAGCCGCCAGATGCCGGACTCGCCACCCGGGACCTGCATCAGCCCGTAGATCGCCGTCGACAGCGTCTGCGTCTCGCCGGGAATGTTGGACACGAAGGTGATGGTGGCGCCGAACTCGCCCAGCGCCTTGGCGAAGCCGAGCACCGCACCAGCCACGATTCCCGGCCACGCCAGCGGCAGCGTGACCGTTGCGAACACACGCCAGGGATTGGCACCGAGCGTGGCCGCCGCCTGCTCCAGGCGGCGGTCGACGTTTTCGATGGACAGGCGGATCGCGCGCACCATCAGCGGGAAGCCCATGATCGCGCTGGCCAGCGCCGCGCCGGTCCAGCGGAACGCGACGCCGATGCCGAACTGCTCGGCCAGGAATCCGCCGATCGCACCCTGGTTTCCGAACAGCACCAGCAGCGCATAGCCCACCACCACCGGCGGCAGCACCAACGGCAGGTGCACCAGTGCATCGAGCAGCGCCTTGCCCGGAAAGCGCCCGCGCGCCAGCAGCCAGGCCACGGCAATGCCGGCCGGGAGGCTGGCCAGCGCCGCCGTGCTGGCCACTTTCAGGCTCAGCGCGATGACGGTGAGCTCGGCCGCGGTGAAGAGGGACATGCGTGCAGTGTCGCCCGCTCAGCGCAGGCTGAAGCCATGGCGCACGAAGATCGCCCGCGCCGGCGGCGAGTGCAGCCAGCGCACGAACGCCGCGCCGTGGGGATGCCGGCTGGCCGCGACACGCGCCACCGGATACACGATCGGCGGATGCGAGGCGGCCGGGAACGTGGCGAGCACGCGCACGCGCGGCTCGGCGCGGGCATCGCTGGCGTACACGACGCCCAGCGGCACCTCGCCGCGTGCCACCAGCATCAGCGCCGCACGCACGTTCGCGGTGCCGGCCACGCGCGGTTTCAGCGCGTCCCACATGCCTAGCGACGCGAAGGCGGCACGCGCGTACTTCCCGGCAGGCACGCTGTCCACCATGCCCAGCGCGATGCGGCCGCGCGCACCGAGCAGCGGCAGCAGGTCGCTGCCCGGGCCCAGCGCGAACGGCCGTGCAGCGCTGCGCGCCGGCGCGATGAGCACCAGCGTGTTGCCGAGCAGCTCACTGCGCGTCGCGGCGTCGATCAGGCCCTGTGCCTGCAGCACGTTCATCCAGTCGAGGTCGGCGGAAACGAACACATCCGCCGGCGCGCCCTGCTGGATCTGCCGCGCCAGCGCCGGGCTGGCGGCGTATGACACGCGCACCGCCTGGCCGGTGGCCTCCCGGTAGGCACTCGCGGCTTCGTCCATCGATTCCTGCAGGCTGGCTGCGGCAAACACGGTGAGCGGGCCGGCCGCCGGTCCGCTGGCGCGCGCGCTGGCCGATGGCCACCACGCGGCCAGCGCGAGCACGGCAAGCAGGCACGAGGCGACGCGCACGGACATGCCGCTACAGCGCGTCCAACGGCAGGTTGATGTAGCGGATGCCGTTGTCGCGCGGCTCCGGCAGCGCGCCGGCGCGGATGTTGACCTGCACCGACGGGATGATCAGCGCCGGCATGGCCAGCGTCGCGTCGCGCGCCTCGCGCGTTGCGACGAAGGCGTCCTCGTCGATGCCGTCGCGCACGTGGATGTTGGCCTGCCTCTGCGCGGCGATGCTGGTCTCGCAGGCGACCGGGCGGCCGCCGGGTGCGTAGTCGTGGCACACGAACACGCGGGTCGCGTCCGGCAGGGTGTCGAACAGGCGGCGGATGGAGCGGTACAGCGTGGCGGCGCTGCCGCCGGGGAAATCGCAGCGCGCGGTGCCGCCGTCGGGCATGAACAGCGAGTCGCCGGTGAACAGCGCGTCGCCGACCAGGTAGGCATTGCTGTCGCTGGTGTGGCCGGGCACCGGGATAGCGCGGCAGGCCAGGCCGCCGATCGCGAACACCTCGTCGGCGGCGAACAGGTGATCGAACTGCGAACCGTCGACGGCAAAGCCCGCACCCAGGTCGAAGACATCGCGGAAGCGTGCTTGCACGCTGCGGATGCCCTCGCCGATGGCGATCGGCGCGGCGTTGAAGTGGGTGGCCTTGAGCCAGTGCGCGGCCGACAGGTGGTCGGCGTGGGCGTGGGTTTCCAGCAGCCAGTCGACGCGGTAGCCGTGCTGGCGCACGCAATCGACCAGCCCCGTCGCCGATGTCGTCGCGGTGCGCCCCGACGCCATCTCGAAATCGAGCACCGGGTCGATGATCGCGGCGGCGCCGCTGGCCGGGTCCGCCACCACGTAGCTCCAGGTGCCGGTGCCGGCATGGTGGAACGGGTGGACGCGCGGTGCGGCGACGGTGTTCACGGCGTGGGCGCGGAATCCGTTGCAGCGGCCGGCGCGGCGACGGTTGGCGCGAGCGCATGGTTGAGCATCGCCGCCAGCCGCGTGCCGGCCTTGCGCAGGCGGTCTTCGACGATCGGCAGGCGTGCGTCCAGGAACGCCTCGTCGAGGACGCGCCGGCCCTCGGGCGGATAGACGTCCCCGGTTTCGATGATGCGGCAGGATTCCAGTGCCCAGTCGAGCGCGGGTGTCTGCGAGCCCAGCGTCGGGTCGGCGGGCAGCGGCGGGCGCGCCAGCAATTCGGCGGCATGGGCCGGCGACTTCAGGCCGCGACGCTCGAGGATGGTCCCGTCCCAGATGCGATGCATGTTGCTGCCATCGCCCCTGTAGTTGACCTGGTGGCGGTTGCCGCCGGCATCGTCGCGCAGGCCAGCGTGCAGCGGCTGGTGCGCATCGCCGACGAAATGCACGAGGAACTTCAGCGCTTCGCGGCGCTGGGCGTCCGGACGGCCGTGCTGCGCAAGCGTGAGGTACTGGCGGTTGATGGCGCCCACCACGCAGTCGTTGCCCGGGCAGTCGCTCGCCGCATCGAACGCGCAGCGGCCCTGGAAATTGATGTAGTGCCAGCGCGCACTCGCCTTGGCGGCTTCGGGGTCGGTGTCGCGCAGTTCATCGGCCCATGCCGCGATGCCGGCGAGCGTGGGGGCGGGCTCGCCGGCCAGCAGGCGGTCGACTTCGGCGCGCGCGGCGGGCGTGAGGCCGGCCTCGGCGATGCGGGCGACGATACGGTGGCCCTCGGCGCTCCACGCCAGCGCGTCGCCGGCGGCGAACGCGCCGGCGATGGCCAGCAGTGGGGCAAGGAAACGCAGGCGGTACAGGGGGTGTGGACGCATGCGGCGATTCTAGCGCGCGTGCGTTACCGCCCGCCTTCCGGTCAGAAGCGCATGACGTAGGCGGCGCCGTATACCAGCGGGTCGATGTTGGCGGTGCCGAGGTGGGCGCCGTCCAGCTTCACGTCACTGTCGATGTCCATCCAGCGCACGTCGACGCGGATCGAGCCCTTTTCGCCCACCTTGAAATCGATGCCGGCGTGCAGCGCGAGGCCCCAGGAGTCGTCGAGTTCGAGCTTGCTGCCGGCGAGCGCGCCGCGGGTGTCCTCGCTGAAGAACGTGGTGTAGTTCACGCCCGCGCCAAGCAGCGGCGACACCTTGCCCTGGCCGTTGAAGTGGTACTGCAGGCTGACGGTGGGCGGAAGGTGCTTGGTGCTGCCCACGTGCCCCAGGCCGTCGACGTGGATGTCGTGCTGGAAGGGCAGTGCAGCGAGGACCTCGAGGCCGAGGTTGTCGCGCACGAAGTATTCCACCGCGATCGTCGGGCGCGTGCTGGAGCCGATGTCCAGCGGCAGCGTGCCGGCGGCCAGCGCGCCGTTGTCGGAATGCGCCCTGACCTGGTGCGCGCCGAGCGCGACGGTCCAGTCGCCGGCCGACTGGGCGAGCGCGGATGGGGCGGCGAGGGCGCCGGAAATGGCGAGGACGAGGAGGGGAAGGGTGTTGCGGGGCATTGACGCACCTGTCGTGAGTGGAGGGTGGCGTCATGATGCGTCGGCCCATACGGGCCCGCATTGATCGTGGTCAAGGCCGGCCGGGCGCGGGCGGGCCTGCTAAAATAGGCGTTCTGCGTGTTCCACCCACCCTTGCCGCGGCGCGCGGCGATACGGAGTCAGCATTCCCATGGCGATCAAGGTAGGCATCAACGGTTTCGGCCGCATCGGGCGCAACGTCCTGCGTTCGGCGGTGGAGAATTTCGGCAGCGACATCGAGATCGTCGCCATCAACGACCTGCTCGAGCCGGACTACCTGGCCTACATGCTGCAGTACGACTCGGTGCACGGCCGCTTCCAAGGCGAGGTCTCGGTGGACGGCGACACGCTGGTGGTCAACGGCAAGCGCATCCGCCTGACCCAGGAACGCGATCCGGCCAACCTGAAGTGGGGCGAGGTGGGTGCCGACGTGGTGATCGAATCCACCGGCCTGTTCCTGACGAAGGAAACCGCGCAGAAGCACATCGACGCGGGCGCGAAGAAGGTGATCCTGTCGGCGCCGTCCAAGGACGACACGCCGATGTTCGTGTACGGCGTGAACGACGCCAAGTACGCCGGCGAGGCGATCATCTCCAACGCCTCCTGCACCACCAACTGCCTGGCGCCGATCGCCAAGGTGATGCACGACAAGTGGGGCATCAAGCGCGGCCTGATGACCACGGTGCACGCCGCCACCGCGAGCCAGAAGGTGGTTGACGGCCCGAGCAACAAGGACTGGCGCGGCGGCCGCGGCATCCTCGAGAACATCATCCCGTCGTCCACCGGCGCGGCCAAGGCGGTCGGCGTGGTCATCCCCGAGCTCAACAAGAAGCTCACCGGCATGAGCTTCCGCGTGCCGACTTCCGACGTGTCGGTGGTCGACCTGGTGGTCGAGCTGGACAACCCGGCGACCTACGCCGAGATCTGCGCGGAAATGAAGGCGCAGAGCGAAGGCGCGCTGAAGGGCGTGCTCGGCTACACCGAGGACAAGGTGGTCGCCACCGATTTCCGCGGCGATACCCGCACCTCGATCTTCGACGCCGAAGCCGGCATCGCGCTCGACTCCACCTTCGTCAAGCTGGTCAGCTGGTACGACAACGAGTGGGGCTATTCCAACAAGTGCCTGGAAATGGTGCGGGTGGTCGCGGCGAAGTAAGTCGCACCAGCCACGTGTTCCACCCGAAGCCCCGCATGACGCGGGGCTTCTTGTTTCCGGCGCCGGCCGCTCAGGCGAGCTTGCGCAGCGCCTCGGCGAAGGCCTCCGGCGGCTGCGCGCCCTGCACGCCGTGGCGGCCATCGATGACGAAGGTCGGCACCGCGCGGATGCCCAGCGCCTGCGCCTGGCCGATGCCGGCGCGCACCTCGGCAAGGCCTTCGTCGGACGCAAGCAGCGCGCGTACGCGCGCTGCGTCCAGGCTCCCGGTGGCGCCGGCGTCGACCAGCACCGCCGGGTCGGCCAGGTTGCGGCCCTCGGCGAAATGCGCGCGGAACAGCGCTTCGACGACCGCGTCCTGGTCGCCCTCGCGCCCGGCGAGCCAGATCAGGCGATGCGCCGGCAGGGTGGTCACGCGCACCTGGCCACGGCTGAAATCCATCGGCAGGCCCTCGGCGCGCGCCGTGGACTGCGTCTGCGCCAGCAGCTCCGCGGCGCGCTCGGCGCCGCCGAACTTGGCGGCATAGGCCTCGCGCAGTGGCACCGGCGTGGCATCGGCATCGGGATCCAGCAGGTAGGGATGCCAGCGCACCTGGAGGTCCGGGGCGTCATCGCCGAGCAGCGCCAGGGCGCGTTGGAAACGGTGCTTGCCGATCCAGCACCAGGGGCAGACCACGTCGGACCAGATGTCGATGCGCATCGCGGTCACCTCGCCTTGGGTTCGCGCCGCAGGCGCGTATGGCTGGCACGGTCGTGCCAGGTGAGGCGGTCGCGGTCGAGCCACGCCCACCAGAAGCCTGCGCCCGCGGCCAACAGCGACAGCGTGCCCACCGCATAGCGCAGCCACAGCGTCTGCCAGGATGGCGCCAGGCCGCTTTCGGCGACCACGCGCAGCCGCCACGGACGCATGCCCAGCGTCTGCCCACCGCGCTTCCAGCTGACGGTGGCGTAGGCGCCGGCGGCCAGCCAGCAGGCCAGCCACAGCAGCCACTGCAGCAGGCTGAAGGGCGGGATGTTCTGGCGTGCGTCGTGCCCGGCCAGCATGTAGCCGAAGGCTAACAGCGCGGACAGCGCGAACCACAGCGCGAGCGCCGGCCACAGGTCGTAGAACAGCGCCAGCAGGCGCCAGCCGACCACGGCCTGCGGACGCGTAGGCGTGGCGGGCGCAGCCGGCGTGGCGGCGCTGTTGGAAGCATGGGAAGGCATCGCCACAGGATAGCCGGCGCATCGCGGCGGCGGCTAAGCTGGCGGCGATGACCGCGTCGACACCCGCCGAGCGCCGCATGCGCAGCATGCGCCTGCCGCCCCTGCATGACGCCGATGCACGCGCGATCGCGGCCTTCCTCGATGCCTGGTGGGCCGAATCCGGCGCCGCGCGGCAGACGCTGGACGCCTACCGCCGCGACCTCGAAGGCTTCGCGCGCTGGCGCGACCGCGGCGACATCGCCGTCGCCGACCGCGCCGGCCTGTTCGACTACCTCGCCTGGCGCACCCGCGAGGGCTGGTCGCCACGCAGCAACGCCCGGCTGCTGTCGGCGCTGCGCGGGTTCTACGGCTGGCGGCTGCTGCAGGGCCTGCGTGGCGACGATCCCACGGCCCTGCTGGACCCGCCGCGGTTGCCGCGGCTGCTGCCCAAGGCACTCTCCGAGGCCGAGGTCGACCGCCTGCTGGAGGTGCCCGACATCGACGCCGCCACCGGCCTGCGCGACCGCGCGATGCTGGAGCTGATGTACGCCTGCGGCCTGCGGGTCAGCGAACTGGTCAACCTGCCGGCCACCGCCGTCAACCTGCGCCAGGGCGTGCTGCGGGTGCTCGGAAAGGGCGGCAAGGAACGCCTGGTGCCGCTGGGCGAAGAGGCCCAGGACTGGCTGCAACGCTACCTGGCGACGGCCCGCCCGCAGCTCGCGGGACGCCACGCACCTGCGGCGCTGTTCATCACAGCGGGGGGCGAAGCGCCGACCCGGCAGGCGTTCTGGGCCCTGGTGAAGCGGCACGCCGCCGCGGCCGGCATCGATCCGGCGCGGGTCAGCCCCCACGGCCTGCGCCACAGCTTCGCCACCCACCTGCTCAACCGCGGCGCCGACCTGCGCGCGCTGCAGATGCTGCTCGGCCACAGCTCGCTGTCGACCACCCAGATCTACACCCTGGTGGCGCGCGAGCAGCTCAAGCGCCTGCACGCCCGCCACCACCCCCGCGCCTGAGTCGCGACTGAGCCACTGCGCGGGGCGCTGGCCTCGCGCTTGTGCACGCATGCGAGAATGCCGGCTCACGCGCCCGCCCCGTGCCCCGATGGCGCCCTCCTGCCGAGACCGCGAATGAAGTTCCTGCTGCCCCTGATGCTCTGCGCCGTCAGCCTCACCGCCTGTGCCGAGTCGCCGGCGCCCGGCGCGGGCGCTACGCCCGGCTCCGGCGATGCAGGTGCGGCCGCCACGGTGGTCCCCGCTGCCGGCCAGGTCCCGAAGGTCGAAGCGGGCACGCCGGACGAGCGCGCGGTTGCCGCCATCCAGACCATCAACCCGCGGGTGCGCATCGACCACGTCGGCGCGGCGCCGCTGCCGGGCTTTCGCGAGCTGATCGTCGGCGGACAGGTGATCTACGTCAGCGATGACGGCCGCTACCTGCTGCAGGGCGCGCTGTTCGACGTCAAGGAGCAGAAGGACCTGAGCCAGGGCGGGCTGGCCACGCTGCGCCGCGACCTGCTGAAGACCATCCCGGCCAAGGACCGCATCATCTTTGCCGCGGACAAGCCGGTCTACACCGTCGCGGTGTTCACCGACGTCGAGTGCGGCTACTGCCGCAAGCTGCACCAGGACATCGCCGAGTACAACAAGCGCGGCATTTCCATCGAGTACCTGGCGTTCCCGCGCATGGGCCCGGCCAGCGAGGACTTCCGCAAGATGGTCTCGGTCTGGTGTGCCATGGACCGTCGCCAGGCGCTCACCGATGCCAAGCAGGACAAGCGCGTGCCGCAGCGCGACTGCACCAACCCGGTCGCCATGCAGTACGACATCGGCCAGCGCGTCGGCCTGACCGGCACGCCGATGATCGTCACCGCCGAGGGCATGCAGATGCCCGGCTACATGCCACCGGACGCGCTGCGCGCGGCGCTGGACAAGCTGGCCGCCGAGGCCGGCAACCTCTGAGCGGTTCCGCCGCTTGCGGCCCCGGCGCGCGCCGGGGCCCGGCTTCGCTACAATGACCGGCCCGTTCCACGGTCAATCCCGGACATGATCGTCCTCGAGGGCCTGCCAGCCCTGTCGCCGTTTCGGCGTGAACGCCTTCAGGCCCGCCTGCAGGCCATTGCCCCCGCCGTCCGCGTCACCGGCGCCTGGCACGTCTACTGGGTCGAGCCCGTTGCGGGCGCAACGCCCGACCGCGCCATCCTGCATCGCATCCTCGAAGCCGCCGAAGGCACGGCCGAAGCCGCCGCGGATGCCGCCAGCCGCTACGTCGCGCCGCGCCTCGGCACCATCTCGCCGTGGGCCAGCAAGGCCGGCGAGCTGCTGCGCGACGTCGGCCAGCCGGTGCGCAGGGTGGAGCGCGGCACGCGCATCGACATCGCCGGCTGGCCGTCCGATGCCGCCACCGCGGGTGCGCTGGCCCGTGCGCTGCACGACCCGATGACGCAGTCGCTGCTCGACAGCCACGACCAGGCCGCGGCGCTGTTCACCGCGCCGGCGCGCGGCAGCGTCGAAGTCATCCCGCTGGACATGCTCGAAGAGGCCAACCAGCGCCTCGGCCTGGCCCTGGCGGACGACGAGATCGCCTACCTGCGCGAGCGCTACGCCGCGCTCGGCCGCGACCCGCACGATGTCGAACTGATGATGTTCGCGCAGGCCAACTCCGAGCACTGCCGGCACAAGATCTTCAACGCCAGCTGGACCATCGACGGCCAGGACATGCGCATCGACGGTGGCGCGGCCAACGGCGGCGCGCAGACGCTGTTCAAGATGATCCGCCACACCCACGCGCAGACGCCGCAGCACACGCTGTCGGCCTACAGCGACAACGCGGCGGTGGTGGAAGGCTATCCGGCGCAGCGCTTCCGCCCGGATCCCGGGACCGGCCGCTACCGCGCCGAGCCGCTGCGCGACTCGGCGTTCTGCATCAAGGTCGAGACCCACAACCATCCCACCGCGATCTCGCCGTTCGCGGGTGCCTCCACCGGCGCCGGCGGCGAGATCCGCGACGAAGGCGCCACCGGCCGCGGCGGCAAGCCCAAGGCCGGGCTGGCCGGCTTCAGCGTGTCGCACCTGCGCATCCCGTCGCTGCCGCAGCCCTGGGAGCAGCCACGCGAACTCAACCCGCGCATGGCCTCGGCGCTCGAGATCATGACCGAGGGGCCGTTGGGCGCCGCGGCGTTCAACAACGAGTTCGGGCGTCCCAACCTCACCGGCTATTTCCGCAGTTTCGAACTGGTGGAAGGCGACGGCCTGGTGCGCGCCTACGACAAGCCGATCATGCTCGCCGGCGGACTGGGCGCGATCGACCGCGAACAGGTCGCCAAGCGCCGGCTGTCACCCGGCGATGCCGTGGTGGTGCTGGGTGGCCCGTCGATGCTGATCGGTCTCGGCGGCGGTGCTGCCAGTTCCGTGGCCTCCGGCGAAAGCGCGGAAGACCTCGATTTCGCCAGCGTGCAGCGCGACAACCCGGAAATGGAGCGGCGCTGCCAGGACGTGATCGACCGCTGCGTCGCGCTGGGCGAAGACGGCAACCCGATCAAGTGGTGCCACGACGTCGGCGCCGGTGGTCTGTCCAACGCCATCCCCGAACTGCTTCACGATTCCGGCGTGGGCGGCGTGATCGACCTCGACCGCGTGCCCAGCGACGACCCCTCGCTGTCGCCGATGCAGCTGTGGTGCAACGAATCGCAGGAGCGCTACGTGCTGGGCATCGCGCCGGACCGCGTCGCCGAGTTCGCCGCACTGTGCGAGCGCGAGCGCTGCCCGTTCGCCGTGGTCGGATACGCGACGGAAGAGGAGCGCCTGGTGGTGGGGTACGGGGTGTCGCCATCCCAGCCCACGGGGCATGCCACGCCCGCCATCGATCTCCCCATGGACCTCATCTTCGGCAAGACGCCCAAGATGCACCGCGACAGCAGCCGTACCGCGGCTGCGCGCTGGCCGCAGCTCAACGCGCGCGCGCTGGCTGCGGGCCAGACGCCGGGCGAGGCGCTGCGCCAGGCCGGCCTGCGGGTGCTGGCGCATCCCACCGTCGCCGCCAAGCAGTTCCTGGTCACGATCGGCGACCGCAGCGTCGGCGGGCTGACCGCGCGCGACCAGATGATCGGCCCCTGGCAGCTGCCGCTGGCCGACTGCGCGATCACCCTGGCCGGATTCCACGGCCACGCGGGCGAGGCCATGGCGATCGGCGAGCGCACGCCGCTGGCGCTGATCGATGCCGCCGCCAGCGCGCGCATGGCGGTCGGCGAGGCCATCACCAACCTCTGCGCCGCGCCGGTCGAGTCGCTGGCGCGCACCAAGCTCTCGGCCAACTGGATGGCCGCCGCCGGGCATCCCGGCGAGGACGCGCGCCTGTATGACGCCGTGCACGCCGTGGGCATGGAGCTGTGCCCGGACATCGAGCTGTCGATCCCGGTCGGCAAGGACTCGCTGTCGATGCAGGCGCAATGGCAGGCCGACGGCGAGACCCGCAGGTCGGTGTCGCCCGTTTCGCTGGTGGTCACGGCGTTCGCGCCGGTCGCCGATGTGCGCCAGCAGCTCACGCCGCTGCTTTCGCGCGAGCCGGGTACCGAGCTGTGGCTGATCGGGCTGGGCGCGGGCAAGCAGCGCATGGGCGGATCGATCCTGTCGCAGTGCCACGATGCATTCGGCGGTGCCTGCCCGGACCTCGACGACGCGCAGCGCCTGCGCGACTTCTTCGAGCTGATCCGCGCCGCGCGCGAAGCCGGGCTGCTGCACGCCTACCACGACCGGTCCGACGGCGGCGTTTTCGCCACCCTTTGCGAGATGGCGTTCTGCTCGCGCGTCGGCCTCGACATCGACCTCGATGCCTGGGGCGACGACCGCACCGAAGACGTGTTCCGCACGCTGTTCAACGAGGAGCTGGGCGCGGTGGTGCAGATCGCCGCGGAAGACCGCGTCGAGTTCGCCGACCTGGTCGCGCGGCATGGCCTGGTCGAATGCGCGCAGCGCATCGCACGGCCGACCACCGCGTCCGCGGTGCGCGTTCTGGCCGATGGCGAAGTGCTTGCCGAGTGGAAGTGGGAAGAACTGATCGAGGCCTGGTGGTCGGTAAGCCACGCCATGCAGCGCCAGCGCGACAATCCCGAATCCGCCGACGCCGAGCGCGAGGCCACCCTGCGCTTCGACGCCCCGGGCCTGCAGCCGAAGCTCGGCTTCGATCCCGGCGACGACATCGGCGCGCCGTACATCGCCACCGGTGCCGCGCCACGCGTGGCGATCCTGCGCGAACAGGGCGTCAACGGCCAGGTGGAGATGGCGGCCGCGTTCTCGTTGGCCGGCTTCGACGCGATCGACGTGCACATGAGCGACCTGATCGAAGGCCGCGCCACGCTTGCCGGTTTCGCGGGCTTCGCCGCCTGCGGCGGCTTCAGCTACGGCGACGTGCTTGGCGCCGGCCGCGGCTGGGCCACCTCGATCCTCGAGCGCGACACGCTGCGTGACATGTTCGAGCGCTTCTTCGCGCGCGGCGACAGCTTCGCGCTGGGCGTGTGCAACGGCTGCCAGATGCTGTCGCAGCTCAAGGACATCGTGCCGGGCGCCACGCACTGGCCGCGCTTCCTGCGCAACCGCAGCGAGCAGTTCGAGGCGCGCCTGTCGATGCTGGAAGTGGTCGAGTCACCGTCGCTGTTCCTGCGCGGCATGGCCGGCTCGCGGATCCCGGTGGTGGTGTCGCACGGTGAAGGCCGCGCGGAATTCGCCGGTCCTGCCGACCAGACGGCCGCGCGCGTCGCATTGCGCTACGTCGACGGCGATGGCCGTCCGGCCATCGCGTATCCCGCCAACCCGAACGGCTCGGATGCCGCCGTCGCCGGACTCACCAGTGACGACGGCCGGGTGACGCTGATGATGCCGCACCCCGAACGCACCCTCGCCACGGCCAACTTCAGCTGGGCGCCGACCGCATGGCCGGACGCCTCGCCGTGGCTCAGGATGTTCAGGAACGCGCGAGTCGCGATCGGCTGAAACAGGGAGCTTGCCGCGGCCAAGTGGCTCCGTTAGTTGCCGATGTCCTCGAGATACCAGTTCTCGAGGTAGTTGAGGCCAGTCCCGGGAGGCAGGTTGCAGCTCACCGAGGCCATTGCAAACGGGATGTTGTCGTTCTCGAAGACTGACCTCCAGGTAGGGCCGCCTGAGCCGTTGGGAATCAGGTGAATTCGCTTCGGCAGGTATTGGGCGGGGCTTCCGGGCAGCCCCCACCTGTGGACGAGCGTGCAGTCGATATCGACTCTTGCGTTGGTGGTGTTCTCTGCGGAGATGTAGAAGGAATAGACCACGCGGTCTCTCTTCCCGGGAAAGCCGCAGGTTACGAATGCGGAGCTTGAGCCTTCGTTGAACACGCCCAAGGGCCGCTTGCGGATGAGGCCCTCGTATGCAGGAAGGGCTGCCTGGCAGTTCGCGGATGCCATGGCCGCGTCCTCGCGCACTTGCGTCGCCGCGGCTGCGGAGGTGGCGGCGCCGGCTGCTGCCAGTGCCAGCACAAGCGCGAGCAGGTGGGTCGTTCGCATGGTTACTGGCCTACGTCTTCCGTGTACGAGGTCTGCACGCGCGTGATTCCGGTTCCAGGCGGCAGCGTGCAGCTGAAGGCCGCCGACGCGAAGTACGGGATGCCGCTCGGCAATTGGGTCGGGACCCAGAACATGGCGTCGCCCCAGTTGGCGGGGATGGTGACGCTCTGGGGGCGATAGACCGCCGTGGACTCGGTGTACCCGGCCACCAACGTGCAGGCGATCGTGACGTCATGGGAGTTGGAGTTATTGAACGCCAGCACGACTCGCGAGGTCCGGGCCTGGCCGGGCGTGGTAGCCCCGCAGGTGACGAAAGCGGCTGTCGTGCCTTCGTTCTGCACCCCCAGCGGACGTTTGCGGATCACGCCGTCAAACACCGGCAAAGCGCTTTGGCACGCGCCTGCGGGCATGGTGATGGCGCTGCGGTTGATGTCGGCGGCGGCAGCCTCGGGGCTGCCGGCTGCGGCAAGGAAGGCAAGCGCGAGCAAGTGGAGCTTGTGCATGGGTGTGTCCTAGGGATTGGAACAGGGTTGAATTGAAGGTCGGCCTGACTGTGGCTGCCTACCGAGTACCAATCGACAATCGCGGCCGTGAACCGCCACGGGTGCGGCCCGCTGGCGGACATGAAGCCGGCCTCGTCCCGTCGGCCGAACGAGCGCATCGTCGCGGCCCGGCTTGGGAAGGGAAGGCAACGCAAGCGCAGCGAACAGTTCGAGGCTCGGCTGGCGATGCTGGACGTGGTGGAGTCGCCGCCGCTGTTCCTGCGCGGCATGGCCGCTCGCGGGTCCCGGTGGTGCTCCCGCGCGGCGCCAGCCGTCCGGCCACCGGATACCCCGCCAATCAGGACGGATGGGATGCCTTGCCGTGGCCGGACTCACAAGCGGCGCCGGCCGGGTGGCCGGATGCCTCGCCGTGGCTGAGGATGTTCCGCAACGCGCGGGTGGGGGCTGACCGTCACCTGTGAGCGCTCGGGTGTCAGGCTGCGGGCGCCGGGAACTGCTGGCCGACCGCCTTGATGCCGGTGCCCGGCGGGAGGGAGCAGCTGATCGCCGGAAAGGTGAATCTGGCACCCTCGTTGTCTGCGACGGTCCATATCATTTCGAAGATCGGCATGTTGGCGGACAGGGTCACCGACTTCGGCAGGTAGATCGGGTTGGAAATGCCGCTCCGACCGTCGACGAGGGTGCAGTTCACTGTCGCCGGGCCGCTCGAATTGTTGGTCAGGGCGACGAGGATCGTGGTGCTGGGCCCGCTTCCCCCGAACTTGCCTGACAGCCCGCAGGTAACGAAGGTGGTGGTGCTGCCCTCGTTCTGCACCGCGAGCGGGCGCTTGCGGACCACGCCGTCGAACACGGGCAGAGCAGTCTGGCAGGCGCCTGCGGCCAAGGTGATGCGTGAGTCGGGAGCGGGCAGGGTTCCGGCAGTGGCCGCGGTGGGCAGGGCGAACATGGTCGCCAGGAGGAGCATCGTTTTCGTCATGTGTCGTGTCTCTTCGCGGAAAGGAGGGCGCAGCTGTGCCACGCACCGCGTGAAACGGTATTCGTCGCGTTTTCGGGCCATGGTGGCCGCCGCGGGCAGCCTCGACGCGTCTGTTAGAGTCGGCTCCACCGCATGCAATCAATCCGGAACACGTGAACACTACCGTCACGATCCCCGCATCCGCCGATGAGCGCATCGTCGCCGCCCTGCTCGAAAAGGGCCGCTTGAAGGACGCCGACCTGGCCCGCGCGCGGCGCCTGCAGGAAGAAACCGGCGGCAGCCTGCTGTCGCTGCTCACCCGGCTCGGCCTGGTGTCGGAGCGCGACCACGCCGAAGCGTGTTCGGCGGTCCTCGGGCTGCCGCTGGCCAGCGCCAAGGACATGCCGGAGTTGCCGCCCGAGGGCGTGGCGCTCACCGCGCGCTTCATGAAGCAGTTCCACGTGGTGCCGGTGGCGGAAGGCGATGGCTACGTCGACGTGCTCGCGGCCGATCCGCAGGAGCCGTATGCGCTGGACGCCGTGCGCCTGGCGACCGGCAAGGACGTGCACGCACGCGTCGCATTGCGCTCGGAGATCGCCGACCTGGTGGAGCGCTGGTACGGCCAGGGCCGCAGCGCGATGGGCGCGATCATCGAGACCGCGGAGGGTGATGGCGGCGACATGGATGACGTCGAGCACCTGCGCGACCTCGCCAGCGAGGCGCCGGTGATCCGGCTGGTGAACCTGGTGATCCAGCGCGCGGTCGAGCTGCGTGCGTCCGACATCCACGTCGAGCCGTTCGAGAACCGGCTCAAGGTGCGCTACCGCGTCGACGGCGTGCTGGAGGAGGGTGAGAGCCCGCCGACCAACCTCACCGCGGCGGTGATCAGCCGCATCAAGATCATGGCCAAGCTCAACATCGCCGAGCGCCGCCTGCCGCAGGACGGTCGCATCATGCTGCGCGTGCAGGGCAAGGAGCTCGACCTGCGCGTCAGCACCGTGCCCACCGCGCACGGCGAGAGCGTGGTGATGCGCCTGCTCGATCGCGAGACGGTGGTATTCGACTTCCACAAGCTCGGCTTCACCGACAACTTCCTGCCGCAGTTCGAGGCCGTGCTGCAGCAGCCGCACGGCATCCTGCTGGTCACCGGGCCCACCGGCTCCGGCAAGACCACCACGCTGTACACGGCGCTGTCCAAGCTCAACACCGCCGACGTCAAGATCATCACCGTCGAGGACCCGGTCGAATACCAGATCGAGGGCATCAACCAGATCCAGGCCAAGCCGCAGATCGGGCTCGATTTCTCGCATGCGCTGCGTTCGATCGTGCGCCAGGACCCGGACATCATCATGATCGGCGAGATGCGCGACCTCGAGACCGCGCGCATCGCCATCCAGTCGGCGCTCACCGGGCATCTCGTGCTGTCCACGCTGCACACCAACAACGCCGCCGGCGGCATCACCCGCATGCTGGACATGGGTGTGGAGGATTACCTGCTCACCTCGACCATCAACGGCATCCTCGCGCAGCGCCTGGTGCGCCGCCTGGAGCCGACGCACGCGGAGCGCTACCCGGCGTCGCCCGAGGAAATCGACAAGTTCGCGCTGCGCAAGTACCAGCCGGAGGGCGAGATCTTCCTGTACCGTCCGCGCGCCTCGGCCATCGCACCCACCGGTTACCTCGGCCGCACCACGATCATGGAATTCCTGGTGATGAACGACGCGCTGCGGCGCGCCGTCATGCGCCATGCCGGCATGGGCGAGATCGAGCAGCTGGCCCGCGAGGGCGGCATGCGCACCATGTACGAGGACGGGATCATCAAGGCGATGGCCGGCATGACCACCATCGAGGAAGTGTTGCGGGTCACCGAGGACGCCTGAGCATGCCCCTGTACCGCTACAAGGCCCTCAACAGCCGCGGCGAGACCCTGGACGGCCAGATGGAGGCCGCCAGCGACGCCGAGGTGGCGCTGCGCCTGCAGGAGCAGGGCCACCTGCCGATCGAAGCGCGGCTGGCCGGCGATGGCGGTGGCGATGGCGCCTGGAAAGCCCTGTTCAAGCCCAAGCCGTTTTCCGGTGAGCGCCTGGTGCAGTTCACGCAGCAGCTGGCGACGCTGCTCGGCGCTGGCCAGCCGCTGGACCGCGCGCTGACGATCCTGCTGGAGCTGCCGGAAGACCCGGCGGCCAAACGCGTGGTCACCGATGTCCGCGACCAGGTGCGCGGGGGCACCGCGCTGTCGACCGCGCTCGAGCGCCAGCACGGCACGTTCTCCCGGCTGTACATCAACATGGTGCGCGCCGGCGAGGCGGGCGGCACCATGCAGGAAACGCTGCAGCGCCTGGCCGACTACATGGAGCGCAGCCGTGCGCTGCGCGGCAAGGTGATCAACGCGCTGATCTATCCGGCCATCCTGCTGGTGGTGGTGGGCTTCGCGCTGTTGTTCCTGCTCGGCTATGTGGTGCCGCAGTTCGCCGACATGTACGAAAGCCTCGATGCGGAGCTGTCGTGGTTCACCGTGCTGGTGCTCGGAGTCAGCAATTTCGTGCGCCAGTGGTGGATCGTGCTGGTGGTGGCCCCGGCGCTGCTGGCCTGGTGGTTCGAGCGCAAGCTGCGCGCGCCCGCGTTCAGGGCGTGGTTCGATGACTGGCTGCTGCGCCAGAAGCTGGTCGGCTCGCTGGTGGCGCGCCTGGAGACCGCGCGCCTCGCGCGCACCCTCGGCACCCTGCTCAAGAATGGAGTGCCGCTGATCACGGCGCTCGGCATCGGCCGCGCGGTGCTGGGCAACCGCGCGCTGGCGACCGATGTCGAGGCGGCTGCGGAAGAAGTGAAGAACGGCGTGGCGCTGTCGACCGCGCTGGCACGCGGCAAGCGCTTCCCGCGCCTCGCGGTGCAGATGATCCAGGTGGGCGAGGAGTCAGGCGCGTTGGATACTATGCTGCTGAAGACCGCGGACACCTTCGAGCAGGAAACCAGCCAGGCGCTCGACAGGCTCATGGCCGCGCTGATCCCGGTCATCACCATGGTCCTGGCCACCGTCGTCGGCGTGGTCATCCTGGCCGTCCTGATCCCGATCTACGGGCTCACCAACACAATGGGTTGAAGATGACATTCCACCGTGCAAGCAAACGTCCCCCCCGTCGCTCGACGCAGGCCGGCTTCAGCCTCATCGAGATCATCATCGTCACGATCCTGATCGGCGGCATCGTCGCGTTCGCGGCCAGCCAGATCCTCGGCGGCGGCGACAACGCCCGCTTCCGCCTGGCGCAGTCGCAGGTGCAGACGGTCGCGCAGAAGATCCAGCAGTTCGAGATGGACACCGGCGTGCTGCCGGCCACGCTCGGCGAGCTGGTGAGCGCGCCCGGCAACGCCAGCGGCTGGCTTGGTCCGTACGCCAAGGCGGCGGATCTCAACGACCCGTGGAAGACGCCGCTCGAGTACCGCGTTCCCGGCGAGACCGGCCGCTTCGACCTGGTGAGCTACGGTGCCGACCGCAAGCCCGGCGGCGAGAGCGTCGACGCCGACATCCGGTACGAGTAAGGGCCAGGTACATGGGCGCCGGACGCAGCGGAACGCGCCGGGCGGCGGGTTTCTCGCTGCTGGAGGTGCTGCTGGTGGTGGCGTTGTTCGCCGCCATGGGCGTGCTCGCCGCCGGCGTGCTCACCGGGGGATTCGAACGCATGCAGCTGAAGTCGGCGGTGAGCGACATCGCCGCGCAGCTGCGCTTCACGCGCGCCCGTGCGATCGCCACCGGCACGCCGCAGACCTTCAGCATCGATCCCGCCAGCCACGCCTGGCAGGGCGCCGACGGCCGCAGCGGCGAAGTGCCGGAGCGGCTCGGCATCCACTTCACCGGCGCCCGCGAGGTGCAACCTGCGGACGGCATCGGCGCGATCATGTTCTTCGGCGACGGCGCGTCCACCGGCGGCCGCGTGCAGCTGAGCTTCCGCACCGCGGCCTGGGATATCGACGTCGCCTGGCTGACCGGCGAAGTCAGCCTGCATCGCAGCGAGCCCGCGCCGTGAGCAGCATGCGCCGCCAGCAGGGCTACACCCTGATCGAGGTGCTGGTCGCCTTCGGCATCCTGGCCCTGGCGCTCACGCTGCTGCTGGGCACGCTGTCGGGCGCCACGCGCCAGGTGCGCTGGTCGGCCGATGCCGGGCGCGCGGCGCTGCATGCGCAGTCGCTGCTCGCCGACACCGGCGTCGGCGTGGCCCTGCAGCCGGGGCGCGAGGAGGGCGAGCTGGAGGGCGGCCGCTACCGCTGGCAGCTCGATGTCGCGCCCTATGTCGATCCGCTGCAGCCGGACCCGGTGCTCGAGGATCCATTCGCGCCACGGCTGCTGCAGCTGCGGCTGGAGCTGGCCTGGGGCAGGGACCGGCGCGCCGAGCGCCTGGTGGTCGAATCGCTGCGCCTGGTGCAGCCGGACCCGGGGCAGGGCCAGTGAGGCGCGCGCGCGTTTCAGGCTTCACCCTGATCGAGGTCCTGCTGGCCACGGTGCTGCTGGCCATGGGGCTGGCGCTCGCGTTCACCACCCTGCGCGCGACGATGGAAACCAGCGAACGCGGCGAGGCGATGGCCACCCGCACCGACCGCATGCGCGCGGTCGAAGGCTTCCTGCGCCGGCGCCTGGCCTCGGCGCAGCCGATCGCGTTCGCCAGCGACGAGAGCACCGGCGGGTCGCTGCGCTTCATCGGCGAGCCCGACCGGATCCGCTTCGTCGCCGACCTGCCCGATTACCTCGGTCGCGGCGGGCCTCACCTGCACGACATCGGCGTCGATGCCGGGCGGCGCGAGCCCGAACTCGGCGTGTCGTTCGCCATGGTGCTGGCGGGCGAAACCATCGAAGAGGAGCAACCGCGCCCGCCCGAGCCGCTGGTCAAGGACCTGGTCGAATTGCGCTTCCGGTATCGCGGCCTCGACGACGAGGGCCTGACCGACTGGCTCGACACCTGGGAAAACTACGAAGAACTGCCGCTGCAGGTGTCGGTGGAGATCAGCAGCAAGGACGGCGGAGCGTGGCCGCCGCTGGTCGTCGCGCTGCCGCAGTCGGCCACCGGCGCGGCGCTTGGCCAGGGCCTTGGCAGCACGCGCCTGCGCAAGCCATCCCCGGTGCAAAGTGGTGACGGGGTCGGCAACGGCGGCCGTGGACGCAACCGGCTGCGGGGGCGTCGCTGATGGGCAGGCAGCGCGGCGTGGCCCTGGTGCTGGTGATGTGGCTGGTGGCGCTGCTGGCCGCGCTGGTCGGCGCGTACGCCACCACCGCACGCATCGAGTACATGCAGGGCCGCGTGCTGCATGGCGCGGTGGTCGCGGAATCGGCGGCGCGCGCCGGGCTGGAATACGCCCTGGTGCGCCTGCAGGACCAGGAGCCGCGTCGCGCCTGGCAGGCCGACGGCCGCTCCTACCGCTGGCGCTACGGCGGCGCCGACGTGGAGCTGCGCATCCTCGACGAGTCCGCCAAGATCGACCTCAACGCCGCCGACGTGATGTTGCTGGCTGGCCTGTTCCGCACGCTGGGCGTGGAACCGTCGCAGGCCGACGCGGTCGCCGCGGCGATTGTCGACTGGCGCGACAGCGACTCGCTGACCCAGGCCTCCGGCGGCGCCGAAGACGGCCAGTACGCCGCCGCGGGCCTGCCCTACGGCGCGAAGGATGCGCCGTTCGACACCATCGCCGAAGTCGAGCAGGTGCTGGGCATGACGCCGGCGCTGTACGCGCTCGCCGCGCCGCACCTGACGGTGTTCAGCGGGCTCGAGAAACCGGATGAGCGCTTCGCCAGCGCCGAGGTGCTTGGCGCGCTGGGCATCGACCCGGCGATGACGCTCGCCCTGCGCGAAGCCGGCGGTGAGGCGCTTGCCGAAAGCCTGCGTGGCGGCGGCAGCGGCACGTATAGTATCGACAGCCGCGCACGGCTCGCAGATGGCCGCCAGGCCGTCCTGCGAGCGGTCGTCCGCGCCGGCGGAAGCGGGGTGCCGGGCTCGGCCTACACCCCATTGCGATGGGAAGAAGGAGCCACTCCGCGCTGATGCCTGCCGTCGATCACACCGCTGACAGCACGCCGATCCGCCAGCGCCTCGGGCGCATGGGTGGGTCACTGCGCCCCGGCGTCGCCGGATTCTGGAGCTGGTGGACGCAGGCGCTCGCGACCTGGCTGCCGGCACGGCTGCGTGAGCTTTTCGGGCTGGCGCACGAACGCCTGCTGCTGGCAGCGGGTGCGGACGGCCTGCGCCTGTCGATGGACCGCGGCGACGCCGTGCGCGCGGTCGCCGAGCTGCCGCCGTTCCCCGAGACCGGCAGCGACGCCGATCCGCTCGCGCCGCTGCTCGCTCAGCGCGTGGCCGAACTCCCGCGCTGGCTGCTGCTGCCGGCGAGCGACGTACTGCGCCGCAGCCTGCCGCTGCCGGCCGCCGCCGCCGAGCGACTGCGCGAGGTGATGGCTTTCGAGGTGGAACGGCAGACACCGTTTCCGTTGGCCGAAGTCGAATACGACGCGCGCGTGGTCGCACGCCGCGGCGACGGCCAGCTCGAGGCCGAGTTGGTGGTGGTGCCACGGCCCCTGCTGGAGGCACGGCTGGCCGCGCTTGGCCCGCTGGCGGCCACCCTGGCGGGTGTCGACGTCGCCGACTCGGGCGGCGGCGGGCTCGGCGTCAACCTGCTGCCGGGCGCACGCCGCGTGCGTCGCGCCGACCCGTGGATGACCTGGAACCTGGCGCTGGGCGCGGTAGCGGTGATCGCGCTTGCCGCCGGCCTGTGGCAGGTGCTGGCCAACCGCACGCTGGCCGCCGACGTCTTCGAGGCCCAGGTCGAACAGGCGGCCACCCGCGCCCGCGGGGCTGCAGCGCAGAAGAAAGAGCTGGTCGACCTGATCGAAGGGATGGCCTTCCTGTCATCCACGCGCGCCGCCCGCCCGACCACGGTGGAAGTGCTGGATGAGCTGTCGCGGCGCCTGCCCGACAGCACCTACATCGAGAAACTGTCGATCGAGGACACCCGGATCCTGTTGATCGGATTGAGCAGCGAGGCCTCGTCGCTGGTGCAGCGCCTGGAAGGGTCGCCGCTGTGGCGTTCGCCGGCCCTGGCCGGTGCGCTGCAGCCCGATCCGCGCAGCGGCCGAGACCGCTTCACGTTGACCGCGGAACTCGCGGTTGCCGACGTGCCGACCGCCGCAGCCGCCGATGGCAGGGGGGCCGCCGATGCGCGAAGCAATCCCTGACCGCGACCGCTGGTTGGCGCTGGCGATCCTGGCGGCGGTGCTGGCGCTGGCTTACCTGGTGCTGGTGCATCCGTGGTGGACGGCACCGATGCAGGAAGTGGGCGCGCGCATCGCGTCCCTGCAGGAACGCGACGTTCGCGTGCGCATGGAACTCGAGCAGGCGCCGGAAGTGCAGGCCAAGCTTGCGGAGGCGCAGGCGCTGGCCGAGCGCGTGCCCGGTTTCATGGCCGAGCGCAGCACCGAGCTCGCCATCGCCGCGCTGGTGCAGCGCCTTGAAACCGCGGTCGCCGAGGCGAGCCCCGGCAACCGCAGCTGCGCGATCAGCAATCGCTCGCCGATGACCGACCCGCGCCAGGGGCGTTTTCCGCGCGCGGTGGTGCAGGTGCGCCTGCGCTGCGGCAATCCCGAACTCGCCGCGGTGCTGCACTCGCTGGAGAGCGGCTCGCCGCGGCTGTTCGTCGACAACCTCAACGTACTGGTGCAGCGCCAGTTCTTCGCCGCCGGCGGCAGCGGAGGACAGGGGTCGGGGCTGGACGTGACCTTCGACCTCTACGGCTACCTGCGGGCGCAGCCCGCCGCACCGGCACGCGCGGAGGGCGGCAATGCGCGCTGAGACCGCCGGCGCGCGTACCTGGCTGCTCGGCGGCGTGGCGCTGTGGGCGCTGGCGCTGTGGGTGCTCGGGCTGTTCGGCCTGGGCGGGCGCATCGAGCGCCTGCCGCCTGATCCCGCGCTGGTACAGGCGCTGCCCGCCGTGGTCGAGCCTGGCGAGGATCGCCTCGGCGAGTTGCCGCTGTATGCAGCCATCGGTGACCGGCCGCTGTTCACCGCCGACCGCCGGCCGCAGCCGTTCTTCATCAACCCCGAGGGTGAAGAGCAACCGGCCGAATTCGAGTTCGTGCTGACCAGCGTGCTGCTGGCGCCCGGCCTGGAGATGGCGATCGTGCAGCCCGGAAGCGGCGGCGAGCCGGTGCGCCTGCGCGTCGGCGACGCGCCCGAATCCGCGCCCGGCTGGCGGCTGGCCTCGGTGGCCGCGCGCAGCGCCGTGTTCAGCGGGCCCGAAGGCGACCGCACCCTGGAACTGCGGGTGTTCGACGGCACCGGCGGCCAGGCACCCACCGCGATCGCAGCGCCGCCGCCTGCCCCGGTCGCATCGACGCCTGGCGCAGCGCCCGCCGCGCCCGCGGCCGCGCCCGGGTCCGCCAACGGCAACCGCCCGGTGGTGGTGACCACGTCCAGCTCGCCCGCGCCCACCCAGGTCAACGTGCCGCAGGCCGGGCAGGCCGCGCAGGCGGAGCCCGCGCCCGAACCCAGCGTGCAGACGCCGGATGCCCAGGTGGAGGCGATCCGCCAGCGAATCGAAGCCCGCCGCGCGCGCCTGCGCGAGCAGGCCCAGAACGGCACGCCGCCGGCCCAGACTCCCTAGAATGCAGCCGATGACCCCGACCTCGATCCTCAAGTCCGCGCTCGTGGCGTTCCTCGCCACAGTCCTTGTCGCCTGCGCCTCGGTGCCGGCCCCGACCGTGCGCCGCGATGCACAGGTGCCCATGCCGGTCATGCAGGTCGGTGGAGTGCCGCGCGATGCGGCCGCAAGTGCCGACGGCATCCAGGAAGAGGCGCTGCCCGACGGTCCGCGCGCCCAGCTCCACCGCGGCAGCGGCCACGTCATCAACCAGTCGGTAGCGCGGTCCGCGCCGCCCAACCTGTCCGGCAGCACCGGCGAGGCGACCTTCAACTTCGAAGGCGAATCGCTGCACGCGGTGATCAAGGTGATCCTCGGCGACATGCTCGGGCAGAACTACGTGATCGCACCGGGCGTGCAGGGCACGGTGACGCTGGCCACGCCGAAGACCGTCAGCCCGGCGCAGGCGCTGAGCCTGCTGGAGATGGTGCTGGGCTGGAACAACGCCCGCATGATCTATGCCGACGGCCGCTACAACATCGTCGGCGCGGACCAGGCCATGGCGAGCGGCGCGGTCGCGCCGCGCACCGGCTCGGCGGCGGGCGCGCGCGGCTTCGAGTCGCGCGTGGTGCCATTGCGCTACATCTCCGCGGCCGAGATGGAGAAGGTGCTCAAGCCCTACGCGCGCGCCAACGCCATCGTCAGCGTGGATTCCGGCCGCAACGTCATCACCATCGCCGGCACGCGCCAGGAGCTCGAGAACTACCTGCGCACCATCGAAATCTTCGATGTCGACTGGCTGTCGGGCATGTCGGTGGGCGTGTTCCCGCTGGTCGCCGGCAAGGCGGCGCAGGTCGTCAGCGATCTCGAAACGGTGTTCGGCGAGCAGAGCAAGTCGCCGGTGGCGGGCATGTTCCGCTTCATGCCGCTGGAAGGCGCCAACTCGGTGCTGGTGATCACTTCGCAGCCCGAGTACCTGGACCAGATCGAGCAGTGGATCGAGCGCATCGACGGCGCCGGCGGCGGCGTGCAGCTGTTCTCCTACGAGCTCAAGTACATCACCGCCAAGGACCTGGCCGAACGCCTGTCGGAAGTCTATGGCAGCCGCGGCGGCAGTTCAGGCGGCCGCGGTGGCGCCTCGCTGATGCCGGGCCTGGAGTCCACCGAGATCAGCGACGGCGGCATGGATGGCGGCAGTTCCGCGCGGGTCGGCGGGGACCCGTACAGTGGCGGCGGCGGCGACAGCGGTGGCGGCGGCGGGCTGGGCAGCGGTTCGCTGTCGCTCGGCGAGCGCACCGGCGGCAATGCCGCGGTGACGCTTGAAGTCGACGGCGACAAGGTCGGCGTGTCGGCGGTCGACGAGACCAACACCCTGCTGGTGCGCTCCACCGGGCAAGCCTGGCGTTCCATCCGGCAGGTCATCGATCGCCTGGACATCATGCCGCTGCAGGTGCACATCGAGGCGCAGGTGGTCGAGGTCACGCTCAGCGGCGACCTGAGCTACGGCGTCAACTGGTTCTTCGAACGTGCGGTGACCGATGCCGGCCTGCCCAGCGCCGTGGGCCGCGAGACCTGGAGCGCGATCGCCGGCAACGTCACGGGCTCGCAGACCGGCGGCGTGGCCCCCGGCCTGGCCTGGACCTTCCTCGGCCGCAACGCCGCGGCCATCATCAGCGCGCTCGACGAAGTCAGCGACGTGCAGATGCTGCAGACGCCGTCGGTGATGGTGCGCAACAACTACGAAGCCACGCTCAACGTCGGCAGCCGCATCCCGATCTCGTCGGTGACCGTCAACCCCGGTTTCGGCGGCGACAGCTCCTACAGCCAGGTGCAGTACCTCGACACCGGCACCATCCTCAAGGTGCGCCCGCGCGTCACCAAGGACGGCACCGTGTTCCTGGACATCGTCCAGGAGGTCAGCAGCCCCGGCAGCCAGCCCGACCAGAACGGCAACGTGCGCATCGACACGCGCCGCCTGAAGACCAACGCCATCGTCCAGAGCGGCGACACGGTGATGCTGGCCGGACTGATCCAGGACAGCACCACGCGGGGTTCCCTTGGCTTCCCGGGCCTGAGCCGCATCCCGGTGCTCGGCGGCCTGTTCGGGCGGCAGAGCTCCAATACCACGCGCAGCGAAGTCATCGTGCTGATGACGCCGACCCTGGTGCGCAACCAGCAGGACGCGCGCGACCTGACCGACGAATACGGCCGTCGCTTCCGCGCGCTGGAGCCGCTCAACCGGTCACGCGACTGAGCATGGCCCACGTCGGTGGCCGGCATGGCTGAACTCCCGGTCGTGCTGCTGCCGGTCGCGGTCGACGACGACGCGCTCGATGCCTGCCTCGCGGCGCTGGAGGCGGGCACGCCCGCCGGAACGCGGGTGTGGCTGGCCGACGACGCACAGGCCGGACCACGCGGTCTGGCCATCATCGAACGGTGGCTGGCGCGCACCCGCCTGCAGGCGGAATACACGCGCCGCCAGCGGCGCCTGGGCGAAGTGGCGCACATCGACCAGGCCCTGGCTGCGTGCGGCGACGACGACGTGATCGTGCTGGCCGCCGACGCCGTGCCTGCGCCGGGCTGGGCGCGGCAGCTTGCGGCCTGCGCCGCGCGCGATCCTTCCATCGCCACCGCGACGCCTTGGTGCAATGCCGGCGAGACCGCCGCCTGGCCGCGCAGCGGCGAGGTCTCCGCGCTGCCCGATGACCACGAACTCGGGCGTCTGTCGCGTGCCGCCGAGGGCATGGCGCCGGTGCACGCGGAGTTGCCCGCCGCAGTGGACCATGCCGTGTACCTGCGCGGTCGCGCACGCCGCCGTGCCGGCGGGCTGGATTCCGCGAGCTACGCGTCGTGGTACGCGGCGCTGATCGACCTGTCGCTGCGCATGTCCGGCCTCGGCTGGCGCAACGCGCTGTGTGAAACCGCGTTCGTCGCGCGCGGCGGCGAGGGTGGCCCGGCCGACGGCGATCTCGACGCGCTCGCCGCGCGCTGGCCGCGCTGGCATTCGCGGCTCGCCGAATTCCTGATGCACGACCCGCTGCACGCCGAGCGCGCGGCGCTGGGCCGCCGGCTTGAAGGCCTGGAGCCTCCGGCACAGCGCGAGCTGTTCGTGGGCGCGGTGGACGCGGCGCCCGCTTCGGACACCACGGGCCAGCGGGCGGAGGCGTGACCGTCGCCGCCGTCGCCGCCATCGTCGTCAGCCACCAGAGCGCCGGCACCATCGATGCCTGCCTGGCGCGCCTGCGCGCGGCGGCCGCGGTGGCCGAGATCCGTGTGGTCGACAACGCCTCCAGCGACGGCACCCTGGTCGTGGTGCAGCGCCACGCGCTCGCCGATCCGCGCGTGCGCTTCGTCGCCAACCCGGACAACCCCGGCTTCGCGGTGGCCTGCAACCAGGGCGCGGCGGACAGCACCGCGCCATGGCTGGCGTTCGTCAATCCCGACTGCATGCTCGAGCCGGACTCGCTGGCGCGGCTGCTGGCGCATGCGCAGGCGCTGGGCCGCGCTGAGGCATCCGCCGGCGCGTCCGCCGGCGCAGCGGCAGTCGACGTGCTGCTCGGCGCCGACCTGGTCGATGAGGACGGGGTGCGCGACGGCGCCGCGCGCCGCAACGATCCCGATTTCCTGGCGATGCTGCGCGGGCCGCTGCAGGCGCGCCACGGCCGGCCGCTGGATGTCGAGGTCGATCCTGCGCAGGTGCTGCAGCGGGTCGACGCGGTGTCGGGCGCGCTGATGCTGCTGCCGCGCGCGCTGTTCGCGCGTATCGACGGATTCGACGCCGGCTATCGCCTGCACGTCGAAGACCTCGACTTCTGTCGCCGCGCGCGCGAGGCCGGTGCCACGGTGGCGGTCGCCAACGACGTGCGCGTGGTGCATGTGCGCGGGGTCTCCGCCCGCTCGCGCCCCGGCTTCGTGGAATGGCACAAGCACCGCGGCCTGTGGCGCTATTTCCGTCGTTTCGAGGCACCGCGGCGCGGGTGGCTCGTGCGCATGGCGGTGTGGGGCGCGGTCTGGCTGCATTGGGCCTCGCGCCTGCCGGCCGTCTTCATGGCCAACGCGCGCGGGGCCGCGCCGTGATCATCGAGTCGCTGCTCGACACCGACCTCTACAAGTTCACCATGATGCAGGCGGTGCTGCACCAGCATCCGGCCGCGCATGCCGAGTATCGCTTCAAGTGCCGCACGCCGGGCATCGACCTGGCGCGGCACATCGATGCGATCTCGTTGCAGATCGATGCGCTGTGCGCGCTGCGCCTGGGCCCCGACGAGCTCGAGTACATGCGCGGCCTGCGTTTCATGAAGCCGGATTTCGTGGACTTCCTCGGGCTGTTCCAGCTGGACCGCAAGCACGTGCGGCTACAGGCGTCGGACGCGGTGCCGGGCGAGATCGAACTCACCATCAGCGGGCCGTGGCTGCACACCATCCTGTTCGAGGTGCCGCTGCTGGCGATCGTCAACGAGATCTGGTTCCGCGCGGAATACGGGCCGGCGGATACCGGCGAGGGCGTGCGCCGGCTGGACGCCAAGCTCGCGCGCATCAACGACGCGATCGGTTTCGAGGACTGCCGCATCAGCGACTTCGGCACCCGGCGCCGCTATTCGCGCGACTGGCACGACACCCTGGTGCCGCACCTGGCGCGCGGCCTGGGCGTGAAGTTCGCCGGCACCAGCAACGTCGACATTGCCCGCCGCCATGCGCTGGTGCCGCAGGGCACGATGGCGCACGAATGGCTGCAGGCGCACCAGGCGCTGGGGCCGCGGCTGCGCGACTCGCAGGTCGCCGCGTTCGACGGCTGGGCGCGCGAATACCGCGGCGACCTCGGCATCGCGCTGACCGATGTGATCGGCCTGGACGCGTTCCTGCGCGATTTCGACCTGTACTTCTGCAAGCTGTTCGACGGCGTGCGCCACGATTCCGGCGACCCGGTGGAGTGGGGCGAGCGCGTCCTCGCCCATCTGGAAGACATGCGCATCGACCCGCGCACGCGCACCCTGGTGTTCAGCGATGGCCTCGACATCGACCTGGTCATGGAGCTGTACGCGCACTTCCGCGGCCGCTGCCGCATGTCGTTCGGCATCGGCACCAACCTCACCAACGACGTCGGGCCGGCGCCGCTGCAGATCGTGCTGAAGATGGTCCGCTGCAACGGCCAGCCGGTGGCCAAGCTCAGCGACTCGCCCGGCAAGACCATGTGTGATGACGCCGGCTACCTGCGCTACCTGCGCCAGGTGTTTGTGGTGCCCGAGGCGGCCAGCGACAGCTGACCGTGCCGCCGCCCTCAGCGGTGGCGGTTGATCGCGTCGCGCAGCGCGCGCGCGGCGTCCGCGGCTGCAGCCGCGTAGTCGTCGCCGGCCGAGGCGTAGAGGATCGCCCGCGACGAACTGACCAGCAGGCCCGTGCCATCGGCGCTGCGGCCGTTGCGCACCACCGCTTCCACGTCTCCGCCCTGCGCACCCACGCCGGGCACCAGCAGCGGCATGTCGCCGACGATGGCGCGCACCTCGCCCAGTTGCCCGGGCCACGTGGCGCCGACCACCAGCGCGACGTTGCCATGGCCGTTCCACTCGCGCGCCGCCTTCATGGCGACGTGCTGGTACAGCGGCCGGCCGTCGACCGGCAGGTCCTGCAGGTCGGCGGCGCCGGGGTTGGACGTGCGGCACAGGATCACCACGCCGTGTTCGGCGTGGTCGAGGAAGGGCTGCAGGGAGTCGCCGCCGAGGTAGGGGTTCACCGTGACCGCATCGGCGGCGAAGCGACCGAAGGCTTCGACGGCGTAGCGCCCGGCGGTGGAACCGATGTCGCCGCGCTTGGCATCGAGGATCACCGGGATTCCCGGATGCGCCGCGTGCACGTGCGCAATCAATCGTTCAAGCGCGCTTTCGGCACCGAGCGCCGCGAAATGCGCGATCTGCGGCTTGAACGCACAGGCGAACTCCGCGGTGGCGTCGACGATGTCGCGGCAGAACGCGAATACCGCATCGTCGTCAGCCGCGAACCGCGCCGGAAACTTCGCCGGCTCCGGATCCAGCCCGACGCAGACCAGCGACCCGGACGTGGCCCAGCGCTGCCGCAGCTGTTGCATGAAACCCATCAAGTCACCCCGATCCTGCCACTGCCCGGCATCGTGCCAGCCGTTTCCCCCGCATGGCGGGGGAAGGAGAGCCGCTGGCGCTTACTTCAGCGCCTTGAAGCGCAGCCGCTTCGGGCCCGCGTCGTCGCCCATGCGGCGCTTCTTGTCTTCCTCGTATTCGCGGTAGTTGCCCTGGAAGAACTCCACGTGGCTGTCGCCTTCGAACGCCAGGATGTGCGTGGCGATGCGGTCCAGGAACCAGCGGTCATGGGAGATCACGAAGGTGTTGCCCGGGAACTCCAGCAGCGCGTCTTCAAGCGCGCGCAGGGTCTCGATGTCCAGGTCGTTGGACGGTTCGTCGAGCAGCAGCACGTTGCCGCCCTGCAGCAGGGTCTTGGCCATGTGCAGGCGGCCGCGCTCGCCACCCGACAGCGTGCCCACGAGCTTCTGCTGGTCCTGGCCCTTGAAGTTGAAGCGGCCCAGGTAGGCGCGCGACTGGATCTCGATGCCGTTGATGTTGAGGATGTCCAGGCCGCCCGACACCTCGTGGAACACGTTGTGGTCGCCCTCCAGCGCGTCGCGGCTCTGGTCGACGTAGGCGATGTTGACCGTCGAGCCGAGCTCGATCGTGCCCGAATCCGGCTTTTCCTGGCCGGTGATCATCTTGAACAGCGTCGACTTGCCCGCGCCGTTGGGGCCGATGATGCCGACGATCGCACCGGCCGGCACCATCAGGCTCAGGTCGTCGATCAGCAGCCGGTCACCGAACTTCTTGCTGACGTTCTTGAACTCGATCACCTTGGCGCCAAGGCGCTCGCCCGGCGGGATGAAGATCTCGTTGGTCTCGTTGCGGCGCTGGTAGTCGACCGCCTGCAGCTCCTCGATGCGCGCCAGGCGGGCCTTGCCCTTGGAGCGGCCGCCCTTGGCATTGCTGCGGGCCCACTCGAGCTCCTTCTGGATCGCCTTCTGGCGCGCCTTCTCGGACGACTCTTCCTGCTTCAGGCGGTCGCCCTTCTGGGTCAGCCAGTCGGTGTAGTTGCCCTTCCACGGGATGCCCTTGCCGCGGTCGAGCTCGAGGATCCATTCGGCCGCGTTGTCGAGGAAGTAGCGGTCATGCGTCACCGCGACCACGGTGCCGGTGTAGCGCGCCAGGAACTGCTCCAGCCATTCCACCGACTCGGCGTCGAGGTGGTTGGTGGGCTCGTCGAGCAGCAGCATGTCCGGCTTCTGCAGCAGCAGGCGGCACAGCGCCACGCGGCGCTTCTCGCCGCCTGACAGGTTCCCGATCACCGCCTCCCACGGCGGCAGGCGCAGCGCGTCGGCGGCCACCTCGAGCTGGTTTTCCAGCGTATGCGCATCGCCGGCGGCAAGGATCGCCTCGAGGCGCTCCTGTTCCTTGGCGAGGGCGTCGAAATCGGCGCCTTCCTCGGCATAGGCGGCATAGACCTCGTCGAGGCGCTTCTGCGCCTGCAGCACGTCGCCCACGCCTTCCTCGACCGCTTCGCGCACGGTCTGCGTCGGGTCGAGCTGCGGTTCCTGCGGCAGGTAGCCGACCTTGATGCCGGCCTGCGGGCGCGCCTCGCCCGAGAAGTCCGTGTCCACGCCGGCCATGATGCGGAGCACGGTGGACTTGCCCGAGCCGTTCAGGCCCAGCAGGCCGATCTTGGCCCCCGGGAAGAACGACAGCGAGATGTCCTTGATGATCTGGCGCTTCGGCGGCACCGTCTTGCTGACGCCGTTCATGGTGTAGATGTATTGCGACATGGAAGCTCCGGTGCGACGCCGCCGCCGCCCACGCGGGTGCGCGGGCAGGATCGGTGGCTGGGGATGGCGCGATTATACCGGCCCGTGCGGGGACCCGCCGAGGGCGGGCTTGCCTGAATCTGAATGGCCCCGAGGGACCACCGTGCAGGTAGGGCATCCGTTCAGGCCGCTTTGCCGATAGTCGATCCCACAACCACGGGAGACGGCGATGAAACACACCAGGAACCTTGCACTGGCCACCTTGCTGCTGGCGCTCGGCGCGGCGTTCGCCGCCCCGGCGATGGCGCGCGACCACGATCGCCGCGGCGATCACCGCGGTTACGACCGCGACTACGACCGCGGCTACGGCCATGACCGCTATGCCCGCGACGACTACCGCCGCGACCGCGATTCGCGCCGCGGCAAGGGGCATGGAAAGGGTCACGGCAAGGGCCATGGCAAGGGCCACGGCCACCGCGACCACGTGGTCTATGTGTCCCGTCCGCCGGTGGTGGTGCACCACAACCGCGGCCATCGCGGTCCGCCGCCGTGGGCCCGCGGCCGCCATTACCAGTACGCCGGCTACGCTCCCACCTACGTGGTCCAGGACTATCGCCACTACGGCCTGCGCAATCCGCCGCGCGGCCACCACTGGCGGCGCAGCGATGCCGGCGAATTCCTGCTGGTCGCGGTGGCCACCGGCATCATTGCCGACGTTTTCCTCGGCCGCTGAGTCCGGTCAGGGTTGAACCAAGGGCGCGCCTCAGGGCGCGCCCTTCTTTTTCTGGAGCAACCCGTGGTGGCCGCGAGGCCGTCGCGGCTCATGTCCCCCGGATCCGCCTGCGGCGGATGCCTCCTCCTTGACTTCCCCGCGACTGCCTCGCGGCCACTCCGGGGCTCTTCGCCGGCTGCCGGTACCGCGAGAGATTGCGGGCCGTGGCTCTGCCCCTCGAACCACCGCGCAGTGCAGCGGACCGGGTGCCAAGGCCCTTGAGGGCGAAGCCAAGGAGGAGGCGATGGCCGCAGGGCATCGCCGGGGGACATGAGTCCTCAAGGGGCTTGGTACCCGGCGCCCATACAAGCCCGGCGCCTCTACTCCATGGGGAGGGAGACGACACCTTTCTTGCGCGGCTGGGTCGTTGGCGGCCGCGGGCTACAATTGCCCGGACCCCCATCTTCCGCCCGGAGTGACCATGTTCCCGCGAGACGCGCGCATCGAAGGCTACGACCCCGAACTGGCCCAGGCCATCGCCGACGAAGGCCGCCGCCAGGAAGACCATGTCGAGCTGATCGCCTCTGAGAACTACGCCAGCCCGCGGGTGATGGAAGCGCAGGGCTCCAAGCTCACCAACAAGTACGCCGAGGGCTATCCGGGCAAGCGCTATTACGGCGGCTGCGAATACGTCGACGTCGCCGAGCAGCTCGCGCTCGACCGCGTCAAGCAGCTGTTCGCCGCCGGCTCCGTGGACGACATGTACGCCAACGTGCAGCCGCATTCGGGCTCGCAGGCCAACCAGGCCGTGTACCTGGCGCTGCTGCAGCCGGGCGACACCATCCTCGGCATGTCGCTGGCGCATGGTGGCCATCTCACCCACGGCGCCAAGGTCAACATCAGCGGCAAGCTGTTCAAGGCCGTGCAGTACGGCGTCGACGAGGCCGGCATGATCGACTACGACGAGGTCGAACGCCTCGCCGTCGAACACAAGCCGAAGATGGTCGTCGCCGGTTTCAGCGCCTATTCGCAGGTCGTCGACTGGGCGCGTTTCCGCGCCATCGCCGACAAGATCGGTGCGTACCTGTTCGTCGACATGGCGCACGTCGCCGGGCTGGTCGCGGCCGGCGTGTATCCCAACCCGGTGCCGCACGCGCACATCGTCACGTCGACCACGCACAAGACGCTCCGCGGCCCGCGCGGCGGCATCATCGTCGCCAGCCGCACCGCCATGGGTGAAGCTGCCGACGAAATCACCAAGAAGCTGCAGTCAATCGTGTTCCCGGGCATCCAGGGTGGCCCGCTGATGCACGTCATCGCTGCCAAGGCGGTGGCGTTCAAGGAAGCGCTGGAGCCGGAGTTCAAGGCCTACCAGCAGCAGGTGGTCAAGAACGCCCAGGCGATGGCCAAGGTGGTGATCGAGCGCGGTTACAAGATCGTCTCCGGCGGCACCGAGAACCACCTGATGCTGGTCGACATGATCGGCAAGGGCGTCACCGGCAAGGCCGCCGAGGAGGCGCTGGGCCGCGCGCACATCACGGTCAACAAGAATGCCGTGCCCAACGACCCGCAGAAGCCGTTCGTGACCTCGGGTCTGCGCCTGGGCACGCCGGCGGTCACCACGCGCGGCTATCTGGAAGCCGACTGCGTGGAGCTGGCCAACTGGATCTGCGACGTGCTGGACCAGCCCGCCGACGAGGCGGTGATCGCCCGGGTCCGTGAAAACGTGACCCGCCAGTGCGCACGCTTCCCCGTCTACGGATAAGGTGAGGCCGGACCGGCACCACACCCCGCCACAGGACCACAGCGCCCGCCGCCGATGCATTGCCTCTTCTGCCAGCACCACGACACCCGCGTGATCGATTCGCGGGTCAGCGACGACGGCGCGACCATCCGCCGTCGCCGCGAGTGCGAGGCCTGTGGCGAGCGCTTCTCCACGCTGGAAACCATCGAGCTCAAGCTGCCGGCGATCATCAAGTCCGATGGCCGGCGCGAGCATTTCGACGCGCGCAAGCTGCGCCTGGGCTTCGACCGCGCGCTGCACAAGCGCCCGGTCTCCGAGGAGCAGATCGAGGCGTCGGTGCGCGCAGTGGTGCACCAGCTGCGCATGACCACCGAGCGCGAGATCGCCTCGCGCCGGGTCGGCGAATTCGTCATGGCCGAGCTGCGCAAGATCGACCACATCGCCTTCGTGCGCTTCGCATCGGTGTACCAGGCGTTCGAGGATGTCGCCGATTTCCGCGAGCAGCTCGACCGCCTCGAACGCGAAGGCCCGGGCGACGGCCAGCTGCCCCTGCTCGGAGGCGACGTGCTGCCGTTCGACGCGCGCTCCGGCAAGGGCCGCAAGCGCTGAGCCCGATGCAGCACCCCGGCCAGGCAGGCCTGCACCCACGCCCTGGCGCGCGTCGCGTGCACGAGCGCGCGCTGGCCCTGGCCAGCATCGCCTGCCGCGCCAGCCTGGAGCAGGATCCGGGCGACGCCGACGCCGAGGCGATGTGCAGGCGCCTGCGCGACTGGCTCGACGCCACCGGCCTGCAGGCGACGCTGGAGCCGGGCGAAGCCGAAGTCATTGCCACGCCGCTGGGGCAGCTCGCGCGCAAGGCCGCCATCGACGCCAGCTGGCGCGCCGAAGGCCTGTACGTGCTGGCCTGGGCGCTGGACCTGCAGCCCGGCCTGGCGCACGACCGCCTCGTCGACCCGGTCGCGGCCGCGGAGGCGGTGGGGCTGCTCGACGACGCGCCGCTGGCCCGGGATCCTGCGCCCCAGCTGCGCGGCGAGCGTGCGCTCGACACCTTCGCCGCGCGCCAGCTGGCGCTGCACTGGCGCCTGCGTGACTGGCAGCTGCGCCCGGAGCCCATGGATTTCGCCGCCTTCGTGCGCGAGTGCACCTGGGCCAGCCTGGATGTCGATGACGGCGCGCTGCTCGACGGCGACCTGGCCGTCGAAGGCGCGCGCATCGACCAGGCCGACGACGAACAGCTGCAGCGCTGCCTGAGCATCGCCGGCGAGCGCCACCAGGCCGCCAACTGGCTGCTCGGCGGCGACCCCCTCTACTCCAACGTGGATACCAGCACCTGATGCAGGGATTTTCGGCTGTCGATCACGCCATGATGGCGCGCGCACTGCGCCTCGCCGAGCGCGGCGCATGGACCACCCGGCCCAATCCGATGGTCGGCTGCGTGCTCGCGCAAGGCGACGAGGTGGTCGGCGAAGGCTGGCACCAGCGCGCCGGCGGTCCGCATGCCGAAGTGCACGCGCTTGAAGCGGCCGGCGCGCGCGCGCGCGGCGCCACCGCCTACGTCACCCTCGAGCCCTGCGCGCACACCGGGCGGACCGGCCCCTGCGCGGATGCGCTCGTCGCGGCCGGCGTGGCGCGCGTGGTGGGGGCCATGCCGGACCCGTTCCCGGAGGTCGATGGCAGTGGCTTCGAACGCCTGCGCGCCGCCGGCATCACGGTCGAGTCCGGTCTGATGGAACAGCAGGCGCGGGTGCTGAACCGCGGCTACCTGGCGCGGCTGGAACGCGGCCGGCCGTGGCTGCGCGTTAAGCTGGCGATGAGCCTGGACGGACGCACCGCGCTCGCCAACGGCGAGTCGAAGTGGATCAGCGGCGACGCGTCGCGCGAGGACGTGATGCGCTGGCGCGCGCGCAGCGGTGCGCTGCTGACCGGTTCCGGCACGGTGCTGGCGGACGACCCGCAGCTCACCGTGCGCCTACCCGGCGAGCCGGATTTCGTGCCGCCGCTGCGCGTGGTGCTCGACCCTGGCCTGGCCACAGTTGCCCGCGGCCGCGTGCGCGAGGGCGACGCGCCCACCCTGTACCTGCACGCCGGCAACGCCAAGCCGCCGCGCCTGCCCGGCATCGAGCGCGTCGCGGTGCCGTCGCAGGGCAATGCGCTCGACCTGGATGCCGTGCTGCGGCTGCTGGCCACGCGCGGCATCAACGAGGTGCAGCTCGAAGCGGGCGCCACGCTTGCCGGCGCGTTCCTGCATGCCGGCCTGGTGGACGAGATGCTGATCTACATGGCGCCGATCCTGCTGGGTGCGCACGCGCGCCCGCTGTTTTCCGGGCTCGGGATCGACGACATGGCCCACCGCATGCAGATGCGGGTCGAGGAGATGGTTGCGGTGGGCGAGGACATGCGCATGCGCCTGTATCCGGTAGCCACCGCGCAACCCGCCGCCTGAGCGCGCCGCGCGGCGGAGGCCGCCGCTGGGACGCACCGTCCGCGCGGCCGCCCGCGACCCCGATGGTAGAATCCGCGCCGCCGGATGCCCCGGCACGCGGCACCACCCGACGCCTGCGCCTGCCCGTTCCGCCGGTGCGGGCCGCGTCGCGCGCGGCGCACGCGGAGCCCTGAAGGACGGCGGAAAGCCTGCATGTTCACCGGAATCATCGAAGCCGTCGGCACCCTCGAGCAGCGTGAGGCACGAGGTGGCGACGCCCGCCTGCGCATCGCCGTCGGCAACCTGCCGTTCGCCGATCCCGCCCTGGGCGAGAGCATCGCGGTCAACGGCACCTGCCTGACCGTGGTCGCGCATGGCGCCGGCCATTTCGAGGCCGACGCCTCCAACGAGACCCTCGCGCTCACCACGCTCGGTGCGCTGGCCGAAGGCGCGCCGGTGAACCTCGAGCGCGCCATGCGCGCCAGCGACCGCCTCGGCGGACACCTGGTCAGCGGCCATGTCGACGGCATCGGCCGTGTGCTCGCGGTCAGCGACGACGGCCGCGCCCAGCGCTGGTGCTTCCAGGCCCCGGTCGCGCTGATGAAATACATCGCGCAGAAGGGTTCGATCTGCGTCGACGGCGTGAGCCTCACGGTGAATGCCGTGGCAGGTGACACCTTCGACGTCGCGCTGGTGCCGCACACCGTCGCCAACACCGCGTTCGCCGCCACGACCGTCGGCGACTCCGTCAACCTCGAGATCGACCTCGTCGCCCGCTACGTCGAGCGCCTGCTGCAGGACCGCTGAACCATGCCTTTCGCCACCGTCCCCGAACTGCTCGAAGAACTCCGCGCCGGCCGCATGGTCGTCATCGTCGACGACGAGGACCGCGAGAACGAGGGTGACCTGATCATGGCCGCCGAGCTGGTGCGGCCGTCCGACATCAATTTCATGGTCACCCACGCGCGCGGACTGGTTTGCCTGTCGCTGACCCGCGAGCGCTGCGCGCAGCTCGGCCTGCCGCCGATGGTGCAGTCCAACACCTCGTCGCACCACACCAACTTCACGGTCAGCATCGAGGCGGCCGAGGGCGTCACCACCGGCATCTCCGCCTACGACCGCGCGCACACCGTGCGCACCGCGGTGCGCCCGAACGCGACGCCGGCGGATCTCGCCCAACCGGGCCACATCTTCCCGCTCGCCGCGCAGCCGGGTGGCGTGCTGGCGCGCGCCGGCCACACCGAAGCCGCCGCGGACCTGGCGATGCTCGCCGGCCTGGAGCCGGCCGGCGTGCTGGTCGAGATCCTCAACCCCGACGGCACCATGGCGCGGCGCCCGGAGCTGGAGGTGTTCGCGCGCGAGCACGGCCTGAAGATGGGCTCCATCGAAGCGCTCATCCGCCATCGCCTGGCCACCGAGCACACCGTGGAGCGCGTCGACGTGCGCGCGATCGAGACCGAACACGGCCCGTTCCGCCTGCTCAGCTATCGCGACCGCCTGGGCCATGCGTTGCATTTCGCGCTGGTGCGCGGCGAGCCCGAGGCCGATCCCGACACGCCCACGCTGGTGCGCGTGCAGGTGCGCAACGCGCTCGCCGATGCCGTGCACTGGCGGCGCGCCGATTTCGGCCCGGCCGTTGGCGACGTGCTGGCCGCGATCGCCCGCGAGGGCCGCGGCGCGCTGGTGCTGCTGGATGGCGCCCAGACCCCCGACGCGCTGCTGGCGCGCATCCGTTCCGCCGACGATGCGGTCCCGGCACCTGCCGAAGCGCCGCGGGGCGGGGCGCTGCTGGAATGGCGGCGCAACGGCGCCGGCAGCCAGATCCTCGCCGACCTCGGCCTGCGCCGCCTGCGCGTGATGGGCACCGCGCGCAAGCAGGTCGGCCTGGCGGGCTTCGGCCTGGAAGTGGTCGAGTACGTCGACCCGCCCGCGTAATCGCGCTCGGCTAGAATGCCGGCCTACCCGAGGATTTCCCCCATGACCCACCACGAAGGCGACCTGCGCGCCCCCAACGGCGCGCGCTTCGCCATCATCGCCAGCCGCTGGAACCCGCGCATCGTCGATGCGCTGGTGGCGGGCGCGCGCGCGACCTTCGATGGCCACGGCGTGGCCGCGGACCACGTCGACGTGGTCCGCGTGCCCGGCGCCTGGGAGATCCCGCTGGCCGCCGCGCGCCTGGCGCAGGGCGGGCGGCACGCCGCCATCGTCGCCCTGGGCTGCGTGGTGCGTGGCGATACCCGCCACTTCGAACACGTCGCCGACCGCTGCGCCGACGGCCTGGCCCGCGTGCAGCTCGACCACGGCGTGCCGGTGGCCAACGGCGTGCTCGCGGTCGACGAGCAGGCCGATGCCGAGAACCGCGCAGGCGGCAGCCACGGCAACAAGGGCGAAGAGTGCGCGCTGGTCGCGCTCGAGATGGCCAGCCTGCTGGCGGTGCTGCCGTGAGGCCGCATCGCGGCGGCGGCGCGCGCAACGGCGGTATGGATCCGGTCGCGCGCTCGCGCTCGCGGCGCCGCGCACTGCAGGCGGTGTATGCCATGCAGCTGTCGGGCGCCAACGCGCGCGACGCGATCTCGCAGCTGGCCCACGAGCAGGCCAACGAAGTCGCCGACCTCGAGTACTTCGAAGACCTGGTGCGCGGCGTGGAAAACCATCGCCGCGAACTCGACGAGGCGCTGGCCCCGTTCCTCGACCGCGGCATCGCCGAAGTCGACCCCATCGAGCGCGCCATGCTGCGCATCGCCGCCTACGAGCTGCGCCACCGCGTCGACGTGCCGTACCGCGTGGTGATCGACGAGGCGCTGAAGACCGTCAAGCGCTTCGGTTCCGAGCATGGCCACACCTACGTCAACGGCGTGCTCGACCGCGCCGCCGCCGAGTGGCGCGCGGCCGAAGTGCAGTCCCCGCGCGGCTGACCGCCGGCACGCGGCCGTGGCCGAGTTCGAACTGATCGATCTCATCCGCGCGCGTGCCACGCACGCCCGCGACGACGTGCTGCTCGGCATCGGCGACGATGCCGCGGTGCTGCGCGTGCCCGCCGGGCGCGAGCTGGTGGTGGCGATGGACACGCTCAACGCCGGCGTGCATTTCCCCGCAGGCACCGCGCCCGCCGACATCGGCTGGAAGGCGCTCGCGGTGAACCTGTCCGACCTGGCCGCGATGGGCGCGGAGCCGGCGTGGTGCACGCTGTCGCTGTCCCTGCCCGAAGGCGACGCCGCGTGGGTCGCGGCCTTCCTCGACGGGTTCATGGCGCTGGCCGCGGAACATCGCGTGGCGCTGGTGGGCGGCGACACCACGCGCGGACCGCTGTCGATCTCGGTGACCGTGCATGGCGTCGTGGTGCCGGGTGTCGCCTTGCGCCGCGACGGCGCACGCGTCGGCGATGGTGTCTGGGTCAGCGGCACGCTCGGTGATGCGGCCGCGGCGCTTGCGCAGTGGCGGGCACGCGGCGCCATCGACGCGATCGACGCGGCGCTGCGCGCGCGCCTGGAGCGCCCGCTGCCGCGCATCGCGCTCGGCCGCGCGCTGTCCGGGCTCGCGCATGCCTGCCTGGACGTCTCCGACGGCCTGCTCGCCGACCTGGGCCATGTCTGCGCCGCGAGCGGGGTTGGCGCGGAGATCGACGTCGACACGCTGCCGGCCAGTGCCGCGCTGCAGGCCGCGTTCGCAGGCGATGCGCTGCGCGCGCTGCAGGCCGGCGGCGGCGACGACTACGAACTGTGCTTCACCGCGCCCGCGTCAGCGGACAGCGCGATCCAGGCTGCTGGACGTGCGGCCGGCGTGGCGGTCACGCGCATCGGCGCGGTCGTGGAAACGCATGGCGTCCGCGCGCACGGCGCGGGCAAGCCGTGGGTCGCACCGCACAGCGGGCACGTGCACTTCGGCGCCTGAGCGCGGCGCCGTCAGGCGTCGTCGAGCCGGAAGGCGTCGCGATGCCACGTGAAGTCCGGCGCGGCCGGATCGCCGCTGGCATCGACCACGTCGAAGCGGCAATACGACTCGGCGAGGGCAGGGTGCTGCAGCAGGAACAGCTGCGCGGCGCGCACGATGCGCTGGCGCTTGCCGCGGTCGACCGATTCCCCGCCGCCGCCGTAATCGGCACTGGCGCGGTAGCGCACCTCCACGAACACCAGCGTGTCGCCGTCGCGCATCACCAGGTCGAGCTCGCCGAGCCGGTAGTTGGCGTTGGCCGCCACGTCGACCAGCCCGGCGCGCAGCAGGTGCGTGCGCGCCGCGGCCTCGACTTCGGCGCCGCGGCGCCGGGTCTCGCTCAACCGCCGACGCCGGCCAGCGGCACCACGTGGCCGCCGCTGAAGGTCGACCAGGCGGGCGAACGCAGCACGTTGCCGTCGCCATCCATGCGCAACGTGCCGCTGGCGCTGGGCACGCTGGCGTCGGGCGAGGTGGCCAGGTGTTCGAGGTAGGCGGTGAGCAGCCAGGCGTCGTAGCCGAAGGCGAACAGCCGGGCGGCAGGGCCACGCGCGGTGGGCAGCGACGCCGCCACGCTGGACGCGGCCGGCAGGCCCGGCACGCCGGTCACCGACCAGGCGTCGGACGGGAAGGCGATGCCGTCGAGCGCGGCGTCGTCGCCGGCCCTGCCGGTGCCCGCCATGATCTGCGAGGTCGCCACCCGCGGACGCGTCGCCAGCCCTGCGGCGGCGACCTGCGGCGCCACCAGCCGCGCCTGCGGGCCGCGCAGCGCCATGAACACCGCATCCACGCCGCCCTCGCGCTGCAGCGCGCCCTGCATGAGCGCGGTCATGTCGCCCGGCGCATCGCCGACCACCGCGAGCAGCTGCACCACGCTGCCGCCGTGCGACTGCAGGCGGGTGGTGAAGGCATCGATGCTGCGTCGCGCGCTGTCATCGCCGGAGCTCAGCACCAGCACGCGCAGCGCGTTGCGCGCCGCCAGGAAATCCGCCGCGCCGCTGCCTTCGTCCTCTGGTGCAAGCGCGTAGCTCGCGGCATTGGGCGGGGGCGTGCCGGCGCGGTTGAGCGCGAGCAGCGGCACCGACGGCACGGTCTGCACGAACACCGCGTCCACTTCGTCACGGCCGAGCGGTCCGACCACCTGGTCGGCGCCTTCGGCGACCGCGCGCTGGTAGGCGGCGACCGCGCCATGGGCGGTGCCGGCGGTGTCGTAGAACTCGAGGTCCGGGCGGCGGCGGCGTTCGCCGTAGTAGCCGGCGAGCAGGCCGTCGCGGACCGGCGCGGACGCGGTGGCCAGGCTGCCGGTGAGCGGCAGCAACACCGCGAGCTTGAGTGGCGGCCGGTAGCCGTCGCGCTCGGCTGGCGGACGGCCGCCGTCGTCGAACCGCCAGTGGATGTTGCGCGTTGCTTCCGGGATGGCCTGCACCGGTGCGGCCGGCGTGCTGACCTGCACCGCGGCGCAGCCGGCAAGCGCCACGCTGGCGATGGTGGCGGCGAGTCCCTGCTTCCAAGAATGACGCATCGTTGCTGCCCGGCTGCGAGAATGGCCGGATTCTACCGTCCCGCCCGCATGGACACGATGCAGACCTCCGCCGGAACCCTCCACGTCGTCGCCACGCCGATCGGCAACCTCGCCGACATGTCGCCGCGCGCGCTGGACACGCTGCGCGCCGTCGACGCGATCTGCGCCGAAGATACCCGTCACACCCGCCACCTGCTGGCGCACTTCGGCATCGAACGCCCGCTGCTTGCGGTGCACGAGCACAACGAGGACGAACAGGCCACGCGGCTGGTGGCGCGGCTGCTGGCCGGCGACTCGCTGGCGCTGGTGTCCGATGCCGGCACGCCGCTGGTCAGCGACCCCGGCTACCGCCTGGTGCGCGCCGCGCGCGCCGCCGGCATCCGCGTCAGCCCGGTGCCCGGCCCGAGCGCGCTGGTGGCCGCGCTGAGCGCCGCCGGCCTGCCGAGCGACCGCTTCGTGTTCGAGGGCTTCCTGCCGGTCAAGGCGGGTGCGCGCCGCGAGCATCTTGCGCAGCTGGCAGGCGAACCGCGCACGCTGATCTTCTACGAGTCCTCGCACCGCATCGTCGAATCGCTGGCCGACCTGCGCGCGGTATTCGGCGACGCGCGTCGCGCGGTGCTCGCGCGCGAGCTGACCAAGTTGTTCGAAACCGTCCTCGACGGCTCGCTGGCCGACCTGCATGCCGCGGTAGAGGCCGACGCCAACCAGCGCAAGGGCGAGTTCGTGCTGGTGGTGGAGGGCGTCGGCGAAGATGCGGATGCCAGGGTCGCCCAGGGCAGGCTGTTGTACGCGAAGCTCGCTGCGCACCTGCCACCCTCGACCGCCGCGAAAGTTGCGGCGGATATCAGCGGGGCGCCGCGCAAGAGCCTGTACGGCGGCTAGCGCCGGAACCGGGCGTGCTGCGCCGTGCGGCGTGCGAGAATACGCGCGGCGGAGTCGGCCAGACAGTCGCGTCATCCGGGACCATTTCGGTGGAACCGGGTGCCGAGGAAAGTCCGGGCTCCACAGGGCACGGTGCCAGGTAACGCCTGGGCGGCGCGAGCCGACGGAAAGTGCAACAGAAAGATACCGCCGAACGGCTTCGCAAGAAGCGCGTGGCAAGGGTGAAATGGTGCGGTAAGAGCGCACCGCGAGCCTGGCAACAGGCCGGCACGGCAAACCCCACCGGGAGCAAGACCAAATAGGGACCTAATGGCGCGGCCCGCGTCGGGTCCGGGTAGGTTGCTTGAGCGTATCGGCGACGATGCGCCTAGAGGAATGACTGTCCACGACAGAACCCGGCTTATCGGCCGGCTCCGCTACCTTCCTCACAAAAAATCGCGCACGGCCCGGGAGAGAGGGAGGGCCGTGCGCAAGACTCACTTGGTTTGTCGGGCTTTCGCGCCCTTGGCGACAGTTTCGTGCGCGGCGTCGCGGCAGGGGTTGCCTTGGCTGCGCACTCGGTTTGCCGAAGTTGCGGTTTCGCCGGCGGCTCAGCCGCCGTTGCGGTGCAGGCGCGCCACGGCGATGTCGGCGCGGTTCTCCGTCACCACCGGCAGCACCACGTGGCGGCGGTCCGAACCGACCTGGAACCCGCCGCCAAGCAGCGGGCGAGCCCCGCGCAGCGTGGCCAGATGCGTGACCGCGCCATCGCGCAAGGAGTGCGCCTGGAGCGTCGCCACCCCGGAACCGTCACCCTGCGAGCGCAGGGACCACGCGGCATCTCCGACGACCTGCCACGGCTCCTCGATCACCAGCGGCACGTCCCGCAGCGGGTGGAGGTCGTCTTCGGCATACAGCAACACGCGACCCTGGCTGCCCACTTCGGCCAGCAGCAGTGCCGAACGCCCGTCCACCATTGCGCGCTCCACCCGGAACGCCGGCAGTTGCGTCGGTTGGCCGCTGCAGCCGGGCGAGTCGCCGGATCGACGGCAGGCATGCAGGCGCCAGCCGGTCTCGCTCCAGCCGGCGTACCAGATCGAGCGGTCATCGCTGGCGTAGATGGCATTGCGCAGCGACGCGCTTGCCTCCGCGACGCGCTGCGACACGCCCCGGTCGAAGTCGAATTCATGCAGCTCGTGACGTCCTTGCACGCGGAGCACGTACAGCACGCGGCGGCCGTCGGCCGACAGCACCGGCGCCTCCACCCGGCCGGACTCGTGCCTGGTGAGCCGCGTGGCCTGGTCCGCGCCGCGGTCCAGGAGCCAGAGCTGCGAGCTGCCGTCGCGGTCGCTGGCGAACACCAGGCGGCTGTCGTCGGACGACATCGCGGAGGAGAAGTCGCGCCCGGACGACGGTGCCAGCAGCTTCCTCGGGCCGCCATCCAGCGGATACTCGGCCAGGGCCGAGCGCCAGTCCTCGATCTGGAAGGCGAGGTTCCAGGCCCGGCTTGCGATGTCGGGCGACGAGGCGTCGGTGATCCCGAGCGCGGTGATCCGGCCGTCGGCAAGCTCCAGCACGTACAGCGCGCGCTGGCCTTCGTGGTTGGACGAGAACACCAGCCCGGAACCGTCGGGCAGCCAGTCGAAGCCCTGGATCTCCGAGCGCAGCGTGGTCAGTCGCGTGACCTCACCGCCGCCAGTGGACATCGAATACAGGTCGGACGTGGGGTTGGAGATGCCGCGGAATGCGATTCGCGTGCCATCCGGAGAGAAGCGCGGATAGAGGTCGGTGGCCGTGTCCAGGTCTCCGTACTCGAACGGCTCCCGTGACCACCCCTGGCCCCGTCGCAGCAGGGTGACGCGCGTGTCGCCGGGGCTCCCGGTGGTGATCGCGGAGTAGGCGATCTGGTTGGCATCGGCGGGGTTCCAGTCGAGGTACACGATGCTGCGCGCCGGGCATTGGCTGATCGTCTGCTGGCCGCCGCCGTCGACGCTGGTCATCCGGATTTCGCAGTCCGTGCCGTCGGCCGAGCGCCAGACATAGGCGATTTCCCGTCCATCGGGCGACCATGCCGGACGTTCGGCGTGATCGCCTCCGGCCAGCTTGCGTGCCTCCGTGCCGTGCGGGGACTGCAGGAACAGGCCGGGCGGGTCGCCAAGGCGGTCGCGGCGGCTGTAGACCAGCCAGTCGCCGCCCGGGTTGAAGCGCGGACTGTCTTCGCTGCCTGGGGCGAACGTGACGCGGCGTATCGGGCCCGCGGTGATTCCGCTGTCGGCCGCGGCTGGCGTCCTCAGCTGCCCATCACCGCGCCACGGGCCAGCCACGAACAGCGCGGCCGCCACCAGCGCCACTGCGGCAGCGGCCAGCTGCGGCCACCAGCGCTGCACGCGAGTCCGGGGGCGCGCGTCGTCCATCTGGGGAGGCAGATCGCCCGGGGGCGCGACTGGAGCGGTCGCGTCCGCCGCCGCGGAGGCCTCGCCCTCGTCCCCGGCGCCGGCCCTGGCCGGAGGCAGGTCCAGCAGGCGCGCACCCCCGCCCGCAGCCTTCGGCACGGTGTCCGCGTCCTGGTCGGTTGCGTCCTGGTCGGTCGCTTCCTGGGCGGGCTCGACCGCATCAGCGCTGCCTGGCCACTCCACGTGCGCGATCAGCCGGTAGCCGATCCGCGGGATGGTCTCGATATAGGTGGGCCGCTCGAGGTCGTCGCCGAAGGCGCGGCGCAGCGCGGTGATGGCATGCCCGACCACGCCAGGGGTGACGTGCACGCTGCCCCAGACCTCGTCGAGCAGCTCGTCGCGCGACACGGTCATGCCCGCGTCGCGGGCCAGCGCCAGCAGCACCGCCATGGCCTTGGGCTTCAGGCGCGTGGTGTGTCCGCCGGACTCCACCTGCAGCGCTCCGGCGTCGACGTGGAATACGCCGACGCGCAGTTGCTGGCGGTGGAGACCGTCGCGGCTGCGATCATCTGCGGCTCGGGACAAGGATCACCTGTGGTCCGCGGCGGCGGGCCGCCGGCGCAAGCGCGGGCTGGCTGCGCGAAGCGCCGCGAAGCGTCATATGGCGGAACAGTGTAGCCGCCCGTAGCTGGCGGGCAGCTTTACGGGGCCGTCAGGCGGCGTCGGCGAGGTCCTGCCGGAACCGGGTCGCGGTGAGGCCGACGCACTTCTTGAACGAGCGCGCGAAGGCGAACCGGCTTTCATAGCCGACGCTGGCCGCGACTTCCGAAATCGCCAGGTCGCTGTTGGCGATCAGGTCCTTGGCCAGTTCCATCCGCGTCTGGATCACCAGGTCGTGCGGGGTGATGCCGAACACGTCGCGGAAGCTGCGCAGGAAGTGCGACTTCGAGTAGCTCGCCGCGGCCGCCAGGCTGTCGAGGTCGCTGCCTTCGAACGGCGAGTTCAGGATCCGGTTGCGGGCGCTCAGCAGCCGCAGCACGGTCTGCCGCCGGTGGCCCTCGGTACGGCCGCTGGCGCGCGCCAGCCACTCGCGGGTCGGGGCCTGGGCGTCGCGCGCTGCCTGCAGAACGCCGCCCAGAAGGATGTCCGGTGCCGCCCGCGGGGCGTCCCCGGCCTGCCTTGCGATCGCGACCACTGCACGCAGCAGGGCGCGGTCGATCGGCAGCACGGCAGGAAACAGGAGCGGGCCGGGTCCCCGGCGCGTGCCCATGCCGCGCAGGATCCCGGCGACCGCGGCCGGCGGCACTGTCAACGCCACCCAGTCCGCGCCGTCACGGCCGACCGCGCGCACGGCGGCACCGGCCGGCAACGCCAGGAAATGGCGGCGCGATACCCGGAAGGGTCCATCCGGACTGCCCACTTCCACGCTGCCGCGCAGCACGCACCACAGCGACGCAGTGCCCGCCGCGACCAGGGCGTGGCTGCCGCGGCCGGAGCCCCGCACGCAATGCACCGCCTTGGCGCCGGCCAGGTCGATCCCGCTGCCCGGTCCCACGCGCCAGAACTTCACTTCCACGACGTCTTGCCCCCTGTCACTTGAATACGTGCCCAAGGGTGGTGTTCCGCGTGCCCGAAGTAGCGAAGCCACGCAGACGTTTCGACTTCCGGCAGGACGTATCGATGACGTTTCGACGAAACCCCGCATGAGCACTGGGCTGGAGCCTGACAGGGCGCCGCGGGCGCGCGTGGCGCGGCGACCTCGCCAGCCGCTGCGGCGCCCTCCCAAAAACTCATGAACACCCGGTGACAAATGCCGGGGATCGGGCGGGATGGCGATTTCGGGCACGCCGAAGCGACAGCGCGAGCACCCGGCGGAACCGGTCCGTCCCTAATGTCGGCGAGTCGGCTTCTTTTAACGACGCGTTAACTGTTTGCACTCATCAACCAAAGATCTTGGAGTACTCATGAAGACAAGTTTGCTGCGGGACGCCATCCGCACGTCGCTGCTCGCCGGCGCGACCCTGGCGGTCTCGCTGCCCGCGTTCGCGCAGGACGCCCCGGAAGCCGCCGCCGCCACGACGCTTGATCGCATCGAGGTCACCGGTTCGCGCATCCGCCAGGTCGACATGGAGACGGCGCAGCCGGTCCTGACCATCAGCCGCGCGGACATCGAGGGCCAGGGCTTCCGCACTGTGTCCGACATCCTCCAGAACATGACCGCCGCCGGCTCCCCGGCGATCAGCCGCTCCGAGTCGCTCGCCTCCGGTGAAGCGGTGGGTGGCCAGTACATCGATCTGCGCAACCTCGGTGCCAACCGCACGCTGGTGCTGGTGAACGGCAAGCGCCTGGGCATCACCACCGACGGCCTGCAGGACGTCGCCTCGATCCCGTCGGTCATGGTCGACCGCATCGAGATCCTGAAGGACGGCGCGTCGTCGATCTACGGTTCCGACGCGATGGCCGGCGTGGTGAACATCATCACCCGCAAGAACTTCGACGGTGCCGAGGCCAATGCCTACTACGGCCAGTTCGGCGAGGGCGACGGCGCCAAGGAAAGCTACGACTTCATCATGGGCATGTCCGGTGAGCGCGGTTCGCTCACGCTGGCCGCCGAGTACCACAAGGAAGACGGCGTCTGGGCCCGCGACCGCTGGTTCAGCCGCGACTCCTACCCGGGCTTCCCGCAGTACAGCCTCAGCCCGGTCGGCAAGTGGGGCAACTACAACGCCAACAGCGGCCTGATCGAGCGCAACCCCGATGGTTCGCCGGTGCTCAACGCCGATGGCAAGACCACGCCGCTGCCAGCTGACTGGCGTGCCCCCAACCGCGGCGGCAACGCCCTCGGTTCGGATGCGTTCCACCCGCAGACCGCCGACGACATGAGCAACGCCGCGCAGCAGATGCACGTGCTGACGCCGCTCGAGCGCCGCTCGCTGTACGTCAACGGCCAGTACGACCTGACCGACAACGTCCGCTTCTCGACCGACATCGGCTACAACAACCGCGTCGCCAATTCGCAGATCGCAGGCTATCCGGTCCAGTCGACGGCGATCAGGGCGCCGATGGCGGCCGACAGCTACTTCAACCCGCTCGATGACGGCCGCGCCGTCGACTGGCGTCGTCGCGGCTGGGAAAACCCGCGCACCACCGAGTCCGAACTCACCACGTGGCGCTTCACGGCGGGCCTCGACGGCGCGTTCGAGATCGGTGACCGCTACTTCGACTGGGATGCCGGCTACCTGTACAACAAGAACGAGCTGAGCAAGATCAGCAACGGCAACTTCTACATCCCGAACGTGCGCAATGCCGTGGGTTCGTCCTTCCTCGACGAGACCACCGGCAACGTGGTCTGCGGCACCCCGGGCAACGTGATCGCCGGCTGCACGCCGTGGAACCCCTTCGCGGGCTTCGGCACCGGCGGCGTCGCCAACTCGCTCGATGACCAGGCCGTGCGCGACTACCTGTTCAAGCAGGAGCACGCGCTGGGCGAAACCGAGACCACCAGCTACTTCGCCAACCTGGCCGGTTCGATCATGACCCTGCCGGCGGGCGACCTTGGCTTCGCGGTGGGCTACGAGTACCGCAAGGAGCAGGGCGGCTATACCCCCGACGCGATCTCGCAGTCGGGCAACTCGACCAACCTGGCCGCCGGTCCGACCTACGGCGAGTACGACGTCGACGAGTTCTACGTCGAGCTGAACATCCCGGTGCTGGCCGACATGGCGTTCGCACAGGAGCTGAGCTTCAACCTCGCAAGCCGCTACTCGGACTTCAGCACCTTCGGTGACACCACCAACAACAAGTTCGGTGTGAAGTGGCGTCCGATCAACGACCTGCTGGTTCGCGGCACCTGGGCCGAGGGCTTCCGCGCGCCGACGATCTCCGACCTGTACGGCGGCGGCTCGCAGACCTTCACCACCGGCTTCCGCGATCCCTGCGACAGCGAATACGGCACCGCGGCCGGCTCGCAGCGCTGCCTGCAGGACGTGGCGGCGAACTACCGCCAGCTGCAGCAGGGCTTCATCCCGACCGAGGGTCCGGCAGCGCAGACGCCGGTGCCGTTCACCAGCGGCTCCAACCCGAACCTGTCGCCGGAAACGGCCGAGTCCAAGACGATCGGCGTGGTGTACAGCCCGTCGTGGGTCGAAGGCCTCAGCCTGACGCTCGACTGGTGGAACATCACCATCGAGAACACGCTGGTGTCCGACAGCCCGAACCAGATGCTCAGCGACTGCTACATCTCGCTGATCGAGTCGCGTTGCTCGGGCTTCAGCCGTGATCCGGTGACCGGCATCGTCAACGACCTCACCTACGGCCTGCGCAATGCCGGCTACCAGGAGACGGAAGGCTTCGATTTCGACGTGTCCTACCGCGTGCAGACGGGCTTCGGCAACATCGGCGCGACCTGGCAGAACACCTACGTCAGCAAGAACAACCTGAAGACCACCAACGAAGCGACCACGCCGGAATCGGTGTACGTCGGCTTCGGCGGCAACTTCCGCCTGCGTTCGAACCTGAACATGAACTGGGAAAATGGCCCGTTCTCGGCAAACTGGGGGATGCGCTACTACTCCTCCATGAAGGAAGAGTGCTACTTCGACTCGATCTGCAACATCCCGGACTACGCGGCGCCTGACACCCAGGGCCAGAACGTCCCGATGAACGAGACCGGTTCGAACACCTTCCACGACGTCCAGTTCGCGGTGAAGACCCCGTGGAACGCGACGGTGGCGGTCGGTGCCAACAACGTGTTCAACCACTACGCGGCTCCGGCGTTCGACCAGCCGAACTCGAACTTCGCCTACTACGGCGGTTTCGACCTCGGCCGCTTCGTGTTCATGAAGTACCAGCAGCGCTTCTGATCGGCGCTGTGTGACACCAGCCGGGGTCCCGCAAGGGGCCCCGGCTTTTTTGTGCGCGAAGACACGGTTAAGGTGAAGACCGCGTTGCGATTCTCAAAATTTGAGACTAAACAGTTGCTTGTGGATAAACCTTGAACAAGTCTCTGAAGTTCGCCGCAAGTCCTTGACCTGCTTAATGAAATTCGTCACTCCAGCCTGTTGACAAGGGTTGTGGCCGCTCCTAAGGTGGCTACACGTGGGAAGACATGGATATTCGTGGTTTTCCTGCGCATGAAGCCCGCCGCAGACGGGCATGGAGTGACAGGCAACGTGTTCCAGGGCGAGACCGCCATCACGATCGATGACAAGGGCCGGCTGGCGATCCCTACCAGCTACCGGGAGCTTGTCGCGTCCGCGTGCTCGAACCGCCTGGTGGTCACGTACAACCCCTTCGAGAAGGGCTCGCTGTACCTCTACCCGTTCGCCCAGTGGGAGCGCGTGCGCGACCAGGTCAACGGGCTGTCCAAGGTCCGCAGGACCAACCGCGAGCTGCAGCTGAAGCTGGTCGGCGCCGCGGCGATCGTCGAACCCGACGGCAACGGCAGGATTTCCATCCCCGCCAGCCACCGCAAGGCGATCGGCATCGAAAAACACGCCGTGCTGCTTGGCATGGGCGACAAGTTCGAGCTCTGGAGTGAGCAGGCGCATCGCGAGCAGATCGAGCGGACCCTCGGGGACGACGACCTCGGCGACGACCTGGTCGGGCTGCTGTTGTGACCGCGGGTGCCGCGGATCGCCGCTCCGCGCACCTTCCGGTTCTGTATTCGCAGGTCATGGAAGGACTGCACGTGCGTGGGGACGGGACGTACCTGGATGGCACGTTCGGCCGTGGCGGGCACGCCCGGGGCGTGCTCGAAGCACTCGGACCGCAGGGCAGGCTGCTGCTGATGGACAAGGATCCCGACGCGATCACCGTGGCCGAACGCGAGTTCGGCTCGGACCCGCGCGTGGCGATCCGCCGCGGCAGCTTCGCCGACCTGGGCCGCTGGGACGCCGTGGCCGCCGGCCTCGACGGCGTGCTGTTCGACCTCGGCGTGTCCTCCCCGCAGCTCGACGTCGCCGAGCGCGGCTTCAGCTTCGGCCGTGACGGCCCGCTCGACATGCGCATGGATCCCGACAGCGGCGAGAGCGCGGCCCAGTGGCTGGCGCGTGCCACCGCCGACGAGATCGCCGACGTGCTCTGGACCTACGGCGACGAGCGCCTGAGCCGGCGCATCGCGCGCGCGATCGTCGAACGCCGCACCGATGCGCCGCTGCTGCGCACCGCGCAGCTGGCCGAACTGATCGCCTCGGTCATGCCGCGGCCCAAGCCCGGCCGCCACGAGATCCACCCGGCCACGCGCTCGTTCCAGGCGATCCGCATCCACATCAACCGCGAGCTGGGCGATCTGGAAGACGGGCTGGACGCCGCGTTCGCCGCGCTCAAGCCCGGCGGCCGCCTGGTCGTGATCAGCTTCCATTCGCTCGAAGACCGCATCGCCAAGCGCTTCATCGCGCGCCATGCCAAGGCGCCCGCGGGCAACCGCCGCCTGCCGGAGCCGGAGGCGTTCGTGCCCGGCCTGCGCGAGATCGGCGGCGCCACCAAGGCCGACACGGCCGAGCTCGCCGCCAACCCGCGCGCGCGCAGCGCGGTGCTGCGCGTGGCCGAGAAGCTGGAAGTGCGGCCGTGACCCGCTTCCTGGTGATCGTGCTGCTGGCGGCCAACGTGGTGGCGGCGATCGGCGTGGTGCACGCGCGCCACCGCCACCGCCAGCTGTTCGTCGAGCTGACCCGGCTCGAGCACGCGCGCGACGAGCTCAACATCGATTTCGGCCGCCTGCAGCTGGAACAGGCCACGTGGGCTGAAAGCAACCGCGTCGACCAGGTCGCGCGCACCCGCCTGGGCATGAAGTTCCCCGAGGCCGGCGAGATCGTGGTGGTGCGGCCATGAAGTTCGGCAAGGACCGCAACGGCGTCACCAAGCCCCGCGGCCGCGCACGCTTCGACCTGCGCGGGCGCCTGAAGATCGTCGCCGGCGGGCTGGGCCTGTGCGCGCTGGCGCTGGTGGCGCGCGCCGTCGACCTGCAGCTGGTCGACAACGCCTACTACCAGCAGAAGGCCGATTCGCGCTTCCTGCGCGAGATCCCGATCCCGACCTCGCGCGGCATGATCACCGACCGCAACGGCGAGCCGCTCGCCGTGTCGTCGCCGGTCGACACCGTGTGGGGCAACCCGCAGGAACTGCTGAAGTCGCCCGCGCGCCTGCCTGAATTGGCCGAAGCACTGGGCGTGCCGCTGGACGAACTCGAGCGCAAACTGGCGCAGCGCGCAGACAAGGAATTCGTCTACCTGCAGCGCCGCATCAATCCGGCCGCCGCCGAGAAGATCCTCGCGCGCAAGATTCCCGGCGTGTTCTCGCAGCGCGAGTTCCGTCGCTTCTACCCGCAGGGCGAGGCACTGGCGCACGTGCTCGGCTTCACCAACATCGACGACCTCGGACAGGAAGGCGTGGAGCTGGCGTTCGACGACTGGCTGCGCGGCACGCCGGGCGCGCAGAAGGTGATCCGCGACCGCCGCGGCCGCATCGTCGAGAACGTCGACCTGGTGCGCGCCGCGCAGCCGGGCAAGGACCTGGTGCTCAGCATCGACCGGCGCATCCAGTACCTCGCGCATCGCGAACTGCGCCGCGCGCTGCTGGAAACCGGTGCCAGCGCCGGTTCGGCGGTGGTGCTGGATGTCGCCACCGGCGAGATCCTCGCCATGGCCAACCTGCCCACGTTCAACCCGAACGCGGTCACCGGCGAGCACCGCGATGCGCGCCGCAACCGCGCGGTGACCGACCTGATCGAGCCGGGCTCGACGATCAAGCCGCTGACCGTGGCCGCCGGCATCGAGGCGGGGGTGATCGCCCCCGACAGCCGCGTGGACACCAGCCCGGGCTGGATCGCCAACGGCCGCTACCGCACCAGCGACTTCCGCAATTACGGCGTGCTGGATATCACCGGCATCCTGACCAAGAGCTCCAACGTCGGCGTCTCGAAGATCGTGCACCGGTTGCCGGACAAGACCTTCTACGACTTCCTGCGCCGCTTTGGCTATGGCCAGTCCACCGGCAGCGGCTTCCCCGGCGAGGCCGCCGGCCTGCTGCCGCCGCCGGCAAGCTGGAGCGGTACCAGCAAGCAGACGATGTCCTACGGCTATGGCCTGTCGGCCACGCCCCTGCAGATCGCGCACGCATACGCGACGCTTGGCAATCACGGCCGCGCGATGACCCCGACCCTGGTCAAGGGCCAGGGCGGCGAACCCGCGCAGGTGCTGGCGCCGGAGATCGCCGACGAGGTGGTGCGGATGATGCAGACCGTCACCGAGCCCGGCGGCACGGGCACGCGCGCGGCGATCCTCGGATACCACGTCGCCGGCAAGTCCGGCACCGCGCGCAAGGCCTCCGGTGGCGGATACGCGCGTCGCTACGTGGCCTTCTTCGCCGGCCTGGTGCCGGTGGACAACCCGCGCTTCTCGATGGCGGTGGTGATCGACGATCCCGACACATCGGCCGGCGTGTACGGCGGCGGCGCGGTCTCCGCGCCGGTGTTCCAGCGGGTGATGGATGGCGCGCTGCGCCTGATGGACGTGCCGCCGGACGACATCGACACCTGGCTGGCCGCGCAGGCCAAGGACCAGGCCAAGGCGCAGGCGGCGAACGCCCGGCGCCCGGCAGCCGTGGCCACGCTGCCCGACGCCACAGCGCCGGCAGCGGCCACCGTCGGGGCGCGCCCATGAGCCGGCGCATGCCACTCGCGGCGCTGCTGCCCGACATCGCCGCGGTGCCGGCGACGCTCGAGGTGTCCGGCCTGGTGCAGGACAGCCGCGCGCTGCGCGCCGGCGACGCCTTCGTCGCGATCGGCGGCTTCGGCACGCACGGCCTGCATTTCGCGCAGCAAGCGCTGGCCGATGGCGCTGCGGCGGTGCTGTTCGAGCCGCCGGTGCCGGCCGATATGCCGGCGCCACCGGCCGCCGCCATCGCGGTGCCCGGGCTGCGCGCGCGCATGGGCGCGATGGCGCATGAATTCCACGGCCGGCCCTCGGCGGCGATGACCACCGTCGGCGTCACCGGCACCAACGGCAAGACCTCCACCGTGCAGCTGCTGGCCCAGGCCTGGGAGCTGCTCGGTCGCCGTGCCGGCACCATCGGCACGCTCGGCGCCGGCCTGCACGGTGACGTGCGCGCCACCGGTTTCACCACGCCGCTGGTGCTGCAGACGCACGCGCTGCTCGCGGAGCTGCGCGATGCCGGCGCGGACGCGGTGGCGATGGAAGTCAGCTCGCACGCGCTCGATCAGGGCCGCGTGGACGCCGTGCGGTTCCAGCTCGGCGTTTTCACCAACCTCACCCGCGACCACCTCGACTACCACGGCGACATGGCCAGCTACGGCGCCGCCAAGGCGCGGCTGTTCGCGACGCCGGGCCTGGCCGCGGCGGTGGTCAACCTGGACGACGAGCATGGCCGCGCGCTGTTCGCGGCCTTGCCGGCGAGCCTGCAACGCGTCGGCACCAGCGCGCGTGGCGCGGATGGCGCCGGCGTGTCGGCCTCGGACATCGTGCTCGATGCCGCCGGCATCGGCTTCACGCTCGGTATCGCGGGCGACAGCGCAGCGGTGCGCTCGCCGCTGCTGGGCCGCTTCAATGTCGACAACCTGCTGGCGGTCGCCGGCGTGCTGCACGCGCAGCAGGTCGGCATCGGCGACATCGCGCGCGTGCTGGCGCAGCTGCAGCCGATCGCCGGGCGCATGAACCGCCTGGGTGGCAGTGCCGGCCAGCCGCTGGTGGTGGTGGATTACGCGCACACCCCCGACGCGCTGCAACAGGCGCTGGCCAGCCTGCGCGCGCACGCCAGCGGCCGCATCGCCTGCGTGTTCGGCTGTGGCGGCGAGCGCGACCGCGGCAAGCGCCCGCAGATGGCGGCGATCGCCGAAGCCGGCGCCGAAGTGGTGTTCGTCACCGACGACAACCCGCGCAACGAGGATGGCGACGCGATCGTCACCGAGATCCTTGCCGGCCTGCGCAACCCGGCCGCGGCGATCGTCCTGCGCGACCGCGCCGCGGCGATCACGCGCGCGGTCGGAACGGCGGGCGAGGGCGACATCGTGCTGGTCGCCGGCAAGGGCCATGAGCCCTGCCAGGAAATTGCCGGCGTGCGCCATCCCTTCGACGACAGCGACGTCGCGCGTCGCGCGCTGGAGGCCCGCGCATGAATCCGCTGGCACTGTCGCGCATCGCCCAGGCCTGCAACGGCCGTCTCGAAGGCGACGACATCGTGGTCGATGCCGTGGTAACCGACTCCCGCGGCCTGCACGCCGGCTCCGGCGCCGCGCTTTTCGTGGCGATCGCCGGCGACACCTTCGATGGCCATGACCACGTGGCCGCGGCGGCCGCCGCCGGCGCGCGCGCGGCGCTGGTTTCGCGCCTGGTGGATGCGCCGCTGCCGCAGGTGGTGGTGGCCGACACCGTCGCCGCACTCGGCTCGCTCGCCGCCGCGCTGCAGGCGCAGCGCAGCACGCTGGTGGTCGCGATCACCGGCAGCAACGGCAAGACCAGCGTCAAGCAGCTGCTGCTGCCGATCCTGTCGCGTTGCGGCCGCACCTACTGCAACCCGGGCAACCGCAACAACGAGATCGGCCTGCCGCTGGCGGTGATAGACGCACCGGATGATGCCGAGTTCGCCATCTACGAGATGGGCGCCGGCCAGCCCGGCGACATCGCCTACCTGACCGCCATCGCGCGGCCGCGGGTGGCGGTGGTGAACAACGTGGCGCCCGCGCACCTCGAGCGCATGGGCAGCCTGCTCGGCGTGGCCGACACCAAGGCCGCGATCTACGACGCGCTGCCCGACGACGGCACCGCGGTGCTCAACGCCGACGATGCGTTCGAACCCTATTTCGCCGAACGCGCGCACGGCCGCCGCCTGCTGCGCTTCGGCTTCGACGCGCGCGCCGACGTGCGCGCACGCGACGTGGTGCTCGGCGAGGACGGCACCACGTTCGTGCTGGTGGCGCGCGAAGGCGAGATCGCGGTGACGCTGCCGCTGCCGGGCCGCCACAACGTGGCCAACGCGCTGGCCGCCGCGGCGCTCGCGCTGGCGTGCGGCGCGGGGCTGGACGCGATCGCGGCGGGCCTGGCCAGCGTCGAGCCGGTCGCGGGTCGCCTGGTGCGCCATCGCCTGGCCGCTGGCGCCTGGCTGGTCGACGACAGCTACAACGCCAACCCCGGCTCGCTGGCTGCGGCCATCGACATCCTGGCTGCGGCACCGGGGGAAGGCTGGCTGGTGCTGGGCGACATGCGCGAACTCGGTGCCGACGCCGTCGCGCTGCACGAGGCCGCCGGCCGCCGTGCGCGTGATGCCGGCGTGGCACGCCTGTATGCACTGGGCGCGCTGAGCGCGGTCGCCGCCGAGGCGTTCGGCCCCGGCGGCGAGGTGCACGCCTCGCATGCCGAGCTCGCGGATGCGCTGGCCGCCGCGCTGGCAGCGGCCGCACCCGCTGCGGACGTTCCGACAATTCTGGTGAAAGGGTCGCGCGGCAGCGCGATGGATCGCGTGGTTGCCGCGCTGCTGACGAAGGACGACACCCATGCTGCTTGAACTCTCCCGCTGGCTGCAGCAGCTCGAAGGCCTGTTCGGCCTGTTCGGCTACCTGACCTTCCGCGGCATCCTGGCGGCGCTGACCTCGCTGTTCCTGTCGCTGTGGTGGGGCCCGGCGGTGATCCGCAAGCTCGCGCAGTACAAGGGTGGCCAGCCGATCCGCAGCGACGGCCCGCAGACGCATTTCTCCAAGGCCGGCACGCCGACCATGGGTGGCGCGCTGATCCTGGTCACGGTGCTGGCATCGGTGCTGCTGTGGGGCGACCTGCGCAACAAGTACGTGTGGGTAGTGCTGGGCGTGATGGTGGCCTTCGGCGCCATCGGCTGGTACGACGACTGGATCAAGATCGTCAGGCGCGACCCGAACGGCCTGAAGTCGCGCTGGAAGTACGCCGCGCAGTCGGTGTTCGGCCTGGCCGCGGCGCTGTACCTGTGGCTGTACGCGGACGTGCCCGCCGCCACCACGTTCTACGTGCCGTTCTTCAAGTCGATCGCGCTGCCGCTGGCCGGCGTCGGCTTCGTGGCGATCGCCTACTTCTGGATCGTCGGCTTCTCCAACGCGGTCAACCTGACCGACGGCCTCGACGGCCTGGCGATCATGCCGACGGTGCTGGTGGCCTGCGCGCTGGGCGTGTTCGCCTACGCGTCGGGCCATGCGCAGTTCTCCGAGTACCTGCAGATCCCGCGCGTGCCGGGCGCCGGTGAGCTGGTGATCATCTGCGCCGCCATCGCCGGGGCCGGGCTCGGGTTCCTGTGGTTCAACACCTATCCGGCCATGGTGTTCATGGGCGACATCGGCGCGCTGGCACTCGGCGCGGTGCTGGGCTGCATCGCGGTGATCGTGCGCCAGGAACTGGTGCTGGTGATCATGGGCGGCATCTTCGTCATCGAGACGTTGTCGGTGATGATCCAGGTGGCGTCGTTCAAGCTCACCGGCAAGCGCGTGTTCCGCATGGCGCCCATCCACCACCACTTCGAACTCAAGGGCTGGCCCGAGCCGCGCGTGATCGTGCGCTTCTGGATCATCTCGGTGGTGCTGGTGCTGGTCGGCCTCGCCACGTTGAAGGTGCGCTGATGGACCGCAGCCACGACCATTCCGCGCAGGCCACCCGGCTCGATGCCATCGCCGGCCGCTTCGACCCGTGGCTGCTCGCCGCGGTGGTCGGGCTGGCGGCGCTGGGCGTGGTGATGGTGGCGTCGAGTTCGATCGCCATCGGCGAGGACCTCGACGTCGGCCCGTTCTACTTCCTCACCCGGCACCTGGTGTTCCTGGCGCTGGGCGCGGGCCTCGCGTTCTGGGCGATGCGCACCGAGCTGAAGACCATCGAGCGCTTCGACCGCCTGCTGCTGGTCGGCTGCTTCCTGATGCTGGTGCTGGTGTTCGTGCCGGGGCTGGGCAGCAGCGTCAACGGCGCGCAGCGCTGGCTCAACCTCGGCGTGTCCAAGTTCCAGGCGGTCGAAGCGGTCAAGCTGATGTACATCGTGTGGCTGGCGAGCTACCTGGTGCGCTTCCGCGACGAGGTCAACGCCACCTGGGGCGCGATGCTGAAGCCGCTGGGCGTGGCGGTCGCGCTTATGGCGCTGCTGGCGCTGCAGCCGGACTTCGGCTCGCTGGCGCTGGTGCTGGCCATCACCGCCGGCATGCTGGTGCTGGGCGGCGTGCACCTGCCGCGCATGGCTGCACCCGTGCTGGCGCTGCTGCCGGTGCTGGCGCTGGTGGCGATCGCCGAGCCCTACCGCATGCGTCGCCTGACGTCGTTCATGGATCCCTTTGCCGATCCGTTCAACAGCGGCTACCAGCTGGCCAACGCGCTGATGGCGGTGGGCCGCGGCGAGCTGACGGGCGTGGGCCTGGGCGCGTCGATCCAGAAGCTGTCGTACCTGCCGGAAGCGCACACCGACTTCATCCTCGCGGTGATCGCCGAGGAACTCGGCTTCATCGGCGTGTGCGCGGTGATCGGCCTGTACGCGCTGCTGGTCGGGCGCGCGTTCTGGATCGGCCTGAAGTGCGTGGAGATGCGTCGCCACTTCGCCGGCTACTGCGCATTCGGCATCGCGCTGTGGATCAGCCTGCAGAGCCTGGTGTCGATCGGCGTCAACCTCGGCTTGCTGCCCACCAAGGGGCTGACCCTGCCGCTGGTGTCGTCGGGCGGCTCCAGCGTGCTGATGACCTGCGCCGCGATGGGCGTGCTGCTGCGCGTCTCCTACGAACTCGACCGCGCCCAGCGCCAGGTCGCGCGCCTGCGCGGCGAGGGCGCCGCGGCTGCGCAGGCCCCGATGCCGCCGCCACCCGATACCACCCAGCCGACGCCTTCGCTGGCCGCGCGCGGCACCAGCCGCCTGCGCCAGCGCGTCGAACCCACCTTTGCACCGAGGGCCCGGGCATGATGCGCCGCCTTGATGAAAGCCACGGCATCGCGATGGCCGACTTCGCACGCCGCCATTCGCGCGTGCACTTCGTCGGCATCGGCGGCACCGGCATGAGCGGCATCGCCGAGGTGCTGCGCACGCTGGGCTACGACGTCTCCGGCTCGGACACTGCCGACAATGCCGTGACGCGCCGCCTCGCCGGCCTCGGCATCGCCATCCACCGCGGCCACACCGCGGCGAACGTGCTCGGCAAGGACGTCGTGGTGGCGTCGAGCGCGATCCGCGCCGACAACCCCGAGCTGCTCGAGGCGCGTGCGCAGCGCATCCCGGTGGTTCCGCGCGCGGAGATGCTGGCCGAGCTGATGCGCTTCCGCCGCGGCGTGGCCGTGGCCGGCACCCACGGCAAGACCACCACCACCTCGCTGCTGTCGAGCGTGCTGGCGGAAGGTGGCCTGGACCCGACGTTCGTGATTGGCGGCAAGCTGCTCGCGGCCGGCGCCAACGCGCGCCTCGGCGGCGGCGAATGGCTGGTGGCCGAAGCCGACGAAAGCGACGGCAGCTTCCTGCGCCTGAACCCGCTGGTCGCCATCGTCACCAACATCGACGTCGACCATCTCGAGAACTACGGCGGTGACTTCAGCCGCGTGCAGCAGGCGTTCTCCGAATTCCTGCACCGCCTGCCGTTCTACGGTCTCGCGGTGCTGTGCCTGGACGACCCCGAGGTCGCCGCGCTGGCCGGCAACGTGTCGCGCCATGTCATGACCTACGGCTTCCACGACGATGCCGACGTGCGCGCCGTCGATGTCAGCCAGTCGGGCCCGAGCATGCACTTCACGCTGTGCCTGCCCGACGGCTCGCGCACCGCTGTGCAGCTGGCGTTGCCCGGCCGCCACAACGTGCAGAACGCGCTGGCCGCGGCCACGGTGGGCTGGCAGCTGGGCGTGTCCACCGATGCCATCGCCGCCGCACTGCGCGGCTTCGAGGGCATCGGCCGTCGCTTCAACATGCTGGCCGAACTCACCACCGCGCGCGGTGCCAAGGTGCAGCTGGTCGACGACTACGGTCATCATCCCAACGAGCTCGCCGCGGTGTTCGAAGCCGCGCGTGGCGGCTGGCCCGAGCGCCGCCTGGTGGTGGCGTTCCAGCCGCACCGCTACAGCCGCACCCGCGACCTGCTCGACGATTTCGCCGGCGTGCTGTCGGGCGTCGACGCGCTGGTGCTGACCGAGGTCTACCCGGCCGGTGAAGCGCCGATCGCCAACGCCGATTCGCGCGCGCTGGCGCGTGCCATCCGCGCGCGCGGCCGCATCGATCCCGTTGTCGTGGGCGGCCCGTCGGAGCTGCGCGACGTGCTGCCCGACATCCTCCAGGACAACGACCTGCTGCTGGTCATGGGCGCCGGCGACATCGGCCACGTCGCGCAGCAGCTGGCCAGCGAAGGCTTCCCGGAGGAGGCCGCATGACCGCATCCGTCCTGCCTCCGCTGCGCACCACCCACGCCGCAGACTTCGGTCGCGTCGCCGTGCTGATGGGCGGTGCCAGCGCCGAGCGCGAGGTGTCGCTGGACTCCGGCCGCAACGTGCTGGCCGCGCTGCAGTCGCGCGGCGTGGACGTGGCCGCGGTGGACGGCGTGCCCAACCTGCTGCGCGAGCTGCAGGACCGCCAGTTCGACCGCGTGTTCAACATCCTGCACGGCGGCGACGGCGAGAACGGCGTGCTGCAGGGCGTGCTGCAGGCGCTGCGCGTGCCGTTCACCGGCTCCGGCGTGCTGGGCAGCGCGCTGACCATGGACAAGGTGCGCACCAAGCAGGTGTGGATCGCCGCCGGCCTGCCCACGCCGCGCTTCGAGCGCCTGCCGAAAGGCGCCGACCTGCGCGCCGCCGCCGAGGCGCTGGGCTACCCGGTATTCGTCAAGCCGTCGTGCGAAGGCTCCAGCGTCGGCGTGTTCCGCGTGCTGGCGCCGGCCGACCTGGCGCCGGCCATCGAGTTCGCCGCCGGTTACGACGGCGAGCTGCTGATGGAGCAGATGGTGCAGGGCGACGAGCTCACCGTCGGCATCCTCGGCGACGTGGCGCTGCCGTCGATCCGTATCGTGCCGGCCGGCGAGTGGTACGACTACCACGCCAAGTACATCGCCGACGACACGCAGTACCTGTGCCCCGGCATGTCCGGCAGCGACGAGGACGCGATCCGCGCGCTGTCGCTGCAGGCGTTCCTCGCCGCGGGGTGCAGCGGCTGGGGCCGCGTGGACGTGATGCGCGACAACGCGCGCGGGCTGCAGCTGATCGAGGTGAACACCGCGCCGGGCATGACCAGTCATTCGCTGGTGCCCAAGGCTGCCGCCGTACTCGGCTGCGACTACGCCGAACTGTGCTGGCGCGTGCTGGAGCAGACGCTGTGAACGCGCTGGCGCGGATCCTGGCCTGGACCCTGGCGGTGGCGCTGATCGCGCTGCCGGTCGTCGCCGTGGTCAAGGGCTGGATCGGCGCCGAGCGCTGGCCGCTGCGCACGCTGCGCATCAACGACAACCTGCAGCAGGTCGACGCCGCGAAGGTGCGCGAAGCGGTGCTGCCTTACGCCACCCAGGGCTTCTTCGCGATCCGGCTGGACGAGGCCCGCTCCGCCGTCGCGGTGCTGCCGTGGGTCGACCATGCGGAAGTCAGCAAGACCTGGCCGGATGTGCTGGAAGTGCGGGTGCACGAGCACCGCCCGTTCGCACGCTGGGGCACCGACAGCCTGTTGTCGCAGCAGGGCAAGGTGTTCCCGGCCGCGGGCGTCACCGCACCGGCCGGCCTGCCGATCCTGCACGGCCCGGCCGCGCGTACCGCCGACGTGGTGGCCCTCTACAACGAGTCGCGCACGCTGTTCGCGCCCACCGGCTATGGCGTGACCGCGCTGCTGCTCGACAGCCGCGGCAGCTGGACGCTGGTGCTTTCCAACAACACCGAAGTCGTGATCGGCAGCCACGAGGCGCGCCTGCGCCTTGCGCGCTTCGCGCGGCTGCTGCCGCAGCTCATGGCCCAGACGCCCAGGCCGCTGGCCCGCGCCGACCTTCGCTACACCAATGGCTTTGCCCTGACATGGGCCAAGGAACAAAACGCATGAACCGCAAAGGCGACAAGGCCCTCATCGTCGGCCTCGACATCGGCACCTCCAAGGTCGTGGCCCTGGTCGGCGAGTATTCGCCGGGCAACCCGATCGAGGTGATCGGTATCGGCAGCCACGAATCGCGGGGCCTGAAGCGCGGCGTGGTGGTCGACATCGAGTCGACCGTGCAATCCATCCAGCGCGCCGTGGAAGAGGCCGAGCTGATGGCCGGCTGCGAAATCCGCTCGGTGTACGCGTCGATCTCCGGCAACCACGTGCAGTGCAAGAACTCGCCGGGCATCGTGCCGATCCGCGACGGCGAGGTCACCTGGGGCGACCTGGACCGCGTGCTCGACGCCGCCAAGGCCGTCGCCATCCCCGCCGACCAGAAGATCCTGCACGCCATCCCGCGCGAGTACGTGCTGGACGATTCGCAGGAAGGCATCCGCAATCCCGTCGGCATGACCGGCGTGCGCCTCGAGGTGCACGCGCACCTGGTGGTGTGCGCGCAGTCGGCCGCCGCCAACATCTCCAAGTGCGTGCAGCGCTGCGGCCTGCAGATCGACGACCTGGTGCTGTCGTCGCTGGCGTCCAGCACCGCGGTGCTGACCAGCGACGAGCGCGAGCTGGGCGTGGTGATGGTCGACATCGGTGCCGGCACCACGGACCTGGCGGTGTTCGTGCAGGGCGCGATCTGCCACACCGCGAGCCTGCCGATCGCCGGCGACAAGGTCACCGAGGACATCGCGCACATGCTGCGCACGCCCACCCCGGAAGCCGAGCAGATCAAGGTGCGCTACGCCTGCGCGCTGGCGCAGCTGGCGACCAGCGAAGAATCGATCCAGGTGCCCAGCGTCGGCGACCGCCCGCCGCGCAGGCTGCCGCGGCAGTCGCTCGCGCAGGCGGTGCAGGCCCGCTACGAGGAGATCTTCGAGATGGTGCAGGCCGAACTGCGCCGCTCGGGTTTCGAGCAGCACGTGCGCGCCGGCATGGTGCTCACCGGCGGCTCGGCAAAGATGGAAGGCGTGGTGGAACTGGCCGAGGAAATGCTGCAGATGCCGGTGCGCGTGGGCATCCCGCAGCACGTCACCGGCCTGGGCGAAGTGGTCAACAACCCGGTGCACGCCACCGGCGTGGGCCTGCTGCTGATGGGCAGCCAGATCGAGCATCCGCGGCGCCCGGTGATCCCGAGCGGCCGCGCCGGCAGCCTGCTGAAGAAGATCAAGACCTGGTTCAACGGCGAGTTCTGAGATGGACGCGAACACACCGCGCGCCGGACCCCCGCGGGCGAGGCGACGAAAACGAAAACGCAGTTTGCAACACCTGGCAATGCCGCGACACGACAACAGCAATACATAACTACATAAAGGACACGGACATGGCGCACTTCGAACTGGTTGAAAAAATGGCCCCCAACGCGGTCATCAAGGTCATCGGCGTGGGCGGCGGCGGCGGCAACGCGGTCGCGCACATGGTCAACGGCAGCGTGGACGGGGTGGAATTCATCACAGCCAACACCGACGCGCAGGCCATCCGCACCTGCGGCGCGCGGCTGCAGCTGCAGCTCGGCACTGGCGTCACCAAGGGCCTCGGCGCCGGCGCGAACCCCGAAGTCGGCCGTCAGGCCGCGCTCGAGGACCGCGACCAGATCATGGCGGCGCTGCAGGGCGCGGACATGGTGTTCATCACCGCCGGCATGGGCGGCGGCACCGGCACCGGTGCGGCACCCGTCGTGGCGCAGCTGGCCAAGGAGATGGGCATCCTGACCGTCGCCGTGGTCACCAAGCCGTTCCCGTTCGAAGGCCGCCGCCGCATGCAGGTCGCCCTCAAGGGCATCGAGGACCTGAGCCAGCATTGCGACTCGCTGATCACCATCCCCAACGAGAAGCTGATCACCGTGCTCGGCCGCAACGCCACCATGGTGCAGGCCTTCCGCGCCGCCAATGACGTGCTGCTCGGCGCCGTGCAGGGCATCGCCGACTTGATCGTCCGCCCGGGCCTGATCAACGTCGACTTCGCCGACGTGCGCACCGTGATGAGCGAGATGGGCCTGGCGATGATGGGTACCGGCACCGCCCGCGGCGACGACCGCGCGCAGGCCGCCGCCGAGTCCGCGATCCAGAACCCGCTGCTCGACGACGTCAACCTGGCCGGCGCCAACGGCATCCTGGTCAACATCACCGCTGGTCCGGACTTCACCATGAGCGAGTTCGACGAAGTCGGCCGCACCGTGGAGAACTTCGCCAGCGAGGACGCGACCATCGTCATCGGCACCGTGCTCGACCCGGACATGCAGGACGAGGTCCGCGTCACCGTGGTCGCCACCGGCCTGAACCGTGGCCACGTGCGCCAGACCGGCCGCGACACGGCCTTCGGCGAAGCTCCGCGCCAGCGCCCGCACGTGCAGCTGATCAACACCCAGGGCCGTCGCGACGGCACCACCGGCATGTTCATCGAAGAGGATGACGGCCAGGCGGTGGCGCCGGCGTCCGCGGTGGGCGGGTTCGGCCTGCGCCGTGGTTCGGCGGAGCCGGCGGCGGCCACCCCGGCCGTGGCGGACTTCGGCAGCGACAGCTACCTGGACATCCCGGCGTTCCTGCGCCGCCAGGCGGACTGACCGCGTGCCGCCGTTCCTTCCCCCGTGCGCGGGGGAAGGGGCGGTGCGTTCAGGTTCAGCGGATGGCGTGGTAAATTGCGAACCGCTTTCATCTGCCGCGCTGCGACGCCGGCGTCCCCACAGAGCCCCCATGGTCCAGCAGCGCACCATCAAGAATGTCACCCGCGCCACCGGCGTCGGGCTGCACAGCGGTGAAAAGGTGTACCTGACCATGCGTCCGGCCGCGCCCGACGCCGGCATCGTGTTCCGCCGCGTCGACGTGGAGCCGCCGGTCGAGATCCCGGCCGACGCCATGCTGGTCAGCGAGACCACGCTGTGCACCGGCCTGTCGCAGGGCGGTGCCAAGGTGCAGACGGTCGAACACCTGATGTCGGCGCTCGCCGGACTGGGCATCGACAACATCCTGATCGAGCTGTCGGCGCCGGAGGTGCCGATCATGGACGGCTCGTCGGGTCCGTTCGTGTTCCTGCTGCAGTCGGCGGGCATCGTCGAGCAGGACGCGCCAAAGCGTTTCATCCGCGTCAAGCGGACCGTGGAGGTGCGCGACGGCGACAAGATCGCCCGCTTCGAGCCCTACGACGGCTTCCGCCTGGGCTTCACCATCGAGTTCAACCACCCGGCCATCCCGACCAGCCAGTCGCGCGCCGAGGTGGAATTTTCCACCGAGAACTACATCCGCGAGGTCAGCCGTGCGCGGACCTTCGGCTTCATGCACGACCTTGAATACATGCGCGACCGCAACCTCGGCCTCGGCGGCTCGATGGACAACGCGATCGTGCTCGACGACTTCCGCGTGCTCAACGACGACGGCCTGCGCTACGCCGATGAATTCGTGCGCCACAAGATCCTCGACGCGGTGGGCGACCTGTATCTCGCCGGGCACCCGGTCATCGGTGCCTTCGAAGGCTTCAAGTCCGGGCACGCGCTGAACAACACGCTGGTGCGCGCGCTGCTCGCGGACCGCTCGGCCTGGGAAGAAGTCACCTTTGCCGAGGCCGGCACCGGCCCGGTGGTCTACGGCGCCCTGCAACCCGCCTGAACGCGCCGCGATCCGGGTAACCCGGGTCACAATTTTACGAAAAATTAACGAAAATGGCGCCGGCAGCACCGGTTCCGTTAACTTTTCACGTCGCCTCGACGTTTAGGATGTCCCGTCGCGCAAGGATGCCAAGGCGGCCCGCAACGATTCGGGAGCGGTCGCCGACAGGGGAAGTACGGTTGTTTCTGTCCGCGCAGGCGGGAGAAGCGGCTGGGTGGTGGTCCTGACCTTGAGCTCGTTGACGTCCAGTCCGTTCGATCGGGCGGCCTCGATGAGTCCCGGAGCGGCAAGCCTGAGTTTGGCGTTCCAGATTGGCGAATCCACCAGATAGACCAGCTTCGCGCCATCCACATTCGCAAGCCGCGCGTGCGCGGCCAGTGAAGGTGGCAAGTGGGGACGGAGCAGGCGGTCCAGAGCGTCGAGCCACATGGCGCGCTGGATCGGACGGCCGGCGGTATCGGCCAGAAGCGCGTCGAGGGCAGCGCGTGGACCTCGGGGGATTGCCTGCTTGGATCTGGAACTGGACATCTGATGACTCTACACCGCTCACTTCAACATTCGCAGGACTGGCTCCTGCAATACGCCCGCCGCAGCGCCCTTCGGGTCGCGCGCGTCGCCGGCCGCAAACCGCTCGCCGCCGCTGCTGCCATGCTGGTGCTCGGCACCACGCTCGGTGCCAGCCTGCAGGCCGGGCACGTGAACAACCTCCAGGCGCAGCTGCAGACGCAGGACGCGCGCCTTGATGACACCCGCCGCGCCGCGCAGCGCGAGGTGAATGCACTGGCCGCCCGCCTCGGCGAGCTGCAGGCCCAGGCCAACCGCCTGAACGCGCTCGGCGACCGCCTGACCCGCGTGGCCCAGCTTGGCGACGGCGAATTCGACTTCAACCGCCCGGTGGGCGTGGGCGGCTACGGCCCGGTCGGCGACATGCCGGCCACCGAGCTGCGCGAGGGCATCGCCCAGGCGGGTTCCGAGCTCACCGGCGCCGGCAGCCAGCTCTCGGTGCTCGAGTCGCTGCTGTTCAACCGCGAGCTCGACCGCAACGCCGTGCCCTCGCGTTCGCCGGTGGCCGCCAGCTACATCACCTCCGGCTTCGGCCGCCGCGCCGATCCGTTCGGCGGCGGCGCCGCGTACCACAAGGGCATCGATTTCGACGCCAACACCGGCGACGCGGTGATGTCGGTCGCCGACGGCGTGGTCAGCTATTCCGGCGTGCGCTCGGGCTACGGCAACGTGGTCGAGGTGGACCACGGCAACGGCTACGTCACCCGCTACGCGCACAACTCGCGCAACGTGGTGAAGGTGGGCGACCTGGTGCGCGTGGGCCAGCAGATCGCGCGTGCCGGCTCCACCGGCCGCAGCACCGGCGCGCATGTGCACTTTGAGGTCTGGGAAAACGGCCGCGTCGCCAACCCGCGCCAGTTCCTCGGCGACCAGCAGGCGGTCGCCAAGCGCGGCTGATCCTGCGCCGGGGGGCTTGATAGGCGGCCTGCAGACCCCCACGGTACAATGTCGTCGCCAGCAGAGAAGGGCGCCCCGCGCCCTTTTCCTGTTTCCGGAACCATGACATCCCGGCGTAGTCCCCGGGCCACTCTTCACAGCAACGGTCAATCCATGCTCAATCGCCTGCTTACCAGCGTCTTCGGCAGCCGCAACGAACGCGTCGTCGGACAGTTCAACAAGGTTGTCGCCAAGGTCAATGCGTTCGAAACGCAGATGCAGGCGCTGTCAGACGCCGAGCTGCAGGCCAAGACCCCCGAATTCCGCGAGCGCATCGCCAACGGCGAGTCGCTCGACAAACTGCTGCCGGAAGCGTTCGCCGTCTGCCGCGAGGCCTCGGTCCGCGTGCTGGGCATGCGCCACTACGACGTGCAGCTGGTCGGCGGCATGGTGCTGCACACCGGCAAGATCGCCGAGATGCGCACCGGCGAAGGCAAGACCCTGGTCGGCACGTTGCCCACCTACCTCAACGCGCTCGAGGGCAAGGGCGTGCACGTGGTCACCGTCAACGACTACCTGGCGCGCCGCGACTCCGCATGGATGGGCCGCCTGTACAACTGGCTCGGCCTGTCGGTCGGCGTGGTGTACCCGGGCATGCCGCACGGCGACAAGGCCGCCGCCTACGCCGCCGACATCACCTACGGCACCAACAACGAATTCGGCTTCGACTACCTGCGCGACAACATGGCGTTGTCGCGCGACCAGCGCCACCAGCGCGGCCTGCATTACGCCATCATCGACGAAGTCGACTCCATCCTGATCGACGAGGCGCGCACGCCGCTGATCATCTCCGGCCCGTCCGACGACTCGCCCGAGCTGTACATCAAGGTCAACCGCATCGTCCCCTCGCTCAGCCGCCAGGAGAAAGAGGACAGCGAGGGCGACTACTGGGTGGACGAGAAGGGCAAGCAGGTCCACCTGTCCGAGGCCGGACAGGAACACGCCGAAAACCTGCTGCGCAGCGCCGGCATCCTCGGCGAGGACGATGGCCTGTACGCGCCGCAGAACATCCACGTGGTGCACCACCTCAACGCCGCGCTGCGCGCACACGCCATCTACCAGCGCGACGTGGACTACATCGTCCGCGACGGCGAAGTGGTGATCGTGGACGAGTTCACTGGCCGCACCCTCACCGGGCGCCGCTGGTCCGACGGCCTGCACCAGGCGGTCGAGGCCAAGGAAGGCGTTCCGGTGCAGCGCGAGAACCAGACGCTCGCCAGCATCACCTTCCAGAACCTGTTCCGCATGTACGGCAAGCTCGCCGGCATGACCGGCACCGCCGATACCGAAGCGTTCGAGTTCCAGTCCATCTACAACCTGGAAGTGGTGGTCATCCCCACCAACCGCGAGATGGTGCGCAAGGACCATCCGGATGCGGTGTTCCTCAACCGCGCCGGCAAGTACCGCGCGGTGATCAACGAGCTGAAGGACGCACACGCGCGCCAGCAGCCGGTGCTGGTCGGCACCACCTCGATCGAAGTCTCCGAGATGCTCAGCCAGCAGCTCACCGAGGCCGGCATCCACCACGAAGTGCTCAACGCCAAGCAGCACGAGCGCGAGGCGCAGATCGTCGCCAACGCGGGTGCGCCGGGCGCGGTCACCATCGCCACCAACATGGCCGGCCGCGGTACCGACATCGTGCTCGGCGGTTCGCTGGAAGCCGAGATCGCCGCGCTCGAGGCCGAGCAGGGCGAGATCGACGACGCCACGCGCGCGCGCCTCAAGGCGGCCTGGCAGCAGCGCCACGACGCGGTGAAGGCAGCCGGCGGGCTGCACATCGTCGGCACCGAGCGCCATGAATCGCGCCGCATCGACAACCAGCTGCGCGGCCGCTCCGGGCGCCAGGGCGACCCGGGCTCCAGCCGCTTCTACCTGTCGCTCGAAGACAACCTGATGCGCATCTTCGCCGCCGACTGGGTGCAGAAGGTCATGGCGCGCATGGGCCTGAAGGAAGACGACATCATCGAGTCGCCGCTCGTCTCCAAGCAGATCGCCAACGCGCAGCGCAAGGTCGAGGCCCACAACTTCGACATCCGCAAGAACCTGCTCGACTTCGACGACGTCAACAACGACCAGCGCAAGGTGATCTACGCGCAGCGCGATGAACTGCTCGACGCCGACAGCATCCACGACAACGTCGCCGGCATCCGCGGCGACGTGGTGGGCGAGCTGGTGGACCGCTTCGTGCCGCCGGACTCGATCGACGAGCAGTGGGACCTCGCCGGCCTGCAGGCGGCGCTCGAAGCCGACTTCGGCCAGAACGTGGACCTGGTGCATTGGGCCACCTCGCAGTCCGAACTCGACGCCGAGGGCATCCAGAACCACGTCCAGGACCTGATGGCCAAGGTGTTCAGCGACAAGGAAGCATCGGTCGGTGGCGAGACCATGCGCATGCTCGAGAAGCACATCATGCTCAGCGTGCTCGACGACAACTGGAAGCAGCACCTTGCGCGCATGGATTACCTGCGCCAGGGCATCCACCTGCGCGGCTACGCCCAGAAGCAGCCCAAGCAGGAGTACAAGAAGGAAGCCTTCGAGCTGTTCTCCGAGCTGCTGGACAAGGTCAAGCGCGAAGTCATCACCCTGCTGGCCCGCGTGCGCGTGCGCAGCGAGGAAGAAGTGGCGGCGATGGAAGCGCAGGAGCGCCAGCAGGCCGAGGCCCAGGCGCGCAACCTGCAGTTCCAGCACGCCGATTCCGGCGGCTACGGCGCCGACGAAGAGGCCGCCACTCCCGACTACCAGCTCGACGGTCCGCCCGGCATGCCGAAGGTCGGTCGCAACGAGCCGTGCCCCTGCGGCAGCGGCAAGAAGTTCAAGCACTGCCATGGGCAGATCGCCTGACGGAATGGTCCCGCGGGATCGCCCCCGTCCGCACGCCGGGCACCTTCCCCCGCTGACCCGGGGGAAGAGGGCCGCGGCATGAAGGTGACCGAAGTCGTTGCGGGCGTGTTGAGCGACGCGCGCGGCAGGGTCCTGCTGACGCGGCGCACCGTAAACCGCGACTTTGCCGGTCTGTGGGAATTCCCCGGCGGCAAGCGCGAACCGGGCGAGGGCGCCGACGAAGCGCTGGCCCGCGAACTGCACGAAGAACTCGGCATCACCGCCACCGTTGGCGCGCCGCTGATCACCGTGCCGCAGGCATACCCGGGCAAGCGGCTGCGCCTTGACGTACGCCGCATCGCGCGCTGGCAGGGCGTGCCGCGCGGCCGCGAAGGCCAGGCCCTGGCCTGGGTGCCGCTGCACAAGCTGCACACCTACGCCATGCCGCCCGCGGACATTCCCGTGGTGGCTGCGCTGCACCAGCCCGATCGCTATCTGGTCACCCCGCTGCCTGCGGATGACGGCGACCCCGCACGCGCCGATGCGGCCTGGCTGGCGTCGCTGGACGCCTCGCTGGATGCCGGCATCGCACGCGTGCAGCTGCGCCTGCCCGGACTGGAGCCGGCGCGGGTGCGCACGCTGGCCGGCGCGGCGTTTGATCGATGCAGGCGCACCGGCGCCGAGATGCTGGTCAATGGCGACGCAGAGATGGCGCGCGAACTCGGCGCCGGCCTGCACCTGCGTGCCGCACAGCTCGCCGCGCTCGGCGAACGCCCGGTGCTGGCCGAGGGCGCGGCGCTGGCCGCCTCGTGCCACGACGCGGATGAGCTGCAGCACGCCGCGCGCCTGGCCTGCGACTTTTGCGTGGTCGGCCCGGTGATGGCCACTGCCACGCACCCCGGCCAGGCCGGTATCGGCTGGACAAGGTTTTCCGAGCTGCGCGAAGGCGTGGTGCTTCCGATGTACGCCATCGGCGGCATGGGGGAGGAGGACGTTGCTGTCGCAAGGCGCCATGGGGGCCAGGGCATCGCCGCCATTCGCGGCCTGTGGGCGCACCCACCGCGCTGAAACTGTGACGCGCGGACAAACCCGACTTGACGCCCTCACTGGGCCTGACTAGCTTCGGGCGCAGACCATAAGGATATGGATGCATGCGCAGATGCCACCACCGGCGCGCAGGCCTGGCAGCCTTCCTCGCCACAGTATTGACCGGCGCTACGCTGCTGCAGGGATGCAATGCCGTGGAGCCCGAGTTCGATCCGATGACGCCGCCCCCGGGGCATGGTCCGTTTACCGGCACGGTGGCGGATTGGCCGTTGTGGTTTGCGTGGCATCAGTTTGGCGGCTACTGCTTCGACACACAGCGCTGCGAAATCCGCTATGCGAATGATTGGCATGGCAGCGACCGGCCGCAGGCTTCAGTCGAATCGCATGGTCATCCGTTGGAGAAGATGCTGCGGGCAGGGAATGGGCCGATCCGGAATTTCCCACCGCCGGCAGAAGTCACGTGGGTCTCGCTTGATGGAACATCGCTAACGGCCAGCGTCGACATGGCGGAGATCTTTGCGGATCGCATGGTGCGACACACCGCGAAGCGAGAAGATATTCTCGAGGATAGCTTCATTCCCTATCCGGGCATTATTCTCGTCGTCGACGGCCGCACCATCAATGTTTACATGAGTACATGGATGGCGTTGAAAGAACTGAAAAATCCTGACAATCCACACAGTGACCAATATTCAGGAATGGTGCTCGTCGATTCCAAGACTTACTAGTCGCGACAGATTGCAATCAAGGAGGATTGCATGGCTGATTTCCGATTGACGCCGGACGGCGTGCAGGCTCGGCGGGCAACTGCAGCGGACATGGTCTATTTGCAGTTGGCCGAGGACCGACTAGCGCAGTTGCGGGTCCCGCTTCTCCTGGAAACAGCACCCGACCGCGTATTTGTTGCGGCAATGGATGGCACAGGAAATAGCATCTACAAGGATTCTTCTGAGCAACACACGATTGTTGGACGTCTGAAGAAGGATATCGAAGGCCTGAAGAATTCGGCGATTGCCGTTGGCTACGTCGAAGGCATTGGCACCCAGAGCCACAGTTTGTCCAAGGCCGCCGATGGCATCAGCGGTGGCACATTCCAGCGTCGGGTCGAGCACGTGTACTACCAGTTCTGCGCGCAGGCGGCCAAGTGGATCGACGAGGATCCCAACGTCAGGATTCACCTCGTAGGCATCGGCTTCAGCCGCGGCGCGGAACAGGTTCCCGCGCTGCAGCGGTTGATCCACGATCGGGGCATTCTCAGCACCAAGGGTGCCCAGGTTGTTCTCGATTCCGACGGCCTGCTCAGCAGCATCAAGTACGCCGATCGCCCGCCGCTGGTGGCACCCGGCCGAACAGTGCAGGTCGCGCTGATCCACGACCCGGTCGCCGCCTCCATAAAAGACGAGCCGCGGGCATTCCCGAGCTCGAATGTCAGCGCATTGGGGTTCACCGCCCTGCACGAAGCACGCGGCCTGTTCGATGCCACACGCCACTTGCCCGACGGACTGTCGGAGCGCGGCCGCGTCGCCAACTTCTCCGTGCCCGGCGCGCACGCGGACGTCGGGGGCGGCTACCTGATCGACGGCATTTCGCGGCGCGTCCAGAACATGGACGTGGACTACCTCAACACCATGTTTGGCGCGCCGCTGCTGCAAAAGGTGCCGGTGCCGCTCGACCCGCGCCTGTACGTCATCCACAGCTCTGACCAGCACCAGCTCGGCGTCATCGAAACCGTGCACTACCGGCGCAACGGTGAGCGTCGCATCCACACCGACCTGTCGCCTGCGTGCAAGGTGCTGGTTCCCGATCCCTGCGCCAGGGACCCCGTCGACCACGATCTCGCGGCCACCCTGCAGTGGCGTCATGTGGAGCGCGGACGTACACCGGGCGGCACCGACCCGAAGATGGATGCGGCGCTGACCGCCATCGAACGGATGCATACGCGCGAGGTGACGCTGCTCGACCACGTTGCAGCGCGATCGTCCCTCCCCATGCGGGCGGAAATACTGGTGGCGCGCGACACCGTGGAGGTCATGTTCGACCAGCTTTTCGACGCCGCGCAGCGCCAGGGAGCGGCCAGCATGTCAGCGGTGGCCAAGGCCTATCTCGAGACCCCCATGGGCCAGGTCTTCAAGTCTGGTCTGCGACTCGGCCAAGCCTGGTCGACTACATACCGGAGTGACGAAGACCCCATCCGCCTGCGCGCAGAGGTGGAGCAGGAAGTAGCGCGCCGACCGCCTCACCCGGTCGCGCCAGGGCAGGGTGCGCCGGCGATGCTGCACCCATGACCCGGTTGCCGGCCGATCTCGACCCGCGCGAGTTCGCGCTGCAGCTGGCTGTCGTGGCCGGGCGCCTCGACGAGCGGAGCACGCGCGCGGTCGAACAACTTGAGCGCACCAGCGCCGATTTCCGACGCGAGGTCACGTCCGCTGCCAACACACTCGGGGCAGAGCGCACCCGGGCAGCGGTGGCGCAGGCTGTTGCGGTCGAGTCGCGCATGCGCGTGCTCTGGATCGCATCAGCTGCGCTGCTGATCGGCGCCGTGGTCGCCGTTGCCGGCGCGACGCTGGCCCTGGCTTCAGCCAAGCGCGAGCTGGCTTCGATCAGCCGCGATCAACGGCTTCTCCAGGCGATCAATGCGGCCGATCTCACCCTGTGCGGTGATCGGGTCTGCGCGCGTGTGGAGACAGGGGAGCCGTATGCAGGCGCGGACGGCCCATACCGTACCGTTGCCCGGCGCTGACCAGCTATCCGCGCACCGCAGCACCCCGCGCCAGCTCCAGGTAGCGCCCATGCAGCGCCGTCACCGCGCCGTCCAGCGCCGCGACCGGCCCGTCATTGATGATCACATCGTCGGCAATCGCCAGCCGCTCCTCGCGGCCGGCCTGTGCGCGGATCATCTTCCACGCCAGCGCCCCGTCGATGCCGTCGCGACGCAGTAGCCGCGCCAGCTGCACGTCGACAGGCACGTCGACCACCAGCACGCGGTGCAACCAGGGGTATGCCGCACGGCCGCCTTCTGCGAGCAAGGGGATGGCAGCCATGGCGTAAGGGCCCGGCGCTGCCGCGCAGGCAGCGCGCAACGCGAGGCGCACGCGCGGGTGAATGATGGCTTCCAGGCGATGCCGCGCGGTGGCGTCGTTGAATACCAGGCGGCGCATCGCAGGGCGGTCGAGGTCGCCTTCGGCATCGAGGGCGTCCGTGCCAAACACGGACACGACTTCCGCCAAGCCTTCGGTACCGCGGGCCACAACGTCACGGGATGCCTGGTCGGCGTCGGCGACGGTGATGCCGAGCGCGCGGAAGCGGCGCTCCACTTCGGACTTGCCGGAGGCGATGCCGCCGGTGAGGGCGATGGTGTAGTCGGCCATGCGATGAGTGTGGCAGGCATCTCCCCGTTTTCGGGGAGAGAGGTCAGAACCCGGCGTAGGCCATGTAAGCGCCCATGATCTGCTCGCCCCACATGAAGACGATCCAGCCGGCCAGCGCAAGGAACGGTCCGAAAGGGATCGGGGTGGCACGGTCGCGGCCCTTGATGGCCAGCCAGGCGCCGCCAACAATGGCGCCCACCAGCGATGACATCAGGATGGTCGGCAGCACGCCGGCCAGGCCGCACCAGGCGCCCAGCGCGGCGAGCAGCTTGAAGTCGCCGTGGCCCATGCCTTCCTTGCCGGTGACCTGCTTGAACACCCACCACACCGACCACAGGCTCACGTAGCCTGCAATGGCGCCCAGCAGCGCCGCCTTGGGCGCGACGTACAGGTTCTCCACCGCCGCGATCAGCCCCAGCCACATCAGCGGCAAGGTGAGCGAATCAGGCAGCAGCTGGGTGCGCAGGTCGATGCCCGACAGTGCGATCAGGAAGCAGGTGAGCAGGCAGGCGCCAAAGCCCTGCCAGCCGAAGCCGAAGCGCCACACGCACAGCACCATCAGCAGCATCGTCAGCAGCTCGACCGCCGGGTACTGCGCGGAGATGGGCGCCTTGCATGAGCGGCATTTGCCGCGCAGCGCCAGCCAGCTGAACACCGGGATGTTCTCGAACCAGCTGAGCTGATGGCCGCAGTGCGGGCAGTGCGAGCGCTCCACCACGATCCCCGGTGGCGGCGGGTCGTACATCTCCGGCTCGCCAAGCATCTCGCGGCTGTCGCGCTTCCACTCCCACTCCATGCGCCTGGGCAGGCGCAGGATCACCACGTTGAGGAAGCTGCCGACCAGCAGGCCGAGGCCTGCGATCACCGGATAGCCCAGTTCGGGGTTGTCGCCGAGGAAAGACATGCCTTGCTTACATCACCGTCAGGGCGAGCTTGAAGATCGGCAGGTACATGGCCACCACGATCGAGCCCACCATGCCGCCGATCACCACCATCACGAACGGCTCGATCAAGCTGGAAATCGTATCAACCGCATTGCCCACTTCTTCCTCGTAGAACTCGGCCACCTTGAACAGCATGGTGTCGAGCGCGCCGGCCTCTTCGCCGATGGCGGTCATCTGCACCACCATGTGCGGGAACAGGTTGACCTGCTTCATGGCGACGTTCAGCGGATAGCCCACCGAGACGTCCTCACGCATGGCGTCCACGGCCTTCTGGTACACGGTACTGCCGGTCGCACCGGCCACGCTCTCCATGGCCTCCACCAGCGGCACGCCTGCCGCAAAGGTCACGCCCAGCGTGCGCGAGAAGCGCGCGATAGCGGAGTTGTGCAGCACCTGGCCGATCACCGGGATCTTCAGCAGCATGCGATCCACCCAGTGCTGGAGCGGCAGCGAGCGCCTGTAGAAGAAGAGGAACGTGGCGGCACCGGCAACGGCCACGACCACAATCGCCCACCACCACTTCACCATCATCCCCGAGATTCCGAACACCAGCGCGGTGAACGCGGGAAGCTCGGCGCCGAAGCTGGCAAACTGCTCGCTGAAGATCGGCACCACATAGACCATCAGTACGGCGCAGACGAGGATCGCCACTGCGATGACGGCGGCCGGGTAGAACAGCGCCTTCTTGATCTTGCCCTTGATGGACTCGATGTTTTCCTTGTAGTCGGCCACGGTGGCCAGCACCGTTTCCAGCGCACCCGAGGATTCGCCAGCGCGCACCAGGTTGCGGTACAGCTCGTCGAACTGCACCGGGTGCTTGCACATGGCCTCGTAGATTGACGAGCCGCCCTCGATGTCCATGCGGACGTCGTCGATGAGCTTCTTCATCCGCGGGTTTTTCTGCCCGTTGCCGATGATCTCCAGCGCCATCACGATCGGCACGCCGGACTTCATCATGGTCGCGATCTGGCGGCTGAACACCGCGATGTCGCGGGGGCTGACCGGCTTGCCGGCGGAGCCGAACAACGGCTTGCCCTTGGGCTTCACCTTGCCCGGCTGGATGCCCTGGCGGCGCAGCTCGGCGCGCAGCAGGTTGGCGTTCCTGGCCTGCTGCTCGCCCTTCATTTTCTTGCCGCGCTTGTCTACGCCCTCCCAGACAAACATAGGCAGGGTCACGCCGTCGCGGGTCGGCTTGGCAGCCTGACGCGCAGCGGTCTTGGCGGCGGAACGTGTCACGGCCATATCTAGTCCCCTTGGAGCCCCAGCCAGCGATGGTAGCCGGTTGCGGCCCCATGTGAAGCGCCGGCCTGTGACGTGGGGCCGGTTTCCAGCGTCCGGCCGCTCAGTCGGTGGTGACGCGGCTGATTTCCGCCAAGCTGGTCACGCCCGCCTTCACCTTCAGCAGCGCCGACTGGCGCAGGTCGCGGACGCCCGATTTCTGAGCCGCTGCCGCGATCTGGATGGCATTGCCGCCCTCCAGCACGATGGCCGCGATCTCGTCGGTCATCGGCATGACCTGGTAGATGCCGCTGCGGCCCTTGTAACCGCCAGTGCACTGGTCGCAGCCCACCGCCTCGTAGACGGTGAATCCTTCATGCACGTCGTCCGCGGTGAAGCCCGCGGCTAGCAGGGCGTTGTCGGGCAGTTCCACCGGCTGCTTGCAGCGCTCGCACAGCCGGCGCGCCAGGCGCTGGGCGATCACCAGGGTGACCGAACTGGTGATGTTGTAGGGCGCGATGCCCATGTTCAGCAGGCGGGCGATGGTCTGCGGCGCATCGTTGGTGTGCAGGGTGGAGAGCACCATGTGGCCGGTCTGGGCGGCCTTGATGGCGATCTCCGCGGTCTCCAGGTCGCGGATCTCGCCGACCATGATGATGTCCGGGTCCTGACGCAGGAAGCTGCGTAGCGCGGCGGCGAACGTCATGCCGCGACGTTCGTTCTGCTGCACCTGGTTCACGCCGGTGAGGCGGATCTCCACCGGATCCTCCACCGTGGAGATGTTACGCACCTCGTCGTTGAGGATGCCCAGCGCGGTGTACAGGCTCACCGTCTTGCCCGAGCCGGTGGGGCCGGTGACCAGCACCATGCCGTAGGGTTTGTGGATGGCGTCTTCGAACAGCGCGCGCTGATCCGGCTCGTAGCCCAATTTTTCGATACCCAGCCGGGCCGCGGCCGCGTCCAGGATTCGCAGTACGACCTTTTCGCCGAACAGGGTGGGCAGGGTGCTCACGCGGAAGTCGATCTGCTTGGTCTTGCTGATGTTGAGCTTGATGCGGCCGTCTTGCGGAACCCGCTTCTCGGCGATGTCGAGCTGCGCCATGACCTTCAGGCGCGCGCTGATGCGCGAGTTCAGCTTGACCGGCATCCGGGCGGTCTGCTTGAGGATGCCGTCGATGCGCAGGCGCACGCGATAGTCGTCCTCGTAGGGCTCGAAATGGATGTCGGAAGCCCCGCGCTTGATCGCGTCGATCAGCACCTTGTTGACGAACTTCACGACCGGCGTGTCGTCCTGCTTGCCTTCGACGCCGCTGTCTCGCGCGTCGTCGTCACCTGCCTCGACCTCGAGGTTCTCCAGGCCGTCGCTGTCTTCCAGCGCCTCGGCGAAGCTGTCAGCGGCCTGCAGCCACAGCTCCATGGTCTGGCGGATGGCATCCTCGGCCACCAGGATCGGTTCCACCATCAGGTTGGTGTGGAACTTGATCTCGTCCAGCGCGTGGGTGTTGGTGGGGTCGGCGATGCCCACGTACAGCTTGTTGCCGCGCTTGAACAGCGGCAGCACGCCATGCTTCTGCAGCAGGTCTTCCTTGACCAGCTTCACTGCGCTCTGCGCGCCGTCCATCGTTGCGGGGTCGAAGATCGGCATGCCGAACTCCGCCGAGTTGGCTGCGGCCAACTGTGCGGCCGTGACCAGCTTTTGCTCGCGCAGGTATAGCGCGATCTGCTTGCGTCCAGCGGTGGCCTTGTCCAGCGCGTCGCGGGCGGTTGCCTCATCCAACGCGCCGTCGAGCACCAAGCGCCGTGCAATGCCGGTGATGCCGACAAGGTTGGCGGTCGTGACTGCATTCATGGATAAATCTCGGGGGCGATGGGTTGACTTTAGTCCACGTGGAACTCGGATTGATCACCATCACCCAATATCGATGGTGGCTGGATCATCCATGCGATCACATGAAGCTGCAGTTGCCGGATTCCATGTCGCAACCAACTTGCCGGGTGCCGGGCAGCCGTGGAGTGCCGGTGATGTCAACTCCGATCACGGTGGCATTGTCGGCGGCACTGCAGGCCTGCATTGGCGCGGCCCCCGGAGTGTTGTTGTTGTGCAAGGTGGCGATCGCGAAGTTGGCATAACTCTTCATCTCGGCTTGGCAGGCGGCCTCGGCTGCACGGACCCGGTAGGCGCTATATGCAGGAAGAGCGATGGCAGCAAGGGCGGCGATGATGGCCACTACGATCATGAGTTCGATTAGCGTGAAGCCGCGGGCGGTGCGGAACATGGGGAAACCTCTGTGGAACCCAGGTTGATTGAGATGCAAGGAACGCGCCAACCCCTTGACGCTACCGTTGGCAAGGAAGTTCGTCAGCACGAATTTGTGACTGCGTCCACGCACGCGTCCATCAAGTTTTGAAGTCGCATGTCAAATTCACTTGTTTCTGAGGTCTCCGTGTTTCGAGAACCGGAACTTAGAGCTAAAAAAAAAACAAACCCCGCCGAGGCGGGGCTTGTTCGGGCCGTTACGGTTCTCTGTAGTGCCCCGCACCGCATCTACATGTTACGGGGCCAGCTCGCAGGTGGCGTTGGTCCAATCACACTGCGTGTCGGTGTCGCCCGGATCATTCGGGGTAGCGACCACCGTGAAGGTGCCGGGGGCCCCTTCTACGAGGGCACGCGTGCCGGTAATTTCGGCGTCGCAGGCAGCAGCAGTGTGCTCCGGCAGTTCAGCGTCGGCGAAGCCGCCCTGAACGCCCGCTACAAACGAGTTCACATAAGCCTTGGCTTCTGCCAGGCATGCGTTGTTGGCCGAGCGCACGCGGTACTGGTTATACGCCGGCAACGCGATCGCGGCCAGGATGGCGATGATCGCAACGACGATCATCAGTTCGATCAGGGTAAAGCCCTTCTGCATCTTCTTCATGGTGTATCCCCTAGGAGTGGATTCAACTTCACGTGCCGCGCGTCACCGATGGGTACCGGTCCGTGGCAGCCGTGCGACGTCGCACGTGCCGAGAGAGTGTATGCACAACGCGTGCCAATGCCATCTCAAACGGTGCAGATGAATCGATCTGCAACCGCAATCACGATCAGTACTGTCGCAGGCGGGAATGTTGCGTCGCATAGCGTCACGTTTTGCGCCTGAAAGTGACGCAAATTGTCGGAAGAGGCCGGTCGAGTGTGACGGATCTATCAGAAGCGGAATATCGGCTTCCGGGCTCAGAATCTCGCTGCGCAACTTTCCGGCCGCCGCGCTCTAAGCGAGTGGATGGTCAGATCCTGACGTCGGCCGCGCAGAGCACATGCCTCTGGCCGAATCAACCGGCATCGAGGAACTGCGGGCCACGACCGCGGCCCTAATCGATGCCGAGCTTCTTCAGCTTGTAGCGCAGTGCGCGGAACGTGATCCCCAGCGCCGCCGCTGCCTTGGTCTTGTTGTAGCGGCTCTCGGTCAGCGCCTGCTGGATCGCCGCGCGCTCGATCTCTTCGATATAGGACGGCAGGGCGCTCGACGCGGTCTCGCGGGGGTTGAGCGAGCCGGGTGATGGACCCACCGGCGGCGGTGCCGCCATCGGCGCGCCGCGACCCTGCGAGGCAAACCCGCCACCGCCACCCGTCGGCAAGCGCAGATCCGCCGCCGTGATGTGGTCGCTGTCGGCCAGCGCCATCGCCCGCTCCAGCACGTTCTCCAGCTCCCGTACGTTGCCCGGAAAGGCATACCCCGCCAGCGCCGCCAGCGCATCCGGACCCAGCACCGGCGCAGTGCGATGCATCGCCTGCGCCAGGCGCGCGAAGATCGCATTCGACAGCAGCGGCAGGTCGCCATCACGCTCGCGCAGCGCCGGCACGTGCAGCTCGATCACATTGATCCGGTAATACAGGTCATGCCGGAAGCTGCCGGCATTCACCAGCGCATTGAGGTCCTTGTGCGTCGCCGAAAGGATGCGCACGTCGACATCGATCTCGGTGCTCGCACCCACCGGGCGGATCTTCTTTTCCTGGATGGCGCGCAGCAGCTTGACCTGCATGGACAGCGGCAGCTCGGCCACTTCGTCCAGGAACAGGGTGCCGCCGTCGGCGGTCTGGAACAGGCCGGGCTTGTCGGCGTGGGCGCCGGTGAAGCTGCCCTTCTTGTGGCCGAAGAACTCGCTTTCCATCAGCTCGGTGGGGATGGCGCCGCAGTTGACCGGCACGAACGGCCCGCCGGCGCGCGCGCCCTGGGCGTGGATGGTGCGGGCCACCAGCTCCTTGCCGGTACCGGACTCGCCGCTGATGTGCACCGGCGCCTGGCTGCGCGAAACCTTGGCGATGGTGTCGCGCAGGGCAACCATGGCCGGCGAGGTGCCGAGCAGGCGGCTGGCTTCCTCCGGGCGCGTGGTGCGCTTGGTGTTGAGCTCCAGCGCCTGGCGCACCAGGCCTCTGAGCACGTTGATGTCGACCGGCTTGTTGACGAAGTCGAATGCGCCGGCCTTCAGCGCTTCCACGGCGGCTTCGACGTTGCCGTAGGCGGTGATCACCGCCACCGGGGTGTTGGGGAAGCGGGTGGAGATGTCGCTCACCAGTTCCAGCCCGGAGCCGTCGGGCAGGCGCATGTCGGTCAGGCAGAGGTCGTAGCTGGCGACGGCCAGCATTTCGCGTGCGACCGCCAGGTTGGCGGCGGTGTCGGTGCGCAGGCCCATGCGGCCGAGGGTGAGCACCAGCAGCTCGCGGATGTCGTGTTCGTCATCGACGATAAGGGCGCTACGGGCTTCACTCATGATGGTCATGGGCGTGTCAGGCGAAAGGTGACCAATTTTGGCACCTTTTTGCAGACTGTGACGAGTGTCAAAGGTTTGAAGATGAGGCAAGCATCGCATTCCTGCCTCGCAACACCATCCGGAAGCAGGCTCCGCCGCCCGGAACGGCCACGTAATCCAGCGTGGCCTCGTTGGCGCGGCACAGCTCGTGGGCGATGTAGAGACCCAGGCCGGTGCCGTGCTCGGAGGTCGTGAAGAACGGGCGGAACAGCTGCGCGGTGACGGCATCGGGGATGCCGGGGCCGCGGTCGCTGACCTGGATCACCGGCAGGCCGTCCTGCGTGTCGACGTGGAGTGTGATGCGCGCGGGTTCGCCGGGCTGGTGGCCATGGCGCACGGCGTTGTTGACCAGCGCTGTCAGTACCTGGTGCAGGTGGCGCGGGTCGATCATGGCGGGGAGCCGCGCCAGGCTGCCGGCGGCCTTGACGCTGCCGTTCTCCTCCGGGGTGGTCTCGCGGTAGTCCTCGACGAAATTGCGCACCAGCCCGACCAGGTCGACGTGCTCGGGCTGGGCGCGTTCGCGGCGGGCCAGGCTGAGCACACTTTCGACGATGCCATTGGTGCGCATGCACTGCTGGTGGACGATCTGCAGCAGGCGGCGGTCGCTGTCGCCGATGTCGCGCGATTCCTCGAGCAGCTGCGTGGCGTAGCTGATCGCGGCCAGCGGGTTGCGGATCTCGTGCGCAAGGCTCGCCGAGAAGCGGCCCATCGCGGCCAGGGTCAGGGTCTCGGCGCGGCGTGCCACCAGCGAGGTGTCGTCGAGGAAGATCAGGGTGGTGTCGTCGGTGGCCAGCAGGCGCGCGAAGCGCGGCAGGATGTCGTGGCCGTCGTCGCCGATCTTCAGCGGGGTGTCATCGCTCTCGCCGCTGCGCCGCCATTCGGCCACGCGCATGGCCAGCGCCGGGGAGATCTGCGGCAGCGTGCGCAGCTGGCCGTCGGCGCCGCTGGCGGTGTTGCCCAGCAGCACCATGGCCGCCTCGTTGGACATGCGGATGTGTCCGGAACCGTCGACCATCATCACGCCCACCCGCATGCGGCGGATGATCAGTTCGTTGATCTCGGCCAGGTTCGCCGCTTCGGCGCCGCGCTGCTGGGCGATGGTGCGGCTTTCGCGCGTCTGCAGGCCCAGGAAGTTGGTCAGCGTGGCCATGGCGAAGTAGCTGACGGCGAACATCAGCACCTCGGCCAGCGGGCGGTCGCGCACCATGCTGCCGCTCGCCACGACCACCATGAACTGCGCCACCAGCGCGCCGGAGGCCAGGGCGGCGGCCACCAGGCCGAGGCGCAGCGGCAGCAGCAGCGAGGCCGCGCCGACGTTGAAGAGCAGCATCATCGCGATGCCTGGCCCGGCGCTGGGCATGGCGTGCGTGGCCAGCGTGGCGGCGCCGACGTCGCAGACGATGCCCACCAGCAGGTGCGGCAGCATCGGGTAGTTCTCGCGCTGCGAGAACAGCAGCAGCACCAGCGACATCAGCACGTAGGCCACGGCCACGGTGGCGGCGAGCGCCGGGTCGCGGGCCTCGCCGAACAGCGCGCCGGCCGGGCTGAACACCATGGCCGCCAGCAGCGTGGCCTCGAGCACCCGGTAGAGGGCAAGCAGGTAGAGCTCGCGGCGCATGGCGCGATCGGCGGTTGGGCTTGGCAAGGACCGTGGCTCCCCCCTGGGTGTCCACGCACTATATAGGTGCCGGACGCCGTGTCCGCCGAGGCGGGGGGAGGAGTTTTTGGCGTGGGGCGGCCGGATCGGCGAGAATGGCGGGCGCTGTCCCATCCTCCCACCACGGATCCCCACATGAACTTCCACGAGTACCAGGCGAAGCAGTTGTTTGCCGATTACGGCATTGCAGTCCCGGCCGGGCGCGTTGCGCATACCGCCGAGGAGGCCGTTGACGCGGCCAAGGCCATCGGCGGCGACTTCTGGGTGGTCAAGGCCCAGATCCACGCGGGCGGCCGCGGCAAGGCCGGTGGCGTGAAGCTCGCCAAGACGCTCGAGCAGGTCAAGGAGTACGCCACGGCGATGCTCGGCACCAGGATGGAGACCTACCAGACGGCCGGCATCAAGCTGCCGATCGACGCGGTGCTGGTCACCCAGGCCACCGATATCGCCAAGGAGCTCTACCTCTCCGTGCTGGTGGACCGCAGCACGCAGTCGGTGACCTTCATCGCCTCCAGCGAAGGCGGCGTGGACATCGAGCAGGTGGCGGCGGAAACGCCGGAGAAGATCCAGTCGCTCAACGTGAACTTCGTGCAGGGCCTGCAGCCCTACCAGTGCCGCGACATGGGCTTCGGCCTGGGCCTGACCGCCAAGCAGGTCAACCAGCTCACCAAGATCATGATGGGGCTCTACAAGCTGTTCAACGAGAAGGACCTGGCGCTGGTGGAGCTCAATCCGCTCGCCATCCTCACCGACGGCAACCTCGCGGTGCTCGACGGCAAGGTCGACTCCGACGACAACGCCGGCTTCCGCCACCCCGAGCTGGTCGCCATGCGCGACATCCGCCAGGAAGACGAGACCGAGGTCAAGGCCAGCCAGCACGACCTCAACTACGTGACCATGGACGGCAACATCGGCTGCATGGTCAACGGCGCGGGCCTGGCCATGGCCACCATGGACGTGATCCAGCTCGAAGGCGGCTCGCCGGCCAACTTCCTGGACGTGGGCGGCGGCGCCACCAAGGCGCGCGTGACCGAGGCGTTCAAGCTGATCCTGTCGTCGGATGACGTGAAGGCGATCTTCGTCAACATCTTCGGCGGCATCGTGCGCTGCGACATGATTGCCGAGGGCATCATCGCCGCGGTCAAGGAAGTGGACGTCAAGGTGCCGGTGATCGTGCGCCTGGAAGGCACCAACGTGGAGGAAGGCAAGGCGCTGCTGAAGTCGAGCGGCCTGGCCATCACCCCGGCCGACGACATCAACGACGGCGCCCGCAAGGCCGTCCAAGCCGCCAAGGCCGCCTGACCGCGCAGCGCGCGGCAGCCCCCACTTCCTACTTTTCCAGGATCCAATTCGAATGAGCGTTCTGATCAACAAGGACACCAAGGTCATCGTGCAGGGCTTCACCGGCACGCAGGGCACCTTCCACGCCGAGCAGATGCTCGACTACGGCACCAAGGTCGTCGGCGGCGTGACCCCCGGCAAGGGCGGCACGGAGCACCTGGGCCTGCCGGTGTTCAACACCGTGGCCGATGCCGTGGGCGAGACCGGCGCCAATGCGTCGGTGATCTACGTGCCGCCACCGTTCGCGGCCGACGCGATCCTCGAAGCCGCCGATGCCGGCATCAAGGTGATCGTGTGCATCACCGAGGGCATCCCGGTGCTCGACATGCTGCGCGTCAAGAAGACCCTGGTCGGTACCTATCCGGACACCGTGCTGGTGGGCCCGAACTGCCCCGGCGTGATCACTCCGGGCGAGTGCAAGATCGGCATCATGCCGGGCCACATCCACATGCCGGGCAAGATCGCGATCGTGTCGCGCTCGGGCACGCTGACCTATGAAGCGGTCAAGCAGACCACCGACGCCGGCCTCGGCCAGTCCACGGTGATCGGCATCGGCGGCGACCCGATCAACGGCCTGAACTTCATCGACTGCCTGAAGCTGTTCCAGGACGATGCGCAGACCGAGGGCATCATCATGGTCGGCGAGATCGGCGGTTCGGCCGAGGAAGAAGCGGCCGAGTTCATCGCCGAGTACGTGACCAAGCCGGTGGTCGGCTTCATCGCCGGCGCGAGCGCCCCGAAGGGCAAGCGCATGGGCCACGCCGGTGCGATCGCATCGGGCGGTTCGGGCACGGCGGAAGGCAAGTTCGCGGCGATGGAGAAGGCCGGCGTGACCACGGTGAAGTCGCCGGGTGACCTCGGTGCCGCCATCGCCAAGCGCCTGGCTGGCTGAGTTTTTCTGCCAGCTTCGCGTTGAAGAGAACCCCGCATTCGTGCGGGGTTTTTTCTTTGTGCTGTCGGGTGCCGGGTACCAAGGCCCTTGAGGACTCATGTCCCCCGACGATGGCCTCCCGGCCACGCACCCGGGCCCCAGCTGATTGACTGCACAAGTCATCTATGCGCATCATCCATGCGCATACTTTGGAGAGCAGCAATGCGCATTCGTGACGACTACGCCGGCTTTGGCAAGCGCGCCACCAATGTCAGCATCAACCTGGGGCTGCTGGAGGCCGCCAAGGCCCTGGACATCAACCTGTCCGCCACGCTGGAGCGCGCGCTGGAGGCCGAGGTGCGGGCACGCAAGCGCGAGAAATGGCTGGATGAGAACCGCGCGGCGATCGAGGCCTACAACCTCCGCATCGAGCGCGACGGCATGTTGAGCGAGCACGTGCGCGCATTCACGGCCAGGGCGGGCGAATGAGCCAGTTCGTCGCGTATGCCAATGCCGATCCGGTCTCGGAGAAGTTGATTCCGTACTTTCTCGACGTACAGAGCAACCTGATAGAGACCATCGGCTCGCGCGTGGTCGTGCCGCTGGTGACGGTCGAGCGCGCCGGTGGCGTTATGGAGCGACTGATGCCCAGCCTGCTGGTGGGCGATCGACACATGGTGATGGATACGCCGCAGGTCATGGGCGTCCCCATGCGAATGCTGGGCAAGCAGGCGGCCGACCTGTCACACGAGCGTGATGCCATCCTCGCCGCCATCGACATGCTGACGCATGGAATCTGACATGACCCCAACGCTCCGCATCGCACTCGCCCAGTTCGACTTCCCTGTGGGTGATGTCGAAGGCAACGCGACCCGCATCGCGGCGATGATCGCCGAGGCGCGCGACGAGTACGGCGCCGACATCGTGCTGTTCCCCGAACTCGCCATCAGCGGCTATCCGCCCGAAGACCTGCTGCTGCGGCCGTCGTTCCTTGCAGACTGCGAGCGCGCGCTGCAGCGGGTGGCCGCGGCCGCGACCGGCATCGTGGCCGTCGTCGGCTGGCCGGAGTCGGCCGGCAGCATCCTCTACAACGCGGCGAGCGTGCTGCGCGACGGCCGCGTCGAGCGCACCTACCGCAAGCGCGAACTGCCCAACTACAACGTGTTCGACGAGCGCCGCTATTTCCACGTCGATCCGGATGGCGGGTCGTGCGTGTTCGACGTTCGGGGCGTGCCGGTGGGCCTGCTGGTCTGCGAGGACCTGTGGTTTCCCGAGCCGATTGCCGACACCGTGGCGCAGGGTGCGCAGCTGGTGCTCGTGCCCAACGCGTCGCCTTTCGAGCGCGGCAAGCACGCGCAGCGCGATGCCATGCTGGCCGCGCTCACGCGCGACAACGGCGCGGCCATCGCCTACCTCAACGTGGTGGGCGGCCAGGACGCGCTGGTGTTCGATGGCGCCTCGGTGGTGGCCGACGGCGACGGCACGGTGCATCCGGCCGCGGCCGCGTTCACCGACCAGTGGCTGGTGGTGGACTACGACGCCGCGAGTCGCGCGTTCACGCCCATCACGTGGATGGACGATGGCGACGAGAGCATGGACGCGCTGGCCTGGCGCGCCGTGGTGCGCGGCATCCGTGACTACTTCGCCAAGAACGGGTTCACGCGCGCATGGCTGGGGCTGTCGGGCGGGATCGACTCGTCGATCGTGCTGGCGATGGCGGTGGATGCGCTGGGTGCCGGCAACGTCACCGCCGTGCGCATGCCGTCGCGCTACACCGCCAACCTCAGCAACGACCTGGCCGACGAGCAGTGCCGCGCGCTGGGCGTGGAGCTGATGACGGTGCCGATCGAGGCACCGTTCGAAGGCTACCTGTCGGTGCTGCGCGAGGCCTTTGCCGGGCGCGAGGTGGATACCGCCGAGGAGAACCTGCAGTCGCGTGCGCGCGGCGCGATCCTGATGGCGCTGTCCAACAAGCTGGATGGCCTGGTGCTGACCACCGGCAACAAGAGCGAGTACGCGGTGGGCTACGCCACCATCTACGGCGACATGTGCGGCGGCTACGCGCCCATCAAGGATCTCTACAAGACCGAGGTCTACGGCCTGTCGAAGTGGCGCAACACGGTGGGTGGCGCGCCGGTCATCCCGCCCGCGGTGATCGCGCGCGCGCCATCGGCGGAGCTGCGCGACAACCAGCTCGACCAGGATTCACTGCCACCCTACGACGTGCTGGACGCCATCCTGCGCCGGTTCGTCGACCAGGAGCAGTCGCGCGAGGAGATCACCGCCGCCGGGTTCGACGTGGCGGTGGTGGACCGCGTGGTGAAGCTGGTGCGCACCAGCGAGTGGAAGCGCCAGCAGTCGGCGCCGGGGCCGAAGATCTCGCGCCGCGCCTTCGGGCGCGAACGCCGCTACCCGATCAGCAACAAGTACACGCACTAGGCGAACAGCGGGCGGTGCGGATCCGGGGGACATGAGCCGCGAAGGCCTCACGGCCACCGCGGCCGCGCCATCAATCCAGCGCTGATTTTTCCGACGCGAACGGGTTGAGCTTGCGGATGGTCCAGGGGTAGTTGGGCCACTTGCCGGTCAGGTATGGATGCGCCGGCTCGTTGAGCTCCAGCACGCGCCGGGCGTCGGCGGCCAGGGTGGTGTTGCCCAGCTCGGTGTACGCGGCGACCAGCACGGCGACGGCATCGTTCTGGTATTCGCTCTGCGGGTAGGTTTCCAGCAGGTAGGTGGCGCGCTCGCTGGCGGCCACCCAGGCCTCGCGGCGCATGTAATACAGCGCCGTCTCGATCTCGTGGCGCGCGAACAGGTTGCGCAGCGCCACCATGCGCAGGCGCGCGTCGGCGGCGTAGCGGCTGTTGGGGTAGCGGTCGGCGACGATGGACAGGTCGTTGAAGCCCTGCGTCGGCGTGGCCAGGTCGCGACGGCTGGCATCGAGCGACCAGACGCGCTGCAGGAAGACGGTGTCGCGGTTGGAGTTCACCAGGCCGCGCAGGTAGTACATGTACGCCACGTTGCGGTGCGTGGGGTAGGTGCGGATGAAGCGGTCGATGGACGAGATCGCTTCCTCGTTGTTGCCCATCTTGTAGTGCGCGTAGGCGGTTTCCATCATCGCCTGTTCGGTGTGCGTGCCATAGGGGTATTGCGCCACCAGGCGCCTGAAGGTGTTGGCGGCGGCGCTCCAGTTGCCGCGGCGCATCATCCCGTGGCCCTTGTCATAGAGGGTCTCGACCGCGACGCCCTCGTTGGCATCTTCATCCTTGAACATGCCCTTCATGCGGGCACATCCGGAGGTGGTGAGCACCGCCAGCAGCACGAGCAGCAGGGCGCGGCGGAACAGGGTCGGGCGAGCGGTCATGGGCATCTGGGGCAGCTGGGGCGTGAACCGGGGATAATAGCAGCCAGTCCCGGCCTGCCGCCGGGCGCGCCTGAACCCGAGCCCCTCCCCCATGTCCGACCACGAATCCGCTGCCGGTGCCGCCGACGGCACCCCCGAAGCCCCGCTGACCGCGCGTGTTCCCGATGCGCTGTCCGGACGCCGCTTCGACGCGGTGCTGGCCGAGCTGTTCCCCGAATTCTCGCGCTCCAAACTGACCACCTGGATCAAGTCCGGCGACGTGCTGCTCGATGGCGCAGTCGTGCGTCCGCGCGACCCGGTGCGCGGTGGCGAGGAAGTGGTGCTGGCCGCCACGTTCGACACCCAGGTGCGCGCCGAGCCCGAGGACATCCCGCTTTCCGTGCTGTACGAGGACGCCGACGTGCTGGTGGTCGACAAGCCCGCGGGCCTGGTCGTCCACCCCGGCGCCGGCAATCCCACCGGCACCATGGTCAACGCGTTGCTGTTCCGCGATCCGGCGCTGGCGCTGGTGCCGCGCGCGGGCATCGTGCACCGCTTGGACAAGGACACCTCGGGCGTCATGGTGATCGCACGCACCGTGCAGGCGCAGACCGCGCTGGTGGCGCAGCTGTCGGCGCGCGAGGTGCACCGCCAGTACCTGGCCGTGGTGGTCGGGGCGCTGGTGTCGGGCGGCACGGTGAACGCCGCGATCGACCGCCACCCGCGCGACCGCATCCGCATGGCGGTGCGCGAGGACGGCCGCGAGGCGACCACGCACTACCGCCTGCAGGAGCGCTTCCGCGCGCACACCGCGCTGGAGTGCCGCCTGGAAACCGGGCGCACGCACCAGATCCGCGTGCACATGATGCACATGAAGCACCCGATCCTCGGCGACCCGATGTATGGCGGCCCGCTCAAGCTCCCGCGCGGCGCGACCGACGAACTGGTCACGGCGCTGCGCGGGTTCCGCCGCCAGGCGCTGCATGCGCAGGTGCTGGAATTCGTGCACCCGACGACGGGCGAGTCCATCCGCTGCGAGGCGCCGCTGCCCGCCGACATGCAGGGGCTGCTGCGCGCGCTGCGCGACGACAGCCGCGCCCACGCGCACGCCCAGCCGCGGCGATGAGCGCCGCGCCGTGGCTGGATGCGGACTGGCCCGCGCCGCCCGGCGTGCGCGCGCTGGTGACACTGCGCCACGGCGCAGGCGCGTCGGAGGCGCCGTTCGACAGCTTCAACCTCGGCAATGCGCGCGCTGACGCCGGCGACGATCCGGCCACGGTGTCGGCCAATCGCGCCAGGCTGGTCGCGCTCATGGACCTGCCCTCGGCGCCGCGCTGGCTGCGCCAGGTGCATGGCACGGGCGTGCTGCGCGTGGACGCGGCCTTGCCACCGGGCGACGCGACCGCGGAGCGCGCGCGCATGGCCGCCGAACCGGAAGCCGATGCCGCGGTGACCGGACGCGTGGGCACCGTGCTCGCCATCCTCACCGCCGACTGCCTGCCCGTGGTGCTGGCCGCGCGCAATGGCGGCGAGGTGGGCGCGGCGCATGCCGGCTGGCGCGGCCTGGCGGCGGGCGTGCTGGAGCGCACGGTCGCTGCGATGCGCACGGCACCGGGTGATCTTGTCGCGTGGCTGGGTCCCGCCGCAGGGCCGCAGGCGTATGAAGTGGGTGCCGAGGTCCGCGAGGCCTTCGTGGCCACCGACGCCGACGCGGATGCGGCGTTCGCCGCCACCCGGCCCGGCCACTGGCGCGTTGACCTTTACGCCCTCGCACGCCGCCGGCTGCAGGCCGCCGGGCTTGCCGCGCGCGACATCCACGGCGGCGGCCTGTGCACGATCAGCGAGCCGGCGCGCTTCTATTCGCATCGTCGAGACGCGCGCACGGGGCGCATGGCGACGCTGGCGTGGCTGGAACGCTGAGACCCGGCCGCGTTCCCGCGCCGCACGGGGGCGCCAGCGCCGAGGCGCGATAATGACCGGCACTCCCCCACAGGATGCCGACCATGACCGACACCACTTCCGCGCCAGGCGTGGCCGCGACGCGCGACGCCGCGACCGCCGGCTTCGTCTTCAACCACACCATGCTGCGCGTCAAGGACGCGCGCGCCTCGCTGGACTTCTACACGCGCGTGCTCGGCTTCAGCCTGCTGCGCAGCAACGATTTCCCCGAGGCCGCGTTCTCGCTGTATTTCCTGGCGCTGGTCGATGACCTGTCGGCGATGCCAGCGGACCCCGCGGCACGCCAGCACTGGATCGCCGGCCTGCAGGGCGTGCTGGAGCTGACCCACAACCACGGCACCGAGCTCCACGACGGCCCGGTCTATCACGACGGCAACAGCGAGCCGCGCGGCTTCGGCCACATCTGCCTGAGCGTGCCCGACCTGCGCGCCACCTGCGCGCGCCTGGAGGCGCTCGGCGTGCCGTTCCAGAAGCGGTTGCAGGACGGGCGCATGAAGCACCTCGCCTTCATCAAGGACCCGGACGGGTACTGGATCGAACTGATCCAGCAGTCGGCGCTGGTCGAGGCCTGACGCGCGGAGACTATCCCTTCATCCGGATGTGGAGATATAGTCGCCCGACCTGTTCCGCAGCCGAGGATTCCCCGCATGCCGTCGCCTGCTTTCCGTCAGTTCCCCCTTCGCCGCCACCGCCTCGCCGTGGCCCTGCTCACCGCACTTCCATTCGTGGCCGCCGCACAGGACGCGCCGACGGCGCAGCGCGAGTCCGCGACCACGCTCGACGCGATCCAGGTCACCGCGCAGCGGCGGGTGGAGAACATCCAGGACGTTCCGGTTTCGATCACCGCGGTTGGCGGCGAGAAGCTCGACGTGCTCGGATCGGGCGGTGGTGACGTGAGGTTCCTTTCGGGACGCGTGCCGAGCCTCAACATCGAATCGTCCTACGGCCGCGCCTTCCCGCGCTTCTATATCCGCGGCCTGGGCAACACCGACTTCGACCTCAACGCCTCGCAGCCGGTATCGCTGGTGTATGACGAGGTGGTGCAGGAAAGCCCGCTGCTGAAGGGCTTCCCGGTCTTCGACCTGGAGCGCGTGGAAGTGCTGCGCGGCCCGCAGGGCACGCTGTTCGGGCGCAACACGCCGGCCGGCGTGGTCAAGTTCGAGTCGGCCAAGCCCGCGCAGGATGCCGACGGCTACGTGCAGTTCGCGCTCGGCAACGACGGCATGTTCAATTTCGAGGGCGCGTACGGTGGCCCGCTGACCGAACGCTGGTCGGCGCGTGCATCCGCGCTCTACCAGCGCCGCGAGGATTCGGTCGACAACGCCTTCCCCGGTCCCAACGACGGCTTCGAGGGTTATGACGAATCCGCCGCGCGCGTGCAGTTCCTGTACGAGGGCGACGAATTCGAGGCGCTGTTCAACCTGCACAAGCGACACATGAACGGCACCGCGCGGCTGTTCCGCGCCAACATCATCCAGCCCGGCACCAACGACCTGGTGCCGGGCTTCGACCGCGACGTGGTTGCCAACGACGGCGTCAATTTCTCCGACCTCGAGACCTGGGGCGGAAGCGCGCGCCTGCGCTGGGACCTCGGCAGCGTGAGCCTGTACTCCATCACCGGCTACGAGACCGCGGAGTCGCTCAATCGCGGCGACATCGACGGCGGCTTCGGCGCGGCCTTCCTCGGCCCCGGCAACTCCGGCCCGGGCTTCATTCCGTTCGCGTCCGAATCGGCCGACGGCCTGCCGGACCATCGGCAGATCACCCAGGAATTCCGCCTCGAGTCCGACGAATGGGGCCGCTTCGACTGGCAGGCAGGCCTGTTCTGGTACGACGAGGACATCGCGATCGACAGCTTCAACTACGACTCGCTGTCGCCGGGCAATCCACAGGCGGGCTATGCGATCCAGGCGCAGCGCAACAAGGCCTGGGCGGTGTTCGCTTCCGGCGAATACGACATCACCGACCGTTTCGCGCTGCGCGGCGGCGTGCGCTACACCCAGGACCAGAAGGACTTCTCGGCCAGCGTGCTGGAGGCCGCGCCGTTCTCGGCCGCACCCGTTGGCGGGCCGTACACCGTGCACACCGATGTCAACGACATCAGCTGGGATCTGTCCGGCACCTTCGCGCTCAACGACGACATCAACCTGTATGCGCGCGTCGCGAAGGGGTTCCGCGCGCCGTCGGTGCAGGGGCGCCTGCTGTTCGCCTCGGCCGCGGCGGTTGCCGACAACGGCGGCGTGTCCACGGCCGATTCCGAGGAGGTGCTGTCGTGGGAGGCCGGCATCAAGGCCGAGCTGTGGGATCGCCGCGCGCGCCTGGGCTTCAACGTGTTCCGCTATGACGTCGACGACCAGCAGATCATCGCGGTCGGCGGTGGCGGCAACACCGCGACCCTGCTCAATGCCGACAAGACCCGCGGCCAGGGCTTCGAGCTCGACCTCGAGGCCTACCTGGCGGAGAACCTGCTGGTGACGCTGGGCTCGAGCTGGAACGACACCGAGATCCAGGATGCGGACCTCGCCGTCCCGGGCTGCGGCGGCGGCTGCACCGTTACAGATCCCGAAACCGCGCCCGGGTCCGGCCTGTACCTGATCGACGGCAACCGCCTGCCGCAGGCGCCGGAATGGGTGCACGCGGTCACCGCGCGCTACGCGATCCCGGTGGGCGAGAGCGCCGAGTTCTATGTCTACACCGACTGGGCATACCGCAGCGAAGTCGACTTCTTCCTCTACGACGCGGTGGAGTTCACCGGCAAGTCGATGGTCGAAGGCGGCCTGCGCCTGGGCTACCTGTGGAACCAGGGCGACTACGAAGTGGCGCTGTTCGGACGCAACATCACCGACACCACGCGCGTGGTCGGCGCCATCGACTTCAACAACCTGACCGGCTTCCTCAACGAGCCGCGCACCTACGGGATCGAGTTCACGGCGCGGTTCTGAGGCCGTGATGCGCGTCGACCACGCCGCGGGCGCGCGGCCACGGTGGTTCGTGGCCGGCGACCTCAACGGCTTCTTCGGCCTGGCGATCGACAACCTGTCGATCCTGGGCTTCATCGCCGCGGCGCTGGTCGGCATCTACGGCATGCCCGCGGACATCGTGTTCGCACGCATGTTCCCGGGCACGGCGCTCGGCGTGCTGGTGGGCAACCTGCTGTACACGTGGATGGGGCGGCGGCTGGCCGCGCGCACCGGGCGCGACGACGTCACCGCGATGCCGCTGGGCCTGGACGCGCCGACCAGCATCGGCATGGCGCTGCTGGTGCTGGGGCCGGCGTATGCCGGGCTGCGCGAGCAGGGCATGGCGCCCGAGGCCGCCGGCATCGCCACCTGGCAGCTGGGGATGGCCTCGCTGGTGGTGATGGGCCTGCTGAAGCTGGTGCTGTCGTTCGCCGGCGATGCGGTCACCCGCGCGGTGCCGCGCGCGGCGCTGCTGGGCGCGATCGGTGGCGCCGCGCTGATGCTGCTGGGCTTCCTGCCACTGGTGGAAACGCTGCGCCAGCCGATGGTCGGCCTGCCGGTGCTGGGCCTGCTGCTGTACGTGCTGGTGGGCAAGGGCAGGGTGCCGCTGCGCATCCCCGGCGTGCTGTTCGCGCTGCTGGTGGGCGTGGCGGCGTATTACGGGCTGGGCTTGTCGGGCGCACTCACCGGCTTCGCGCTGCCTCGGGCGGAATGGCCCGGTGTGGCGCTGCCCTGGCCAGGCCTCGGCTTCATCGAGGGACTGCCGGCCACCGTGCCCTACCTGTCGCTGCTGCTGCCGTTCGGCCTGCTGATGGTGGTGGGCGGCATCAACGTCGCCGAAAGCGCGCGCGCGGCCGGCGATGACTTCCGCACCCGCGACGTGCTGCTGGTCGAAGCGGTGGCGACGCTGGTGGCCGGCGTCTGCGGCGGCGTGGCGCAGACCACGCCCTACATCGGCCAGCCCGCGTACAAGCACATGGGCGCGCGCACCGGCTACACGCTGCTGACCGGATTGTTCATCGGACTGGGCGGCGTGCTGGGCCTGGTCTCGGGCCTGGTGCAGTGGCTGCCGATGGCGGTGCTCGCGCCGATCCTGGTGTTCGTCGGCATCGACATCGCCGTGCAGGCGTTCCAGAGCACGAAACGCGAGCACACCATCGCGGTGGCGCTGGCGTTCCTGCCGGCGATCGCCTACCTGCTGGCGATCCGCTTCGGCAATCCGCAGTGGATGGCGCCGCAGCGTTACGCGGAACTGTTTACCACGGTCGCGGGGCACGGACTGCCCGAGCTGGCGGTGATCGTGGCGCTGGGCAACGGCTTCATCATCACCGCGATGTTGTGGGCGACGATGCTGGTGGCGCTGGTCGACGGTCGGCCGGGGCGCGCGGCCGGCGTGCTGCTGCTGGCGGCGGCACTCACCCTGTTCGGCCTGATCCATTCGGTGCATCCGCAGGGCGCGGTGTACTGGCCGTGGGCGCTGGATGGCCTGCGGCGGGCGATGGTGCTGCAGTTCGCCGGTGGCTACGCGCTGCTGGCGCTCGCGCTCGGGCTGCTGGCGCTGCAGCGGCCGGGCGCGCCGGCAGCCCCGGGGGCCGACCGCTGACTTGAATCACGTCCTGGGAACCTCATTTCCGGAGTATTGCCGGCAGCGCCGGCTCCCGATATCCGAGGCTTCCTCATGCGAATGGACAAGCTCACCTCGCGTTTCCAGCAGGCGCTGGCCGACGCGCAGTCGTTGGCCGTCGGCCGCGACCACAACCTCATCGAACCCGCGCACCTGATGCTGGCGCTCGTCGACCAGGCGGGCGGCGGCACGCGCCCGCTGCTGGCGCAGGCCGGCGTGAACGTGCCGGTGCTGCGCGAGCGCCTGGCCGAAGCGCTGGGCAAGCTGCCGGCCGTGTCGGGACAGGATGGCGCGGTGTCGGTCGGCAACGACCTGGGCCGCCTGCTCAACGTCACCGACAAGCTGGCGCAGCAGCGTGGCGACGGCTTCATCGCATCCGAACTGTTCGTGCTCGCCGCGCTAGACGACCGCGGCGACACCGGGCGCGCGTTGAAGGCCGCGGGCGCAGACAAGGCGCGCCTGGAGGCCGCCATCGACGCGATGCGCGGTGGCGAGACGGTCGCCGATGCGAGCGCCGAGGAAGCGCGACAGGCGCTGGAGAAGTACACGATCGACCTCACCGAGCGCGCCGAGCGCGGCAAGCTCGACCCGGTGATCGGCCGCGACGAGGAGATCCGCCGCACCATCCAGGTGCTGCAGCGGCGCACCAAGAACAACCCGGTGCTGATCGGCGAGCCCGGCGTCGGCAAGACCGCGATCGTCGAAGGCCTCGCGCAGCGCATCATCAACAACGAGGTGCCGGAGGGCCTGCGCGGGCGGCGCGTGCTGTCGCTGGACATGGGCGCGCTGATCGCCGGCGCGAAGTTCCGCGGCGAGTTCGAAGAGCGGCTGAAGGCCGTGTTGAACGACCTCGCCAAGCAGGAAGGCAATGTCATCCTGTTCATCGACGAGCTGCACACCATGGTCGGCGCCGGCAAGGCGGAAGGCTCGATGGACGCCGGCAACATGCTCAAGCCGGCGCTTGCGCGCGGCGAACTGCACTGCATCGGCGCCACCACGCTCGACGAGTACCGCAAGTACGTCGAGAAGGACGCCGCGCTCGAGCGCCGCTTCCAGAAGGTGTTCGTGGGCGAGCCCAGCGTCGAGGACACCATCGCCATCCTGCGCGGCCTGAAGGAGCGCTACGCCGTGCACCACGGCGTCGAGATCACCGACCCGGCGATCGTCGCCGCGGCCACGCTCTCGCACCGCTACATCGCCGACCGCCAGCTGCCCGACAAGGCGATCGACCTGATGGACGAGGCGGCGAGCCGCATCCGCATGGAGATCGACTCCAAGCCCGAGGAGCTCGACCGCAAGGAGCGCCGGCTGATCCAGCTCAAGATCCAGCGCGAGGCGTTGAAGAAGGAGAAGGACGCCGAATCGAAGAAGCGGCTGGCTGACCTGGAAGCCGAGATCGGCACGCTCGAGCGCGACTACAACGACCTCGAAGAAGTGTGGAAGGCCGAGAAGGCGATGCTGCAGGGCGCGACGAAGGTCAAGGAGCAGATCGAGCAGGCGCGACTTGAGCTCGAAGCCGCGCAGCGCAGGCAGGACTATGCGCGCATGAGCGAGATCCAGTACGGCCAGCTGCCGGAACTCGAGAAACAGCTCAAGGCCGCGCAGGAAGTCGAGACGCAGGGCTTCACCCTGCTGCAGGACAAGGTCACCGCCGAGGAGATCGCGCAGGTGGTCGCGCGCTGGACCGGCATCCCGGTCAGCAAGATGCTGGAAGGCGAGCGCGAGAAGCTGCTGGCGATGGAGTCGCAGCTGCATACGCGCGTGGTGGGCCAGCATGAAGCGATCAAGGTGGTGTCGGATTCGATCAGGCGCTCGCGCGCGGGCCTGTCCGATCCCGGCCGTCCGACCGGCTCGTTCCTGTTCCTCGGCCCCACCGGCGTCGGCAAGACCGAGCTGTGCAAGGCACTCGCGGAATTCCTGTTCGATTCCAGCGACGCCATGGTGCGCATCGACATGAGCGAGTTCATGGAGAAGCACTCGGTTGCGCGGCTGATCGGCGCGCCGCCGGGCTATGTCGGCTACGAGGAAGGCGGGTATCTCACCGAGGCGGTGCGCCGCCGCCCGTACAGCGTGATCCTGCTCGACGAGGTGGAGAAGGCGCACCCGGACGTGTTCAACATCCTGCTGCAGGTGCTCGATGACGGCCGCCTGACCGACGGCCAGGGGCGCACGGTCGACTTCCGCAACGCGGTGATCGTGATGACGTCGAACCTCGGATCGCACCAGATCCAGGAGCTCGGCGGCGATGATTCGGCCGAGGCCTATACACAGATGAAGGCCGGGGTGATGGCGGTGGTGCAGGCGCACTTCCGGCCGGAGTTCATCAACCGGCTCGACGACATCGTGGTCTTCCACGCGCTCGACAAGGTGCAGATCAAGGAGATCGCACGCATCCAGATGCGCGGCCTGGAGAAGCGGCTGGCCGAGCGCGGGATGCGCATCGAGGTGAGCGACAAGGCCTTCGACCTGCTGGCCAACGTGGGCTTCGATCCGGTCTACGGCGCGCGGCCGCTGAAGCGCGCGATCCAGCAGCAGCTGGAGAACCCGCTGGCGACGAAGATCCTCTCCGGCGACTTCGCCAGCGGCGACACCGTGCAGGTGGATGCCGAGGGCGGGCACCTGGAGTTCACGAAGGGCTGACCTCGCACGGCGGGCCGCGCGCCGCGCTTCAGGTGGCGACGCGCGCCGGCCGGTACGGCGGCGTGGACATCACCATCTCCGCCAGCGAGTAGGCAAGCTCGCGTTCGGCGAGCACCGCGCCATCGGCGCCGTGATGCAGCAGGTGTTTCACTTCCGCATCGCTGTGCGCGCGCGCGAGCACGGTGATGGCGGGGCTGAGTGCCTTGAGCCGCGCGATGGTTTCGCCGGCTTCGAGCGCGTTGGGAATGGCGAATACGGCGAGCTTGGCGCGGTCGGGAGCGGCTTCGAGCATCACCGGTTCCGACGCCGCGTTGCCGCGCACCGCGTGCACGCCGGCCTCGCGTGCCAGCGCGACCAGGTCGGCATCGTCCTCGATCACCACCACCGGCACGCCGCGCTGCTGCAGCAGCGTGACGAGCTGGCGGCCGACCCGGCCGTAGCCGACCACGATGGTGTGGTCGGTGACCGATTCCGGAAGGTGGTGGCTCGCCGCATCCTCGGCCAATACGCGCGCGGCGTGGTTCGCGGTTTCCGCCGCCTGCTTCGCGTCCTGGCGCGCCTGCCAGCGGTCGACCAGCCCGAACACCAGCGGATTGAGCATGATCGACAGCAGCGCCGCGGCCAGCACCAGGTCCTTGCCCTGCTCGGGCAGGATGCCGAGCGTCACGCCGAGCGCGGCGATGATGAAGGCGAACTCGCCGATCTGCGCAAGGCTTGCGGAAATGGTCAGCGCGGTGGCCTTGGGCCGCCCGAATGCGCGCACGATCAGGTAGGCCGCGGCGGACTTGCCGAACATGACGATGAACGTGGTGGCCAGCACCAGCTGCGGCTGTTCGACCAGGATCGCCGGGTCGAACAGCATGCCCACCGAAACAAAGAACAGCACCGCGAACGCATCGCGCATCGGCAGCGAGTCCTGCGCCGCCTTCTGGCTGAGCTCCGACTCGTTGAGCAGCATGCCGGCGAAGAACGCGCCGAGCGCGAACGACACCCCGAACAGCTCCGCCGAGCCCAGCGCGATGCCGAGCGCGATCGACAGCACCGCCAGCGTGAACAGCTCGCGCGAGCCGGTGCCGGCGGTGCGCTCCAGCATCCACGGGATCACCCTCCGCCCGAGCACCAGCATCACCGCCACGAACAGGCCCACCTGCACCAGTGTCTTGCCGATCGCCACCGCCAGCGCGCCCAGGCTGATGTCGCCATCGCCGGCGTTGACCATCAGCCTGGCCAGCACCGGCATCAGCACCAGCGCCAGCACGCAGGCCAGGTCCTCGACGATCAGCCAGCCGACGGCGATCCGGCCGCGCTGGGTCTCCAGCAGGCGGCGCTGCTCCATGGCGCGCAGCAGCACCACCGTGCTGGCCGTGGCCAGCGCGAAGCCGAACACCACGCCGTGCAGCGTCGGCCAGCCCAGCATGGTCGCCAGCCCCCAGCCGAGCAGGGTGGCGACCGTGATCTGCACCACCGCGCCGGGGATGGCGATGGCCTTCACCGCCATCAGGTCCTTCAGCGAGAAGTGCAGGCCCACGCCGAACATCAGCAGGATCACGCCGATCTCGGCGAGCTGCGGGGCCAGCGCCTGGTCGCCGACGAAGCCCGGCGTGAACGGTCCGGCGATGATGCCGGCGACCAGGTAACCCACCAGCGGCGACAGGCGCAGGCGATGCGCCGCCAGGCCCAGGACGTAGGCCAGCACGAATCCAACCGTCAGGATCGTGATGAGCTCGGTGTGGTGGGGCATGGGGGGATCCACCGCGCCATCAGCGCCGCTGGGTCGTTACCACCGGTAGTCGATCTTGCCGTACACGAACGCACCGTTGAAGCCGAACGGCGCCGCGGAACTGGCATACGGAAACTGGCCACCGGTCGAGTTGGCGAACACGTTCTCGTCCGGATACTCGTTCAGCACGTTGTCGCCGCCCAGGGTGAAGCTCCACCGGTCAAGCTTGAGCGTTGCGGCAAGCGCGAGCGTCCACTTGGGGTCGAAGGTCTGGTCCTGCGCCGGGTTGGCGTTGCGCACGGTGATCTCGCCGTAACGCACCGCATTGGCGGAAAAGCCCCAGCGATCGGAGCTCCAGTCGCCGCCGACCAGGAACTTGTCACGCGGCGCGCCCACCTCGAAGCGGCCGATCTCGACCCTGCCGAAGCGCAGCGCGGTGGGATCGATGGCATTGAGCGACGCGGGATTGGGCGCGATCCGGTCGATGCTGGTCTTGTTGTGGTTGTAGCCCACGGTCACGTCCAGGTCGCCGTTGCCCACCTGCCAGCCGTACGTGCCGATCACGTCGATGCCGTCGGTGGTGGTGTCGATGGCATTGGTGAAGTAGCGGCCGCCGCCGACGCCCGGGAAGCCGTTGGCATTGAGGAAGTTGCGTACCGCGGCACTCGTCAGGTTCTCCGACAGTGTGATGCGGTCCTCAAGCTCGATCCGGTAGGCATCGATGGTGATGTACATGCGATCGATCGGCTGCAACACCAGGCCGACGCTGAAGTTGGTGGACTCTTCCGCCCGCAATGGCTCCGCTCCCAGCGCAATGCCGGCGGGGTTGGTCACCCGGAAGGTGACGATGTCGAACGGGGTGTTGCCCTGGGGCGGCGGAAGCACGATGAAATTGGTGGCCGTCGACTGAAAATACTGCTGCTGCAGTGACGGCGCGTGGAAGCCGGTCGACAGCGTGCCGCGGAGCGCAACCCTTGGCGTGAAGTCGTAGCGTGCGGTCAGCTTGCCGGTCGAGGTATCGCCAAAGTCACTGTAGTCCTCGTAGCGTGCGGCGACGCCCGCCGACAACTTTTCCGTCACCTTGCCTTCGAGCGACACGTACAGCGAGATGTTGTCGCGCTTGAACTCTCCGCCGTCGCCGGGCTTGAAGCCGGCAAAGACCTGCGACCCGGGGATGTTCGCGAATGGGCCCAGTGCGTATGAATCCGGTTCGCCGGGCGACTGCTCGAACTCGTCCTCGCGGTACTCCGCGCCGTAGGCGAGGATCAGCGGCGAGGACAGTCCCAGGTCGAGCGGGGTGCTCATGTCGAGGTTCAGGATGTGCTGCCTGACTTCCAGCGCACCCGCGTAGAACTGCGTGGGCGAGGTCGGGCCCAGGCTGCGGTTGAGCGTGTTCTTGATGTCGAAGGTCAGCTCGTTCGAGCCGTAGGTGTAGCTGAGGTCGAGCGCCGTGGCGCCGGCGAACAGCTTGCGCAGCCCGCCCACGAAACTGTAGTCGGTCGAGTTGTTGTTGATCTGCGGCAGGAAGCCGTCGGGGTAGATCGACGGGATGTTGCGTGAATCACCCGCCGGCCGGAAAAAGCCGTTGGACAGGATGTCGCGCTTGGTGTGCAGGCCATGGGAGTAGAGCGTCAGGCTGTCGCTCGCGGCGAGCTCCGCGTTGTAGCTGCCCGAATAGCTGTCGATCTCCGGATCGCCCTGCCGCTGCACCACGCGGCCCAGCGGCGCGGAGGTCGGGGTGACGGGGCCGAGGAACGGCCGGGCGCGGTCGGTCTGGTCCTGCTTGTCGCCATGGACGGCCAGGTGCACGAACCCGCCGTTGGCGCCCAGCGGGAAACCGGCATCGGCAAGGAGGTTGGTCTGCGCCCCGTCGCCCGCGCTGGTCTGGCCGTGGCGCAGGCTGACGTTGCCGCCTTCCGGGCTGCCCTTGAGCACGATGTTGATGACGCCGGCGATGGCGTCGGAGCCGTACTGCGCCGACGCGCCATCACGCAGCACCTCGACCCGCGCGATGGCGGCGATGGGAATGGTATTGAGGTCGACCGGCGAGGAACTGCGCCCCTGCGTTCCGTTGACGTTGACCAGGGCGCCGGTGTGGTACCGCTTGCCGTTGACCAGCACCAGGGTGTGGTCCGGGGAAAGTCCACGCAGCTGGGCGGGACGAACCGCATCGGTGCCATCGGAGACTGCAGGCCGGGGGAAGTTGAGCGAAGGCAGCAGCCGCCCGAGTGCGGTCGCGAGTTCGGTGGTGCCGGAGGACTGCAGCGCCTCCGGTGTGATGAGGTCGATCGGCGCCGTGGATTCAGCCGCGGTGCGGTCGCTGGCGCGCGTGCCGGTCACGATCAGCGTGTCCAGGCGGGTGGCCTTGCGTTCGGTAGGGGTGGGGTCCTGCGCATGGGCGGGCAGGGCGGAGGCGGCCAATGCGGCGATCAGTGCGAGAGCGAGCGGGTGTGGCGTCATGGCAGGCGACCTCGTTGGATGGACGGCGGCGCAGCGGGTTCACGCTCAACCGCTTTAACATCCGCTGAACAACCGCGTCAATCGGCGCGAATCCCTGCGCGCCGCGCATCCCCTGGCACTCAGGTGAAGGCGCGCTCGCGCATCCAGCGCGTGGCGATCCATTTTTCGCCGCGCAGCACCGGCGCACCGGCATGGAACGACAGTGGATCGCAGCGCGACTGCGCATCGGTGTAGGCGAAATACACCGCGCTGCCCTTGGCCGGCGCGACCGACAGGCCCACTTCCGGAAACACGGTTTCGCCGCCGGCCTCGACGTCGTTGAGGTAGATCACCAGGCTCGAGATGCGCTGGCCGCCGTTGGCCAGGTGCAGGGCCTGGCCCGGCCGGTCGAGGTTGAAGTAGTCGAAGTGCGGCGTGTATTCGGCACCCACGCCGTAGCGCATCACCTGCAGATCCTCGCCCTGCGCCACCGGCACGCCGGTGATGCGGGTGATGCGCGCGTCGATCCGCGCCAGCAGCGGCGTGGTGCCGCGCATGAGCACGGTCAGCTCGCTGGTGCGGCGGTCATCGACCTTGGAGCCGCCCCTTTCCGAATCGATCACCTTGGCGCGCTCAAGCGCGGGCTTCGCCTCGGCGATCAGCTGGTCGCACTCGTCATGGGTGAGCACGTTGTTGAACAGCACCACGTACGGCCGGACGCTGTGGAAGGCCACGCGCACGTCGCCATGCTCGCAGCTGATCGCGTGGCCGGCGGCCAGCGCGATCGGCGCCACCGGCACGAAGCTGCTGCCCGCGCGCGCCCCGGCACCGACTTCCGCCCGCGCCTGCGCGCGCTGGGCCTGGCTGTCGGGCGCCTTGGGTGCGGCGTGCGCGACCTTCGGCTGGCTCGGGCTCAGCCGCGAGAAGCCCGCCTTGAACCCGTCCGGGTCGCGCAGCGCGGCGTCGTAGATGCGCCGGATCTGGAACTCGTCATAGCCACGGCGGCCAAGCACCTCGTGGATTTCGCTGAACGGCGCCTGCGCCACCACGCGGGCATGCACCCAGGTGGCCGTTTCGAGATTGATCGAGATCGCCATCACGCCTCCAAACCGTTCATTTCCCGGCTGCCGACACTACCGCAATCCCCGGCGCGGCGGCCGCGGCCCGGTACAATGGCGGATGATTTCCTTCCGCAATTTCGCCCTCCGGCGCGGCGAACGCCTGCTGCTGTCCGATCTCGACCTGTCCCTGCACGCCGGATGGCGGGTGGGCGTGGTGGGCCGCAACGGCACCGGCAAGTCCTCCCTGTTTGCCGCCGTGCGTGGCGAGGTGGAGGCCGACCGTGGCGACCTCGACCTGCCGTCGCGCCTGCGCATCGCCAGCATCGCCCAGGAAATGCCCTCGCTGCCCGATCCGGCGGTCGACTTCGTGCTCGCCGGCGATGCCGCCGTGCACGACGCCCTGCAGGCCGAGGCCAATGCCTTCGCCAACGAGGATTGGGAAGCGGTCGCCATGGCCCACCACCGGCTGGAAGAAGTAGGCGGCTACGACGGCGCCGCGCGCGCGGCCAAGCTGCTGCACGGCCTCGGGTTCCCGGCCGAAACCCAGCAGCGCCCGGTCGCGTCGTTTTCCGGCGGCTGGCGCGTGCGCCTGAACCTGGCGCGCGCGCTGATGACGCCATCCGACGTGCTGCTGCTCGACGAGCCCACCAACCACCTCGACCTCGACGCGGTGCTGTGGCTGGAGCAGTGGTTGCTGAAGTACGCCGGCACGCTGCTGCTGATCTCGCATGACCGCGAGTTCCTCGACAACGTCAACACCCACACCCTGCACCTGCACGGCGGCAAGGCCAAGCTGTACACCGGCAACTACACCGCCTTCGAGCGCCAGCGCTCCGAGCAGCTGCGCCTGCAGCAGATCACCCACGAGAAGGCGCAGGCCGAGCGCGCCCACCTGCAGAGCTTCATCGACCGCTTCAGCGCCAGCGCGGCCAAGGCCAAGCAGGCGCAGTCGCGGGTCAAGCGCCTGGCCAAGATGGCCAACACCGAAGCGGTGCGTGCCGAGCGCGAAGTGCGCATCGATTTCCCGGCGCCGCTGAAGCTCCCGCATGCGCTGCTGCGGCTGAACCACGCGGATTGCGGCTACGACACCGCGACCATCCTGCACGACGCCAACTTCGGCCTGGAGGCCGGCGACCGCATCGGCCTGCTCGGCCCCAACGGCGCGGGCAAGTCGACGCTGGTGAAGAGCCTGGTCGGTGAACTGCCGCTGCTCACCGGCGAGCGCTATGCACACCCGGACCTGCGCATCGGCTACTTCGCCCAGCACACGGTGGAAGCGCTGGTGGCCGGCACCTCGCCCATCGACCACCTGCGCGAGATCTCGCCGGAAGCGTCGGTGCAGGATTTCCGCAATTTCCTCGGCAAGTGGAGCTTCCCCGGCGATCGCGCGTTCGAATCGATCGACGGTTTTTCGGGCGGCGAGCGCGCGCGCCTGGCGCTGTCGCTGATCGCCTGGCGCCAGCCCAACGTGCTGCTGCTCGACGAACCCACCAACCACCTCGACCTCGAAATGCGCGAAGCGCTGGCCGAGGCGCTGAGCGATTTCCCGGGCGCGATCGTGCTGGTCTCGCACGACCGCCACCTGATCGGCCTGGTCAGCGACACCTTCTGGCGCGTCGCCGAAGGCGTGGTCACGCCGTTCGACGGCGACCTCGACGAATACGCGGCGTGGCTGCGTTCGCGGCCGCAGGACGTGCGGCCGGCGGCAGGGGCTGCAGCGGCACCGCCCGCACCGCCGGCGCCCCCGCCGGCGCAACCCAGGGCCAAGGTCAACCCGCACAAGCTGGCGCAGGCCGAAGCCCAGGTGGCGACGCTGGAAGCCGACATCGCGGCCATCGACGCCTGCCTGGCCGATCCCGGTTTCCACGCCGGCGCCGATGCGTCCAACCGCGTGGCCGACGCCGCCCAGCGCCGCGCCGCGCTGGCCGCCCGCCTGTCGGAGGCCGAGTCCGCGCTGCTGGCCCTCTACGAAGCGGCCTGACCGAACCGGCGCCACGACCTGGCTTGACCTGGGTCAACGTTTTCTCCTGTGGGGCGGAGCACGCTGGGACGACCACAGGAGAAATGCCATGTACAAGCGGATCCTGATCCCGACCGATGGTTCGGAACTCTCCCTTGCGGCAATCGAGCAGGGCCTGGCCTTTGCCAAGGGCATCGGCGCGTCGGTCACCTTCCTGACCGTGACCGAGCCGTTCCAGATCTTCGCCATCAGTGGCGCCCAGCTGGTCGACAGCCGCGCCACGTATGCCGAGAGTGCGAAGGAGGAGGGCACGCGCCGCCTGCGCGAAGCCGAGACGCGTGCAAGCGCCCTCGGTGTGCCATGCCGGACGCGCCTGGTGGAAAACGACGCGCCGTACCGCGCGATCATCGAAGCCGCCAGTGACGATGGCTGCGACCTGATCGCGATGGCCTCCCATGGCCGCCGCGGCATCGGCGCGCTGATGCTCGGCAGCGAAACGCTCAAGGTACTGACGTACTCGACCATCCCGGTGCTGGTGTACCGCAAGCCGCCGGCCCGCTGACGCGGGGCAGGGCGGCTGGCGCGCGTCGCGGCCGGGTGCCGGGGCGCGCGCTTGGCGTATCTGCCGGCATGCCGATTTGACCGGGGGGCCCCGCAGGCGTAGAAGCCGACCCAGGGGATGTCAGAGGAAGACGCACATGCGCGCGCACGGAGTGGCGGCAGTTGCCGCTGTAGCGATGGTGTTCGGCCTGTTCCCGTCTGGCACCGCCCGGGCATCCGTGGAGCCTTGGGAAGAAGCCGCGAAGCTGGTCAAGGACGCGGGTGTCATCTCCCCGCATGGCGCGGGTGTGTTCGGCGACGACATCAGCCTGCAGAGCGGGTCGCTTTCGTTCCGATTGACCGATGTCGCGCTGCGTGGCAACAACGCACTTCCGGTGGAGATCACCCGGACCTTTGCGACCAAGACGCTGGGCATGGCACGCGGCGGCGGCGCCCTGGGCTCCAATGCACTGGACGGCGCCATGGGCGACTGGGAGATCGATCTGCCGCACGTGGGCGGGGTGTTCGCCCTCTCCACGGGCTGGATCAATCCCGGCGCGGGGTTGGCCCCCCAGCGCTGTTCGGTGACCAGCGCGTGGCAGTCGCGCGCGCCCGGCGTGTCCATCGGCATGAACAGCTTCCGGTCAGACGAGATCTGGCAGGGAACGCGGTTGAACCTGCCAGGACAGGGCAGCCGCGCCATGCTGGTCCGACATGCCGCCAGCCCGCAGCCGACCGGAGGAGGTGCGCACTGGATCACCAGCGACTGGACCTCGGTGGCCTGCCTGCCCGCGATCCAGAACGGCAGCGGCGAAGGCTTTCTGGCCACCGACACCAGTGGCAACAAGTACTGGCTGGACTGGATGGCGGTGGCAGCGGAGAGGCAGCTGGCCAAACCCAGGCCCAGCGGCCAGGGCTTCGACCATGTGCCGCGGGGCCGCCACGCGTTGTATGCCACTCGTGTCGAAGACCGCTTCGGCAACTGGGTTGCGTACACCTACAGCAATGCCGCCAACGCCCCGGCGCGCCTGACGCGGGTCGAGGCCAGCGACGGGCGCGTGATCACGCTTGTGTATGCAGGCGACCGGGTGCAGACGGTGACAGCCAACGGCCGCACGTGGAGCTACGGCTACAGCAATGGTTCGTTGTCTTCGGTTGAACTGCCTGGAAACAATGGTGCCTGGGCGATCAACCTGGCGGGTTTCCAGAACCTGCCGATCCGCTATTCCGTTGGCGCACCGGGCGAACCCTGGCGGAGCTGCGACAACCCCGGCGACGTCTGGCCGCAGACGAAGGTGGGTACAGTCACGCACCCTTCCGGCGTCGCCGGGAGCTTCATGGTCGAGCTGCAGCGCTTCAGGCGCAACGGCATCGATTTTGAGAGCAATTGCGCCATCGGCAAGCCGAGCGACCTTAACGACGACACGGAGTACTACCCCAGCGTCTGGGACGCCTATGCCGTGATCGCCAAGACGCTTTCGGGGCCTGCCATCCCGACCATGGCGTGGGCGTATGTGTATGGCGAAGGCGCGTACACCGAGGTGACCGGGCCGGGGGACTTCCAACGCTATACCTTTGGCAACACGTTTCGCGTCGACGAGGGCAAGCTCTTGCGAGTCGAGCGCGGCAGTGGCCCGTCAGCGCTGCTCACACGCGTGGATACGGGGTACGAACTCGCGCAGTCGGGGCAGCCGTTCCCGACCCCGGTTGGCGTAAGTGGCGTTGAGCGGTCGGGGGATTTCGGCGACGAGTATCCGCGGCCGCAGACGAGTCGGGTCGTGGTGCAGGACGGCGCAAACTTCAGCACGGTGACCGAACTGTTCGACGCCTTCGCCCGCCCCCTGCGGGTGACGAAGTCAAGCACACTCGTGGGCAACCCCAGTCGCACCGAAGTGACGACTTACCACGACCGCCTGGACCGGTGGATCCTGGGTCAGGTCGCTTCCGTCACCTGTACCGCACCGGCGAGCACCTGCGTCAACGCCGACTGGCCAACTGGCATGGTGCTGTCGTCCACCAGCTACACCGCCGACAGCTTCGTGATGCCGAAGGATGAGTTCGCCCTGGGCAAGCTGCAGCGCACCTATGTCTGGAATGGCGCGACCGGCAACCACCAGGCGGGCACCCTGAAGTCGGTGGCCGATGGCGCGGGCAACCTGACGCAATTGTCGGATTGGATGCGCGGTGTGCCGGCGCTGATTCACCACGCGGCAACGCCGGAGGCGCCCTCGGGCGCCACGCGGACCGCAGTGGTGGACGACAATGGCTGGATCAGCTCTGTCACCGACGAGAACGGGTACAGGACCTGCTACACCTACGATTCGATGGGTCGGCTGGCCAGCCAGACCCATCCTTCCGAAGGCCAGGGGCAGGGCGGTGTGTGCAGCGCTGCGCACTGGAACCCCACCATCCGGACCTTCATGCCGTCTGCGACCGCAAAGTACGGCCTCCCTGCGGGCCACTGGCAGCAGACGACCAGCACCGGGCAAGCACGCAGCGTGACCTATTACGACGCGCTCTGGCGTCCGCTGGTAGAGGAGCGCTTCGACGACGCCAATCCCGGCGCCACGCGCAGCATTTCGGTAAAGCGCTACGACACCGCGGGCCGGCTGGCGTTTGCGTCCTATCCCCTCGCCAGTCTCGGTGACTACGCAACCGTTACCGCAGGTGGTTCCACGGAATACGACGCGCTGGACCGAGTGACCGCGGTCCGCCAGACCTCCGAGCTCGGGCTGCTCAGCACCACCACGCAGTACCTGGCCGGATTCAAGACGCGCGTCACCAGCCCGAAGCACCAGGGCGCCAGTCCGGCGGTGTTCACCGAGACGGAGTACCTGGCCTGGAGCGAGCCGACGATGGATTTCCCGGTGGCCATCGCCCACCCGGAGGGGGCATTCACCGACATCGGCCGCGACGCGTTCGGCAAACCCACGACGATCACCCGCCGCAACGCCACCGGCAGCGAGTGGCAGCGGCACTACTTCGCCTACGACGCCCACCAGCGCCTGTGCAAGCGCACGGAGGTGGAGACCGGCACCAATGCCATGGGATACGACGAAGCCGGCAACCTTGCCTGGTCGGCCTCGGGCCTGGCGTGGTCGCCCGCGGGCGCATGCTTCAATTCCCAGTCGCCGGCGGTCGTTGCGCGCCGCGTCGACCGACTGTACGACGCCCGCAATCGCCTCAGGGAGTTGTCCTTCCCCGACGGCCGCGGCGACCAGAGCTGGGAGTACACGCCCGACGGGCTGCCGAAAAAGGTGCACACGGTCAACGTCGTGGGGGCCAACAACATCGACAACGCCTGGGACTACAACCACCGGCGGCTGCTGAAGACCGAGGTCCAGCTGCTGCCCGCCTGGTACACGTACAGCCTGGGCTACACGTACGATCGCAACGGCAGCCTGCAGAAGCTCCACTACCCGAGTGGCCAGAACGTCGACTTCGCGCCCAACGCGCTGGGCCAGGCCACCCAGGCAGTGGGCGGCGGTCAGGCCTACGCCAGCAACGTCGCCTACTACCCGAACGGCAGCATCCAGTCGTTCACCTACGGCAACGGCATCGTCCACGAGATGCTGCAGAACGCCCGCCAACTGCCGTCGCTGGTCGCGTTCAACAACAGCATCGGCCGCTACCAGTTCGCCTACGACGCCAACGGCAACATCGGCGAGATCAGCGACCTGACCGTCGGCCAAGGCGGCCGCACCACGCGCACCCTGGTCTATGACGACCTCGACCGGCTGGTGGGGGCCACCTCGCCGATGTACCCCGGCGGCGCCGCGTACGCCTACGACACCCTGGACAACCTGGTGCGGGTCAAGGCGCCCGGGCGCGACGACCTGTACTGCTACGACGCCAGCAACCGCCTGGCGTTCGTGCGCACCGGCGCGACCACCTGCAGCAACGGCGCGGCGACCACCGCCCTGGGCTACGACCTGCAGGGCAACGTGCAGTTCAAGAACGAGGCCAACTACGACTTCGACTACGGCAACCGCCTGCGCGAGGTGATGGGCGTGGAGCGCTACCGCTACGACGACCAAGGCCGGCGCATCCTGGCGATGAACTTCGCGACCGGCGTGGTGTTTTCGCAGTACGGGCAGAACGGACAACTGCTGTACCAGCAGAACACCCGCACCGGGCAGATGAAGGAGACCGACCACGTGTACCTGGCCGGCAGCCTGGTCGCGCAGCGTGAGGTGCCGATCGGGGGCGGTACGGCCGTGGTGAAGTACCAGCACACCGACGCGCTGGGCAGCCCCGTGGCGGTGACCAACGAGGCCGGTGGGCTGGTGGAGCGGACGGAGTACGAGCCCTATGGCAAGCAATTGAGCCCCTCGGCGAGCACCGGCAACGATCGCCCTGGCTACACGGGGCACGTCGAGGACCGGGCGACGGGGCTGACGTATATGCAGCAGCGCTATTACGATCCGGGGATCGGACTGTTCCTCAGCGTTGATCCCGTCACCGCGCACAGCGACCCGGTGGGGCAGTTCCATCGGTATCGGTATGCCAACAACAATCCGTACACCAATATCGATCCGGATGGTCGTAGGTGTGTCGTCGCGAACAGCGACAGCGTCTATTGCATGAGGCGCGACATATATAGGGCTTTCGATCGCGGTGCAGCAGGCTCAACGCGCTTCTTTGGAGCTGCGGCACTGACTGTTGAGTATCTAGCTAACAGGGACATCCCTGGAGTCAGGTTCGCCGGACGTATGGGTGGTGGCATCAATCCGGAGGCGAATCAGTTCCTGGATGGCGTTAGCAGCGCACTGTACTCCCTCAACGCCAAGACATACTCGCAGATTCGCAACGGCTCCCTGTCAGGGCCGGGACTCGATGCCAAGCTTGTAAGCATGGAGCAGACAGCTGTTCAAGCGGCGCTGGACGCACTGCCAACTGAGCAGCGAAATCGTATAACTGAATCCATCAACTCCAGTTTCGGTGCGCGATGGGTTGCTGGCAGTCATCCCGCAGACAGGGCGTATAACAGGGTTCTTGACGGAGTAGAGAAGGGCCTTGGGCGCGCGATTGACTTTGGCAATCAGTCTGACCGGGAGGCGATAGGAAACGCGCTGATTAAAGATCTTCGGAGTTCGGGTGCGTGCACGACAACGGGCACGAGGATTCGCTCATGCTAAGGCGGCTTACTTTGCTGGCATTTCCTTTGGTCTTCGTTCTCGCGCTGCTGATGCTTCTCGCACTTACGCTAGAGGCGCATAGGTTGGTGGACGGCTTAGGAACACCACGCTTTGAAGCGAATGCAGCTGTGAGGATCTGGCAGAGCGTCGTGTTTGCTGGGTATTTCCTTGTGATGTCGGGGTACTTGCTGACGTTCCTGGTGATCTACATACTTCTCACGAGAAAATGGCGGAGGCTTCAGCGAATGCTTGCTAGTGTGATGCTCTTCGTCGGGTGTTACATAGTTTTTTCTCTTATGATGGGTCACGACATCACGTTGACTTGGGGCGCATTGTTGGTCGCTGGGGTCATGAGTGTGGCGATCTCCGATGCGCTCGCTGACGCTGCCAAGCGAGTTGGCGACCGCAGGCCGCATGGCGCCTAGGATTGATCGCAGCAATAGGCGGAACCCGCGTCGGGTCAGAGTGTTCAGCGCTATTACGATCCCGCAATCGGAAAGTTCCTTAGCGTTGATCCGGTGGCGGCAGACGGAAGCACCGACGCGAACTTCAATCGGTACCGCTACGCCAATAGCAATCCGTACAAGTACACAGACCCTGACGGACGAATGGCTTACCTAGTCGACAATGAATTGGGGCGAGATGTACTCGTGATACCTGTCTTCTTCACAGGATCCGATGCGACGCGCGAAAACATCGCTCTAATCGCATCCGAGTTCAGCAAGCTTCGCGTCGAAGGCCAAGGCGGAATGCGCCTGCTGTTGCAAGTTCTGCCCGAACCCCGCGCAACTGGAACCTACAACACCATGGATCTATCTCCTGGCGACTGGGATCGATTGGGAGGGTTGACGTTAGAATACGGAGAAGGAGTTGCGGGGCACCTGGGACATACAAACACTTCGCGCCAAAACTGGATCGGCGCTACTGTCCGCGACATTCTTCACTTCCCCGGGATTCCAGATGGTTACACGGACTTGCCAGGCAGCAAACGTGGTGCGCGTAGGACTGAGCCCTTAGCTGGTTACGACGGAAGTCATAACCTCTCGACCGTCGTAATCAATCCTAGAGTCGCGTTGCCGGGCCAGGAGGCACGACGTCTAGTCTTGGATTTGACCCATGACGGAGTCATGCATGAAACGCCTACCTGTTGCCATTCTTGTGGCGTGCGTGCTGTCAGTTGCCGGGGCCGCGGGCGGCAACGTGCCTGTAACTCCGAATCGTTGCGTGGCAGGCTTGTGCCTGAGCCTCTCCCAATACAAGTTCAAGCTCCGCGACATTCGCTACCGTGAATCCGCGGAAGGCAGGAGATTGTTGTTGATTTTCGACCGGGGGCTGGTCGTCGCCATAACGCGGCTCGAAGGGCGCCCATGCAAGTGGGTGGAAGGCGACCTCCATGTTTCAGTTCGTGACGATGCATTGGTGACAAGTGGATGCCTTGAGGTGCCGGGAGATGCAACTGGAGCGAACGTCGGCATCGCGATCGCGCCCCTGGCCCAAGGCCGGGACTTCCTGAAGCTCGAAGGTGTTTGTCTCTGGCTCCAGGAGGACAGTCCCACGGGGAACATCGGTGGACGCTTCGCCCAGTTGATTGGTCGAGGCAGGTGCGTCCAGCAGGAAGTTTAATCACTGAATCGCACCGGCATCGAATGAGGTGCATATAGGCAGCATGCGGTACACGGACGAATTCAAGGCCTAAGCGGCCAAGCAGGTGATCGCCAAGGGGATACGCAAAAAGCGATCTTTACTCGCTCATTGATCCAGACGGCAGGAGGCTTGTGGCAACGACACCACATGCCGGATCTCAAATGTGATGTCGACACGATCAATGGAACCAGGCGCGAACGGCAGCACGTTCGCCATGAATGGTGACATCAGGACTGACTGTGGTTCGAGTAGCGCTGCTGCGGCCGCAGCAGGTGCTTTGACGAAAGATGAACGTCTACATCGTCCGCTGGTGCGTATGCGCCAGATGCTTACGAGCAGAATCGGGAAGCAAACTGGCTCATCCTTGCACTTTCAGATGAGCTTCAAAGGAGCCAGGGTCAGTGACGTGCTTTCCATCGGGCATGACCACTTGCGTGGTGATACGAAGTTCAGTACCTGGGACCAACATGCCGATCAGCTGGTGCTACCGGTGAGACGTCGGGCAAGGGTGTATAGGAAGCGGCGACGGGCTTGTGCGGCGCGATAGCGTTTGCGGTGGGCGGTGCGCGGCGGTTACGGTGACCGCATGACGATCATCCGACTCTCCGCTCTTTCAGCCGCGCTGGTGGCCATCGCCGCCTGCACTCCGTCCACTCCGCAGGCGACGGCCGACGTCGCCGCGGGCAACACATCCGCCCCTGCGTCCGACGCGCCGGCCACCGATGCCGCCCCCGCCGATGCCTTCCTTGCCGCGCTCGCCAGCCACTGCGGCCAGGCGTTTGCCGGGCGCATCGTCGCCAACGAGCCGGCCTCGGCCGAACCCGACGCCTTCGAGGGCAAGGCGCTGGTGATGCACGTCCGCGGTTGCGATGAGCCGACCCGCGAGCTGCGCGTGCCGTTCCACGTTGGCGACGACCATTCGCGCACCTGGGTGCTCACTCGCACCGGTACCGGCCTGCGCCTGAAGCATGACCACCGCCACGAAGACGGCAGCTCCGACGTGCAGACCATGTACGGCGGCGAGAGCACCACCGCCGGCACCGCGGTGCGCCAGGAGTTCCCGGTGGATGCCGACTCGATCGCGCTGTTCGGCCGCACCGGTGCCGACGTCTCCACCACCAACACCTGGGCGATGGAGATCGAGCCCGGCACTCGCTTCCTCTACGAGCTGTCGCGTCCCGGTGGCCGCATGTTCCAGGTCGCGTTCGACCTGGCCACGCCGGTGGCGGCGCCGCCGGCACCGTGGGGCAGCAGCGACTGACCTGAAGGTTGCCGTTCGCGTGCCGAGCTGAGAGCATCCCGCGCTGCCGCAGGGGGCGGTATCGAAAGGGGAAACAGATGAAGCTCGGATTCACGGTTGCCGTCGCGGCGCTTGTCGCGGGCGGTGCCCTGGCATGGGACGCATCGACTGCATCGGCGTCGCGCACGCCGGCACGCGTCGTCCCGCCTGTGGTGTCTGCCACGCCGTCGGCGCGTCTGCGGTTGCCTGGCGCGGCGACGGGCCTGCGTATCGACGGCCAGGTCGCGATAGCGGGCGTGGACAGCGGGCCGGCAATGGTGACGCTGCGCGTCGGCGATGCCGTTGCCACATTGCCGGTCAGCCTGCCGGCGTTCTCCGTGCAGGTCCCGGGTGGTCGCCCAGAGGCGATGGTCTCGATCGAAATCGATTCCGCCCATGGCAGGCACGCGGCCATCCTGGGCAGTTACGCGCGCCTGGCGCGCAACGCGGGCGCGGATGCCATCCTGACGTCTGGTGAACTCGACCGCGTCCGCATCACCGCGATGGGCACCTCGCTGCACCATCACGTCAGCCGCGTGCTGGGTGGCCGCCTGCCGCTGTCGGACCAGGAACACCAGCAGGCGATCCGCTCGATCGGCCTTGAAGCCGCGGTCGGCGGCAATGTGTTGCAGGCACTCGCCTCGGGTGCCGCGCCGCTGCCGGCCGGCTATGCGCACGGCTACGCGCTGCTGCAGGACGATGCCGGAGTGCGCACGTTCCTGGCAGCCCAGCCAGGCGTTGCCGCGTCGCTGGAAGCATTCGTCCAGCAGCCGACGGGAATTCCGCTGCCGCTCGCCGTGCTGGGAGCCCGGACCGCGATCCTGCCGCCCCTCGCCTATGGTGAGGCGACGCTCCAGAGCGCGGCCCACCTGCTCCTGCGCGGCAATGGCGGCTTCGAGTACCACGGCCGCAGCGGCACCGATCCGGCCGCCACCGTCACGGCGCTCGATGCAGGCACGCTGCGCATGACCCCGCGCGCGTCGGCGCCGGTCTTCTCCTACGACTTCGTGCAGCTTGCGCCGGGCCAGCCGCCGGTGCAGGTGCTGACAAGGCGTGACACCGTGCACGAAACCTGGCGGCGCCACTTCGTCGGGGATCGCTACAGCCTGTGGTCGGTGACCGGGGCCGTGCGGGTGTCCTATCCCGACCATCCCCATCTCCCGCCGACTGACGCGAGCAGCACCCGGATCGCGCATGCCTTCAGCCTGGACGGAATGTCCCAGCGCATCTGGCCGGCGGACGTGAGCGGAAGGCGCGCGTTGCCGCACTTCTGCCTGGAGCCGGATGCGGTCAGCACGACGGACGTGCTCTCGGGGTGCGAATACGCGCAGACCACGTTCCTTCCCGATGGCAGCGGCCTCGTCCAGGACACCGGGTCCAAGGTGGACGCGGACATGCAGCCGCGGGTGGGCGGGTTTGGCAGCGGATCATTCGAGTGGAAGCTCGGACCGCGCGGCACCCTGCAGCTGCGGTATCCGCAGACCGAGGTCACCTACTGGCGCCTCGAAGGCGGTGAGTCGATGGCCGTGCCGGTGCTCTACCTGGCGCGCAGGCAGGCGGACGACGGCCTGACGCACAGCCTGGTGGGCACGTCGGTGCTGATGGACGCGCGCGTCGGCGCGGCAGTGGATGCGTTGTCGGTGCTGGGGAGCTGGGAGTACGGCACGTTCACCCAGAACGCAAATGCCAGCCCGTGGCAGTCACCGCGTGCCGACACGACCTTCGTGCGCGACCCGGACGGCATTACCCGGCAGGTGACGCGCTATCCGGGGGCGGAGTACCCGACCTCGACCTCCCGCGCCTCCTGGCAGCTGTTTGGCACCGTCATTGGCGGCGAGCCGCATACCCGGCTCTACGAGAGCCGCTACCGCGGAAACATCGGCGGCCCGGTCCCGTCCTGTTCTGAGGCATACGCGATCGGCGCCACCGAATGCATGCCGCTGCAGGTCCGCTACTTCCGGCCGATGGGGCAGCGTGGCAACCGGATCTACGGCATCGACGAGCTCTACGTGAACGCTGCCTGGTTCGGCGAGGCACCGATCATCCAGCGCCACGTGCGCCCGACGTACCACGACCGCGTCGCGGACGGCATCGATGCGATGCCGCCGCGGGTGGGCGAGCGGAAAGTCTCCCGCGCGCGGTAACGGAATCCCGGCAATTCGCGGACTCGGGGCCTGGTGGTCGTGGGCTGTGGGCGTGGGACCGTGGGACCGTGGCTTGATTCGCCCGCCCGCGCCCCCAGAATGCCCGCAGCCCACGTCACCGAGTCAATGCCACCGCCATGCCGATCTACGCTTACCGCTGCGCCCAGTGCGAACACGATTTCGACCGCCTGCAGAAGCTCTCCGATCCCGATCCCGATGTCTGTCCGGAGTGCGGGGCGGTGGGCGAGGTGCGCCGGCAGCTGACGGCGCCTTCGTTCCGCCTTGCGGGCAGCGGCTGGTACGAGACCGACTTCAAGAAGGACGGCGACAAGAAGCGCAACCTGGCCGAAGGCGGCGAGGGCGCCGGCAAGGCCGATGCCAAGCCGGCGACCGCCACCCCGGCGAAGAGCGAGCCCGCCACGCCGGCGGCGGCACCTGCACCCAAGGCGGAGCCCAAGCCGGTTGCCTGACGGCGCCCGGAAACAATCCGGACCGGGGCGGCATCGGCGGCGGGACGCTTTAAACTAGCGGGCTCCGCCGCCCGGCGGCCCGTTTCCCGCGTCCGGAGTTTCCATGCGTACCCATTTCTGCGGCCTGATCGACGCCTCCCTGGTCGGCCAGACCGTCACCCTGTGCGGCTGGGCCGACGTGGCCCGCGACCTCGGCGGCCTGTGCTTCATCGACCTGCGTGACCACGAAGGCATCGTGCAGGTGGTCGCCGAGCCCGACGCCGCCACGGCGGGCAACGCCGAGGTGATCGCCACCGCCGCCAGGGTGGGCTACGAGGACTGCCTGCGCGTCACCGGCACCGTGCGCCGCCGCGAGAGCGTCAACGCCAAGATCGCCACCGGCCAGCTGGAAGTGGTGGCGACCGCGATCGAGGTGCTGAACAAGGCCGAGCCGCTGCCGTTCCACGCGCACGAGAACCCGGGCGAGGACATCCGCCTGAAGTACCGCTACCTGGACCTGCGCACGCCGGAAATGCAGCGCAAGATGCGCACGCGCTCGAAGCTGGTGGCCGCGCTGCGCCGCTGGCTGGACGCGCGCAATTTCCAGGACATCGAGACGCCGATCCTCACCAAGGCCACGCCCGAGGGCGCGCGCGATTTCCTGGTGCCGGCGCGCATGCACGCCGGCGAGTTCTACGCGCTGCCGCAGTCGCCGCAGCTGTTCAAGCAGCTGCTGATGATGGCCGGCTTCGACCGCTACTACCAGATCGCGCGCTGCTTCCGCGACGAGGCGCTGCGCGCCGACCGCCAGCTGGAATTCACCCAGCTGGACATGGAGTTCGCATGGGTGGACGAGGCGATCGTGCAGGACACGGTGGAAGCGATGATGCGCGACGTGTTCCGCGAGGTGATCGACGTGGAGCTGGGAGAGTTCCCGCGCATGACCTGGGCCGAGGCCATGCGTCGCTACGGCTCTGACAAGCCGGACCTGCGCATCGCGCTGGAGCTGGTGGACGTCGACGTGCTGGTCAAGGACTCGCAGTTCAAGGTGTTCACCGACTTCGCCGGCGTGGACGGCGGCCGCGTCTGCGCGCTGCGCATCCCCGGCGGTGCGGCGCTCAGCCGCAAGCAGATCGACGAGTACGCCGCGCACGCCGCGAAGTACGGCGCCAAGGGCCTGGCCTACGCCAAGATCGGCGACGACGGCGCGGTGAACTCGCCGATCGCGAAGTTCTTCGACGAGCCGGCGTTCGCCGCGCTGCTGCAGCACGTGGGCGCCGGCAACGGCGACATGGTGTTCTTCGGTGCCGGTGCCTACAACACGGTCAGCGATTTCATGGGCGCTGTGCGGCTCAAGGCCGGCAAGGATTTCGACCTGGTCGCCGCGGGCTGGGCGCCGCTGTGGGTCACCGACTTCCCGATGTTCGAGTTCGACGACGAGGCGCAGCGCTACGTGGCGCTGCACCACCCGTTCACGGCGCCGGCAGTGGATGACGAGGCCGCGCTGCGCGCCAGTGCGCGCACCGCGACCAGCCGCGGCTACGACATGGTGCTCAACGGCAACGAGATCGGCGGCGGTTCGATCCGCATCCATCGGTCCTCGATGCAGTCGGCGGTGTTCGAACTGCTCGGCATCGGCGCGGAGGAGGCCGAGGCCAAGTTCGGCTTCCTGCTGGACGCGCTGAAGTACGGGGCGCCGCCGCACGGCGGCATCGCCTTCGGCATCGACCGCATCGCCGCGCTGATGGCCGGCAGCGAATCGATCCGCGACGTGATCGCGTTCCCCAAGACCACCGGCGCGCAGTGCCTGATGACCGGCGCGCCGTCGCCGATCCCGGACGTGCAGCTGGCCGAGGTGCACGTGGCGGTGCGGCCGAAGCCTGCTGCCTGATCGCGGCGCGCCTGGACGCGACTGCGTGACCGTCACCATCCGCCGCGCGACGCCCGACGATGCCGCGACCCTGTCGCGGCTGGCGGCGCGGACGTTCGTCGAAACCTTCGGCCACCTGTACCCGCCGGAGGATCTCGAGGCGTTCCTCGCCGACGCCTATGCGGTCGAAAAGCAACACGTGATCCTCTCGCACCCGGACTACGCGGTCTGGCTGCTTGAGGACGACGGTGAAGCCGTCGGCCACGCGGCGGTCGGGCCCTGCGGCCTGCCGCATCCGGATGTCGCCCCGGGCGACGGCGAACTCAAGCGCCTGTACCTGATGGCATCCCACCAGGGCGGCGGCTGGGGCGGGCGGCTGTTCGACACCGCCATGGGCTGGCTGGAACGCGACGGTCCGCGCACGCTGTGGATCGGCGTCTGGTCCGGAAATCTCGGCGCGCAGCGCTTCTATGCGCGCCGCGGCTTCGAGCCGGTGGGCGAATACCTGTTCCCGGTCGGCCGCGTGCGCGACCTCGAGTTCATCCTGCGCCGCCCGGCGCCTGGCGCAGCCTGACATGCCCGCCACCGCCCGCCGCGTACTGCTGCTGCACGGGCTGTGGATGCCGCCGCTGGCGATGCACCGCTTCGCTGCACGCCTGCGCGCAGCCGGCTTCACTACCGGGATCATCGGGTACCGCAGCATCCTGGGCAGCACCGGGGCCGCGGTCGACGCGCTGCGCGCGCGGCTGCGCGGCAGCGAGCCCACGCACCTCGTCGGCCACAGCCTTGGTGGGCTGGTCGCGCTGCAGGCGCTCCATACCGAGCCGGGACTGCCGGTGGCGCGCGTGGTCTGCCTGGGCACGCCGCTGTGCGGCAGCGGCGCAGCCCACGCGCTGTCGCGCCGCGCATTGACCGCGCTCTACCTCGGGCGCAGCGCCGCGCTGCTGCGGCAGGGCTGCATCGCGCTGCCGCAGGGAGTGGAGGTCGGCATGGTCGCCGGGTCGCGGCCGCACGGGCTGGGCGCGCTGGTCGCGCGTTTCGAGGAGCCGCACGACGGCACCGTGGCGGTGGCCGAGACGCGCCTGCCGGGCCTGGCCGGCCACGTGGTCATCGACGCCTCGCACAGCGGCTTGCTGGTCTCCGCCGAGGCCGCGCGCCTGGCGATCACGTTCCTGCGCGACGGCCGCTTCGCCCGCTGACCGGCTGCGCCGGGGAGCGCATTCGCCGGAGCGGGTACCATCTCCTATCGCCACCAGGGTTGACGGGAATACGCATGGGCAGAGGCCCCTCCATCGAAGGCCGCAAGAACGCCGAAGACGCGCGTCGCGGCAAGATCTTCACCAAGCTGATCCGCGAGATCTCGGTTGCCGCGCGCGCCGGCGGGGGAGATCCCGGCAGCAATCCGCGCCTGCGCAGCGGCGTCGACAAGGCGCTTTCGGCCAACATGACCAAGGACGTCATCGAGCGCGCCATCAAGAAGGCGACCGGCGAACTGGAAGGCGTGGACTACGAGGAGATCCGCTACGAGGGCTACGCCCCGGGCGGAGTGGCGGTGATCGTCGACTGCCTGACCGACAACAAGGTGCGCACCGTGGCCGACGTGCGCCACGCGTTCGGCAAGTTCGGCGGCAACCTGGGCACCGACGGTTCCGTGGCCTTCATGTTCCACAAGCAGGGCGTGCTGCGTTACGCGCCGGGCGCCAGCGAGGACGCGGTGACCAATGCCGCCATCGAGGCCGGCGCCGACGACGTGGTGGTGTACCCGGAGGACGGCGCGATCGACGTGGTCACCTCACCCGAGGACTTCGGCAGCGTGCGTGACGCGATGGCCGCCGCCGGCCTTCCCGCCGACCACGCCGAAATCACCATGCGCGCCGACAACGACATCGCCGTCGAAGGCGAGACCGCGCAGCAGGTGGTCAAGCTGCTGCGCTGGCTGGAGGACATCGACGACGTCCAGGCCGTGTATTCCAACGCCGAACTCGGCGACGACGCGTACGCGTAGCAGCACGACGTGACCAGGATCCTCGGCATCGACCCCGGCTCGCAGCGCACCGGCGTGGGCATCATCGATGTCGATGCCACCGGGCGGGTGAAGCACGTGTTCCACGCGCCGCTCAACCTGATGGCCGGCGTGGCCGCGTGCAAGGGCGACCTGCCGCAGCGCCTGCGCCGCCTGCTGGACGGTCTGCGCGCGATCGTCGAGGAGCACCGCCCGGACGAGGTCGCCATCGAACAGGTGTTCATGGCCAAGAACGCCGACTCCGCGCTCAAGCTCGGTCAGGCGCGCGGCGCGGCGATCTGCGCGGTGGTCATGCACGACCTGCCGGTGCACGAATACGGCGCGCGCCAGGTGAAGCTGGCGCTGGTCGGCAAGGGCGCCGCGGACAAGGCCCAGGTGCAGCACATGGTCGGCGCGATGCTGGGGCTCAGCGGCCGCCTGCAGGCCGACGCCGCGGACGCGCTCGCGATCGCCATCACCCACGCCCACGTCAGCGCCAGCGCGCGGCGCCTGGGCATCGACGAACGCCTGGCCTGGAGCCGCAAATGATCGGACGCCTGCGCGGCAAGCTCGCGCACAAATCACCGCCGTGGCTTGTGATCGACGTCAACGGCGTCGGCTACGAGCTGGAAGCGCCGATGAGCACGTTCTACGAACTTCCCGTGCTCGGCGCCGAGGTCTCGCTGTTCACGCACTACGCGCAGAAGGAAGATTCGGTATCGCTGTACGGCTTTGCCAGCGAGGCCGAGCGGCGCCTGTTCCGCGACGTGCAGCGGGTGACCGGCATCGGCGCGAAGATCGCGCTGGCGATCCTGTCCGGCGCCAGCGTCCAGGAGTTCGCGCGCCTGGTGTCGGGCGGCGACGTCGCCGCGCTGACCCGCATCCCGGGCATCGGCAAGAAGACCGCCGAGCGCATCGTGGTGGAACTGCGCGACCGCGCCGAGGCAATCATGGGTGGTGCGACGGCGATGCCGATGCCGGGCACGCCCGCCGACCCGCTGTCGGAGGCGACCGAGGCCCTGCAGCAGCTGGGCTACAAGCCGGCCGAGGCGCAGCGCATGGCGCGCCAGGCGCACGTGGACGGCGATCCTGCGGAAACCATCATCCGAAAGGCGCTACAGTCCGCGCTTCGTTGACCGCAGGCACCCCGGAAACCCATGTCCGCAGGTACTCCACGGCGCGCTGCCGCGACCCACGGCGCGCCAGGCAAGGCCAAGTCGAGGACCGGCCTGCCCGCCCTCGTGGTGGGTGCGGTTGGCGTGGTGTTCGGCGACATCGGCACCAGCCCGCTGTACACGCTGCGCGAGGCGTTTTCGCCGCACTACGGCCTGGTCGCCAACCACGACACCGTGCTTGGCATCCTGTCGCTCGTGTTCTGGGCGCTGACCGTGGTGGTGACGCTGAAGTACGTCACGATCATCATGCGCGCCGACAACGAAGGCGAGGGCGGGATCATGGCGCTGATGGCGCTGGCCCAGCGCAGCCTGAAGCCCGGATCCAAGTCCGTGTACATGGTGGGGCTGCTCGGCGTGTTCGGCGCCTCGCTGTTCTTCGGCGACGGCGTGATCACCCCGGCGATCTCGGTGCTGTCGGCGGTCGAAGGCCTGGAGGTGGTGGCGCCGGGCCTGCGCCGCTGGATCGTGCCGGTCACGGTGCTGGTGCTCGCGGGGCTGTTCGCCACCCAGCGTTACGGCACCGAGAAGGTCGGGCGCGTGTTCGGGCCGATCACCATCCTCTGGTTCCTGTCGCTTGCGGTGCTGGGGGTGGTGAACATCCTCCACGAACCCGAAGTACTGCAGGCGATCAACCCCTGGTGGGGCGCCAAGTTCTTCATGGAGCACAGCTGGGGCGGTGTGTTCATCCTCGGGGCGGTGGTGCTGGCGGTGACCGGCGGCGAGGCGATCTATACCGACATGGGCCATTTCGGCCCGCGTCCGATCCGCCTAGGCTGGTACTGGTTCGTGCTGCCGGCGCTGATGCTCAACTACCTGGGCCAGGGCGCACTGGTGCTCGAGGACCCGACGGCGATCCGCAACCCGTTCTACATCGGCGTGCCCGAGTGGGGTCGCTGGCCGATGATCGTGCTGGCCACGGCGGCCACGGTGATCGCGTCGCAAGCGGTGATCACCGGCGGCTTCTCGGTGGCGCGCCAGGCCATGCAGCTGGGCTACATCCCGCGCATGCGCATCAAGCACACCTCGAGCGAGACCATCGGCCAGATCTACATCCCGGCGATCAACTGGTCGATGGCGATTGTGGTGATCGGGCTGGTGCTGGCGTTCGGCAGCTCGTCGCGGCTGGCGGTGGCCTATGGCGTGTCGGTGTCGATGACGATGCTGATCGACACCCTGCTGCTGGTGATCGTGGCGCGCGCGCTGTGGCTGCGGGCACGGCGCTGGGTGCTGCCGTGCTGCGTGGCGTTCGTGGCCATCGAAGTCGCGTTCGTGGTCGCCAACGGCGCCAAGATCCTGCAGGGCGGCTGGTTCCCGCTGGTGCTGGGCATCGTGCTGTTCACCATGTTGCGCACGTGGCGCCACGGCCGCGAGCTGCTGCGCCTGGCGGTGCAGAAGGAAGGCATCCGCCTGGACACCTTCATCCCCGGGCTGATGCTGGCCCCGCCGGTGCGCGTACCGGGTACGGCGATCTTCCTGACCAGCGACCCCGGCGTGGTGCCGCACGCGCTGATGCACAACCTCAAGCACAACAAGGTGCTGCACGAGCGCAACGTGTTCCTGACCGCGGAGACGCTCAAGGTGCCGTACGCGCCGCGCGAGCGACGGCTGGAAGTGAAGGAAATCGGCGACGACTTCTACCGGGTCACCGCGCGCTTCGGCTTCATGGAGACGCCCGACCTGCCGCTGGCGCTGATGCGCTCCTGCGACGTAGAAGGCATGGATTTCGATCCGATGGACACCACGTACTTCGTCAGCCGCGAGACCATCGTCGCCAGCCGCCACGTCGGCATGCCGGTGTGGCGCGACAAGCTGTTCGCCTTCATGCACCGCAACGCGGCGCCGGCCAACAACTTCTTCCGCATCCCGGGCAACCGCCTGGTGGAGCTGGGCGCGCAGGTCGAGATCTGAGCAGGGAAGGGCGGCTGGCGCGCCAGGGCCGCGGCGCCCATGCGAACATGTCGGCATGAGCGAAGACCGCATCATTGCCCCCTCCGCCTCGCGCGAGGACGCCGCCCTCGAGGCCTCCATCCGCCCGCAGCGGCTGGACGAATACCTGGGCCAGCAGCCCGTGCGCGAGCAGCTGTCGATCTACATCGAAGCGGCCAAGGGTCGCGGCGAGGCGCTCGACCACGTGCTGATCTTCGGTCCGCCCGGCCTGGGCAAGACCACGCTCAGTCACGTGATCGCCAACGAGCTGGGCGTGAACCTGCGCGTGACCTCGGGCCCGGTGATCGAGAAGGCCGGCGATCTGGCGGCGCTGCTGACCAACCTGCAGCCGCACGACGTGCTGTTCATCGACGAGATCCACCGCCTGTCGCCCGTGGTCGAGGAAGTGCTGTACCCGGCGATGGAAGACTTCCAGATCGACATCATGATCGGCGAGGGTCCCGCCGCGCGCTCGATCAAGCTCGACCTGCCGCCGTTCACGCTGATCGGCGCCACCACCCGCGCGGGCCTGCTGACCGCGCCGCTGCGTGACCGCTTCGGCATCGTCCAGCGCCTGGAGTTCTACAACGTGGAGGAGCTGACGCGGATCGTGCGTCGCTCGGCACGGATCCTCGGCATCGACTGCGCGCCGGAAGGTGCCGACGAGATCGCGCGCCGCGCGCGCGGCACGCCGCGCATCGCCAACCGCCTGCTGCGCCGCGTGCGTGACTTCGCCCAGGTGCGCGCCGGCGGCCATATCGACCACGAGGTCGCCAAGGCCGCGATGCAGCTGCTGAAGGTCGACCCGGAAGGCTTCGACGACCTCGACCGGCGCCTGCTCAACCTGATCATCGGCAGCTTCGACGGTGGCCCGGTGGGCGTGGAGTCGCTGGCTGCCGCGCTCAGCGAAGAGCGCGGCACGCTGGAGGACGTGATCGAGCCATTCCTGATCCAGCAGGGCTTCCTGGTGCGCAGTGCGCGCGGGCGCATGGCCACCGACAAGGCCTACCGCCACCTCGGCCTGCAGCCGCGCGGCGCAGGCAGGGAATTGCTGCCATGACAAGCGCGGTTTGCCACCCGTTCAGCTTGGCGACAAGGGTGTATTGGGAAGATACCGACGCTGGCGGCGTGGTGTACCACGCGCGGTACGTGGCCTACTTCGAACGCGCACGCAGTGACTGGATGCGCGCCCTCGGGCACGGGCAACGTGGAATGCGCGACCAGCACGACCTGGTGTTCGCCGTCCGTGACATGCAGCTCGACTTCCATCGGCCTGCACGCCTGGACGACGCGCTGCAGGTCACCGTGGCAGTTGCCGAGCTCCGCCGCGCCAGCGTGGTGTTCACGCAGGAAGTGCGGCGCGACGGCGAACTGCTGGTGGCCGCGCGGGTGCGGGTCGCGGCGCTCGACGCCGGCGGCTTCCGGCCGCGCGCCATCCCGGACCACCTGTACCTGCAACTCAAACCCCTCGAATCGAACGCGGAGCAAGACCGATGAGTGTACTGGCCACCCTGCTGCAGGCGACCACGGCGGAACCGTTGCCCGACGAAGCCGCGGCGCAGTCCGTCGAGCTCGCGGCCGACGCCGCGCAGGCCGCGGCGGCACCGGCCGCCGGCGCCAACCTCGACCTGCTGCACCTGGTGCTGCACGCCTCCATCCCCGTGCAGCTGGTGATGCTGGTGCTGCTGTTCGCGTCGATCGCATCGTGGGTGATCATCTTCCGCAAGAAGCGCATGCTCGACCGCGCCGCGAAGGAAGCCGACCGCTTCGAAGAGAAGTTCTGGTCCGGCGTCGACCTCGGCAAGCTCTACAGCTCGGCCAGCGAGCGCAACCGCGAAGTCGAAGGCCTGGAGTCGATCTTCGAGGCCGGCTTCCGCGAATACTCGCGCGGCCGCCAGCGCATCGGTGGTGACGGACGCGCCCAGCTCGAAGGCGCGCAACGCGGCATGCGCGTGGCCAGTTCGCGCGAGCTGGACGGACTCGAGCACAACCTCGAGTTCCTCGCCAACGTCGGTTCCATCGCGCCCTACGTGGGCCTGCTGGGCACGGTGTGGGGCATCATGATCGCCTTCCAGGGCCTGGCCAACGTCAAGGAAGCCACCATCGCCAGCGTCGCGCCGGGCATTTCCGAGGCGCTGATCGCCACCGCCATGGGCCTGTTCGCCGCGATCCCGGCGGTGTGGGCGTACAACCGCTTCGCGACGCGGGTCGAGCGCATCGCCGGTCGCTACGACGCGTTCTCCGACGAGTTCTCTTCGATCCTGGAGCGGCAGGCGACCACCGGGGAGGCCTGACCCATGTCCGTCCGAAGCCGGCGCGCGCGCCGTCGCAAGCTCAAGAACGAGATCAACGTCGTGCCGTACATCGACGTGATGCTGGTGCTGCTGATCATCTTCATGGTGACCGCACCGCTGATGAACCTCGGCGTGGACGTGCAGCTGCCGGAATCCAACGCCAAATCGATCCAGGAAAAGAAGGATCCGGTGGTGGTCAGCGTGGACGCCGACGGCCACTACTTCCTCGCGGTGGAGGCGGGCAGCAATGAAGCGGTCGATGCCGCCTCGCTCAACGCCCGGGTGCGCGCCATCGTGGCCAACAACCCGCAGGTCGCGGTGTTCATCGCGGCCGACGGCAACGGCAGCTACCAGAACGTCATGGACGCGATGGCGCTGCTGCAGAACGCCGGTGTCGAGCGCGTTGGCCTGATGAGCAATCCCAGGCAGGACGGTCCGCGCTGATGCGTGAAAGCCGCGCCGATACCGCGCAGGCGTTCGGGCTGGCGCTGCTGCTCCACGTCGCCCTGTTCGCCCTGATGTTCGCCGGCCTGTGGTGGACGCGCGCGGCCGCGCCGCAGTCGGCCGCCGGCTCGCCGATCAGCGCCGAAATGATGGATGCCGGCGACCTGTCGCCGGCCATGCAGCGCACCTTGCGCGACCGTCCCGACCCGGTGCCGCCGGAACCCGAGCCGGAGCCCGATCCGGAGCCGCTGCCCGAGCCCGTGGAAGAAGCCGCGGTGCCGCCACCGCAGCCTCTGCCCGAACCGCGGCCGGAAGACTCGCCGGTCACGCCGCAACCGCAGGCCCAGGAGCAGGTTCCGGAGCCCGACACCGTCGACCAGGATGCCGCGCGGCGCGACGCGATTTCGCGCGAGACCGCCGAGCGCGAGCAGGAAGCGCGGCGTCGCCAGGAGCAGATCGACCTCACCGAACGCCTGCGCCAGGAGGAGGCCGAGAAGCAGCGGCGCCTGGCGGCGCAGCAGCGCGAGCGCGAGGAGAAGCTCGCCGAGCTGCGCAAGCAGCAGGCGCAGGCGCGACGCGAAGCGGAGCTTGCCGAGCAGAAGCTCAAGCAGATTGCCGACCAGCGCGCGCAGCAGGCGTCCGCGCAGCAGTCCACCGCGGGCACGCCGCCGCCGGGCAACGACGGCGTGGATGCCGGGCTGAGCGCGCGCTATGCGGCGGCGATCCAGGAAGCGATCCTGCGCAACTGGACCCGGCCCGAGAACGTGCCGCTGGGGCAGAAGTGCGTCATCCACATCACCCAGGTGCGCGGCGGCACGGTCGTCAAGGCGGAAGTTGCGCCGTCGTGTCCGTTCGACGAACTCGGCCGCCGTTCCGTGGAAGCCGCGGTGCTCAAGGCGCAGCCGCTGCCTTATGCCGGCTTCGAGTCGGTGTTCAACCGCACGATCAACCTCAATTTCACTGCAGCGGACCGCTGATCGCGCGTCGCTGGCCGTCGGGTCCGCCCGCGTTCATCCTTGAGCATGCTTTCACCGCCACCCTGTCACGCTCACCGCATCGCCCCCCCGGAGCCCGGAATGACCCGAACCCAACGCCGCCTGGCTACGCCCAGCGCCTGGCTTGTCGCCTGCCTTGCATTGCTCCTGCCGTTTGCCGCCTCGGCGCAGCAGGCGCTCGAGATCGACATCGTGGGCGGCAACGCCCAGGCGCTGCCGATCACCGTGGTACCGATGCCCTACCAGGGTGGCGGCGCGGCGCCTGATACCGACGTCGCCCGCGTGGTCCGCGAGGACCTGGCGCGATCGGGGCAATTCCGCGGCCTGCCCGAGCAGGACATCACCGAGCGCCCGACGCGCGGCAGCGAGGTCAACTATCCGACCTGGCGCCTGCTGAAGCAGGACTTCCTGGTCGTCGGCCGCGTGGTCGATGCCGGCGGCGGCGCGTTCCGGGTGGAGTACGAACTGTTCGACGTCGCCAAGCAGGAGCGCCTGCTCGGCATGGCCATGACCGGCCGCGCCAACGCCATGCGCGATGTCGCGCACCAGATGGCCGATGCCATCTACGAGAAGATCCTCGGCGTGCGCGGCGCGTTCTGGACGCGCATCGCCTATGTCACCGCCACCGGCACCGGCACCAACACGCGCTATGCGCTGATGGTGGCCGACGCCGACGGCCACGCGCCGCAGGTGGTGGTGCGCTCGACCGAGCCGCTGATGTCGCCCAGCTGGAGCCCCGACGGGCGCCGCCTGGCCTACGTGTCGTTCGAGCACAACAACAACTCTGCGATCTACATCCAGGACCTCGGCACCGGCGCGCGCGAGCGCGTGGCCAGCTTCCGCGGCATCAACAGCTCGCCCGCGTTCTCGCCCGACGGCAATCGCCTGGCGCTCACGCTCTCGCGCAGCGGCAGCCCCGAGATCTACGTGATGGACCTCGGCAGCAAGGCGCTGACCCAGCTGACCAGCCAGATCGGCATCGACACCGAGCCCACCTGGAGCAGCGACGGCAACAGCGTCTACTTCACTTCCGACCGCGGCGGCAGGCCGCAGGTGTACCAGGTGCCTGCGTCCGGCGGCAGCGCCACGCGCGTGACTTTCCAGGGCAATTACAACGCCAGCCCGACGGTGTCGTTCGACGACAAGAAGATCGCCGTGGCACAAGGTTCAGGAAACGTATACCGTATCGCGTTGCTGGATCGCAGCCTCGGTTCACCGAGGTGGTCCACGCTGTCGCCGGGATCGCTCGATGAGTCACCGAGCTTCGCCCCGAACGCCAGCATGGTCCTGTACGCGGCAAGGGAAGGCACCAGGGGAGTCCTGTATGCCGTCTCCGCCGATGGCCGGGTCCGGCAAAGACTGGTGCTCGCCGACGGCAACGTCCGCGAACCCGCATGGGGACCGTTCCGGCAGCGCTGACGCTGCCTGCACATCCCCGCCAGCAAGCTGAATGCATAACCCCTTTGCAGAGGATCGACGAGAGATGAAGACCCCAACCCGCGTTCTGCTCACGGCCCTGCTCTGCATGGCCGCCGTAGCGTGTACCAAGAAGGTCAAGGAAGAGGCGCCGGTCGACACCGGTCCTTCGACCCCGACCACCACCCAGCCGGCCACCACCGCGGGCGCCTACGGTCCTGAGGACCTCGATACCGATGCATGCCTGCGCCAGCGCGTGGTGTACTTCGATCTCGACCAGGAAGCGCTGCGCCCGGAGTTCCAGGCTGCGATGGCGTGCCACGCCAAGTACCTGCGTGACCGTCCGTCCGCGCGCCTGACCCTCGAAGGCCATGCGGACGAGCGCGGCAGCCGCGACTACAACCTGGGCCTCGGCGAGCGCCGCGGCAATGCCGTGTCGTCGGCCCTCCAGGCCAACGGCGGCAACGGCAGCCAGGTCTCGGTGACCAGCTACGGCGAAGAGCGTCCGACCTGCACCGCCTCGAACGAGGATTGCTGGGCCAAGAACCGCCGCGCCGAGATCGTCTATACCGCCCGCTGAGCGGCGCACGCGTGACCCACGTCGGCAGCTGTCGGGGAACCCCGCCAGCTGCCGATTGTCTTTCCAGAGTCCGAACAACAGCAGCCGATGCCATGACCCGCAGCCACGTCCTGTCCAGCCTTGTCCTCGCCAGCGCGCTTGCCGCGGCGCTGTTCGCCCCGCCGGCTTCGGCGCAGCGTGCCAGCCTTGGCGAGCGTGTCTCCGCGCTCGAAGCGCAGGCCGCCAACAACCAGGGCAACGTCGACCTGCTCAACCAGCTCACCGCACTGCGCAATGAAGTGCAGGCGCTGCGCGGGCAGATCGAGGAACTGCAGCAGCAGAACGACCAGCTGCAGACCAGTGCCCGCAACCAGTACCTCGACCTCGACGACCGCATGAACCGCCTGGAAGGCGCCGGAGGTTCGGCGCCTGCTCCCGCTGCGTCGACGCCGCCTGCGGCCAAGTCGCCAGCCACCCCGGCACCGCGTTCGGCGGGCCCCGTGGACAGCGCTCCGGCCGTGTTCGGCGATGCCGGCCTGCTGGCCAACGCCGCCGACGAGCGCAGCGCCTACGAGCTGGCGTTTTCCGCCATGAAGGAAGGCCGCTACGCGGATTCCGCCAACCTGTTCCAGGCGTTCCTGCGCGCCTATCCGACCGGCTCCTACGCGCCGAACGCGCTGTACTGGCTGGGTGAAAGCTATTACGTCACCAGCAACTACGCGCTGGCCATGGAACAGTTCCAGGCGGTCCTGCAGCGCTATCCCACGCATGACAAGAGCGCGGGCGCATTGCTGAAGGTGGGCCTGTCGCAGTACGGCCTGCGCGACCTGCCCGCGGCCGAGGCCACGCTGGGCCAGGTGGTGGCGAAATACCCGGGTACCGACGCCGCGCGCACGGCCGACGACCGCCTGCGCTCGATCCAGCTCAACAGCCTGCGCTGAACCCTGCTTTCCGCCGCCCCGTACGGGGAGAGGCGCGGGGCGCGCGGTAGAATGACGCCCATGGACACCCTTTCCGCCGAGTCCGGCGTGGCCGCTGCCGCGGCCCCGGACCGGCTTCGCATCACTGAAATCTTCCTCTCGCTGCAGGGCGAGGCGCGCGACGCCGGCTGGCCCACGGTCTTCGTGCGCCTGACCGGCTGCCCGCTGCGCTGCCAGTACTGCGACACCGCCTACGCCTTCCACGGTGGCGAGTGGCGCGACATCGCCGCCATCGTCGACGAGGTCGCCAGCCACGGCGTGCGCCATGTCTGCGTCACCGGCGGCGAGCCGCTGGCGCAGAAGCGCTGCATCGGCCTGCTGCGTGCGCTGTGCGACGCCGGATTCGTGGTGTCGCTGGAAACCTCGGGCGCGATCGACATCGCCGACGTCGACCCGCGCGTGTCGCGCGTGCTCGACATCAAGACGCCCGGCTCCGGCGAGGTGCACCGCAACCTCTGGTCCAACATTCCGCTGCTCACCGCGCACGACCAGGTCAAGTTCGTGATCTGCAATCGCGCAGATTACGAGTGGGCGCGCGCGACCCTGGCCGAGCAGGCCTTGCCGGAGCGCTGCGACGTGCTGTTCTCGCCCAGCAAGTCGGAGCTTCAACCGCGCGAACTGGCCGACTGGATCGTCGCCGACCGCTTGCCGGTGAAGTTCCAGCTGCAGCTGCACAAGATCCTCTGGAACGATGAGCCGGGCCGGTAACGTGCAGGCGAACCGTCAAGGAGCCTCGGCGGCCATGAAGAAAAACGCCGTCGTGCTGGTTTCCGGTGGGATGGATTCGGCAGTGGTGCTGGCCATCGCGCGCGAGCAGGGATTCGCCGTGCATGCGCTGAGCGTCGCCTATGGCCAGCGCCACACCTCCGAGCTCGAGGCCGCGGCCGCGCTGGCCGCGTCCGCGGGCGTGGCCGCGCACAAGGTGGTGGGCGTGGACCTGCGCGCGATCGGTGGCTCGGCGCTGACCGCCGACATCGACGTGCCGGAGCCGGGCGGCACGGGCGTTCCGGTGACCTACGTGCCGGCGCGCAACACCATCATGCTGTCGGTGGCGCTCGGCTGGGCCGAAGTGGTGGGCGCGGCGGACATCTTCTGCGGCGTCAACGCCGTGGACTATTCCGGCTATCCGGACTGCCGGCCGGAGTTCATCGCAGCGTTCGAGCGCCTCGCCAACCTGGCCACGCAGGCCGGCGTGGAGGGCGCGGGGATCCGCGTGCACGCGCCGCTGCAGCGCATGTCCAAGGCCGACATCGTGCGCGAAGGCCTGCGCCTCGGCGTCGACTTCGCGCAGACGGTGTCCTGCTACAGCGCCGATGCCCAAGGCCGCGCCTGCGGCCGCTGCGACGCCTGCGTACTCCGCGCCGAGGGTTTCGCCGGCGCCGGCGTGGCGGATCCGACCCGCTACGTGGGGTGATGCGTCGCGCTTCCGGCCACGCGGGCTGCTGCCTGGCGAGAGGCGTGTGACATAATTCCGCCCCTGCCGGGCCGTTAGCTCAGTCGGTAGAGCATCGGACTTTTAATCCGCTGGTCGATGGTTCGAATCCATCACGGCCCACCACATCGTGACTCCGGCGCATCCATCGCGCCCCGGGAGCCCCGGTCATCAAGGGGAGACCCACATGACCATCAAGACGCTGTACATCTCCGCCGGCGGCGGCTTCGAGCATGTCACGACCGGCATCACGCGGCCGGTCGAGCCCGCAGCGGGCGAGATCACCGTGCGCCTGCACGCCAGTTCCCTCAATTTCCACGATTACCTGGTGGTGAGCGGAGTGACCGGACCGACGGAGCAGCGCATCCCGATGTCCGACGGCGCGGGCGAAGTGACCGCACTGGGCGCCGGCGTCACGGAGTTCGCCGTGGGCGACCGCGTGGTCAGCACGTTTTTCCCCGACTGGCTCGATGGCGAGGCGCCCGCCGACGGCTTCTCCCGTGTCCCGGGCGACGGCATCGACGGCTATGCGCGCGAGCAGGTGACGGCGCGCGCCACCGCGTTCACGCATGCGCCGCGTGGCTGGAGCCATGCCGAGGCCGCGACCCTCACCACCGCAGGGCTGACCGCCTGGCGCGCATTGATGGAGGATGGCGCGCTGCAGCCCGGACAGGTCGTGCTGGTGCAGGGCAGCGGCGGCGTGTCGGTATTCGCGCTGCAGTTAGCGAAGCTGGCCGGGGCGCGGGTGATCGCCACGTCGTCCAGCGATGCCAAGCTCGAGCGGCTGCGCGCGCTTGGTGCCGACGAGGTGATCAACTATCGCCAGGATCCGCAGTGGGGCGTGACCGCCCAGCGGCTCACCGGCGGCCGCGGCGTGGACCATGTGCTGGACGTCGGCGGCCCCGACACCCTGGAACAGTCCATGCTGGCGTGCCGCGTGGGCGGACATGTTTCGCTGATCGGCGTGCTGACCGGTGTCGACGCGCGGATACCGCTGGCGCTGGCGCTTGCCCGCCAGTTGCGGTTGCAGGGCCTGGTGGTCGGCAACCGCCGCCAGCAGCAGGACATGGTGCGCGCGCTCGATGCCGGCAGCCTGCGCCCGGTCATCGACCGCCACTTCGCGCTTGATGACCTGGTGGCCGCGTTCCGCCACCAGGAAAGCGGCAGCCACTTCGGCAAGATCGTCCTCGACCTCTGAGCCGGCTCAGGCCGCCTCGACCTCGGCGACCGCGTCCAGTACCTCGTCTCCATAGCGCTCGATCTTGCCGGCGCCGATACCGCCGATGAGCGCGAGGTCGCCCGGCGTGCGCGGGCGCAGGCGCGCGATTTCGCGCAGGGTGGCGTCGTGGAAGATCACGTAGGGCGGCACGCCCTGTTCGCGTGACAGCCGCGTGCGCAGCGCGCGCAGCGCCTCGAACAGCGGCTGGTCGGCGCGCGCCACCTCGACGGCGGCAGGACGGTCGCGCCGTTCGCTGCCGCGGCTGCGCGGTGCTTCCTTGCGCAGCAGCACCTGGCGACGGCCCTGCAGCACCTCGCGGCTGTCGGCGGTCAGCCGCAGGCCGCCGAAGCCCGCGCTGTCCACCTCCAGCAGGCCGGCGGCGACCAGCTGCCGGAACACGCCGCGCCAGCTGCGCGCGTCGAGGTCGGCACCGATGCCATGGGTGCTGAGCGCGTCATGGCCGAACTGGCGGATCTTTTCGGAGTCGGAGCCGCGCAGGATGTCGATCAGGTGCGCCGCGCCGAAGCGCTGGCCGCTGCGGTACACGCACGACAGCGCCTTCTGCGCCGCGACGGTCGCGTCCCATGACTCCGCCGGGTGCAGGCAGTTGTCGCAGTTGCCGCAGGGTTCGCCCGGGCCGTTGCCGGCGTAGTCCTCGCCGAAGTTGGCCAGCAGCACCTGCCGCCGGCAGCGCATCGACTCGCAGTAGCCGACCAGCGCATCCAGCTTGCGGTGCTCCAGGCGCTTGCGCTCGTCGCCGGATTCGGACTGGTCGATCATCTGCCGCAGCAGCACCACGTCGCCCAGACCGTGGCACATCCAGGCGTCGGCGGGGTCGCCATCGCGGCCGGCGCGCCCGGTTTCCTGGTAGTAGCCCTCGATCGACTTGGGCAGGTCCATGTGCGCCACGAAGCGCACGTCCGGCTTGTCGATGCCCATGCCGAAGGCGATGGTGGCCACCATCACCACGCCGTCCTCGAGCAGGAAACGGCGCTGGTTGGCGGCGCGTACGGACGCGTCCAGTCCCGCGTGGTAGGGCAGGGCGTCGATGCCCGCTTCCTGCAGCAGCTCGGCGGTCTTGCCGACCTTGTTGCGCGACAGGCAGTACACGATGCCGGCCTCGCCGCGGTGGCCCGCCATGAAGTCGAGCAGCTGGCGGCGGCCGTTGTCCTTGTTGACCACGGTGTAGCGGATGTTGGGCCGGTCGAAGGAGCTGGTGAAGTGGCGCGCGTCCTCGAGCTGCAGGCGCTCGGCGATCTCGCGCTGGGTGGGCGGATCGGCGGTGGCGGTGAGCGCGATGCGCGGCACCTGCGGCCAGCGCTCGTGGAGCACGGTCAGCTCGCGGTATTCGCGGCGGAAGTCGTGGCCCCACTGCGAAACGCAGTGCGCTTCGTCGATCGCGAACAGCGCGATGCGGCTGGCGTCGAGCAATGCCATGAAGCGTGGCGTCAGCAGGCGTTCCGGCGCGACATACAGCAGGTCCAGCGTGCCCTCGCGCAGCTGGCGTTCGACGGCCGCGGCCTCGGCGCCATCGAGGGTGGAATTGAGGAACGCCGCGTTGACGCCCAGCTGGCGCAGTGCCTCCACCTGGTCCTGCATCAGCGCGATCAGCGGCGAAATCACCACCGCGGTGCCCTCGCGCAGCAGCGCCGGCACCTGGTAGCACAGCGACTTGCCGCCGCCGGTGGGCATCAGGACCAGCGCATCGCCGCCGCCGGCGACGTGCTCGATGATGGCGGCCTGCTGGCCGCGGAAGGCGTCGTGGCCAAAAACCCCGCGCAGCACCTGGTGGGCGTTGTCACTCATGCGACAAGGATACGCGCCCGCCGTCCCGCGACCCGGTGCGAAGACGCCCGACACGGGGGTCGGGCGTCTCCATTGGCGGCCGCCGGAAGGATCCGGCGCGGCGGGCTACTGCAGCAGCGAGCGCAACATCCAGGCGTTCTTCTCGTGGACCACCAGGCGCTGGGTGAGCAGGTCCACGGTGGGGTCGTCGCCGGCATCGTCGGCGTGCGCCAGGGCGCGGCGCGCGGTGCGACACACGGCCTCGTTGCCGACCACCAGCTGGCGCACCATCTCGCGCCAGTCCGGGGCTTCGGTCAGGCCCGGCTCCTCGGTGATCGAGCTCAGGCGGATGAACTCCGCGTACGAACCCGGGGCGTTGTAGCCCAGTGCGCGGATGCGCTCGGCGGTCTCGTCCAGCGCATTCCACTGCTCGGTGTACTGGTCCATGAACATCGCGTGCAGCGAATTGAACATCGCGCCGGTGACGTTCCAATGGAAGTTGTGGGTCTTCAGGTACAGCGTGAAGCTGTCGGACAGGAACTGCGACAGGTCCTGGGAGATCGTCTTGCGGTCCTTGTCGGAGATGCCGATGTCGACGTTGGGCGCCATCGAGGTCGGACCGGGAGACGCGGCGGGGTCGGCGGCCCTGGCGCGGGTGGCGGCGGTTTTCTTGGTGGTCTTCGTCTTGGTCTTGGCCATCGGGGTTTCCTCTCGTTGATTGCACGCGACAATGGGCACGATGGACACACGTGATCGGCCCGGGCCGCGAATCGGATCTGCATGAAACAGAAGGAGTCTAGCCACGCGGCTGCAAGTACCGCGTCAATGCGCGGTGCGCGTGCCGCGGTGGACGGCGCGCTGACCCGCGACCGTGGCCGCCTGCTCGGGCTGCTGGCGCGCTGGCGTGCAATGCCGGCGGATGCCGCCCGCGAGGCCGCGTTTGCCGAGGCCCTGGCGCGTTCGGTGGCGACACGCGAGGCGCGCGCGAAAGCGCTGCCGCAGGCCGAGGTCGATCCGGACCTGCCGATCGCGGCCGAAGGCGACAACATCGTGGCGCTGCTGCGCAGGCACCAGGTGGTGGTGGTGGCCGGCGAGACCGGCTCCGGCAAGACCACCCAGCTGCCCAAGCTGTGCCTGGCCGCGGGGCGCGGCGCGGCCGGGATGATCGGCTGCACCCAGCCGCGGCGGATCGCCGCGCGCGCCGTGGCGCGCCGCGTAGCCGAGGAGCTGCAGGTGCCGTTGGGCGGCGCGGTCGGCTACCAGGTGCGCTTCACCGAGAACGTCGGCGAGCAGACCGCGATCAAGTTCATGACCGACGGCATCCTGCTGGCCGAGATCCAGTCCGACCGCTGGCTGTCGCGCTACGACACGCTGATCATCGACGAGGCGCACGAGCGCAGCCTCAACATCGACTTCCTGCTCGGCTACCTGAAGCAGCTGCTCGCCAAACGCCCCGACCTGAAACTGGTGGTGACCTCGGCCACCATCGACACCGCGCGCTTCTCGGCGCACTTCAACGACGCGCCGGTGGTCAACGTGGAAGGCCGCGGCTATCCGGTCGAGGTGCGCTACCGGCCCGACGCGCCCACGGTGACCGACGGCATCGTGGCCGCCTGCGACGAGATCCTGCAGGGCGGCCGCGGCATGGGCGGCGACGTGCTGGTGTTCCTGCCCGGCGAGCGCGAGATCCGCGACGCCCACCGCGCGTTGGAAGGCCGCAAGTACCGCCACACCGAAGTGCTGCCGCTGTACGCGCGGCTGTCGGTGCGCGACCAGGACCGGGTGTTCAACCCCGGGACGCAGCGGCGCATCGTGCTGGCGACCAACGTCGCCGAGACCTCGCTCACCGTGCCGCGCACGCACTACGTGGTCGATCCGGGTCTGGCGCGCGTCAAGCGCTACAGCCCGCGGCAGAAGCTCGACCGCCTGCACATCGAACCGGTCAGCCAGGCCAGCGCCAACCAGCGCGCCGGCCGCTGCGGCCGCATCGCGCCCGGCACCTGCTACCGGCTGTACGCCGAGGAGGATTTCGCGGCGCGGCCGGCATTCACCGACCCGGAGATCCGCCGCGCGGCGCTGGCCGGGGTGATCCTGCGCATGCTGTCGCTGGGCCTGGGCACGATCGAGGAGTTCCCGTTCCTGGAGCCGCCCGATCCGCGCGCCATCGCCGACGGCTGGCAGCAGCTGACCGAGCTCGGCGCGGTGGATGCGCGTCGCGAGCTCACCGCCATCGGCAAGCTGATGGCGCGGCTGCCGGTCGACGTGAAGCTGGCGCGCATGCTGGTCGCCGCGCACGGCCACGGCTGCCTGCGCGAGATGCTGGCGATCACCAGCTTCCTCGGCATCCAGGACCCGCGCGAACGCCCGGCCGACCAGCGCGCGGCGGCCGACACCGCGCACGCGCTGTTCCGCGACCCGAAGTCCGAGTTCGTCGCCATCCTCAACCTCTGGCGTGCCTATCGCGACGCGCACGAGGAGATGACCCAGTCGCAGCTGCGCAAGTGGTGCGAGCGCCATTTCCTCGGCTTCCTGCGCATGCGCGAATGGCGCGAGCTGCACCGCCAGCTGAAGCTGCAGTGCGAAGGCCTCGGCTGGGAGGAGGAAGCCGACAGCGGCGAGATCCCTGCGCCTGCGGAAAGCCCGGTCGCACGTGCACCCGCCGCCAGGCAGCAACCCGACCGCTTCGTGCTGCTGCACCGCTCGCTGCTGGCGGGGCTGCCGACACAGGTCGGGCATGCGCTGCCGGAACGCGACAAGCGCCGCGCGGCGACCTACGAAGGCCCGCGCGGGCGCCGCTTCCAGCTGTTTCCGGGATCGGCGCTGGCCTCGAAGCCGCCGCCGTGGGTGTTGTCGGCCACGCTTCTGGATACCGAGAAGGTCTGGTCGTTGACCAACGCCGCGATCGAGCCGGACTGGGTGGTGGCCGAACTCGATCACCTGCTGTCGCGGCGGCACTTCGACCCGCGCTGGTCGCGCCGACAGGGTCGCGTCACGGGCAGCGAGCAGCTCGGCCTGTTCGGCCTGGTGCTGGTCGCCGCCCGGCCCATCCACTACGGCGCGCTGTATCCGGAGGAGTCGCGCGAGCTGTTCCTGCGCGACGGCCTGGTGGCGGGCGAGATCAACCTGCGCGCCGACTTTGTCACCCGCAACCGCCGCGCGCTGGCCGCCGCCGAGGAAGAGGAAGCCAAGCAGCGCCGCTCCGGCCTGGTGGTGGATGACGACTGGATGCTGCGCTGGTACCGCGACCGCATTCCCGCGGAGATCACCAGCGCGCAGGCGCTCGACGCCTGGTACGCGCGGCTGTCGCGCGAGGAGCGGCGCGCGCTGCAGTGGTCGAGCGAGGACCTGCTGGTCGGCGATGGCAGCGATGCCGACCGCTACCCGGCGTTCCTGGCGCTCGGCGACGCGCGCTTGGCCATGCACTACCGCTTCGAGCCGGGCGCCGTGGACGACGGCATGACGGTCGTCGTGCCGCTGCACCTGCTGAACGCCCTCGACGCGCCGCGGCTGACATGGCTGGCGCCGGGTTTCGTGCTGGAGAAAGCGACGGCGCTGCTGCGCGGCCTGCCCAAGGCGCTGCGCCGCAACTTCGTGCCGGCGCCGGACTTCGCGCGCGCCTTCGCCGAAGCGCACGGCAGCGCCGACGCCGCCACCGACACCCTGCACGGCGCGCTCGCACGCTTCCTGAAGCGCATGACCGGAGTGGACATCGCGCCGACCGACTTCGACGATGCCGCGCTCGAGCCGCACCTGCGCGCGAACCTGCGCCTGCTCGATGCCGACGCCCGCAGCGTGCTGGCCGAGGCGCGCGATCTCGACGCGCTGCGGGCACGCTTTGGCGGTCGCGCCGCGGATGCCTTCGCCGCGCAGGCGTCCGAGGGACTCGCGCGCGAGGCCTTGACCGCGTTCCCCGACACGGCGATCCCCGAATCGGTGCCCGGCGCCGGCGGCGTGCCCGCCTATCCCGCGCTGCACGACCAGGGCGACAGCGCGTCGCTGGAGGTCCACGCCGACCGCGCCGAAGCGCTCCGCCAGCATCCCGGAGGCGTGCGCCGCCTGCTCGCGATCGCGCTTGCCGAGCGCATGCGCCAGGCGCGCAGGCAGCTGCCGGTGTCGCCGAAGACCGGCCTGCTGTACGCCGCCATCGAATCCGCCGCGCCGCGTGCCAACGGCGGCCGGCCGGCCGAATACCTGCGCAACGACCTCGTCGACGGCGCGTTCGCGGCACTTGCGGCCGACGGGCTCGAATCGATCCGCGACCCGGCGGTCTTCGCCACGCGCAGCGAGGCGCTGGGCAGGGAGCTGTTCGGTGAAGCCATGCGCCGCCTGCAGCTGGCCGAGCAGATCCTCGGCCTGGTGGCCGATGTCCGCGCCGCGCTCGACAGCCGCCTGGTCGGCTGGGCGCGTGGCAACCTCGACGACATGCAGGCGCAGCTCGCGGCGCTGGTGCCGCCGGGGTTCCTGCGCGACGTGCCGGGAACGGCGCTGGCCGAGTACCCGCGCTACCTGAAGGCGCTGGCCACGCGCGCGGCGCGCGCGCTCAACGATCCCACCCGCGACCAGCAGCGCATGCTCGAGCTGAAGCCGTTTGCGGACGCGCTGGCGCAGGCGGTGCAGGCCGGCCGCGCCGGTGCTCCCGGCTGGCAGGCGCTGCGCTGGGACCTGGAAGAGCTGCGCGTGCAGCTCTTCGCGCAGGAGCTCGGCACCCGCGGCGGCGTGTCGCCAAAGAAGCTGGCGGCACGGCTGGCGGCGCTTACTTGATGCGCTGGACCTTGGCGCGGGTGTTGTACGTGCCCACCTGCATGTACCAGGTCGAGCCGACCAGGCTCGGGGTGATGGTGACCTGGGCATCGGTCAGGCGCGCGCCGACGAGGCTGGCGCCGTCAACCTGCCGCCACACCTGGCCATTGTCGAGGGTGTAGTCGCGGCCTTGCCGGAAACCGCGGAACTCGCCCGGTATCCGGGCGGTGATCGGCTCGTCGGTTCCGAACGACGCGAAGCCGCGATGCTCCTTGATCACCCGATCCTTGGCGACGTCCGCGGCCTTGGCGGTTTCGTCGACGATGGTGCGGTTGAGCCACGCGTCAAGGCGCGCGAGCTCCGCGGCGCTGAGCTTGTCGAGGCCGGCGGCCTTGAATTCATCGGCGCTCATCTGCGCCTGGATCGACTGCTGCGCGAACGCGGGCGTTGCGACGAGGAGCAGGGCGGCGAGGAAGATACTGCGTACCGGCATCATGTCTGTTCCAAGTGGCGTGGTGCGGCTAGTGTAGACCGTCCCCCGCCGTGGATCGCCGCCCGCCATGGCCGAAGCCGTGGACATCGAAACCCTGCTGGCGCGGCCCGCGCTCGCCACCCTCGCCGAGCCCCTGCGCGCACTGCTGCGCGAGGCGGCCGCGGGCGGTCCCTGCACGGGCGGCGACCCGCCGCGGGTGCTGGCCGACACGCTGGATGCGCTGGCCCTGCTCGACGCCGATGGCGAGGTGCTGGCCGCTGCCGTCCTGCACGCCTGCCCGGACTGGGCCGAACGCCACGCCGCGAACGCAGCGCCCGCCGGCGCGGCGATCGCGGCACTGCTCGAGGGCCAGCGCGCCGCCAGCCAGGTCTGGGCGCTGCACGCCGAACAGGAGCGCGGACGCAGCCATGAAGGCCTGCGCCGCCTGTTGCTGGCGATCGTGCGCGACCTGCGCGTGGTGCCGATCCTGCTCGCGCGCCAGCTCGCGCGGATGCGCGCCGCCGCCGCGCTGCCCGACGCCGAACGTCTGGCGCTCGCGCGGCTGACCCGCGACATCCACGCGCCGCTGGCGAACCGGCTCGGCATCTGGCAGCTGAAGTGGGAGCTCGAGGACCTGGCGTTCCGCCATCTCGAGCCGGCTACCTACCGGCAGATCGCCACCCTGCTGGACGACAAGCGCGCGGGGCGCGAGCGCTACATCGAGGACGTCAAGGCGCGCCTGGGCGAAGCGCTGGCCGCCGCGGGCATCACTGCCGACATCGCCGGCAGGCCCAAGCACATCTACAGCATCTGGAAGAAGATGCAGAAGAAGAACGCGCCGATCGGCGAGCTCTACGACCTGCGCGCGGTGCGCGTGCTGGTCGACGACGTGCAGGCCTGTTACGCGGCGCTGGGCGCGGTGCATGCGCTGTGGGCGCCGGTGCCGGGCGAGTTCGACGACTACATCGCCCGCCCCAAGCACAACGACTACCGATCGCTGCACACCGCCGTGGTCGGGCCCGAGGGAAAGACGCTCGAGGTGCAGATCCGCACCCGCGAGATGCACGACCAGGCCGAGCTCGGCGTGGCCGCGCACTGGCGCTACAAGGAACACGCCTACCAGGGGCGCGCCGGCACGCAGCGCTCGGCGGCCGGCGAGGCCGCGGTGAACCGCAAGATCGAGTGGATGCGACGGCTGCTCGACGCGCCGGCGGAGGCCGGTGACGGCGCGCTCGCGGGCGCCTTCGACACCGAGCTTGTCGAGGACCGGATCTACGCGCTGACGCCGAAGGGCGAGGTGGTCGACCTGCCGCTTGGCGCCACGCCGCTGGACTTCGCGTACCGCGTGCACACCGAGGTCGGCCACCGCTGCCGCGGTGCCAAGGTGGACGGCCGCATCGTGACGCTCGACCACGTGCTGCACACCGGCGACCGCGTCGAGATCCTGACCGGCAAGGTGTCGGAGCCGCGCCGCGACTGGCTGCTGGCGTCCAACGGATTCCTCGCCAGCGCGCGCTCGCGCGAGAAGGTGCGCAGCTGGTTCCACAAGCTCGACCGCGCGCGCAACCTGCAGGCCGGCCGCGAGCTGCTGGACCGCGAGCTTAAGCGCGTCGGCATGCAGCACGCGGACCTCGCGCCGGCGTTGCGCAGGTTCAACGTCGATAGCGCCGACGACCTGCAGGTGCTGGTCGCGCTGGGCGACGTGGGGCCGCACCAGGTGGTGCGCGCGCTGGCCGACCACGAGCGCGAGCAGCGCGAGGCAGAAGCCGCCGGCGAAGACGCGGACGTGATCGCGCTGCGCGCGCCGAAGCGGCTGCGGCCCGGCGGCAAGCCGGCGTTCACCGTGGTCGGCGTGGACAACCTGCTGGTGCAGGTGGCGCGCTGCTGCCAGCCGCTGCCGGGCGAGTCTGTCGCCGGTTACCTGACGCGTGCGCGCGGGGTGAGCGTGCACCGCAGCGACTGCGCGTCGTTCCTGCGCCTGGCCGCGCGTGAGCCGCAGCGCGTCCTGCCGGTGGAGTGGGGCGCCTCCGGCGGCGCCCACCAGGCCGAACTGATGCTGCAGGCGATCGACCGCAAGCACCTGCTCAAGGACGTCACCAACCTGATCGCGCAGGAGGATGCGCACGTGCTCGCCATCGACGGCGATGCCGGCGGCGGTCGTGGCCGCGTGCAGCTGCGGCTGTCGCTGCGCGTCGCGGATTTCGGGCAGCTGTCGCGCCTGCTCGGCAAGCTCGAGGCGCTGCCTGGCGTGGAGCGCGCCTACCGCACCTGAGCGCGGCGGCTGCGACGCAGGCCCGGTCGCCGGCGTCGCGCGCGCATTCACCCGGTGCCGCTTATGCTCCCGGGCGTGATTCCCTCATCGCATCCCGACGCCGCCCGCGATTCCACCGCCGCCGCCGCGCGCTCCCGCCTGCATGGCGGCACGCGGCGGCGTGGCGGCGTGGTCGAACGCCTCGGGCTTGCGCGCCGTTGGCAGTGGTGGCTGATCGGTTCGATGCTGGTGGTCGTGCTGCTGGCGGTGCTGCGTGCGCCGCTCGGCGGGCTGCTGTGGCCCGAGACACGCAGCCAGGCGCTGCGCGCAGAAGCCGAGCGCGCACTGGCCGAAGGCCGCCTCAGTGCCGCCGATGGCACGGGGGCGCGCGAGCTGTTCGAAGCCGCGTTGGCCATGGACCCAGACCGCCGCGAAGCCAGCCAGGGCCTGGCGCAGGTGGCGGCGGCGGCGCTTGCGCAGGCGCGCGTGGCGCTTGCCGAGGATCGACTGGACGACGCCCGCGCCGGGCTGGCGCTGGCGCGTGAGCTTTCGGTGCCGAAGGCGGAGGCCGAGCAGTTGGAGGAAGCGCTGCGCCGCCGCGAGGCCGGCCATGCCGGCCTGGATTCGCTGCTGGCCGCGGCCGAAGCTGCGCGCCTGCGCGGACATCTCGAAGGCGATGACAGCGCCGCGCTGCCGCTGTACGCGCGAGTGCTGGCGATCGAGCCCGCGCATGCGGACGCGCTGCGCGGTCGCGAAGATGCATTGGCGGAGCTGCTGGGGCAGGCGCGCGAGGCGCTGCGGCGCGGCGAGCTCGGCGCGGCCGCGCAGCGCATCGATGCGGCGCGACGTTTCGACGGCGGCCACATCGACCTCCCGGACACGCTGGCACGCTTGACCGAAGAGACCGATGCCGTGCGTCGCCGTGCCGACAACGCCCTGGCGCGCGGTCGGCTCGACCGCGCCCTCGAGGGTTACAACGCGCTGCTGGCGCTGGATGCCAGCGATGCCTCGGCGCAGGACGGCGTGGCGGCGGTGGCCAGCGCGCACGCCGCGGAGGCATCGCGCCTGGCCGCGGATTTCGCGTTCGTGGCTGCCGAGGCCGCGCTGGCGAGGGCGCAGGCCATCGCGCCCGATGCCGCGGGCGTCGCCGAGGCCGAAGCGCGGCTCGAACGCGCGCGCCAGAACAGTGCCCAGTTCGCGACGCGGCTGCCTGCAGCCGAGCGTGACCGCCGCGTGCGCCAGCTGCTGGACGCGGCCGAGGCCGCGCGTGCGCGCGGCAACCTGCTGTCGCCGCCGGGGGAGAGCGCCTTCGACAAGATCGCCCGTGCCCGCGCGCTGGCACCGCAGTCACGCGCGGTGCGCGCCGCCAGCGCGCGCCTGCTGCCGGCCGCGCGCGACTGCTACGAGCGCGAACTGCGCGGCAACAGCCTGGGCCAGGCGCGCGCCTGCCTGGACGCGCGCGCGGCCCTGGGCGAGGACGCGGGCGAGCTCGCGGCCGCGCGCACGCGGCTCGCGCAGCGCTGGCTGGCGGTGGGCAACGAGCGCCTGGGTGCCGGCGAAGTGGAGCGCGCGCAGCGCGCGCTGGCGCTGGCGCGCGCCATCGATCCCGGCGTGCCGGGGCTGGACGATTTCAGGCAGCGGCTGCGCGCGGCGGGCGCTCCCGCCGACTGAGGCCGCGTCAGGCCATGAACACGCGGCGCACGGCCGCGCGCGCGGCGTCGGCGGAGAAGTGCCGCGCCACGTTTTCGAGCCCGTGCGTCGCCAATGCCTGCCACAGCGCGGCGTCGCCGCAGGCGCGTACCACCGCCGCCGCGAATGCTTCGGCCTCGTCGGCCACGAGCACGTCGTGCCCGTCGACCAGGTGCATGCCCTCGACCGCGCACGCCGTGGCGACCACCGGCTGGCCGTGCGCCATGCTGAGGTTGATCTTGCCCTTGACCCCGGCGCCGAAGCGCAGCGGCGCTATGGCGACCAGTCCGCCATCCATGTACGGCGCGATATCCGGCACGTGGCCATGCACCACCACGCCCGGCAGCGCGGCGAGCGCGGCGACCTCGGGAGTGACGTCATCGCCGATCACGTGGAACGCGATATCCGGCAGCTGCCGGCGGACATGCGGGAAGACATCGGCGGCGAACCAGCGCACGGCATCGACGTTCGGCGGGTGACGGAAGCCGCCCACGAACACCAGGTCGCGGCGCTCGGCGAATGGCCTGCCGGGCCCGGCCACGCTGTGCAGGTTGGACAACACCTCGACGGTGGCCTGCGGCGCATCGCGTTGCAGGACCACGCGCTCGGCCTCGCTGACCACCAGGGTGATGTCGCTCGCGGCGATGACTGCGAGTTCGCGCGCGCGCGTGCGCAGCGCGGCCCTCGCGATCGCCGCGTCGCCGGTGACCTCCGCGGCGCGCTGCTCGCGCAGGTAGTGCAGGTCGATGCTGTCGAACACCAGCCGCGCCTGCGGCGCATGGCGGCGCAGCAGCGGGATGAACTCGCTGGCCACGTAATGGCGGCAGGCCACCACCACGTCGAAGCGCGGTCCGTGCTCGGCCAGCCAAGCCGGCGCGCGCGCGGCGTGTGGCGCGCACCAGGCTTCCACGCCCAGCTGGCGCAGGGCGTCGGTGTAGCGGCCGTCGTAGCTGCGGTTGGCGGGCAGGAACACCACGTGCGCGCCTTCCTCGCGCAGCAGGCGCATCAGGTTGACCAGCCGCAGCGAGCCGGAGTCGCGGTCGGGCTGCGGGGTGAGCGCGTCGATCACCAGCACCTGGCGCTGGCCGGCATGCAGCGTGGCCGGCGTCGGCTCGTGCGGCGCGCGGTGGTGCGCGAGTGCCGCGGCGCGATGGGCGAGGAAGACCTCGCGGTTGCGCAGCTGGTGCGCCTTGGGGCCGGTGCCGGTATCGGTGCCGGACGTGGCGCCTTCGTCGTGCACCACCTTTGCCGCGGGCTGGTACAGCACGCGGCGCCCGGCGGCGCGCACGGCGAAGGCGAGGTCGGTGTCTTCGTAATAGGCCGGCGCGTAGCGGGTGTCGAAGCCGCCGAGCTCCTGGAACAGCGCGCGCGGGATCGCGATCGCCGCGCCGCTGACGTAGTCGGCATCGCGCAGATAGGCATGGCGCGGATGCGATGGATCACCGAGGCGGCCGTAGTTCCAGGCATTGCCGTCGTTGAACACCACCCCGCCGGCCTCCTGCAGGCGGCCGTCGGGGTAGAGCAGCTGTGCGCCGACCAGGCCGGCGTCGGGCACCGCGTCGAAGGTCCCGAGCAGCGCGTCCAGCCAGCCCGGCTGCGGCACGGTGTCGTTGTTGAGGAACACCAGCACCTCGCCGCGGGCCAGCGCCGCGCCGTCGTTGCAGGCGGCGATGAAGCCGCCATTCACGGCGCGGCGGTGATAGCGCAGGCCCGCGACCCGCGGCAGCGCGTCGGCAGTCTCGTCAGCCGAGCCGTCGTCGACCACGATCACCTCGAACGCCGCCGCCGGCGGATGCGCCGCCAGCGCGCGCAGGCAGGCCAGGGTATGCGCGAACTGGCCGTACACCGGGATCACCACGCTCGCCCTCGGTGCCTCGCTCGTCGGCAGCGTGAACGGCGCGAACGGCGCGCGTGCCGGCAGGTACAGCGCTGCGCGCAGTGCCGGCGGCGCGGGCCGGAGCTGCGCGCACACGCGCGTCCAGCTCGAGGCCACGCCGCGGGTGCGCAGGCTCAGCAGGCCACGGTGCAGCAGGCCGGAGGCACGGGCGACGAAAAAGCGCGCGTCGGCGATCGAGAACGACATCCAGCGACAACTCCGGCTGACTGGGGGGTGGCGGCGTGACCGGGAGCGCGCTGGCGCTGGGCTAGACTCGGCACGCTTTTTTTCCATTCTCGCATCCCTTCAACGCGCCCACCCGGCGCCACCTGGCCCGCGGGCCGCCGAGCCCACATGGCACGCATCGATTACGACGAAGACGACCACGACATCGACAGCCCGCGGCTTGACTGGCGCCGCCGGCTGCTGACCTGGGCGCTGGCCGCCGTCGGCCTCGGCCTCGGCTTCCTCATTCCGTACACGCTGTACCTGAACCACCAGGTCGGGAAGAGCTTCGGGCAGCTGCAGTGGCAGATCCCGACCCGCGTCTACGCGCGGCCGCTGGCGCTGGCACCGGGCCTGGCGATGGATGCCGGCACGCTCAAGACGGAACTTGCCGCGGCCGGCTATCGCGAAGGCGACGGCCGCAAGGCGGGCACCTGGGCGGCGGGCGAAGGCGGGCGTTTCACCATCGCCAGCCGCGGTTTCCAGGACGTCGGCGGCGACGTGGCGCCGAGCCGCGTCGAAGTGCGCCTGGCCTCGGGCCGGGTCTCGAAGGTCCGCGACCTGGTGGCCGACCGCGACGCCAAGGCCGCGCGCCTGGATCCGGCGCGCATCGCCACGCTGTACGGCAAGCAACAGGAAGAGCGCCGGCTGGTACGCGTGCAGGAGGTGCCGCAGCAGCTCACCGATGCGCTGCAGGCGGTCGAGGACCGCGACTTCGCGCACCACCGCGGCATCGACCTCAGCGGCATGCTGCGCGCGGCGTTCGTGAACCTGAAGGCCGGTGACACGAAGCAGGGCGCCAGCACGCTGACCCAGCAGCTGGCGCGCAGCGGCCTGCTCGGCATCGGCCGCGAGCAGACCTGGAGCCGCAAGTTCAACGAGATCATCTATGCGCTGCTGATCGAGGCGCGCTACGACAAGGGCCTGATCCTGGAGGCCTACCTCAACCAGGTGTACCTGGGCCAGCGCGGCGCGCAGGCGATCCGCGGCGTGGCTGCGGGCTCCGAGCACTGGTTCGGCCGCCACCTCGACGACCTCTCCACCGAACAGGTCGCGCTGCTGGTCGGCATCATCCGCGGGCCCTCCGACTACGATCCGCGCCGCCATCCCGAGCGCGCGCGCGCGCGCCGCGATTTCGTGCTCGGCAAGATGCTCGAGACCGGGCTGATCAAGCAGGCTGAGCACGACCGCGCCGTCGCCGCGCCTTTGGGCGTCAGCGAGCGCCCGGGCAGCGCCGCCGCCAACCGCTTCCCGGCATACGTGGACCTGGTGCGCCGGCACCTCGCCGCCGACTACTCGGCTGCGGAGCTGCAGGGCGCCGGGTTGGCGGTCATGACCAGCATGTCGCCCTCGGCGCAGGCGTATGCCGAAGCCGCGGTCAAGCGCACCATGAAATCGCTCGACAACGCGCGCCGCCCGGCGCTCGAGACCGGCCTCGTGGTCACCGACGTGCACAACGGCGAAGTGGTCGCGGTGATCGGCAGCCGTGACGTGTCGAACCCCGGCTTCAACCGCGCGGTCGAGGCACAGCGGCCGGTCGGCTCGCTGTTGAAGCCGTTCGTATACCTGCTGGCGCTGGCCCTGCCGGACCGCTGGTCGCTGGCGACCTGGGTGGACGACTCCCCGGTGACCGTGACGCTCGACACCGGCAAGCGCTGGAACCCCGGCAATTCCGACGGCAGGAGCCACGGCAGCGTGCGCCTGGTGGATGCGCTGGCGCGCTCCTACAACCAGGCGACGGTGCGGGTGGGCATGGCGGTGCGCCCGGAGCGCCTGGCCAACCTGATCAAGCAGCTCGCAGGCATCGAGGCGGTGGCCAATCCGGCGCTCATCCTGGGCTCCGTCGACCAGAGCCCGTATGCCATGGCGCAGCTTTACCAGTTCCTGGCGTCCGACGGCGAGATCCAGCCGCTGTACACCGTGCGCGGGGTGCTGGGCGACGACGGCCGCGTGCTCAAGCGCTACGACAAGGCGCCGCCGCAGCCCGATGACGGCGACCGCACCGCGGCGCGCCTGGTGACGCTGGCCCTGCAGCACGCGGTGTCGTCCGGCACCGGCCGGCAGCTGGTCAACGACGGCCTGGGCAAGCTCAACGCCGCCGGCAAGACCGGCACCAGCAACGACGGCCGCGACAGCTGGTTTGCCGGTTACACCGGCGACCATCTCGCGGTCGTCTGGGTGGGCAACGACAAGAACGAGCAGACCGGCCTGTATGGTGCCACCGGCGCGATGCGGATCTGGTCGGGCCTGTTCAAGGCGCTGCCCACCGCGCCGCTCAAGGTCGGCGACAAGGGCCTCGACTGGCAGTGGGTGGTCGGCGGCACCAGCACCGATGCCGGCTGCCCGGAGGCGCGCCGGTTCGCGTTCGCCGATGGCTTCGCGCCGCCCTGGCAACCCTGCGCGCCGCCTGCCTATGTCGAGGAGAGCGGGCAGGGCGGTGGAGGCTGGCGCGAGTGGCTCGGCTTCGGTCGCGACCGCGAAAGCGCGGCAGAGCCCCAGGATTCGCCGCCACCCCCACCGCCTTCGGAACCGCAGCAGTGACCATGACGTCCCCCACGTTCCGCGCGCCGTCGCTGCGCATCGCACTGGCGTGCGTGCTGTTTGCCGCGCTGGCGGCCTGCGCCTCGGCGCCGACCATCGCCCCGTCCACGTCGCTTACTTCGGCCACGCCGGCGGAAATGGTCGCTGCGATCCGCGCCTCCGCCGGCGATGGCGAAGGCGAACTCTCGGTGCAGCCGCTGCGCGACAACGAGGTCGAGGACCTGCGCGACCAGGCGCATCGCCTCGAAGCCCAAGGCCATGTCGCCGACGCCGCCAAGGCGCTGGACCACGCGATAACGATCGTGCCCGGCGATCCCGCGCTGCTGCAGGAGCGCGCCGAGCTGGCGCTGCTGCTGGGCGACCGCGCCGCGGCCGCCAGCCTCGCCGAGCGCGCGTTCGCGCTCGGTTCGCAGGTCGGTCCGCTGTGCCGCCGCCACTGGGCGACCCTCGAACAGGTGCGCCTGCTCGAGGGAGATGCCGCCGGTGCGGCCGCGGCCAAGGCCGCCATCGACGCCTGCCGGATCGGACCGCCGGCGCGCTACTGAGCACGCGATCGCGTCGCGCGCGTACTCCGCCGACGCCGCCACCGGTCGACGGATGACGACCAGGCCCGCGGTTTGCGGCGATCATGGCGACCAGATGAGTCATTCCGAATCCCATGTCGCCGCGCCGCAGGTCGAGGGCGAGCTGGCGGCGCGCAGCCGCGCCGCGCTGGTCGAAGGCGGCCTGCTGGCCGACCGCCTGCCCGGGTTCCGGCCTCGACCGGCGCAGCAGGACCTGGCCGCTGCAGTGGCCGAGGCCTTCGACAGTCGCGACGTGCTGCTGGCCGAAGCCGGCACCGGCACCGGCAAGACCTTCGCCTACCTGGTGCCCGCCATCCTGTCGCGGCGCAAGACCATCATCTCCACCGGGACGCGCGCACTGCAGGACCAGCTCTACCACCGCGACCTGCCGCGGGTGCGCGATGCGCTCGGCATTGGCCTGCGCACCGCGCTGCTGAAGGGCCGCGCCAACTACCTGTGCCGCCATCGCGTGGAGCGCGCGCGCGGTGAGGCGCGCTTCACCAGCGCGGCGCAGGCGTCGCAGTTCGAGCGCATCGTCGCGTGGGGCGGGCGCACGCGCATGGGCGACCTGGCCGAACTGGAATCGCTGGCCGAAGACTCGCCGCTGCTGCCGATGGTCACCTCCACCGCCGACAACTGCCTGGGCAACGAATGCCCGTTCTGGGGCGAGTGCTTCGTGGTGCAGGCGCGCCAGCGCGCGCAGGATGCCGACATCGTGGTGGTCAACCACCACCTGCTGCTGGCCGACCTGGCACTGAAGCAGGAGGGCTTCGGCGAGATCCTGCCCGGCGCCGAGGCGTTCGTGGTCGACGAAGCGCACCAGCTTCCCGAGCTCGCCGCGCAGTTCTTCGGCGAAGGCCTGTCGGCGCGCCCGCTGGTCGAGCTGGCGCGCGATGCGGTCGCCGAATGCCGCGACGTCGACGGCGCGCTGGCGGTGCTGCAGGCGCCGGCGAGCGCGCTGGAGCAGGCGACGCGTGGCCTGCGCGCGGAACTGGAGGTCTTGCCGGTGCGCGGCACGCAGGCGCAGGCGCTGCTGCACGCCAACGTCGCCACGGCGCTGGACGCGCTGTCGGCGGCGCTGCACGCGTTGGCCGAGGCGCTGGCGCCGCTGCGCGATGCCGCGCCCGGGCTCGAGGCCTGCCACGTGCGCACGCTCGACCAGCAGGGGCGTCTCGCGCGCTGGTGCGTGCCGCGTGGCCTCGACGACGGCATGGCCGAGGCCGACGACGACATCCGCTGGTACGAACTGTCACCGCGCGGCTTCCGCCTGCAGCGCACGCCGCTGGACGTGTCCGGGCCGCTGCGCGCGCATCGCGAACGCTCGGGCGCGGCCTGGGTGTTCACGTCGGCCACGCTGGCGGTGGACGGCCGCTTCGACCATATCGCCACCCGGCTTGGGCTGGTCGAGCCGCGCACGCTGCTGGCGCCAAGCCCGTTCGACTGGGGCACCCAGGCGCTCGCCTACCTGCCGCCGTCGCTGCCCGAGCCGTCGTCGCGCGATTACACCTCGGCGGTCACCGCCGCGGTGCGCCCGGTGCTGGAGGCCTCCGGCGGCCGCGCGTTCCTGCTGTTCGCTTCGCACCGCGCGCTGCGCGAGACCGCGGAGGGCCTGCGCGACGGGCCCTGGCCGCTGTTCGTGCAGGGCGAGGCGCCGCGGCACGTCCTGCTGCAGAGGTTCCGCGAGTCAGGCAACGGCGTGCTGCTGGGTGCCGCCAGCTTCCGCGAGGGCGTCGACGTGGCCGGCGGCGCGCTGAGCGTGGTGGTGATCGACAAGCTGCCGTTCGCCGCGCCCGACGATCCGGTGTTCGAGGCGCGGCTGGACGCCATCCGCCGCGCCGGCGGCAATCCGTTCCGCGACGAGCAGGTGCCGCAGGCGGTGATCGCGCTCAAGCAGGGGGTGGGCCGGCTGATCCGTTCGGAAACCGATCGCGGCGTGCTGGTGCTGTGCGATCCGCGCCTGCTCGGCAAGGGCTACGGCAAGCGCTTCCTGAAGTCGCTGCCACCGTTCCCGCACACCCGCGACATCGCCGACGTGGCTGCGTTCTTCGCCCGGGGCTGAGCCTGGCGCTGGCGCGGGTTACGCTGTCGCGCCCCGCCGTCCGGTCCGCCGTCCATGCGCCTGCTTGCCATTGAAACCTCCACCGAGGCCTGCTCGGTCGCGCTCTGGCTCGATGGCGAGGTGCGCGAGCGCTTCGAGGTCGCGCCGCGGCGCCACGCCGAGCTGGCGCTGCCCTGGGCGGACGCGCTGCTGGCGGAGTCCGGCATCGCCCGCGCCAGCCTGGATGGCATCGCGGTCAGCCGCGGGCCGGGCGCGTTCACCGGGGTGCGGCTCGGGATTTCGCTGGCGCAGGGCATCGCGCTCGCGCTCGACCTGCCGGCGCTGGCGGTGTCCACGCTGGCGGTGCTGGCGCAGGGCGCGCGCATCCCGGAAGCAGGCCCTGCGGATGCCCGTGTGCTGGCGGCGATCGACGCGCGCATGGGCGAGGTCTACTTCGGCGGCTTCGCGCGCGAGCACGACGCGTGGCGCCTACTGGCGCCGGAGGCGGTCATGGCACCGGATGCGGCCGCGCTGCCGGGTGAAGCCGGGGAGGGCGGCTGGATCGGCGTCGGCACCGGGTTCGCGGCGCTCGACGGCGCGCTGCGCACGCGTTTCGGTGCACGGCTGGTCGCGGTCGACGACGCGGCGCTGCCGCGCGCCGGCGACCTGGCACGGCTGGCGGCGGCGGCATTCGCGCGCGGTGAGGCGGTGGCTCCCGAGCTGCTGGAACCCGCCTACCTGCGCAACAACGTGGCGCTCACCCTGGCCGAGCAGGCGGCATCGCGCCAGCGCGGCTGAGGCCCGGGAACCTTCGCGCAGCCGGCAGGGTCGGTGGAGGTCCACGCCTCCACACCGCCAAGGCTCCGCCATGACGCAATCCACCACCGCGCAGGGTGCACACGGGCGCCTTGCCCGCCTGTTCCGCGAATCGGCACCGCTGCTGGTCATGCTGGCGCTGCTGCTGGTGGCGCGCAGTTCGTTCGCCAACCACTACGTGGTGCCCAGCGGCTCCATGCAGCCGACGCTGCAGCCGGGCGATCGCGTGGTGGTCGACATGAGTGCGTACGGCGTGCGCGTGCCGTTCACCGCCATCACTTTGATCGAGCGCGATGTGCCGCGCGCCGGTGATGTCGCGGTGTTCAAGTCGCCGCATGACGGCACGCGCCTGATCAAGCGCGTGGTGGCCGTGGCGGGTGACCGGGTGGCGCTGCTTGATGGTCGCCTCAGCATCAATGGCCGGGCGCTGGCGCGTGGCGCCGATGCGGGCATCGAGTCCTTCGGCGGGCGGCAGGTGGCGCTCGACCTCGGCGATGGCGGCGGGCCGGACATCGCCTCGCTGCGCGTGCCGCCGGGCAAGCTGCTGGTGCTCGGCGACCATCGAGGCGCCAGCGCCGACGGCCGCATGTTCGGACTGGTCAGTGCCGATTCGGTGTATGCCCGTGCGCGGGGCGTGTACTACCGGCGCGGCGAGGGCCTGCGCTGGCAGGCGCTGTAACCCTGCGGTCGCGGCACACGTGCCGCGCCGTCAGTCGTCGACCAGCTCGCCGCCCGGCAGGAAGTTCCAGGTGCGGGTGACGTGGAGGACATCGATCTCCTCCTCGGTACGCGGCAGCGGCGGGTAAGGCTCGGCGAGGCGGGCGATGCGCAGCGCGGCGTCGTCGAGCAGGCGCACGCCGCTGGACTGGATCACCTCCGCGCGCTCCACCGAGCCGTCGCGGCGGATCGCCACGCTGATCACCAGCGTGCCGGACAGCTGCCTGCGGCGTGCCTCGTCCGGATAGTTCAGGTTGCCGACCCGCTCGACGCGGTCCACCCAGCTGCGCAGGTAGGTCGCGTACGCCCACTCCTGGGTGCTTGCCGACACGAACTTGCGCTTCGGTCGCTTGGCGTAGCGCTCCGACTGCAGGTGGATCTCCGCCGCCAGTCGTGCCATCGCCAGGTCGCGCTCGATGCGCTCCTCGCCGCGCGGCAGGGGCGTGTCGTCGGCAAGCGGCGTGTCCTCCGGCGCGGCGACGCGCGTCTCGCCGTTGCGGCTGGCGACCACCCGCGTTTTCGGCGGGACGCTGGCGTCGGGTGACTGCGCGCGCATCGCCTGCTGTGCCACGCCGGCCTCGTCCTGCGGCAGCTGGCCGACCTGGGCGTCGCGCGGGCGCTTGCTGAGCTCGTCCTCGCCGCCGCCCTGGTTGCTGGCCTGGGCGAGGAAATCGGCCTGCGACTTCGTCAGCGGGCTGGTGGTTTCGGTGAGGATGACATCCAGCGTGGGCAGCACCGGCGCCGCGTCGTCGAGCGCGAAGCCGACGCCCAGCACCAGCATGCCGTGCACCAGCAGCGACAGCACCAGCGTTGCGCCGAGCCGGTCGCGCTCGCCGATCACCGATTGCGCAGGCAATGCCGCCACGTCAGCCGCCGCTCCTCACTGCTCGATGGCGTCGAACAGCAGGCCGGCGATGTTGAGGCCGAACTGGGCGTCGAGCTCGCGGATGCAGGTCGGGCTGGTGACGTTGACCTCGGTGAGGTAATCACCGATCACGTCCAGGCCGACGAAGCGCATGCCGCGGCGGACCATCTCGGGGCCGACCTGCGCCGCGATCCAGCGGTCGCGCTCGCTCAGCGGACGGCCTTCGCCACGGCCGCCGGCGGCCAGGTTGCCGCGGAACTCGTCGCCCTGCGGGATGCGCGCCAGGCAGTAGTCCACCGGCACGCCGTCGACCAGCAGGATGCGCTTGTCGCCCTCGGTGATCTCCGGCAGGTAGCGCTGCGCCATGGCCAGGTGCCGGCCGCTGTCGGTGAGCGTCTCGAGGATGACGTTGAGGTTGGGATCGCCAGCGCTGGCGCGGAAGATCGAGCGGCCGCCCATGCCATCCAGCGGCTTCAGCACCGCCTGGTCATGGTGGCCGACGAACGCCTTCAGCGCGGCGGCATTGCGGCTGACCAGGGTCGGCGGGCAGCACTGCGGGAAGAGCAGGGCGGCGAGCTTCTCGTTGAGGTCGCGCAGTCCACGCGGATCGTTGACCACGTTGGCGCCGGCCATGCGCGCGGCGTCGAGGATCAACGTGTCGTGCAGGTAGTCCGAATCGACCGGCGGGTCGCGGCGCATCAGCACCACGTCGCGCGCCTGGAACGCGCGTTGTGACGCAGTTCCCAGTTCGAACCAGCCCGCGGCGTCGTCAGCGACCTGCAGCGGCGCGACGAGCGCCTGCGCCACGCCACCTTCCATCGACAGGCCACCCGGCACCACGTAGTGAAGGCGATGGCCACGCCGCTGCGCCTCGAGGAGCATGGCGAAGGTCGAATCCTTGGCGATGGTGATCGACCCGATCGGGTCCATCACGACGATGACTTCGAGTGGCATATGGGCCTTCCACGGCAGTAACTGACAAATGTTAGCAGCTGCGCGCGGCACCACTGCCGCGATTGCTGATCGCGCACGCACAACGCCATATTCTCGCTTGACAGTGTGGCGTCCGACTGGGATATAAGACTGCTTGCAGCGACGCCGGCGTTTACGAGCGACGCGCACCGGGGAGACATGATGACGCAGGACGAAAACCGCGCCGGCAGCCTTGATGGCCTGCGCGTGATGGTGATCGACGATTCGAAGACCATCCGCCGCACGGCAGAGACACTGCTGCGCCGCGAGGGTGCGGACGTGGTGACTGCGACCGACGGGTTCGAGGCGCTGGCCAAGATCGCCGACCAGCGGCCGCAGATCATCTTCGTGGACATCATGATGCCGCGCCTGGACGGCTACCAGACCTGCGCACTGATCAAGAACAACCAGCTTTTCAAGCACACGCCGGTGATCATGCTGTCTTCCAAGGACGGCCTGTTCGACAAGGCCCGCGGTCGCATCGTGGGCTCCGAGCAGTACGTCACCAAGCCTTTTACGCGCGAGGAACTCCTCGACGCCATCCGCAAACACGTCAACGCCTGACCGGGGGGACAGGCACACCATGGCAAAGATCCTGTTGATCGAGGACTCGCCGACCGATACCGCGGTCCTCACCCAGTTGCTCGAACGCAACGGCCACCAGGTGCTGGCTGCGGCCAACGCCGAGGACGGCATCGAAGTCTGCAAGCGCGAGCTGCCGGCACTGGTCCTGATGGACCTGGTGCTGCCCGGCATGAATGGTTTCCAGGCAACGCGCGCGCTGTCGCGCGATGCGGTGACCAGCGCCATCCCGGTGCTGATCGTCAGCACCAAGGGCATGGAGACCGACAAGGCCTGGGGCATGCGCCAGGGCGCGAAGGGCTACATCGTCAAGCCGCCGGTCGAAAGCGACCTGGTCGAGCAGATCAACAGCCTGCTCGGTGGCTGAAGTGGCCAATGCCCACGCCCAACCGGTGGCGATGGATCCGTTCGAGATCCTCGCCAGCTACGAGCAGCGCAGCCTGGCGCACATCGCTGGCCTGCCTGAGCAGCTGGATGCGCCTGGCCTGTGGCGCGGCGTGGGCTATCGCGTTGGCCGTCGCTCGCTGGCTTCCGGCTTCGACGAGGTGGTCGAGATCCTGCCGATGCCGCAGCTGACGCCGGTGCCCGGGGCGCAGCCCTGGATGCTTGGCGTCGCCAATATCCGCGGCAACCTGCTGCCGGTTGTCGACCTGCGCATGTTCCTGGAAGGCGAGCGCACCGTGCTCCACGAAGGCCAGCGCGTGCTGCTGGTGCGCCAGCCCGGCGGCGACGTGGCGGTGACGATCGACGAGCTGTACGGCCAGCGCAGCTTCCTGGTCGAGCAGGAGACGGACGCCGCCGGCCTTGCCGATGGCCGCTACGCCAATTTCATCGACCGCGCCTACGACGTGGGCGGTCATGCATGGGCGGTTTTCAGCCTCGACAGGCTGTCCCGCACTCCCGAATTCAGACACGCCGCGGCATGACCGCCGCCCCAGCAAGGTCAGAGGTAACTCCATGAGCAATGTCATCGACAGCGTAGCCGGCAAGGGTCGCAACATCGGCACCAACGTCTGGATCTGGTTGCTCGTGGTCTCGTTGCTGGTATTCGCCGGCAACACCATCTATGCGATGACCAAGGCCGCGCGCCTCGGCGGCGCCAGTACGGCGGCCTCCAGCCTGCAGGTGAACTCGCAGCGCCTGGCCAACCAGGGCCGCGAGGCGGTGGAAGGCAATGCCGCGTCGTTCGCGACGTTCCGCGCCACCAAGGCCGCGATCGACGGCGACATTTCCCGCCTCGACAGCAACTTCGGCACCACCACCGGCGTCAGCGGCCCGATCCGCGCGGTCGGCGAAACCTGGGCGCCACTTGCGATGAACGCCGACCAGGTGCTGGCCAGCGAGGCCGCCGTGGTCGCCTTCGCCGGCAATGCCGAGCGCTTCAGCCAGGCGGTGCCGCAGCTGCAGGCGCAGCTCGACGAAGTGGTGCGCGCGATGTCGGCCAGCGGCTCGCCGTCGTCGCAGATCTACATCGCGCTGCGCGAGGTGGTGCTGGCGTCCACGATGGCGCGTCGCGTCACCGAGATCCGCGCCGGCGGCGCCGGTGCCTCCAACGCGGGCGATGCGCTGGCCCGCGACGCGGGCGTCTTCGACCAGGTGCTCACAGGCCTGCGCTCCGGCGACGATGCGATGAACGTGCAGCCGCTGTCGAACGCCGCCGCGCTGGCCGCGCTGGCGCAGGCGACGACGCAGTGGGGGGAAATGAAAAAGGACCTCGACGCGATCCTCGCGAGCTCCGAGGACCTGTTCACCGCGCAGAACGCGGCCGCCGCGCTGACCACCGGATCGGACAAGCTGCTCGGCAACAGCGAATCGCTGTTCCAGGCGCTGACCGCGTTCGGTTCGCTGCGCGACACCAGCCTGCTGGGCAACATCTGGATCTCGATCATCTTCGGTGGCCTGGCGCTGGCCGCGCTGGTCGGCCTGCTGTGGTCGTCCGGTCGCGAGCGCCGCGAGCGCTTCGAGAACACCATGGAGCTCAACAACCGCAACCAGGAGGCGATCATGCGCCTGCTGGACGAGATGGGTTCGCTCGCCGAAGGCGACCTGACGGTCAAGGCCACCGTCACCGAGGACATGACCGGCGCCATCGCCGACTCCATCAACTTCGCCGTCGAGCAGCTGCGCAGCCTGGTGCAGACGATCAACGACACCTCGGTGCAGGTGGCGTCCAGCGCGCAGGAGACGCAGGCCACCGCCATGCACCTGGCCGAGGCCGCCGAGCACCAGGCGCAGGAGATCAACTCCGCGTCCGACCGCATCAACGAGATCGCGCAGAGCATCAACCAGGTGTCGCGCAACTCCGCCGAGTCCGCCGACGTGGCGCAGCGCTCGGTGCAGATCGCCACCAAGGGCGCGGGCGTGGTCCGCGAGACGATCGCCGGCATGGACTCGATCCGCGACCAGATCCAGGAAACCTCCAAGCGCATCAAGCGCCTCGGCGAAAGCTCGCAGGAGATCGGCTCGATCGTCGAACTGATCAACGACATCTCCGAGCAGACCAACATCCTGGCGCTCAACGCGGCCATCCAGGCGGCGTCCGCCGGTGAGGCGGGCCGTGGCTTCGCGGTCGTGGCCGACGAAGTGCAACGCCTCGCCGAACGCGCATCCAACGCCACCAAGCGCATCGAGACGCTGGTGCAGACCATTCAGAGCGATACCAACGAGGCCGTCAGCTCGATGGAACAGACGACGTCCGAGGTGGTCGCCGGTGCGCGCCTGGCCGAGGACGCCGGTACCGCGCTGGGTGAGATCGAAAACGTGTCGACCAGCCTGGCATCGCTCATCGAAGGCATCTCGAGCGCCTCGCAGCAGCAGTCCGCGGCCGCGACCAACATCACCGCGACCATGAACACGATCCAGTCGATCACCGCGCAGACTTCGCAGGGCGCCAACCAGACCGCCGAGTCGATTGGCAACCTGGCGCAGCTCGCGGCCGACCTGCGCCGCTCGGTCGCCGACTTCAAGCTGCCGGCCTGAAGCGCAGACCGATGACCGCCCTGCGCGACGCTATCGACTACACCACGCTCGGCTGGGTCAAGCCGGAGCTCGACGAGACCCTGCGCCAGGCGCGGATCGAGATCGAGGACTTCGCCGCCGACCCCGCCGACACCAGCCGCATGCGCTTCTGTGCCAGCTACCTGCACCAGGTGCAGGGCACGCTGCGCATGGTCGAGCTGTACGCGCCGGCGATGGTGGCCGAGGAGATGGAGCGCCTGGCCCAGGCGCTGCAGGACGGTCGCACCACCGACCGCGATGCCGCCTGCGCCACCCTGATGCGCGGCGTGGTGCTGCTCCCGGATTACCTCGAGCGCCTGCAGAGCGGCCACAAGGACATCCCGATCGTGCTGCTGCCGCTGCTCAACGAGCTGCGCGCGGCACGCGGCGAAGCGGGGTTGTCGGAGAGCGTGCTGTTCGCGCCCGACCTGCAGCGTCCGTTGCCCGGCGGGATCGCGCCGGCACCGACCACGGTCGAGCCGGCGCCGGTGCGCAATGCGCGCGTCCAGCCCCTGCTTTCCGGGCTGCGCGACGCCATGGCCGCCTGGCCGGAATCCGGCGCGCCGGACAATGCCGGCGTGCTTGCCGGATCGCTCGACGAGCTGCTGGCACAGACCCGGCAGGAGCCCGCGAGGCGGATGCTGTGGGTGGCGTCGTCGGTGGCCAAGGCCATGTCCGATGGCGCGCTGCAGGCAGGCCCGGGCCTGCGCCAGGCGTTCGCCAGCGTCGAGCGCGAATCGCGGCGCATGTTCGAGGACGACGGCTTCGGCATTCCGCGCGCCGAGGCCGTACTCGAGCCGACCCGCCAACTGCTGTACCACGTGGCCCACGGCAGCGGCGACCATGAGCAGCTGCGCGCGCTGCACGACACGTTCGAACTGGGCGGCCAGCTGCCCACCGATTCCGAGATCAGCCACGCGCAAGGCAGCCTGAGCGGCCGCAACCGCGCGCTGCTCGACACCGTATCCGCTGCCGTCAAGGAAGACCTGCTGCGCGTCAAGGATGCGCTCGACCTGCACCTGCGCACCGGCGAAGGCGAGCTCTCGCGCCTGGCGCCGCAGGTCGAGGCACTCGGCGGCGTCGCCGACACCCTCGGCATGCTCGGCCTGGGCGTCGCGCGCGGCGTGATCCAGCAGCAGCGCGATGCCATGGCGGCCATCGTCCGCGGCGACCGTGCCGCCGACGAGGGCGCGCTGCTCGACGTTGCCGGCGCACTGCTCTATGTCGAAGCCACGCTCGACGACCAGGTTTCGCGCCTTGGTGCGGGCGACGAGGAGGGCGGCGACCAGGACGACCTGTTCTCCACCGAGTCGCGCAAGGTGCTGGAGGTGCTGGTCCGCGAGGCCATCGCCAACTTCGCCGATGCGCGCCAGGCCTTCGTAGCGTTCATCGAGACCAGCTGGGACCACGCCGAGCTGGCCGAGGTGCCGCGGCTGCTGCAGGAGGTCTCGGGCGCACTGCAGATGCTCGAGCTGCCAGTGCCCGCCGCGTACCTCACCGGTGTGCGCCGCTACACCGAAACCGAATTGATCGGCTGCCGCCGCGTGCCCAACGGCCGCCAGCTGGACACCTTCGCCGACGCACTGGCGAGCCTGGAGTACTACCTCGAGGCGCTGCGCGAGAACCGCTTCAACCGCGACGAGATCCTCGATGTCACCCGCCAGAGCCTGGAAACGCTGGGCTACTGGCCGCTGCCGGCGGAACTGGATACCGGAGCTGCCGCATCGCCTGCCGGTTCCGGCACGGAGCCGCAGGCGGTCTTCAGCGAGGCGGACATCGAGCGCACGGTTGCTGCGCTGATCGACCGCGACGCCGACGGCGCGCGTGCGGCACTGCCTGCGCCCGCAGCTGCATCGGAACCGGCACCCGCACCTGCACCCGCGCCCGCGATCGCGCGCGCCGCGGGTGGCTTCGAGGCCACCGGCGACGAGATCGACGACGAGATCCGCGAGGTGTTCCTCGAGGAATTCGCGGAAGAGATCGACAACCTCGACCAGCTGCTGCCGCTGTGGCGTGCGCAGCCCGACGATCTCGAGCGCCTGCGCCCGATCCGCCGCGTGTTCCACACCCTCAAGGGCAGCGGGCGCCTGGTCGGCGCGCGCACGCTGGGTGAATTCAGCTGGAAGGTCGAGCACATGCTCAACCGCGTGCTCGACGGCACGCGCGTCGCGAGCCCGGCGGTGGTGGCGATGGTCGACCAGGCCTTCTACACCCTGCCGCAGCTGCAGGCTGCGCTGCGCGGCGACGGTCCCGTGCAGGTCGACCTCGAGCGCATGCAGGCCTCCGCCGAGCGTATCGCCAGCGGCGACGAAGGCATGCCCGAGCATGCGGTGCCGTCTGCTGCGGCGATTGATGGTGCGTCCGCGGCCGGCGACGCCGCGACGAGCGCGCTGTCGGGGATCGACGCCGATGCGCGCGCGGACTTCGACACCGCAGCCGTTGCGCCGGACGACGAGGCCGTGGCCGAAGAGACGGCCGGCGGCGCCCCCATCGAGATGATGCCGGCGTCGGTCGACGCGCTCCTGCTTGAAATCCTCGACGCCGAGGTCGCCGGTCACCTGGTGACGGTCGACGCGTGGGTGGCCCGTGCGGCCGAGGCGCCGACCCCGGCCAGCGAGGAGCTGCTGCGCGCCCTGCACACCATGAACGGCGCCTTCGCGATGACCGAAGTGCCGTCGGTCGCGCAGGTGGTGGCGCCCGCCGAGGGGTATATCCGTCGCCTGCTCGCTGGCGGTGCCCCGGCATCCGCGGAAGGCGTGGCCGCCATCGGCGAACTCACCGAGGTGGCACGCGCCGCCCTGGTCGGCCTGCATGCGCCCGCGCCGCAGGTGCCGGTAGCCATCGCACTTGCCGCACGCCTGGTGAGCCTGCGTGACGCGCTGCCCGATATCAGGATGGCCCCGCAGGATGGCCAGGCCGGAGAGCGCGACGCCGACGCGGACGCGGCGGCGGACGACAGCATTGCCGGTGCGATGCAGGCCTTGATTGGCCAGTCCCCGGAGCTGGTCGATCTCGACCTGAGCGAATACGCGAACTTCCAGCCGACCTCCGAGGATGCCGTCGCATCCGACAGCGTCGCCGCGGACGCGGAGCGCATTGAAGCGGAGCGCCTCGAAGCGGAGCGCCTTAAGGCGGAGCGCATTGAAGCGGAGCGCATTGAAGCGGAGCGCGTTGAAGCGGAGCGCATTGAAGCGGAGCGCATTGAAGCAGAACGCCTCGAAGCAGAACGCCTCGAAGCGGAGCGCCTTGAAGCAGAACGCCTCGAAGCGGAGCGCTTCGAAGCGGAGCGCCTTGAGGCGGCGCGCGTCGAGGCGGCGCGCGTCGAGGCCGAGCGCGTGGAAATCGAACGCGGCGAAGCCGAACGCGTCGAAGCCGAGCGGCTCGAAGCGGAGCGCGTCGAGGCAGAACGAGTCGAAGCCGAACGAATCGAAGCGGAGCGAGTCGAAGCGGAGCGCCTCGAAGCGGAACGCCTTGAACTCGAACGTCTCGATGCCGAACGCATCGAGAGCGAACGGCTTGAAGCCGAACGGGCCGAAGCAGCGCAGTCGATGGTGGCGTCGCTCGATGCCGGAGGCGCAGACGCCGAGATGCTGGCCGAAGACCTGGATGCATCCGATGCCGGGCGCCTTGAGGCCGAGCGCGCGGCACTGGATGCGCTGGAAGCCGGACTGCTCGACGCCGAGCGCATCGAAGCCGAGCGTCTGGAGGCGGAACGCGTAGAGCTCGAACAGCTGGAAGCCGAAATCGCCGCAGAGGAGCGCGCCGAGGCCGGGCGGGTCGAGGCCGAGCGTCTTGAAGCAGCCCGCGTCGAGGCAGAGAGCGCCGAGGCAGAGCGGGCCGAAGCCGAACGGGCAGACGCCGAACGCGTCGAAGCAGAACGCGCGGAAGCGGAACGCCTCGAACTCGAGCAGCTGGAAGCCGAAATCGCCGCCGCCGATCAGGCCGAAGCCGAACGCCTCGATGCCGAACGTGCCGAGGCCGAGCGCCTCGAAGCCGAGCGCCTCGACGCCGAAGCCTTCGAAGCCGAAGAACTCGAAGCCGCCAACGACGGCCGGCACGACGTCGACCCGGCGGTGGCAGCGCTGCTGGCGGCGATCGCGCTGGACCATGACCCGGATGCGGCGTTCGACTTCACCGGCCTCGATCCAGAGCTCATCGACATCTTCGTCGAGGAGAGCCGCGACCTGCTCGACCATTCCGACGGCCTGCTTGCGCGCCTGCGCGAAGCGCCGGGCGACCGCGATCCGGTGGTCGGCATGCAGCGCGACCTGCATACCCTCAAGGGTGGCGCGCGCATGGCGGGCGTGTTCGCCATCGGTGAGCTGGGCCACGCGATGGAATCCCTGCTGGAAGCCGTGGCGGAGCAGCGCTTCGACCTCGGTCGCGGTGACGTGCCGCTGCTCGAGCGCGGCTTCGACCGACTGCATGCGATGGTCCTGCGCGTGGGCGAAGGCCGCGCGATCAGCGCGTCGCAGGCGTTGATCGACGCGTTCGACGCGCGTGCCCGCGGCGATGACCTGGCGACGCACACGGCGGCCGCCGATGCGGTCCGCGTCCCCGCGCCGAAGGTCGAGCTCCGGCCGCTGTCGGCTCCGATCAGCAACTCGCCGCTTGGGGGCGACGACGACGACATCGCCGTCCGCGCGCCGCAGGAGCAGGTGCGCATCCGCGCCGACCTGCTCGACCGCCTGGTCAACTACGCCGGCGAGGTGGCGATCTACCGCGCGCGCCTCGAACAGCAGCTGGGCGCGTTCCGCGGCGCGATGGGCGAGATGGAGCAGACCAACATGCGTCTGCGCGACCAGCTGCGCCGCCTCGACATCGAGACCGAAGCGCAGATCGTCGCCCGGTACCAGCGCGAGCAGGACACCGGCGACGCGACCTTCGATCCGCTCGAACTCGACCGCTTCTCGACCCTGCAGCAGCTGTCGCGCGCGCTTGGCGAGTCTGCGGCCGACCTGACCAGCCTGCAGGGGACGCTGGATGACCTGACGCGCCAGTACGAAACCCTGCTGCTGCAGCAGTCGCGCGTCAGCTCCGAGCTGCAGGAAGGCCTCATGCGCACGCGCATGGTGCCGTTCGACGGGCTGGTGCCGCGCCTGCGTCGCGTGGTCCGCCAGGCCGCCGGCGATACCGGCAAGCACGTGCAGCTGAAGCTCGACGGCGCGCATGGCGAGCTCGACCGCAACGTGCTGGAGCGCATGACCGCGCCGCTGGAGCACATGCTGCGCAACGCCGTGGCCCACGGCCTCGAGTCGCCCAAGCAGCGCCGCAAGGCGCGAAAGGCGGAAGAGGGCACCGTGCGCATCGCGGTTCGCCGCGAGGGTTCGGAAGTGGTGCTCGAGGTCGGAGACGACGGTGACGGCCTGGACCGCGCCGCGATCCGCCGGCGTGGCGAGGAGCGCGGCCTGCTGCGTCCCGACGCCGTGATCGCCGATGCCGACCTCGACATGCTGATCTTCGAGCCCGGCTTCTCCACGGTCGACGAGGTCAGCCGCCTGGCCGGCCGCGGCGTCGGCATGGACGTCGTGGCCAGCGAGGTCCGCCAGCTCGGCGGCACGCTCGACATCAGGACCCGCAAGGGTGAAGGCACGACCTTCATCCTGCGCCTGCCGCAGACGCTGGCGGTGACCCAGGCGGTGTTCGTCAAGATCGGCGACACCAGCTTCGCGGTGCCCATCGCCTCGGTGCGCGGCGTCGGCCGCATTGCCCGCGACGAGTTCGAAAAGCCGGGCGCGAGCTACTCCTACGGTGGCGAGGACTACATCGTCCACGACCTCGGCGGACTGGTCGGTCATGGCGCGGCGAAGGCCGAAGGCCAGATGCAGATGCCGGTGCTGCTGGTCCGCTCGGGCGAGCTGCGCGCGGCGGTGGCGGTGGACCAGATCATCGGCAGCCGCGAAATCGTGGTGAAGCCGGTCGGGCCGCAGGTCGCCTCGATCCCGGGCATCTTCGGCGCCACCATCATGGGCGACGGCGGCGTGGTGGTGATCCTCGACGTCGCGCCGCTGGTGCGCCGCCAGGTCACGATGCCGCGCGACGCCGAGCCTGTGGTCGCGCAGGAGCAGCGCCCGGTACCGCTGGTGATGGTGGTCGACGACTCGATCACCATGCGCAAGGTCACCGGCCGCATCCTGGAGCGCCACAACTTCGAGGTCGCGACCGCGAAGGACGGCCTGGATGCCCTGGAGCGGATGGCCGAGCGCGTGCCGGACCTGATGCTGCTCGACATCGAGATGCCGCGCATGGACGGCTACGAGCTCGCCACCGAGATGAAGGCCGACCCGCGCCTGCGCAACGTGCCGATCGTGATGATCACCTCGCGTACCAGCGAGAAGCATCGCCAGCGCGCGTTCGAGATCGGCGTGGACCGCTATCTCGGCAAGCCGTACCAGGAGAACGAGCTGGTGCGCAACGTCTACGACCTGCTGAAGCTGAAGCGCGAAGATGCCTGACGCGAGCGACAAGATCCGCGTGCTGCTGCTCGCGCGCCCCGGTGAGGCGCGCGTGCGCCTGGAGGCCGCGATTGCCGATGCCGGCGCGGAGCTCGCGCTGGCAGCCGATCCGGTCACGGCCGATCCCGCCGAGGCCGTGGCGCTTGCGCCGCAGGCAGTGCTGGTCGCGCTGGAGCCGGCGATCGAGGACGCGCTGGAGGGCTACGACGCCCTGCTCATGGATCCCGCGATCGTGGTTGTGTTCGACGAGGCCGAGTTGGCCGCGCAACGCGAAGGCTGGGACGCGGCGCGCTGGGTCCGCCACCTCGCCGCCAAGCTCAACCGGCACCACGACGTGCTGCCGCCCGGAGCCGAGGACGAACACGCCCTCCATCCCCGACCGGGTGCATTGCCGGCGCGCGAGTTCGACGGCAGCACACTCGATCTGGTCGCGCTGGCGGACACGGCGCTTGAGCTTGCCGCCGAGGTGCCACGCGCGGACGCGTTCGATGATCCCGTGCCGGGCTCCGGCTTGTCCGGGCTGGTGTCGGCCGAAGACATGGACTGGTCCTCTTCGGCGCCGACCGGCGATTACGGTGCGTCGCTGGCCGACGACCCGGGGCTCGCCGCGCTGCTGGCGGAGCAGGCGCAAGCCGCGCACGGCGACCAGGCATCGCTGGTGGCCGCCGATCACGATTTCGGATTCAGCCTGGTCGACCCGCAGGCGCCAGCCGCGGATGTCGTCGAGGCGGGTGAAGGCGAGGCCGACGACAGCGCCGACAACAGCGACGACAGCAGCAGGGCCGACATGCTCGCGCTGGGCGATGGCCTGTCGCTGGCCGAAGACGACGCGCCGCTGGCAAGCCGGCCATCCGCGCCCTCCGTCGATCTCGATGCCCTGGAAAGCCGCCTCGGCGGGCTGTCGCTGGCCGAGTTCGACAGCTATGGCCACGGCACGCTGCGCGGCGCGGTGCTGGTGGAAGGCGGGCTGGGTGGGCCGGATGCGGTGCGCCAGCTGCTCGGCACGCTGCCCGAGGGTTTCCCGCGCGCGGTGCTGGTGCGCCTGCAGCTCGACGGCGGACGCTACGACCGGCTGGTGAAGCAGATGGAACGCGCGACGCCGCTGCCGGTGGCGCTCGCCGAAGCCGGCCAGGCCGCCGAGGCCGCCACGATCTATTTCCTGCCGCCGGAGCTGGTGGTCGTCGCCGACCGCGCGCGCCTGGTGTTCGAGGCGGTTGGAGAGGACGACGCGCGGGATCCCGTCGCGGCGCTTCCGGCAGGCGACAGTGCGCTGCTGTTCCTGAGCGGCAGCGATCCGGTGCGCGCAGAGCGCGCCATGGCGCTGGCGATGGACGGTGCGCTGGTGATGGCCCAGTCGCCGGAGACCTGCTACGACGCTGCCGCCGCCGACGCGCTGATCGCGCGTGGTGCCGCGTCGGCCGATCCCTCCGACCTCGCGCAGCATCTGTGCGACCGCTGGCCAAGTTGAGAACCCACATGAGCACCCCTGCCAGCACCGAGATCCGCGGCGTCCTGATCCAGGTCGCAGGCGCGCGCCTGCTGCTGCCCAACGCCACGATCGCCGAGGTCCTGTCCTTCGCCGAACCGGAGCCGGTGGACGGTGCCCCGCACTGGCTGCTGGGCCGCATCCGCTGGCGTGGCTGGCAACTGCCGCTGGTGTCGTTCTCGCGCCTGTCCGGCCTGGCTGACGAGGCCGGCGGCCTTGGCAGCAAGGTCGTGGTGCTGAAGGCGCTGGGCGAGGACGCCAAGCTTCCGCACCTGGCGCTCCTGACCCAGGGCTTCCCGCGCCTGGTGACGGTGGCGCGTGACGCGCTGGTGGAGGACGCCGGTGACGGCGATGGCGATCAGGCGTTGCCGACCGCCGTGCGCATGCGCGTGCTGCTCAACAACGAGCCGGCGCTGCTGCCGGACGTGGACGCGGTCGAGCGCGCGATCCACGGCGCCCTGGCTGCCTGACGCCATGCCTTCGGCGCCCGCACCGGGCGTCGCCTAGCGCAGGTCCCCGAACGCCGCCTGCAGCACGCTGATCGCCGCGATGCCGGCGGTTTCGGTGCGCAGGATCCGCGGCCCCAACCGCACGCCGCTGAACCCCGCCGCGACCAGCTGCTCGCGGTCGCGCGGCGACCAGCCGCCCTCCGGACCGACGCCGACGACCACCGTGGCCGACGCCGGCATCGCCAGCGCGTGGATGCCGGTCGCCGCGCACGGGTCGAGCGTCACCCGCAGGGCGTCTCCCGGCAGCGACGCCATCGCCTCGGCCAGGCCGAGCGGAGCGGCCACCGACGGCAATCGCGCGCGGCCGCTCTGGCCACAGGCGGACGCCACCACGCCCTGCCAGTGCTGCACGCGTTTTGCGGACCGCGCGGCGTCCAGCCGCACCTCGCTGCGCTCGCTGTTGACCGGCACGAACCCGGCGACGCCGAGCTCGGTGGCCTTCTGCAGGATCCAGTCCATCTTCTCGCCGCGCGCCACGCCCTGCAGCAGGATGATGCGCAGCGGCGATTCGGCATCCACCACGCGCGCGGCCAGCACTTCGACCTCGCCGCCGCGCTTGCCGGCCGCGACCACGCGCGCGTCGTAGTCGTGGCCGTCGCCGTTGAACAGCACGCAGCTGTCACCCACGTCGAGTCGCAGTGCGCGGAGCAGATGGGCCGCCGCATCCTCGGGCAGCGCCAGGCGCATGCCGGGCGCCAGCACCGCATCGACCCAGGCGCGGGTCAGGCGCATGTACCCGCCGCGATCGCCGCGGCCGTGGTCTCGGCGAGCAGCGCCAACTGGTCGTCATCGATGCAGTAGGGCGGCATCCAGTACAGGATGTCGCCGAGCGGACGCAGCAGAACGCCGCGTTCGATGGCTTCGCGATGGGCGCGCAGGCCGACCTTGTCGGAGGCCGCGAATGGTGTCGCGCGGTTGCCATCGCGGGCCAGTTCGAAGGCCACCACCATGCCGGCCTGGCGGACGTCGGCGACGTGCGGCAGTGACGCGAACGGCGCGGCGAGCGCGGCCATCTTCGCGGCCGTCTGCTGGTTGCGGGCGACGACATCGTCGCTGGCGAAGATGTCGAGCGAGGTCAGCGCCGCGGCGCACGCCAGCGGGTTGCCGGTGTAGCTGTGCGAATGCAGGAACGCACGTTCACGCGTGTCGTCGAGGAAGCCGTCGTAGATCGCCTCCGTGGCGAGCACGGCCGCCAGCGGCAGGAAGCCGCCGGTCAGGCCCTTCGACAGGCACATCAGGTCCGGCATGATGCCGGCCTGTTCGCAGGCGAACATGGTGCCGGTGCGGCCGAAGCCGGTGGCGATCTCGTCCGCGATCAGGAACACGCCGTGCACGTCGCACAGCTCGCGCGCGCGCTTCAGGTACACCGGGTCGTGCATGCGCATGCCGCCGGCGCACTGCAGCCGCGGCTCCAGGATCAGTGCGCAGAACTCGCCGGGATGGTCGTCGAACAGGCGCGCCAGCGCGTCCGCGGCATCCTCCGCGCAGGCCGCCGCAGACTGGCCGGGAGCGGCCAGGTAGGCATCGGGCGAGGGCGTGAACATCGCCTCCAGCAGCAGCGGCGCGTACACGCGGCGGTACAGCGGGATGTCGCCCACCGAGAGCGCGCCGATCGTTTCGCCGTGGTACCCGTTGGACAGCGCCGCGAACTTCGTGCGCCGCGGCTCGTCGCCGCGGTTGCGGAACCACTGGAATGCCATCTTCAGCGCGACTTCCACGCCGGCCGAGCCGTTGTCGGCGTAGAACACCTTGGCCAGCGGCGCGCGGCCGGGCTGGCGTGGCGCGAGCGCAAGCAGGCGCTCGGCGAGTTCCACTGCGCCGGGGTGCGTGGCGCCGGCGAGGATCACGTGCTCCAGCGTGCGCGCCTGGCGCGCCACCGCCTCGGCGATGCGCGGCTCGGCGTGGCCGTGGATATTGGTCCACCAGCTGCTGACCGCATCCAGCGTGCGCCGGCCGTCGTGGCCGACCAGCCAGGCGCCGTCGCCGCGCGCGACTTCGAGCATCGGCAGCTCGCCGGCCTGCTCGCGCATCTGCGTGCACGGGTGCCAGACCACGGCCAGGTCGCGGGAACGCCAGCGGCCGGGCTCGGCTAGAATGGCGGGATCGTGGATCGTCTTGTCGGACATCGCTGCATTATCGCCCGAGCGGCCGCGTGGACGTCGCGATGAGCCGCCGGCTGCCGATCATCCACGGCATCACCGAGAGCGATGCCGGCCCGTACCGCCTCGAGCACATGGACATCGAGTTCGGCAACGGCGAGCGCCGCCGCTACGAGCGCCTGCATGGCCGCGGCCATGGCGCGGTGGTGGTGGTGCCGATGCTCGACGCCGACACGGTGCTGCTGGTGCGCGAGTACGCCGCCGGCGTGCACCGCTACGAACTGGGCCTGGTCAAGGGCCGCATCGACGCCGGTGAGACGCCCGTCGAGGCCGCAAACCGCGAGCTCAAGGAGGAAGCCGGCTACGGCGCGCAGCGCATCGACGTGCTGCGCGCGCTGACCCTGGCGCCGACCTACATGAGCCACCAGACGCACCTCGTGCTGGCGCGCGACCTGTATCCCGAGCGCCTGCCCGGCGACGAGCCCGAGGAGCTGGAGGTCGTGCCATGGCGCTTCGACCGCCTGCATGAGTTGATCCTGCGCGAGGACTTCTCCGAAGGCCGCTCGATCGCCGCGCTGTTCATCGTCCGCGACTGGCTGGCGCACCATGCCGCTGGCTGAGGGCGTGCGCGCCGGCGTGCTGGCCGTCGCGCGCGATGCCGCGGCCGCGATCATGGCGGTGTACGCCGGCGAGTTCGCGGTCGAGCACAAGGCCGACGCCAGCCCGCTGACCGCCGCCGACATGGCCGCGCACCGCTGCATCGTCGCGGGCCTTGCCGCGTTGACGCCCGACATTCCCGTGCTGTCGGAAGAGTCGGCGCACGTACCGCCGGCCACGCGCCACGGCTGGCGCACGTTCTGGCTGGTCGATCCGCTCGATGGCACCCGCGAGTTCATCAAGCGCAATGGCGAGTTCACCGTCAACATCGCGCTGGTCGATGACGGCGTGCCGGTGTTCGGCGTGATCCAGGCACCGGTGACCGGCGTGCTCTGGCACGGCACGCCTGGCGTGGGCGCGTGGCGTTGCGACGCCGACGGCGAGCGCGCGATCCAGACGCGGCGCCCGGCCACGATGCCGTTGACGGTCGCCGCCAGCCGCTCGCACCTCGACACGCGCACCGCCGCGCTGATGGCGCGCATCGGCGAACACGCCACCATCGGCCTCGGCTCGTCGCTGAAGTTCTGCCTGCTCGCCGAGGGCGGCATGGATGCGTATCCGCGCTTCGGCCCGACCAGCGAGTGGGATACCGCCGCAGGCCAGGCGATCCTCGAAGCCGCCGGCGGCTGCGTGCTCGATCCGCGCGGCCGCCCGTTCCGCTACAACCAGCGCGACACCCTGCTCAACGGCGACTTCATCGCGCTCGGCGATCCGCAGCTGCCCTGGCGTGACTGGATCTAGGCGCGTGCCCAGGAGCAACACGTGAACGGACAACTCGACCCCATGCAGCGGTTGCTGGCGATCATGGCGCGGCTGCGCGATCCCGATGGCGGCTGTCCGTGGGATCTCGAGCAGGACTTCGCGAGCATCGCGCCGTACACGATCGAGGAGGCCTACGAGGTCGCCGACGCGATCGACCGCGGCGACCTGCCAGCGCTGTGCGAGGAGCTCGGTGACCTGCTGCTGCAGGTGGTGTTCCATGCGCAGATGGCGGCGGAGCAGGGTGCGTTCGCCTTCGGCGACGTCGCCAACGCGATCGCCGACAAGATGGAGCGCCGCCACCCGCACGTGTTCGGCGATGCAAGCCAGGACGATGCCGAAGGCGTGCTGCGCGAGTGGGACGCCATCAAGCGCGCCGAGCGCGCGGCCGCCGGCGATGCCGACACCTCGGCGCTCGCCGGCATAGCCCGCGGCCTGCCGGAGTGGCAGCGCGCAACCAAGCTGCAGCATCGCGCGGCGCGGGTCGGTTTCGATTGGCCCGGGCCGGCACCGGTGTTCGCCAAGCTCGAGGAAGAGCTTGCGGAAGTGCGCGTCGAGTTCGACGCGGTGGCGGGCGACGCGGATGACGCCGCGGCCCGCGATCGCCTGGAAGCGGAGATCGGCGACCTGCTGTTCGTCGCGGCCAATCTCGCCCGCCACGCAAAGGTCGATGTCGGATCCGCGCTGCGCCGCGCCAACCACAAGTTCGAGCGCCGCTTCCGCAGCATGGAGGCGATGGCCGCATCGGACGGCACCGGCTTGCAGTGCCTGTCGCTGGAAGAGCAGGATCGCTACTGGGATCTCGCCAAGGCGCGCGAGAGCAACTGAGGACGGGGGCCGGGATGTCGCGCTTCACCAGTTTCCGCGAGTTCTATCCGTTCTACCTGTCCGAGCACGCCAACCGCACCTCGCGACGGCTCCACTTCGCGGGCAGCTGCGGTGCGCTGGCCTGCGTCGCCATGGCGATGTTCCGTGGCAACGCCTGGTGGGTACTGGCCGCCCTGGCCTGCGGCTACGGGTTCGCCTGGGTGGGGCACTATGTCTTCGAGAAGAACCGCCCGGCCACATTCCGCCACCCGCTGTACTCGTTCGCCGGCGACTGGGTGATGTTCAAGGACATCCTGACCGGCCGGATTCCGTTCTGACGGGTTTTTTTGCGATCTTTCTCCGGGCCTTCACGGCGCGTAGACCTGCCACACGGCAGCCTTTCACAAAGCTGAAGACTGCCTTGGAGTGGAGCACATATGCGCGGATCGCAGGAGCCGGGTGGACTTGTCCTGATCGTCGAGGACAACCGCAATATTTCGGAAATGGTGGGTGAGTACCTGGAGGGGAAGGGGTTCGAGGTCGATTACGCCGCCGATGGCCTGGACGGTTACCGCCTGGCCGCGGAGAACAACTACGACGTGGTGGTGCTGGACCTGATGCTGCCGCGGCTTGACGGCATCGAAGTCTGCAAGCGCCTGCGCGAGGAAGCCCGCAAGTCCACGCCGGTGCTGATGCTGACCGCGCGTGACACGCTGGACGAAAAGCTCACCGGCCTGGGTGCCGGCGCCGACGACTACCTCACCAAGCCGTTCGCGATCCAGGAGCTCGAGGCGCGCCTGCGTGCCCTGATCCGTCGCGAGCGGCGCCAGGTGGGTTCGGAGGTGCTGAAGGTCGCCGACCTGGTCCTCGACCCGGCGAGCCTCCGCGCCACGCGCGGCGGCAGCGAACTGCAGCTGTCGCCGATCGGGCTGAAGCTCCTCACCATCCTCATGCGCGAGTCGCCGCGGGTGGTCAACCGCCAGGAGATCGAGCGCGAGATCTGGGGCAACAGCCTGCCCGATTCGGACACGCTGCGCAGCCATCTCTACAACCTGCGCAAGACCATCGACAAGCCGTTCGACAAGCCGCTGCTGCATACCGTGCAGAGCGCCGGCTATCGCATCGCGGACATCGAACAGCCCCCGGCCTGACGGTTCCACGTTGATGCCACAAGGGTTGCCGCACAAGCTGCGTCGCGTGTTCATCGTCCAGGCGGTACTCGCGGTGTTCGCGGTCGTGGTCGTGCTGTACGGGTCTGGGTCGCTGGCGCGGGACTGGATGACCGCCGAACGCATCCGCGCCGAGGCGCGCGCGTTCTGGGACGGGCGCGCCAACGATCCCGCGCACCCGGTCCCCGGTACGGCGACGGTGCATGCTTGGTTCGTGCCGGCTTCCGGGGGCGGGAATCGGGCGGTGCCCGACAGTTACACCAGTCTGGCGCCGGGTCTGCACGACCTGCGCATCGCCGGCGTGCGCCAACGCCTGTTGATCGATGAACGCCGCGACGGTCGGCTGTACATCACCATGTCGTTCGCGCTCGTCGACCGGGTGGCCACCTGGACGCTGTTCATCGCGGTGCTGCTGGCCTCGCTGGCGATTGCCGCGGTGAGCTGGCTGAGCTACCGCATCGCCAGGCAGATGGTGCTGCCGGTCACGCAGATGGCGGGCGAGGTGGCGCGATGGGATCCGCGCGCGCCGGATCTCGACGCCATCGATCCCGGCCAACTCACGGGCGAGGCCGGGCGCGAGGTGCGGCTGCTCGGCGATGCGCTGCGCGGCCTGACGGAGCGCACCCAGGCGTTCATGCGCCGCGAGCGTGACTTCACGCGCGAGGCGAGCCACGAACTGCGCACGCCGTTGGCGGTGGTCCGCGTGGCCGCCGACATGCTGCGCGGCGATCCGGAAACGCCCCCGCGCATGCAGCGTTCGCTCAGCCGGATCCAGCTTGCCGCGCGCGAGATGGAAGGCGTGCTTGATGCGTTCCTGATCCTGGCGCGCGAAGACGTGCCGGGCCCCGACGAGGAGTTCGAGTTGCTCCCGATGGTTTCCCTTGCGGTCGAGGGTGCGCGGGAAATGCTCACCGACAAGCCCGGCGTGGTGCTGTCGCTGCACGAAGAGGCCGCGCCGCGACTGCGCGGATCGTCGCGCGCGATGGCGGTGATGGTTGGCAACCTGCTGCGCAACGCCTGCTTCTTCACCGAATCCGGGCGCATCGACGTGGTCGTGCGGCGCAATCGCCTCGAGATCACCGACACCGGTATCGGCATGGATGACGAGGTGCTGGAACGCGTGTTCGAGCCCTTCTACCGCGCCGACCAGTACGTCGGCGGCAAGGGCATGGGCCTGGCGATCGCGCGCCAGCTGAGCGAGCGCGCAGGCTGGCCGATGCGCATCGACAGCGTTGCGGGGCAGGGCACCACGGTGACCATCGAATTCGGGGCGGCGCGGGCGAAACACTGATCCGGTTGCGTGCGTTGCGCGCACGCGGTCAACGCAGGCCGCGATGATGCGTTAGCCTCCCGACCCCAGCCAGCAGCCACAGACCGCATGAGCACACGATCCAAGCCCGCCGGGCGTCGCGCCCGGCCGTACATCCTTGTCGCCGTTGCGATCGCTGCGCTTGCCGCGGCTGGCGCGTGGTGGAGCGGCACGCGCGGTGCCAGCGAGGAAGGCGCGTACCGCACCACCGAGGTCCAGCGTGGCGACATCCGCATGGCGATTTCCGCCACCGGCACGCTCAGCGCCATTTCCACCGTGGTGGTGGGCAGCCAGATCTCCGGCCAGGTGACCCAAGTGCTGGTCGACTTCAACGACAAGGTGGAAAGCGGGCAGGTGCTCGCGCGCATCGATCCAAGCAGCTACCAGGCGCAGATCGAACAGGGCTCGGCGCAGATCGCCAGCGCACGCGCGTCGCTCAGCCAGGCGCAGGCGACGCTGCGCAACGCCGAACTCGACTATCGCCGCAAGGCGGAACTTGGCGACCGCCAGCTGGTGGCGCGCAGCGACATCGATCTTGCGCGCGCGGCGCGCGAGCAGGCGCAGGCGCAGGTGCGCTCGGCACAGGCGCAGATCCAGCAGCAAACCGCCGCCACCCGCACCACGCGCATCAACCTCGACCGCACGGTGATCCGTTCGCCGGTCGACGGCGTGGTGCTGACACGCACCATCGAGGCCGGCCAGACCGTGGCCGCCAGCCTGCAGGCACCGGAGCTGTTCACCATCGCCGAGGACCTGTCGAAGATGAAGATCGAGCTGGCGGTCGACGAGGCCGATATCGGCCAGGTCAAGGCCGGCCAAGGCGTGAGTTTCACCGCTGACGCATTCGCCGATCGCCAGTTCCGCGGCGTTGTGGAGCAGGTGCGCCTGGCCGCGACCAACACCAGCAACGTGGTGACCTATCCGGTGGTGGTGACCGTGGACAACAGCGACGGCACCCTGCTGCCCGGCCTGACCGTCAACGCCGAGATCGAGGTCAACCGCCGCGATGACGTGCTCAAGGTGTCCAACGCCGCGCTGCGCTACAAGCCCACCGGCGCCGAGGGTGCAGCAGCCGCCATGCCGCCGGGCGGGGCACGCAACGGTGTCTCCGCGGACCTCGCGCGGGTAGCTGCTGACCTGGGCCTGGCCCCGGCGCAGCAGGCGGCATTCGACGAAGCGCTTGCGGCGGTTCAGGCGCGCCAGGTCGCACGCCAGGCCGCGCCGCGGCCCGGTGCCGCCGGCGCGGGTGGTGGCCAGGGGGGCGGCCAGGGCGGCGGCCCGCGGATGGTCGTGATGTCCGCCGGCGGCGCCGCGGGTGCGGCCTCGCAGATGCGCCAGCGCATGCTGCAGCGCTTCCGCGAGGATTTCGCAGGCTTCCGTGGCAGCCTCGATGAAAGCCAGGCGGCCAGGTGGGATGCCGCGCTCTCCTCGCTGGTCGGCGCCACGCGCGCCACCGTATACAAGCTCGTCGACGGCAGCCCGCAGCCCGTGCTGGTGCGCGTCGGCGCCAGCGACGGCACCGACACCGAGCTGTCGGGTGCGCTCGAAGCCGGCGACCTGCTGGTGACCGGCGAGCGCCCCGCGAAATGACCACCCGCGTCCCGGTGATCGAGACCCGCGGCCTGGGCAAGGTGTACTCGCCCGGCAGCGAAGCCGAGGTGGTCGCGCTCAAGGCGGTCGACCTGCGCATCGAGCGCGGCGACTTCATCGCGATCATGGGGCCGTCGGGTTCGGGGAAGTCGACGCTGATGAACCTGATCGGTTGCCTGGACAAGCCCAGCGCCGGCAGCTACCTCTGCGACGGCGTGGACGTGTCCGCGCTGGACGCCGAGGAGCTCGCGATCCTGCGCCGCGACAAGATCGGCTTCGTGTTCCAGGGCTTCCACCTGCTGCCGCGCATGACCGCGCTGGAGAACGTGGAAATGCCGCTCGGCTACGCCCGCATCCCGCCGGCGGAGCGACAGGAGAGAGCCCGCGAGGCGCTGGCCGCGGTGGGGCTTGGCGAACGCGGCGGGCATCGCCCGAATGAACTCTCCGGCGGCCAGCAGCAGCGCGTGGCGATCGCGCGCGCGCTGATCAACCGGCCGCCGATCCTGCTGGCCGACGAACCCACCGGTGCGCTCGACTCCAAGACCGGCGAGGAGATCCTGACGCTGTTCAAGCGCCTGCGCGACGACGGCCACACCGTGATCCTGATCACCCACGACGCCGAAGTCGCCGCCCATGCCGATCGCATCTGCGTGATGCGCGACGGCGAACTGCACCCGGAACACGCCGAGGCGACGCCATGAAGTTCAGCGACATCCTGCGCACCGCCACCCACGCGCTGCGCGGCAACTGGATGCGCAGCGTGCTGACCTCGCTGGGCGTGATCATCGGCATCGCGGCGGTGATCGTGATGGTGTCGGTCGGCCAGGGCACGCAGGCCGAGATCGACAAGATGGTCTCCGGCCTTGGTTCGCAACGGCTGGACATCTCGCCGGGCGCGGGCCGCGGCCAGGGCGGCGCGCGCATGAGCGCCAGCAGTTTCTACACGCTCACCGAAGGCGACGTGGACGCGATCCGCCAGGAAATTCCCGAGGTGCAGTACGTCGCTGGCGCGCTGCGCGGCGGCACCCAGGTGGTGTATGCCGAGAACAACTGGTCGACCAGCTGGCAGGGCGTGCAGCCGGACTTCTTCGACATCAACGGCTGGACCATCGCCGAGGGCGAGGCCTTCGGCGCCCAGGACTACAGCGCCGCCGCCAAGGGCGTGATCCTCGGCGATACCGTGCGGCGCGAGCTGTTCGGCGAGGACTCCGGCGTCGGCCAGACCATCCGCATCGGCCGTGTGCCGTTCGTGGTCACCGGCACCCTGGCGCCGAAGGGGCAGGGCGGCTTCGGCCAGGACCAGGACGACGTGATGATGGTGCCGCTGCAGACCGCGCGGCGCCGCCTGCTTGGCGCCATGGGCCTGCCACCGGGGGCGGTGATGCAGGTCGCGCTCACCGTGGCCGACGCCGACGACCTCGGCTACGCGCAGGGCGAGGTGGAGGCGCTGCTGCGCCAGCGCCATCGCATCGGGCCAGGCAAGGACGACGATTTCAGCGTGCGCAACATCAGCGAGATCGTCGCCACGCGCACCGCCACCACGCGGCTGATGTCGCTGTTGCTGGGTGCGGTGGCCAGCATCTCCCTGATCGTCGGCGGCATCGGCATCATGAACATCATGCTGGTGTCGGTGACCGAGCGCATCCGCGAGATCGGCCTGCGCATGGCGGTCGGCGCCGGGCCCACCGACGTGCGCCGGCAGTTCCTGGCCGAGGCGATGCTGCTGTCACTGATCGGCGGTGCGCTCGGCATCGTGATCGGCATCGCGGGCGCGCTGCTGGTGGCCAGGTTCGGCGACCTGCCGGTGGCGCTCAACGGCCAGGTGATCGCGCTGGCCGCGGGGTTCTCGATCGCGACCGGCCTGTTCTTCGGTTATTACCCGGCGCGCAAGGCATCGCAGCTGGACCCGATCGAGGCGTTGCGCTCGCAGTAGCGCGCGCGGCGGTCGGCTATCCTTGTGGCCCGCCCACGGGGATCCGCCATGCGCCTGATCGCCCTCCTGCTGACGACCACGCTCGCCATGACCAGTCCTGCCCATGCCAACGACCGCCCCACCGCCCTGGTGATCCACGGTGGTGCCGGCGTCATCGAACGCGATGCGCTGGATGCCGGCGAGGATCGGGCGATCCGCGCCGATCTGGATCGTGCGCTCGACGCCGGACACGCCGTGCTCGCCCGCGGTGGCAGCGCGCTCGACGCGGCCGAGGCCGCCGTGCGCGCGCTGGAGGAATCGCCTCGCTTCAACGCCGGCAAGGGTGCGGTGTTCAACGCCGAGGGACGCCATGAGCTGGACGCTTCTGTGATGGAAGGCCACACGCGCCGTGCGGGCGCGGTGGCCGGCGTGACCACGGTGCGCAACCCGGTGCGCCTTGCGCGCGCGGTGATGGAACATTCGCCGCACGTAATGCTCATCGGCGACGGCGCGGAAGCGTTCGCCGATACCCGGCCTGAACTCGACCGGGTCGACAACCGCTGGTTCGATACCGACCACCGCCGCGAGCAGCTCGAGCAGGCGCAGGCGCGCGAGGCGGCGGCACGCCACTCCGGCGCCGCCGATCCGGCGGACCTGAAGGGCACGTACTTCGGCACGGTCGGCGCGGTGGCGCTCGATGCGCACGGCCACATCGCCGCCGCCACCTCGACGGGTGGCATGACCAACAAACGCTGGGGCCGCGTTGGCGATTCGCCGGTGATCGGCGCGGGCACCTGGGCCGACGATCGCTGCGGCGTGTCCGGCACCGGTTGGGGCGAGTTCTTCATCCGCGCTGCCGTGGCGCACGACATCTGCGCGCGCGTCGCCTACCGCGGCGACAGCCTGCAGGCGGCGGCCGACGAAGTGCTGATGAACGTAGTGCCCGGCCTCGGCGGCGACGGTGGGGCGATCGCGCTCGATGCCGACGGCAACATCGCCATGCCGTTCAACACGTCAGGCATGTATCGGGGCTGGGTCAAGCCCGACGGTTCGCGCGGCACGGCGATTTTCCGCGAGGAGTAGGCCGAGGCGCCGGGCAGCCGGCAGCCGTGCGTGCCACCTCGGGTAAACCCGATAGGGGCCGCCCCCGGGTTGTGGCTGGTGGCCCCCGCACCGAGACTCCGTTGCGTAGACCACGCAGCCGCGCAGACCGCGGAACGGAGACGCCAATGACCGCCATCGGCAGCAGCCACCACATCGTCAGCGGCGACACGCTGTCGCACATCGCGCAGCGCTACGGCACCAGCGTCGACGCGCTGATGGCGAGCAACGCGCAGATCAAGGATGCCGACCTGATCTACGCCGGCGATACGCTGAACATTCCGGGCGCGGGGGGCAATGGGGGAGGGATCGGCGGCTCGGGCGGGGTGGCCGGTACTCAGGACGTGGGCGGGTCGTCCAGGGTGGGCGGCAACAATGCCGCGGCGATCGCCGAGCAGTTCATCGGCCGCAACGCCGGCGAGCTTAAGCACAGCAGCGAGCTGCCGATGCAGAGCTGGGTGCCGAACAACGTCAACTGCGCGAATTTCGTGTCCGCCTGCCTGCAGAAGGCGGGGCTGATCGATGCCGGCCAGGCCAGCGCGTCGGTCAACACGCTGGCGAACAACCTGAAGTCCGATGGTTGGCAGACGGTTTCGCTGGCCAATGCGCGTCCGGGCGACGTGGTGCTGATGCAGCGCAACGGCCAGTCGCACGTGGTGTTGTTTGCAGGCATGGAGAACGGCAGGCCGACCTTCATCGGCTCGAACAACGTCAATGCAGACGGCTCGCAGCGCATCAGCTGGGGCGGAGCCTCCGGCAACTACGAGATCATCAGCCCGAGGGGCTGATTCGGGCCGCGGTACGGGAATGCAAAAGGCCGGGCATTGCCCGGCCTTTCCGTCATTGCCGGCGTCGGCTCAGAAGCCGAACAGCGCGCGCGGGGCGGCGTGTTCCTGCGGCCAGTCGAGCCAGACGACGTCACCCGGGCCGATCGCGTAATCGAGCACCGTCCAGCTGCCGGCGGGGAAACCAGCGTCATCGTCGCCATCACCGGCCTGGTCGCGCGCCGCTGCCGCGGCGGGCGCTGCCGCCGCGGCCTGGTTGGCGCCATCCGCATCCGGTTCGCGGCGCAGCAGCGCGACGTAGACATCGGACATGCCACCCTGCGCTGCGGCTTCCGCGAACGGCGTGCCCTGGTAATCAACGCGCCCGCCGCCCGCGGCGCGCATGGTGCCGAGCACGAACGCCCAGTTGCCGAGGCGGTCGAGGCGCTCGACCTGCAAGGACACCCCGTCGCCCAGGCGCGCGTGCAACGGCGCACTGGCGGCTTCGAGCAACAGCGCATAGCCGGTGTCACCGGTGTGCATCTGCCGGGGCGCGGCCTGTGCGAAAGCTTGGTTCATGGTGGCTCCCATTGCGAGTGCGATGAACGGTCCGAGGATAGCAGCGTGCCGGTGCATGCGTGTTCCCGATACGGTGAGTGCGGATGCTCTCAGCCCGGGCCTGCGCGCGGAGTGAACGCGCACGCATCCCCATGGGCAAACAGACGGCCACGGCGGGCGCGCTGCCGGGGGCCGGAGTTGCCGCGCCGCGGCCCCGACGCGCCAACCTGAAGCCGATCAGGCCCCGGAACCGCCCTTGTGGCAAAATTGCCACCTTCTGGTCGGACGCGGCAGCGAATCAGCATGCAGTTCCTGTGATGGCCGACGAAACCGGACACATGCCCAGGGGGCCTGCGCGGATGCTCAAGGCCGCGGGCTGGTCGATGCAGGGCCTGCGCGCGGCGTGGCTGCACGAGTCTTCGTTCCGGCTCGAGGTGTTGCTGTTCGTCGTGCTGGCACCGCTGGGCCTGTGGCTGGGCGAGGGTGGCGTGGAGCGCGCCCTGCTGGTCGGCTCGTTGCTGCTGGTGCTGTCGGCTGAGCTGCTGAATTCCGCGATCGAAGCGGTCATCGCCCGCTATGGCGATGAACACCATGAACTGGCCGGACGCGCCAAGGACATGGGCTCCGCCGCGGTGTTCGTGCTGATGCTCAACGTGCTGCTGGTCTGGGGCGCACTGCTGTTGCCGCGCCTGGCGTGACGCAGCTCCAAACGAATTTCCCAAGGATATGCAAGCAATGATGGAATTGATCTCCGACCCGCAGGTCTGGATCCTGCTGGTCACGCTGGCCACGATCGAGATCGTGCTCGGCATCGACAACCTGGTGTTCATCTCGATCGCCGTGAGCCGCCTGCCGGCCGAGAAACGCGAGTTCGCCCGCAAGTTCGGCATCGCCGTGGCCTGCATCACCCGCATCGGCTTGCTGCTCACGCTGGCGTGGCTGGCGGGACTGACCAGTGACCTGTTCACGGTGTTCGGTCAGGGCGTTTCAGTGCGCGACCTGGTACTGATCCTTGGCGGCCTGTTCCTCATCGTGAAGGGCGCGATGGAGATCCGCGAGCTGGTCGCCGGTGCGCACGAGGACGCCAGCGGCGCCGGCAAGGCGGCGACGTCGTTCGCGATGGTGATCGCGCAGATCGCGGTCATCGACATCGTGTTCTCGCTGGACTCGGTGATCGCGGCGGTCGGCATGGCCGGCGACTACGTGCCGGTGATGGTGATCGCGATCCTGATCGCGGTAGGCGTGATGCTGCTTGCGGCGCGCCCGCTGGGCACGTTCATCGACAACAACCCGACCATCAAGATGCTGGCGCTGGCGTTCATCGTGCTGATCGGTGCGTACCTGATCGCCGAGGGCTTCGAGCTGCACATTCCGCGTGGCTACATCTACGGCGCGATGGGCTTCTCCGCGTTCGTGGAGCTGCTGAACCTGTGGGCCAAGCGCCGCGCGCTGCGCCACGTGGCTCCGGACTGACCACGGCATGACCTACCTGCACCTGATCGATCCGATCGCGCTCCAGTCCCCGGCGTTCGCGCTGTTCGGGCGGACGTTCCAGCCGGCGGTGCACTGGTACGGGGTGATGTACCTGCTGGCGTTCGCCAGCGCGTGGTGGCTGGGGCGTTCGCGCATCCGTGCCGGGCGCCTGCCCGGCGTGGACGACGCCGGCTTCGGCGACCTGATGTTCTACGGCATGCTCGGCGTGGTGCTGGGTGGCCGCATCGGCTACGTGCTGTTCTATGCGTTCGGCGACCTGCTGGCCGACCCGCTGATGCTGTTCAAGGTCTGGGATGGCGGCATGAGCTTCCACGGCGGCCTGCTCGGCGTGCTGGTGGCGATCTGGCTGTGGTCGCGGGCGCGCCGCCTGCATGTGTTCGACAGCATGGACTTCGTGGCGCCGCTGGTGCCGCTGGGCCTGGGCTTCGGCCGTATCGGCAACTGGATCGGCGGCGAGCTCTGGGGCAAGCCGACCGAAGCCGGCTGGGGCGTGGTGTTCCGCAATGCGCTGCCGCCGGACCTGGCCGGCCTGCCGGAGGCCGCGCTGCGCGCACAGTTCCAGGCGGGCGAACTGGCGCAATACGCGCGCCATCCGTCGCAGCTCTACCAGGCATTCCTCGAGGGCGTGGTGATGTTCGCGGCGCTGTGGTGGTTCTCGCGCCGGCCGCGCCCGCGCTACGCGGTTGCCGGCATGTTCGCGCTGCTCTACGGCGCGTTCCGCTTCCTGGTGGAGTTCGTGCGCGAGCCCGACGCCCACCTCGGCTATCTCGCCTTCGGCTGGCTGACCATGGGCCAGGTGCTGAGCCTGCCGCTGGTCCTGGTGGGCCTGTACTGGCTGTGGCTGGCGCGGCGCTCGCCGACCCTGCAGCCCGTGCCCCCGACCGCTTCCGGCCCCAGCACCACCGACTGACGAGCCCGCGACGCCATGCGCCAGTACCTCGACCTCCTGCGCCACGTCCTCGAACACGGCACCGACAAGGCCGACCGCACCGGCACCGGCACGCGCAGCGTGTTCGGCTGGCAGATGCGCTTCGACCTCAATGACGGCTTTCCGCTGGTCACCACCAAGAAGCTGCACCTGCGCTCGATCATCCACGAGCTGCTCTGGTTCCTGCGCGGCGAGACCAACATCGCCTACCTGCGCGAGCACAAGGTCGGCATCTGGGACGAGTGGGCCGACGCCGACGGCGAGCTGGGCCCGGTGTACGGCAAGCAGTGGCGGCACTGGGCGGGTGCCGACGGCGTGGAGATCGACCAGATCCGCTGGGTCATCGACGAGATCCGCCGCAACCCGGACTCGCGGCGCCTGGTGGTCTCGGCCTGGAACGTGGCCGAACTGCCGGCGATGGCGCTGCAGCCCTGCCACGCGCTGTTCCAGTTCTACGTGGTCGACGGCCGGCTGAGCTGCCAGCTGTACCAGCGCAGCGGCGACATCTTCCTCGGCGTGCCGTTCAACATCGCCAGCTACGCGCTGCTGACGCACATGGTGGCGCAGGCCTGCGGGCTTGGCGTGGGCGATTTCGTGCACACGCTGGGCGATGCGCACTTGTACAGCAACCATTTCGGGCAGGCGCGCGAGCAGCTGGAACGCGCGCCGCGCGCGCTGCCGCGGCTGGTTCTCGATCCATCGATCCGTGATGTCTTCGCCTTCACCCACGAGCACATCGCCATCGAAGGCTACGATCCGCTGCCGGCCATCAAGGCCCCGGTCGCGGTCTGAGCACGCCGCGATGACGCAGCCGCCGATCGCCCCGGCGTTGTCGCTGGTGGCCGCGCTCGACCGCCGGCGCGCGATCGGCCGCGACAACGGCCTGCCGTGGCACCTGCCGGCGGATCTCGCGCATTTCAAGGCGCTGACGCTCGGCAAGCCGGTGCTGATGGGACGCAGGACGGCCGAGTCGCTGGGCCGCGCGCTGCCGAAGCGGCGCAACCTGGTGCTGACGCGCAGCGGCCAGGTGCCGTTCGCCGGCATGGACGCCGTGGCGTCGCTGGACGAGGCCTGCGCGCTGGCATCGGGAGCCGCCGAGCTGTGCGTCATCGGCGGCGCCGAGGTCTATGCCCTGGCGCTGCCGCGCGCCGCGGTGCTGTACCTGACGCATGTCGACACCGCGGTCGAAGGCGGCGACGCGTTCTTCCCGGCCTTCGACGGGGACGGCTGGCGGGAGGTGTCGCGCGAGCACCATACAGCCGACGCGCGCCACGCCTTCGCCTTCGATTTTGTCGAGTACCGGCGCGCCTGATCGCCTCCAGGCGCCATCTGGCGCCTTTACACATGGCACCATGGCAAATCGCGCCACGCGGCGCATGATGCCCCGGTCGCACCCCGCGATGCCTTCCGGAGTCCTTCCATGTCGATTCCACTCAATCCGCTTGTCGCAGCCGTGGCGCTGGCGCTGGCCCTGGCCGGCTGCGACCGGGCCGTGCCGCCCGACACTCCGGCCACCGCGCCCGAGGCCACCGCTCCGACACCCGTGGCCACGGCGCCAGCGCCAATGCCCGAGTCCGGCGCTGTCGCCGCACCACAGCTCCACGCCGCCATGCGCGAGCTTTGGCACGGCCACATCGTGCATGCCCGCGACTACGCGCTCGCCGTGCATGCCGGCAGTGCCGCCGACGCCCAGGCCGCGGCCGACGCGGTGGTCGAGAACGCTACGCAGATCAGCACCGCGGTGGCGGGCTTCTATGGCGAGGCCGGCGGCAAGCAGATGCTGGCCCTGCTCGGTGGCCACTGGGGCGCGGTGAAGGCGCTCACCGATGCCCGCGCCGCTGGCGGGGGAGCCGCCGCCGAGGCTGCCATGGCCGACCTCACCGCCAATGCCGGCGAGATCGCGAAGTTCCTGGCGGGTGCCAATCCCAACCTGCCCGAAGACACCGTGCTAGGCCTGATGCTGGCCCACGGCGCGCACCATTCGCGGCAGGTCGACCTGATCCTGGCGGACGACACCGCTGGCGAAGCCGCCGAATGGAGCGCGATGCAGACGCACATGGACATGATCGCCGACGCGCTCGCGGGAGCCATCGCCAAACAGTTCCCGGACAAGGCCACCTAGGCCCGCGATGACGCCAGGGCTGGCGCACTTCGGGGATACCCGGCAGCGGCTGCTCAGGCAGCTGCTGTCGGCCGTCGATGGCCTCGGCGTCGAGGAGATGTGCGAGCGGCTGCGCATCAGCCACAACGCGGTGCGCCAGCACATCACCGCGCTGGCCGCGCGCGGGCTGGTGCAGAGTGGACAGTCGCGCGCCACCGGTGGCCGCCCGCAGGCGCGCTACGTGCTGACCGCCGAGGGGCGCGCCCTGTTCCCGCGCAACTACGGCGCCATCGCAGCCGCGCTGCTCACGCAGCTGCATGCGCACATGGGCGAGGACGAGGTCGGGGCGCTGCTGCAGGAGCTGGGCCGCACCATCGCGGCGACGCAGCCATCGCTCGACGTCGAAAGCGGCGAAGGACTGGCGCGTGCGCTGGCGCAGCGGCTGGATGCGCTGGGCTACGAGGCGGTGCCCGCGCGGCACGGCGAAGACTGGCAGGTCGAAGCCTTCAACTGCGTGTTCCACGACCTCGCGCGCCAGCACCCGCAGGTGTGCAGGTTCGACCTTGCCTACATGGAAGCGACCACCGGGCGCCGCGTCCACCACGTCGAGTGCATCGTCCGCGGCGGGCACGCCTGCCGTTTCAGGCTGGGGGCTGGGAAGGCAGCGACCGACCAGGAACCTGCACCACCTGCAGCTCCTCGCAGTCCAGCCGCAGCGCGGTGAGTTTGCCGCCCCAGACGGCGCCGGTATCGATCGCGTGCACGCCGTGGCCGATGAACAGGCCGAGTGACGACCAGTGCCCGCAGACCACCTTCAGGCCGCGCTCGACGCGACCGGGTACGGCGTACCAGGGATACAGGCCCGGCAGCTGGGTGCCCGGCGCACCCTTCTCCTCGAACGCGATGCGGCCGCGCGGGCTGCAATAGCGCATGCGCGTGAAGATGTTGATGATGGCGCGCTCGCGGTCGGTGCCGCGCAGGCCCGGCGACCACGCCGGCCGGTCGCCATACATCTGCTTGAACAGGCGCCGGCGGTCCTTGCCCTGGATGCTGGCCTCGACCTCGCGCGCCAGGGCTTCGGCGTCGGCGGCGGTCCACCTCGGGGCCAGGCCGGCGTGCACCATCATCCAGCCGAGCTCGTGGTCGGCATGCACCAGTGGCTGCACGCGCAACCAGTCGAGGAGCTCGTCGCGGTCGGGCGCGAACAGCACGCGCTGCAGGTCCGGATTGACCTTGCGCTGCTCGTCCTCGCGGCGATCGGCGATCGCCAGCAGCGACAGGTCGTGGTTGCCGAGCACGGTGACCGCGTTCGCGCGCAACGAATGCACCAGGCGCAGCGTCTCCAGCGATTCGCCGCCGCGGTTGACCAGGTCGCCGCAGAACCAGATGCGGTCGCGCGCGGGATCGAAGCGGATCCGATCGAGCAGGCGCTCGGTCGGACCCAGGCAGCCCTGGAGGTCGCCAATCGCCCAGACGGCCATCAGTGCAGCGTTCGCGGTACGGCGAGCGTGAACGGCGGGATCGGCGCATCGAACTGCGTGCCGTCATCGCCGAGCATGCCGTAACTGCCTTCCATCGTGCCCACGGCGGTCTGCAGCACCGCGCCGGAGGTGTAGGTGAACTGTTCGCCCGGTTCGAGCCTGGGCTGTTCGCCCACCACGCCTTCGCCACGCACTTCCTCGACACGGCCGTTGCCGTCGGTGATCACCCAGTGCCGGTCCAGCAGCTGTGCCGCGCGCTTGCCGAGGTTGCGGATGCGGATCGTGTACGCGAACACGTAGCGATCGTCCTCCGGCGCCGACTCGTCGGCGAGGAATCGCGTCGCGATCTGTATTTCCAGCGTGTAGTCCGGCGTGTCGTCCATGCCGGCAGTTTAAGCCGTCGGTGTGAATCCGGGGACTACGTGGCCGCCGGAAGATTGGCGATGCGGATGAAATCCGCCACTTCGAGCTGCTCCGCGCGCTGCGACGGGTCGACGCCGGCGGCACTGATCTCGTCTGCGGAACACAGCGGCTGCAACGCATTGCGCAGTGTCTTGCGGCGCTGCCCGAACGCCGCGCGCACGATCGCGGCGAACCGCGCCCGGTTGTCGATGCCAATCTCCTCCGGCGGCCGCGGCACCAGCCTGACGACGGCGGAGTCGACCTTCGGCGGCGGCTTGAACGCGCCCGGCCCCACGGTGAACAGCGCGGTCACCCTGCAGTAGGCCTGCAGCATGACGCTGAGCCGCCCGTACACCTTGCTGCCCGGTCCTGCGGCCATGCGGTCGACGACTTCCTTCTGCAGCATGAAGTGCATGTCGCGCACGACCGCGGCGTGGTCGAGCGCATGGAACAGGATCGGCGACGACAGGTTGTAGGGCAGGTTGCCGACCAGGCGGATCGGCGTGCCCGCGGCCAGCGCGGTGAAATCGACGTCGAGCACGTTGGCGTGCACCAGCTCGAGTTCGCCATGCGCGCGTGCGCGCGCCGCCAGCGGTGCCAGCAGGTCGCGGTCGAATTCGATCGCCGTGAGGCGACCGTGGCGGTCAAGCAGTGGATACGTCATCGCGCCCTGGCCCGGGCCGATCTCGACGATGTGGTCGCCCGGGCGCGGGTCCACCGCCAGCACGATCCTGTCGACCACGCCGCGCTCGTGCAGGAAGTGCTGGCCGAGCGATTTCTTCGCCGGATCGCGGAACGTGCCGTCGTGGCTTGTGGTGGTGCTCATGCCAGCCTGTCCGCGTGCAGGGCATCGCGCGTGGCCCGGCGCGCACGCGCCAGCCGCGTACAGCTATCGATCGCCGCAAACAGGCTGGAGGGGTCGGCGCGGCCGCTGCCGGCAAGATCGAACGCGGTGCCATGGTCCACCGCGACGCGCGGGTAGGGCAGGCCCAGGCTGATGTTCACCGCCTGCTCGAAACCACTGTATTTCAGCACCGGAAGCCCCTGGTCGTGATACATGGCCAGCACGGCGTCGACGCCGGCCAGTTTGCGCGGCAGGAAGGCGGTGTCGGCCGGCAGCGGGCCTTCGAGCCGCAGGCCTTCGCTGCGCAGGCGCGTGAGCACCGGGATGATCACGTCGATCTCTTCGCGGCCCAGGTGGCCATCCTCGCCGGCATGCGGGTTGAGCCCGAGGACCGTGATCAGCGGGTCGGCAATGCCGAAGTCCGCACGCAGGGCGGCGTGGACGATGCGCAGGCTGCGTTCGAGCAGTGCCGGGGTGAGCGCATCGGCAATGGCGCGCAGCGGCAGGTGCACCGTGGCCAGCGCGACGCGCATGTGGTCATTGGCCAGCATCATCACCACCTCGCACCCGGCGTGGGCGGCCAGCAGGCCGGTGGTGCCGGTGTAGGCGATGCCGCCGTCGTTGATCGTGGCCTTGTGCACCGGGCCGGTGACCATGCCGTCGCAGTCGCCGCGAAGGCAGGCATCCGCGGCACTGGACAGCGCGGCGACCACGGCAGGTGCATTGGCCGCCGCGGGCCTGCCGGGCGCGACCACGCAGGCGCCAGGGACGTCGATCAGGCGGAAGCGGCCGCCGGCGGCGACGAGGGTGTCGTGCGCAGGGCGTTCGAGCGTGATCCCGAGCCGTTCAGCGGCAGTGAGCAGGGCGTCGCCGTCGCCGTGCACGACGAGTTCGGCATCCCACGCGCGCTGCAGGGCGCGTGCGCAGAGCTCCGGCCCGACGCCGGCCGGTTCACCCGGGACCAGCGCGAGCCGTGGGCGCTGCAAATCAGTCGCCGTTGGCGCCGGAGACGCCGGCCGTGCGGATGTCGACGTAGGCTTCGCCGCGCAGCTCGCGCAGGTAGCGGTTCCATTCGTCTTCGAGCTTGCGCTGGCCGATGGTCTCGCGGACCTGGGCGCGGCGGTTTTCCTCGCCGACGTTGGCCTGGCGCGTACCCTGGCGCTGCACCACATGCCAGCCCGCCTGGGTACGGAACGGCGCGGAAACCTCGCCATCGGCCAGTCCAGCCACCTGGGCGCCGAAGTCAGGACCGAACTGGTCCTGCATGAACCAGCCGAGGTCGCCACCCTTGTCACCGGTGAAGCGGTCTTCGGAGTCCTCGCGGGCCACCGTCGCGAAATCGGCGCCACCCGCGATGCGCGCGCGCAGCGTGTCGATGCGGGCTTTGCCGGCGGCGTCGCTGCTGCGCACCAGGATGTGGCGCGCCTGGTACTGGGTCACGGTCTGCGCGTCAGCGGCGGCGGCGCTGCGGGTGTCGACCAGCTGCAGCAGCTGGAAGCCGCTCGGTCCGCGGAACGGCCCAAGCACCTGGCCGCGCTGCATGGTGGCGATGGAGCCGCTGAACGCGGTCGGGATCTCGTCGCTGCTGCGCCAGCCCAGGTCACCGCCCTCGAGGGCATTGGGGCTGTCCGAATAACGCACCGCCGCGGCCTGGAAATCCATTTCGCCGCGGTCCAGCAGGCCCTTCACGCCGTCCGCCTTCTGCTGCGCGGTGGCGATCTGTTCCGGGGTGGCGCCGTTGGGGAGCGCGACCAGGATGTGGGCCAGGCGGTACTGGGTGCCGCTGGCCTGGGTGGCCAGCGCGGCGTCGACTTCGCCTTCGCTGACGGTGATCCGGCTCTGCGCGAAACGCTGGCGCATGCGCTGGATCATCAGCTCCTCGCCGAGCGAGCGACGGAAGTCGCTGAAGCTCAGGCCGTCGCCCGCCAGCTGCTGTCGCAGCTGGTCCGGGGTCAGGTTGTTCTGCTTCGCGATACCACCGATCGCGGCGTCGATTTCCTCATCGGACACGCGCACGCCGCTCTCCTGGGCGCGAGCGGTCTGCAGGCGCACCAGGATCAGGCGCTCCAGCACCTGGCGCCGCAGCACTTCCGCCGGCGGCAGTTGCTCGGGGCGGTCGCCGTACTGGGACAGGATGTTGGCCGTCGCCAGCGCGAGTTCGCTCTCGAGAATCACGTCCTCGTTGACGACCGCGGCGATGCCGTCAAGCGGCTGGATGTCCTGCGCCATGGAAGGCAGGCCAAAGGCGGCCAAGGCGAGGGCGAGGCTCGGAATCAGGATGTTTTTCATGGGGTCGCGTCGAGGGATGGGTCGTTGCCTGGGCCACTGCGGACTTCGGCAGGAGGCACCAGGTACAGGTCCTCGCGGTAGTAGCCGAGGATAGCACGGCGCAGACGGCTGGCCGTGTCGGGGCCGGCGGAGCCGAGGCCCTTGAATTCGAGTTCGAACTGGATCGCGTCGTTCATCTCGCCGACGCGGTTGCGGACATAGCGGCGCGCGACTAGGCGCGCGGCCATGCAGCAGCTGTCCCACTGCACGCCGGCGATGCCCTCGAGCAGCTGCTTGTCGAGCAGGGAATAGTAGTAGCGGCCCACCAGGCTCCACGACTTGTTGATCGGGTACAGGAACGACATGTCGACCTGCTCGAGCAGGTCGAGCTGGTTGGCGGCGTTTCGGCGGTAGCGATAGGCAAGGTTGACCACGCCGTCGTCGCCCATCAGGTAGCGGGTGCGTACGCTGGCCAGGTCCTCCTGCCGGGTGGCCGGGTTCCAGTGGTAGGTGGCGCCGATGCTCCAGCGGTCGTTGATGGCGTAGTTGCCGTCGGCGATCCAGGCCGACTTGCCCTCGCGGATGACCGGCGAGGTCGCCTCGAGGCCGACCCGCGAGTCCTCGAAGTAGCGGATCTGGCCGATGCTGGCCGAGAGCTTCTCAACGCCCGATTCGGACTCGATCAGGCGGGTGGTCAGCGCCAGGGTGAGCTGGTTGGAATCGGCCTGGCGGTCGGCGCCGGTGAAGCGGTTGTCGCGGAACAGCTGGCCCCAGCCGAACGACGTGAACTGGGTATCGAACAGCGGCAGGTTGGACTGGTCGCGGTAGGGCGCGTTGACGTAATAGAGGCGCGGTTCGAGGGTCTGCAGGTAGGTGTCGCCGCGGAACAGCGTCTCGCGGTCGAAGAACATGCCCGCGTCAACGGTGGTGATCGGCAGGTTGCGCGAGGGCGAGGCGTCGGGGCTCCTGCCATTTACGCGGGCGAGCTCCTGCGCCAACGCATCCTCGAGCGCATAGGCGGTATAGCGCCAGGCGACGGTCGGCTTGATGAACCAGCTGGCGCCCTCGAGCGGCATGGAGAGGTAGGGCCGCACGTCGATGCGGCTTCCGCCCGGCCGGGCGGTGCTGTCCGCGTGCGCGAAGCGCGTGGCGTCGGCGGTGAGCCCGGCGACCAGCCAGTCGCCGAAGGAGTCTTCCCAGTTGACGTACGCGCGCGGCAGGCGGTGGTAGGGAAGGTTGGCTTCGGCCAGCGTCCAGTCACCCAGTTGCCAGTAGTCGGCCATCACCCCGGCATCCCACGAGCGGCCTCTGCCATAGACGCCGACGTCGCTCTTGACGGAGAAGTTGGTCATGCCGTTCAACGCGTTGCTGGAGTCTTCCAGGTAGCGCGGATCGCTGGCCCACGCCAGGTTGGTCCGCGCCTGCCAGTGCGGGCCCATGTTCTGGTAGCCGTTGAACCGGAACATGCCGCGGTCTTCCTTGCGGAAGTTCTCTTCAGGGTAGGGCGACGCAATCTCGTCGGCGCGCCCGTCCCTGGTCAGCTTGTCGGAAGGCAGAACGTCGAGCTCCAGCACGCCGCCGCCGCCATTGATGAGGTAGCGGAACTCGGTGCCGAGCTGCAGTCCGCGATTGGTCATCAGCCGCGGCTCGAGCGTCATGTCGTAGTTGGGCGCGAGGTTCAGGTAGATCGGCTGCCGCCAGTCGAAGCCGTTGCGGCTGGAATAGGAAATGGCGGGGTAGAGCAGGCCGGTGTGGCGACGGTTGTCGGTGGGGAAGGCGAAGATCGGCACGTACAGCACGGGCACTTTGCCCACCCGCAGCGTGGCGTTGCGTGCGATGCCCTGGCCTTTCTCGTTGTCGATGTCGATGCGGCCGGCGCGCAGCTCCCACCACCGGTCGTCCGGTGGACAGGTCGAATAGGTGGAGCCGTACAGCGAGCCCTGCGAGCCTTTCATCTCGATGCGCTCGGCGCCGCCGTTGCCGCGGCGGTCGGTCAGCTGGTAGCGGACATCGTCGACGCGGTGGGTGTCGGCTTCCTGGTCGCCCTCGAGGCGCTCGGCGACCATCCGCATGCCGGAGTCCTGGTAGCGCACGCTGCCGGTGGCGACATAGGTCGATGTCTCGTTTTCAAACTGCAGGCCGTCCGCCCCGAGGAACTGGTCGCCGCGGCGCAGCGTGACGTTGCCCTTGCAGGCGACGTTCTCGCCGTCGATGCCGCTCATGTCGTCGCAGGCGATGTCGGTCGGCTGCGAGGCACGGTCTTCGATCGAGCCGACCGCGGGTTGCGCATCGGCGAACGCCGGCACCGAATCGTCGACCGGACACAGGCCCCAATCGGGTTCGGGTTCATCCGCTGCCCGCGCATCCGGGATGTGCGTCGCCAGTGCGCAGGCAATGCACAGCGACAACGGGAGCAGTCGGAGGGGTTTGTGCACGCGTTCATCCGGGCGAAAGGGCGGCGGCTAGCTTGCCGCATCGCCCGTGCAGCGGCAATGCGCGCCGGGTGAACGCAGGACGGCCCGCGTGCAGGGCGGCGCCCGGCGTGAACGCGGCGTTCAGCGGGGCGACGCTGCCGCCAGCGCCGCGACGTGGGCGACGCTGCACTCGGCGAGCGCCGCCAGGTCGTAGCCGCCTTCCAGCACCGAGACCATGCGGCCGTCGGCATGGCGCCCGGCGATCGCGCCAAGCTCGCCGGTGATCCAGGCGAAGTCGTCGGCTTCGAGCTCGATGTGTGCCATCGGGTCGGCGCGATGGCCGTCGAAGCCTGCGGACAGCAGCAGCAGTTGCGGCGCGAAGGCATCGATCGCCGGCAACAGCTGCTCGCGCCAGGCCTCGCGGAAGCGATGGCTGCCGGTGCCGGCCCGCAACGCCGCGTTGCGCACGTTGCCGGCGCCACGTTCACGCGGGTCGCCGGTCTCGGGGAACAGCGGCATCTCGTGCGAGCTGCTGTAGTGCACGCGCGGCTCCTCCGCGAAGATCGCCTGCGTGCCATTGCCGTGGTGCACGTCGAAATCGACGATCGCGACGCGCGACAGGCCGTGGCGCTCCAGCGCGTGCGCGGCGCCGACGGCGACGTTGTTGAACAGGCAGAAGCCCATCGCATGCAGTTCTGTGGCGTGGTGGCCGGGAGGGCGTACCGCGCAGAATGCGCTGTGCGAGATGCCGGCCATCACGTGGTCCACGGCCGCGACCACGGCACCGGCGGCGCGCAGCGCGGCCTCGGGCGAGTCCGGCGACAGCACGGTGTCGGGATCGAGCTGCACCAGCCGGTCGGGCGCCTCGAGGACCGCCTGCAGCAGGATCGGGTCGTGCACGCGCAGCAGTTGCCCGCGCGTGGCGCGGGGCGCTTCCAGCCAGTCCAGACCGGGGACGTGGTCGCGCAGGGCGGTGATCACCGCACCCAGCCGCTGCGGGCTTTCGGCGTGTCCGGGACCGGTGTCGTGCGCGAAGCACGCGGCGTGGGTGAAGACCGGCAGGCCGGTCGCGCTCAAGGCGCGGACTCCAGCGCGGGTGCGCGGCCAGCCATCGCTCAGGCGTTGCGGCGCTCGTGCCGCCAGATGACCTCGCCATGGCCGCTCTCGCGCGCCAGCACGCGCGCCAGCACAAACAGCAGGTCGGAGAGGCGGTTGAGGTAGCGCACCGGCTGCGCCCGGATGTCCTCGACCCGCGACAGCGCCACCGTGCAGCGTTCCGCGCGGCGCACCACGGTGCGTGCGATGTGGCAGCGTGCCGCCGCATCGCCGCCGCCGGGCAGGATGAAATCCTTGAGCGGCGGCAAGGGCGCGTTGTACTGGTCGAGGTGCTGCTCGAGGCGGGTGACGTCGTCATCGCTGATGGCCGCGTGCCCCGGGATGCAGAGCTCGCCGCCGAGGTCGAACAGCTGGTGCTGTACCGACGTCAGCAGCTCGCGCATCGGCTCCGGGATCTCGCTGGCCAGCAGCAGCCCGATCGTGGAGTTGGCCTCGTCGACCGTGCCATAGGCCTCGACGCGGAGCGAATCCTTGCCGGTGCGGCTGCCGTCGCCGAGTCCCGTGCTGCCGTCGTCGCCGGTACGGGTGTAGATCTTCGACAGGCGGTTGCCCATGGCGTCAGCGGCGCTTGTCGCGCGCCGGCGCGCTCACGGCACCGTGGCGCGAGATGGCTTCGGCCACCACCTGCGCGATCGCCGCAAGCGCGACGAACATCGCCGTGGCGCTCAGGTAGGGCAGGAACCAGTGGCCGTAGTTGAGTGCCCAGCCGGCGAACGTCGGCTCGGCAACCGCGTTGGACAGCCAGTAGAAACCGCCCTGCGCCAGCAGGTGGCAGGTTGCGGTGGCCAGCACCACGGCGGCGGCGAGGCGGCCGAGCGCGGCCACGCTGGCACCACCGTAGCCGCGGCGCAGCCATGCACCGGCAGCCCACATGGCCGCGTGCGCCGGCAGCAGCATCCAGTAGCCGGCCGACACGCAGTAGTGGCTCCAGAACGACATGCCCTGGCCGGTGATCACCGCCCAGTCGATCGCCACGGCGAGGGCCAGCAGGCCCGGCAGCACCAGGCGCGACCAGCTGCGCAGGTAGAAGCCGGCGATCAGGAACACCGCCCAGGACGCATCCGGCACCGGAGTGAAGTGGTTGAACACATGGCTGCGGGTCGCCGCCATCAGCAGCACGAGCAGTGACAGGATGATGGCGCGTTGCAGGGTGGTGTTCATGGCGCTGGGAGCTCCGGCACGGACTTCGAGGTGGCGGCCATTCTAGCGAACTGGCGGCACGAGGGGCCGTATCATGCCCGCATGAGCGCAACCCACGACGTGGTGATCATCGGCGGCGGCCTGGTCGGCGCCAGCCTTGCAATCGCACTGGAAACCACCGGGCTCGATGTCGCGCTGGTCGAGGCAGCGCCCGCGGCGGCGATGCCTGCGGTGTTCGACGAGCGCAACCTGAGCTTTGCCGAGGCGACCGTGAACGCCCTGGCGCACCTTGGCGTGATGACGCGCCTGCGCGCGCCCACCGGCGCCATCGAGCGCATCCATGTCAGCCGGCGCGGCGATTTCGGCCGCATTCGCCTCGCCGCGGCCGATTACGGCCGCGCGTGTTTCGGCCAGGTGGTCGTGGCCCGGGACTTCGGCGAGGCGCTGGAAGCGCGGCTGGGCGACGTGGCCGGGCTCACGCGCCATCGCGGAACGCGCTTCACTGCGCTGGGCGTTGCCGCCGACGGCGTGCGCGAAGTGCATGTGGAGGGCGGTGCCGCGTCCGTGCTGCGCGCGCGCCTGGTGGTCGCCGCCGATGGCATGCGCAGCGGCGTGCGCGCCGCGCTCGGGATCGACGCCGGTGAGCATGACTATGGCCAGGTGCTGCTGGTGGCGCGGCTGCGCGCGTCGCGCGCGCCGGACGGCACCGCCTACGAGCGCCTCGGCGACGACGGCCCGACAGCCCTGCTGCCGCGCGGCGATCGCGCCTGGGGCCTGGTGCACGGCGTGGCGATTGCGGACGCCGCGCGCGTGCAGGCACTCGATGAGCCCGCTTTCCTCGCCCACGTCCAGGATGCGTTCGGCTGGCGGGTCGGCCGCCTGCTCGAGGCCGGACCGCGCAGCGCCTACCCGGCGGTCGCGGTCACCGCCGCGGAAACCGTGGCGGCGCGCGCGGTGCTGGTCGGCAACGCCGCACAGAGCCTGCACCCGATCGGTGCGCAGGGATTCAACCTCGGCCTGCGCGATGCCATGACGCTGGCCGAGCTGCTGGCAACGCAGGCCGCCGCGGGCGCCGATCCGGGCGACCCCGCGCTGCTGGCCGCCTACGCGGCGCGCCGCGCCGAGGACCGCAGCCGCACGCTGGCGTTCTCGCACGGATTCGCGCGGTTGACGTCCAATCCCGCGCCCGGCGTGACGCTGCTGCGCAGCCTGGGCCTGATGGCACTCGATGCCGTGCCGGCGCTGCAGGCGGGACTGGTCGGCGGCGCCATGGGCTATCGCGGCGACGTGCCTGCCGCGTGCCGCGCGGAGGCGGGCTGATGCGCCGCGGCCAGGTCGATGCCGTGGTGGTCGGCGGCGGCGTGGTCGGTGCCGCGACAGCGCTTGCGCTGGCGCAACAGGATCTTTCAGTGGTGCTGGTCGAGGGCCGCGCGCCCGCGCCCTGGTCCGCCGACGCCCCGGACCTGCGCGTCTACGCGTTCGCGCCCGACAACGCCGCGCTGTTCGAGACGCTTGGCGCCTGGGACGCGGTCGCCGGCTGCAACGGTGCGCCCTCGACGCGCCTGCAGCCGTACCGGCGCATGCGGGTGTGGGACGCCGCCGGCGGCGGCGAGCTGATGTTCGACGCCGACGCCTACGGGCGCCGCGAACTGGGCTGGATCGTCGAGAACGCGCTGCTGGTCGACCGCCTGTGGGCGCGCCTGGCAGCCGCGGGCGTGGAACTGCGCTGTCCCGCCCGCGTCGAGACCCTCGAGCAGGACGACGCTGGCGTGCAGCTGCGCCTTGACGACGGCCGCCGCGTTTCCGCGCGCGTCGCGATCGCGGCCGACGGCGCCGCATCCACCCTGCGCGGGCTGGCCGGCATCGCCGTCGACGGCCGTGATTACGGACAATCCGGCGTGGTCGGTTACGTGCGCACGGAAGAGGCGCATGAAGCGACCGCCTGGCAGCGCTTCCTGCCGGGCGGGCCGCTGGCGTTCCTGCCCTGCGCCGACGGCAGCTCTTCGATTGTCTGGTCGCAGCCCACCGCCGCGGCGCAGGCTGCGCTGGCGATGGATGACGACGCGTTCGGCCACGCACTCACGCAGGCCTTCGATGCCCGGCTCGGCCGCGCGATGCCATGTTCGCGACGGGTCGCATTCCCGCTGCGCATGCAGCTCGCACGCAGTTATGTCGCCGGCCGCGTGCTGCTGGTGGGTGATGCCGCGCATGCCGTGCATCCGCTGGCCGGGCAAGGCGTCAATCTGGGCCTGCGCGATGTCGCCGCGCTGCGCGAGTCCATTGCAGGCGCACGCACGCGCAAGCAGGACTGGGCCACGCCGCAGCGGCTCGCGCGCTGGGCACGCGCGCGCCGCAGCGAAGACACGCTGGCCGCACGCGCGTTCGACGGCATCAACCGGGCCTTCACCAGCGCGTCGCTTCCGGCGACGCTGCTGCGCGGACCGCTGCTCGGCATGGCCGGGCGCATGCCGCTGCTGTCCTCCGCGCTCTGGCGGCACGCCGCCGGGACCTGAGCGGCCCGCCGCGTGGCTTCGTGCGGGTTATCGCATCCAACCCTTCAGTTCGTGGCTGTCGAGCACGCCGTCGCCATTGGCATCCACGGCGCGGAACTCGGCGGTCAGGGTGGCATTGGTGCGGGCTTCGCGGCGCGTCAGCTTGCCGTCGGCGTTCGCGTCGAGCGCCGCCATGTCGATCCGGTACTCGCCGATCACGGAATCGGGCAGCCGGCTGCTGATCGTCACCGGCGCTTCGGCGGGCTGGGTCGATGTGACCGTGCCGGTGACCGGCGCCTGCGTGGGCGTGTCCAGGGAGGATTGCGCCGGCACGCTGCCGCTGGCGGCGAATGCACCCAGCGCGGCGAGCACCAGGCTGGTCGGGGTGCGTGGCTTCATCTTCGGGTCTCCAGGCTGCTGGTCAGCGGACACTAGCGGCCACGCCATGACGTCGGCGTAGGGAATCGTCGACTGTCCGCTGAATACCGCGCGCGTCTTCAGCTGCCGGACGGCATCGCGATGACCGTGATCTCTTCGCGATCGTGGTACAGCTGCCGTGCGCGCACGGTCAGCGGCCGTCCCGCCTCGCGCGCGAACAGGTCCAGGCACAGCGTGGTTTCGAGCCAGCGCTTCTTCATGGGCAGCTTCAGGTTGAACACCGCCTGCCGGCACCAGCCCTCGCGGAACCAGGTCGCCATCCGCGAGGCGACCCGGCGCGGCTGCTCGACCATGTCGCACACCATCCAGTCCAGCGGGCGCGGCGGCTGCCAGCGGAAGCCGTCCTCGCGCAGGTGGGTCACGCGTCCGGTATCCATCACATGCTCGCGCAGCGGGCCGTTGTCGATCGCCATCACCTGCAGGCCTTCGCGCAGCAGCACCCAGGTCCAGCCGCCCGGCGCGGCGCCGAGGTCGGCGGCGTGCATGCCGGGTTTCAGCAGGCGCGCGCGCTCGGCGTCGTCCAGCATCGACATGAACGCTTCTTCGAGCTTCAGCGCCGAGCGCGAGGGCGCATCGCGGTGCAGGCGTAGCCGCGGCACGCCGTTCGGCCAGGGCGAGGAGTCGCGGCTGTCGCTGCATGCCAGCAGCAGGTGGTCGCCGGCGAGCAGGCAGACGTGCAGGCGCGGGCGGCGCGGGTCGTCGCTTGCAGCCAGCAGCCCGGCCTTGCGCAACGCCGGGCGCAGCGCATTGCCGAACGCGCGCGCCAGGCCCGAGAGTGGACCGGCGGCATCGCTGTCGGGGTGCTCCACCAGCAGGGTGCCGTACGGCGCCTGGCCCGCGGCGGCGGGTGGCCCCGCCACGGATGCGGACTGCAGCGCCGCGATGATCGGCGCGATGCGGTCCCTCGGGTCGAGCGCGGGCAGGTCGGCGAGCAGCTGCAGCTTCTGCCTCGCGAACACCAGGTCGCGCCACGGCAGCGCGCGCGACAGCGCATGCGCGTCGCCACCGGGCACGAGGAAGCGCACGTAGCCGCTGTCGCGATCGGTGACGGCGTAGCCGGCGTGGCCGGCAGCCGCGGCGCGCTCGCCCAGTTCGGCGGCGAGTTCGGGTTCGAAACCCGCCCGGCAATAGCAGAGCAGGCCACTCATGCCGCCACGGCCCGCGGCATGGGCGGCGACGGCATCAGTAGCGCCGGCCGCCGGCCTGGCCATAGGCGGCGAGCACGGCGCGGGCGTCATCGCGGCGCACGTCGCGTGCAACTTCGATCCCGCGGCGCGCGAGCTCGCCGATCCAGTCGGCGGGCAGCGGGCCTTCGTCGAATTCGGTGAGCGCGTGCACGTCCTCGGCGCGCGCGCCGATCAGCAGGCGGTCCACGCCCGCCCACACCGTCGCGCCGTAGCACTGGCAGCACGGCTGCGCCGAAGTGGCGAGGGTGTAGGGGCCGTCATGGCGTCCGTCCGCGTCCTGGTTGAGGCGCGGCCGCTGCAGGCGCTGCTGGGCCAGCATGTAGGCCATGTTCTCGGCGTGCGCGAGCGAGGTGCTCTGCGGCAGCACCACGTTGACGCCGGCGGCGACCACGCGGTCGGTCGGGCCGAAGACCACGGCGCCGAACGGGCCGCCGGTTTCGGCGGCGACGTTGCGACCCGCCAGTTCGATCGCAAGCCCGACCTTGTCTTCGTCGGTGGCGTAGGCGCGCGCGGTATCGACCGCGTCATGGACCCACGCCGGCAGCGTGAGGTGGACCTGGGCGTAGAGCATCAGCGTGCCACCGCCGCGGAGGCCGAGGCTTCGCAGGTGTTGGCGACGCAGCTGCAGGCTTCGATCTCGCGAAAGCCACAGGTGCCCATCACGCCATTGGCGGCGCAGGCGGCCTGGACCGCGGCCGGGTCGGGCTTGGCGTCCTTGTTGACGCAGGCCGGGCGGTAGCCGCAGCAGCTGCCGACGTCCTTCACGGTGCAGTCGGTGTCGACCTTGCAGCTGCGGTCGAGGACCGACACGCCGGCCACGGTGCCCGGGCGCTGGCGCGGCACGGATTCCACCGGTTGTTCCGCGGTTGTCGGTGGTCCGACGTCGTTGCCGGCGTTCGACTGCGGCGCCGCACAGGCGGCCAGCAGCAGCGGGGCGAGCAGCAGGGAAAGCAGGGACAACAGCGTGCGGGGTTCGATCCGGCGCATGTGGGGCTCCTTGGCGGAATGAGGCGCGGGCGATGGTAGCCGCGCCGCGGTGGCGCCGCCGTGCAGGCCGGCGCGCGGATCGGATCAGGCCTTGGCGGCCCAGGTGTCGCGCAGGGTCACGCTGCGGTTGAACACCGGCGCGTCGGCGCGGTGGTCGCGGCGGTCGGCGACGAAGTAGCCGATGCGCTCGAACTGCAGCGACTGTTCCGGCGCGGCGTCGGCCGCGGCTGGCTCCACCCAACCCTGCACGGTGCGTCGCGAGTCCGGATTGATGCGGTCGCGGTAGCCCAGGCCGTCGCTCTCGTCGTCCGGGTCGGCCACCGCGAACAGGCGGTCGTACAGGCGGATCTCGGCGGCGATCGCGCGGCTGGCATCGACCCAGTGGATCGTGCCCTTGACCTTGCGGTTGGCGCCTTCCATGCCCGGACGCGACTCCGGGTCGAGCGTGCAGCGCAGTTCGACGACGTTGCCGTCGGCGTCCTTGACCACCTCGTCGCAGCGGATGATGCCCGCGCCGCGCAGCCGCACCTCGCCACCCGACACCAGGCGCTTCCAGCCTTTGGGCGGCACTTCGGCGAAGTCGTCCTGCTCGATCCACAGCACGCGCGAGAACGGCACCGCGCGCGTGCCCAGCGCTTCGTCCTTGGGGTGGTTCGGGAACAGCAGCTGCTCGGCGTGATCGTCTGGCAGGTTGGTGAGCGTGAGCTTCAGCGGGTCCACCACGGCCATGCGCCGCTCGGCGCCGGTGTCCAGGTCGTCGCGCAGGCACCCCTCGAGCACCGAGTAGTCGATCACCGAGTTCTGCTTGCTGATGCCCACGCGGTCCACCAGCAGGCGCAGCGCGGCCGGCGTGTAGCCGCGGCGGCGCAGGCCCTGCAGGGTGGGCATGCGCGGATCGTCCCAGCCGTCCACCAGGCCCTCGGTGACCAGCTGCGTCAGCTTGCGCTTGCTCATCACCGTGTAGTTGATGTTGAGGCGCGAGAACTCGATCTGGCGCGGTTTTGCGGCCTCGATCGGCAGGCCCTTCGCCGCCAGCGGCGCCAGCAGCTCCGGGTTGCCGGCGAGGTCGACGCGGTCCACGCACCAGTCGTACAGCGGGCGGTGGTCCTCGAACTCCAGCGTGCACAGCGAATGGGTGATGCCTTCGACGGCGTCGCCCAAGGCGTGCGCGAAGTCGTACATCGGGTAGATCGGCCAATCCGCGCCGGTGTTCTGGTGCTCGACGTGCTTGATGCGGTACAGCGCCGGGTCGCGCAGGTTGATGTTGCCGCTGGCCATGTCGATCTTCGCGCGCAGCGTGCGCGCGCCGTCGGCGAATTCGCCCGCGCGCATGCGCCGGAACAGGTCCAGGTTCTCATCCACGCCGCGCTCGCGGAACGGCGAGTTGCGGCCGCCTTCGGTGAGCGAGCCGCGGTAGCTGCGCACGTCTTCGGCGCTCAGGTCGCAGACGAAGGCGTCGCCCTGGCGGATGAGCTTTTCTGCCGCCAGGTAGAAGACCTCGAAGTAGTCCGACGCATGGCGCAGGCTGGCCCATTCGAAGCCCAGCCAGCGCACGTCGTCCTGGATCGCGCGCACGAACTCGGGGTCTTCCTTGGCCGGGTTGGTGTCGTCGAAGCGCAGGTTGCAGCGGCCGCCGAACTCCCCGGCGATGCCGAAGTCCAGGCAGATCGCCTTGGCGTGGCCGATGTGCAGGTAGCCGTTGGGCTCCGGCGGAAAGCGTGTGCGGATCGCCTGGTGACGGCCCGCCGCCAGGTCCTGGCGCACGATCTGGCGGATGAAGTCCTGCTTCTCGGCGGGCGCTGCGGGCGCGGTGGCGGACGGGTCTGCGGGTAGGCTCATGTGGCGATGGACGCTGCCGGCGCGGGCTGCGCCACGGGCCGCGAAGTGTAGCCGAGCGGCGCCCGCCGGAGCAGATGGCATGCCGCTTGCTTGTATGTTTGGCATTGGTTCGGGGGGGGGGCGGCTATGGATAGCGGAATCCCGGTTGGTGCGTGGGCTCCGCGCCGCGCAGGACGGGCGCGCGGTTCCGGCGGGTGCGCCTGATGGCGTCCCGCTGGCGGCTCGCGCTGCTCCACGACTGGGCCTTCGCCGCCGGCGTCGCCCTGCTGCTGGCGTTGCTGGTGGCAGCCAGTTCGGACGCGTTCCGCGGCGGCCTTGACGGGCTTGCCGTGACGCTGGGCGAGCCGCAGGGCGCGGGACGCGCGGGCGCGGCCGCGGACATCCTGGTCCTGCCGGCGCGGCGCACCGGGCTGACCGTGGTCCCCCTGCGCGTCGCATTTCCCGATGAGGCCGGCGATGGTCCCCCCTGGGTCGTCTGGGTGGGCAGGGGCGCCGTGGATGCGATCTGGCTGGAAGGTGCGGGCTGGCAAAGCGCGCGCAGCGACTTCTTCGCGCCGGGGGCCGACGATGGCACGCTGCCGTCCGGCTACATGTTTCCCCTTCGCGGGGACCTGGGCAACGACGCCAGCATCGCCCTGCACGTGGTCGGCAGCGAGCGAGGGGTGATGCGCGTGCGCCTGGTGCGCGCGGACGCGGCGATGCGCATCGCCCAGCTCGGCTCTGCGATCAGTGCGTCGATCTATGCCGCGCTGTTCGTCCTGGCCCTGTTGACGCTGTCGCTGTACGGCGCGGTCCGCGATCGCGCCTTCCTGCAGTTCTTCGCGGCGGCCGTGCTTGCCCTCCTGGCGTCGGCAGCCGACAACGGGCACCTGTACGCGCTGCCGGTGTTCGGCGCCGCGTCGGCCTGGCGCGGGGACGGGATCCGCGTGCTCGGGCTGCTGTTCCTGGCTGCGGTGCTGCCGCTGCTGCAGCGCTACGCCGGTACCGCCCTGGCCATGCCGCGGCTGTCGCGGCTGGCAGATCGCCATGTGTGGGCGCTCTTTGCCCTTGCCGCGGTGTGCCTGATGCGCGTCGAGGCGTTCGGCGGCGTGCTGCCGGGCGTGGCGCTGGTCGCGCAGCTGGGCGCGGCGACGCTGGGCCTGGCGATGCTGGTGGATGCGGGGCGGCGGCGGGTGCCGATGGCCTGGTCGCTGGTGCTGCTGTTCGCGCTGGTCGCGGTGGCGTCGCTGGTGATCGAATTCGTGGCCCACGGCCGCTGGCTGGACCCGGTGTGGCTGCGCTATGGCGGACAGCTGGTGCTTGCGTTCGCCGCCGCCGTGCTGGCGGTCGGCCTGGTGAGCCGGGTGGGCCAGTATCGGGACCAGCGCGACCGCGACCGCATCGCCCGCGCCGAGTCGGAAACGCGGATGCGGCGCGAAGCCGCGCGCGCCGACCTCAATGCCGCCCTGCAGACGGCGCTGCGTGGCGTGCCCGATACCGATCTTGCGTGGACCGCGTACCGCCTCTTGCTGGAGCATCTGGTGCCGCAGGTGCCGGTCGCCTTTGCGGCGGTGCTGTCGCGCGGCCACGGCGGGCGCGACATCGACATCGTCGTTCCCCAGGCCAGCAAGGCGGCGGTGGATGCGATCGTGTCCGGCCGGCTGCTGCCGCTGAAGCGCCAGGCCGCCAACGGCATTCCGCTGCAGCAGCCGGTCACGGTCGAAGGACAGCACGGGGTGGTGGCGATGGAAGCGGTCCTGCCGCTCGCCATCCGCGCGCCCGCCTGGGGCGTGCTGCTGCTGCAGCGCACCGGCGGCGACTCGTTCAATGCGGCCGAGCTGGCGCTGGCCGGCGAGTTCGCGCGCGCGACCCAGGTGGGCATCGAGCACGCGCGCGCGGCCGTCGCCTTGCAGCGCTCGGCCGAGCTGGATGCGCTGACCGGCACCTTCAACCGGCGCACGATCGACCAGTGGCTCGGTCGCGGCGTCGCCGAGTCCGTGCGCAGCGGCCAGCCGATCTCGGTCCTGTTCATCGACCTCGACCGCTTCAAGGCGATCAATGACCGCCATGGCCACGGCTGTGGCGATGCCTGCCTGCGCGCGGTGTCGAAAGTCCTGCACTCGACACTTACCGAAGGCGACCTGCTCGGGCGCTACGGCGGCGAGGAGTTCATCGTCGTGCTGCCCGGTCGCGGGGGCGCCGCGGCACGCGCGATCGGCGAGGAGATGCGCCTTGCGGTGGAGTGCCTGGTGTTCGAATGGGAAGGCCAGCGCGTACAGCTGACCGCCAGCGTCGGCGTGGCCACGCGCCTGTCGGACGAGGATCTGCCGGCCTCGCTGGTCGAGCGCGCAGACAAGGCGGTGTACGCGGCCAAGCACGGCGGCCGCAACAGCGTGCACGTGGCGCCGGCGGTGTTCAGCTAGGCCATTGCCGCGCCTTGATCGCGCGGCGCGGCGCGCCGATCATGGCCGCGACGTCGATATGGAGCGGGACATGCTTGGAGTCGGTTCGTGGAAGCAGCGGATGCCGACGGCGGGGCAGGCGTTGCCGGGTCGCGATACGCCGCTGCCGCTGCACAACATCCACCACGTGCACGGCCGTCCGCTGCGTGGCCCATTCGAAGGGTTGGGGCGCGTCGCATTCGGGATGGGTTGCTTCTGGGGCGCGGAACGCCTGTTCTGGACGCTGCCGGGCGTGGAGACCACCGCGGTCGGCTATGCCGGCGGGCTGACGCCCAACCCGACCTACCGCGAGGTCTGCAGTGGCGAGACCGGACACGCCGAGGTGGTGATGGTGGTGCATGACCCGGCGGTGGTGTCGTTCGCGCAGCTGCTGGCGCGCTTCTGGGAAGGCCACGACCCCACCCAGGGCATGCGCCAGGGCAACGACATCGGCACCCAGTACCGCTCGGTGATCCATTGCGAAACCGCGGCGCAGCATGCGCAGGCGCTGGCCAGCCGCGACGCCTACCAGCAACGGCTGGCTGCGGCGGGGCTGGGCGCCATCACCACTGAAATCGTGTACCCCGCGCCGGTGTTCCATTACGCCGAAGACGAACACCAGCAGTACCTGTCCAAGCATCCCGCGGGCTACTGCGGCATCGGTGGCACCGGGGTGTCCTGCCCGGTCGGCGTCGGCGCCTGACGGCGCGGGCGCTCAGGCGCCCGAGGTACCCGGTGCGTGCAGCGGTGCGCGCGCCCCGCCGTTGCCGGGTGCCAGTAGGCCGGGTGGAAGTTCGCGCAGCACCTGCGCCAGCGCCAGCAGGAATTCGTGCATCGCCGAACTCTTGCGCCACACCATCGCCACGCGACGGCTTGGCGGCGGATCGCGGAAGCCGACCAGCTGGATGCTCTCCGAACGCGCCACCGGCGGCTTGACTGCCAGCGTCGGCAACAGGGTGACGCCGACGCCGGCCGCGACCATCTGCCGCAGCGTCTCCAGGCTGGTCGCCTGGAACTCGTCCTTCTCGCTCGCCCCCGACAGGTGGCAGACATCCAGCGCCTGGTCGCGCAGGCAGTGGCCGTCGGCAAGCAGCAGCAGGCGCTCGCCGGCGATGTCCTTCATGGACAGTGCGTCGCGCCCGGCCAGCGGGTGCGTGTCCGGCACCGCCAGCACGAACGGCTCCTCGAACAGGAACTCCAGGTGCAGCTGCTCCTCGTTCACCGGCAGCGCCAGCAGCGCGGCGTCGAGCCGGCCTTCCTGCAGGCGCGACAGCAGCACGTCGCTCTTTTCCTCCACGAGCAGCAGTTCGAGCTGCGGGAAGCGCGCGCGGATCCCGGGCACCACGTGCGGCAGGAGATAAGGCCCCAGCGTGGGGAAGACGCCGAGCCTGACCGTGCCCGCTTCCGGGTCACGGCTGCGTCGCGCCGATTCGCGCATCTGCTCGACGTCGGCCACGATCCGCCGCGCGCGCGCGGCAACGTCGCGCCCGGCCGGGGTGAGCATGACCTTGCGCGGTGCACGCTCCACCAGCACCACGCCCAGCTCTTCCTCGAGCTTGCGCACCTGCGTGGACAGGGTCGGCTGGCTGACGAAGCTGGCCGCCGCCGCGCGCCCGAAGTGCAGGTGTTCGGCGAGGGCGATGAAATATTTCAGGTCGCGCAGGTTCATGCTGTCCCCCTCGTGGCCCGCCGCGGCCGGGTGGCCGTTGCGCGGGTTGTGCCTTACGCGGCGGCGGTCTCGACGACCGGACTGCTGCTGCGGATGAGGTGGTCGAACGCGCTGAGCGCGGCCTTGGAGCCTTCACCCATGGCGATCACGATCTGCTTGTACGGCACCGTGGTCGCGTCGCCTGCGGCAAACACGCCAGGCAGCGAGGTGCGGCCCGCGGCATCCACTTCGATCTCGCCGCGCGGCGACAGCGCCAGCGTGCCCTTCAGCCATTCGGTGTTGGGCAGCAGGCCGATCTGCACGAACACGCCCTCCAGCTCAATGCGATGGGAATCGCCGCCGGCGCGGTCGCGGTAGACCAGGCCGTTGACGCGGTTGCCGTCGCCGAGCACCTCGGTGGTCTGCGCGGAGGTGATGATGCGGACGTTCGCCAGGCTGCGCAGCTTGCGCTGCAGCACCTCGTCGGCACGCAGCTTGTCGTCGTATTCGATCAGCGTCACGTGGGCGACCAGGCCAGCGAGATCGATCGCCGCTTCCACACCCGAGTTGCCACCGCCGACCACCGCGACGCGCTTGCCCTTGAACAGCGGCCCGTCACAATGCGGGCAATAGGCCACGCCCTTGTTGCGGTACTTGTCTTCGCCGGGCACGCCCATCTGCCGCCAGCGCGCGCCGGTGGACAGCACCACGGTGCGGCCGCGCACCGATGCACCGCTGGCCAGGCGCACGGTGGTGATGCCGTCGGCGTCCTGCGCAAGCGCCTCGGCGCGCTGCAGGTTCATGATATCGACGTCGTACTGGCGCACATGCGCCTCGAGCTGTGCCGCCAGGCGCGGACCCTCGGTCTCCTGCACGGAGATGAAGTTCTCGATCGCCATGGTGTCGAGCACCTGTCCGCCGAAGCGTTCGGCGACCACGCCGGTGTTGATGCCCTTGCGCGCGGCGTATATCGCGGCCGCTGCGCCGGCCGGGCCACCGCCGACCACCAGCACGTCGAACAGGTCCTTGCCGGCGATTTCGCTCGCGGCACGCTCCGCGGCGCCGGTGTCGAGCCGCGCCACGATCTGCTCCAGGCTCATGCGGCCCTGGTCGAACAGCTCGCCGTTGAGGAACACGGTGGGTACCGACATGACCTCGCGCGCATCCACCTCGTCCTGGAACAGGGCGCCGTCGATGGCGACATGGTGGATGCCGGGGTTCAGCACCGCCGCCAGGTTGAGCGCCTGCACCACGTCGGGGCAGTTCTGGCACGACTGCGAGAAATAGGTCTCGAAGCGGAACTCGCCCTTCAGGTTGGCGACCTGCTCGAGCAGCGCCGGGGCCGCCTTCGACGGATGGCCCCCGGCCTGCAGCAGCGCCAGCACCAGGGATGTGAACTCGTGGCCCATCGGCAGGCCGGCGAAGCGCAGGTCGATGTCGTGGCCGGGGGAGGTCACGGCGAACGAGGGCTTGCGCTGGTCGTCGTCGCGGCGGATCTCGACCGAGACCTTGTCGGACTGCGCGCGGATGTCCTCGAGCAGCTCGAGCAGTTCCGCCGACTTCGTGCCGTCGTCGACGCTGGCGACCAGCACCACCGGGCGCTGCAGGCGCTCCAGGTAGCCCTTGAGCTGGGTCTTGAGATCGTCTTCGAGCATGTCTGACTCCTGATGTTCGGCAAAGCGGGGCCAGCACCCCGCCATGGACGGGGCACCACCGGCGTGGGGATGGACCGCAGGCCGCGCAGGGCACGGACTCCGGTCCAGCCCCACCCCCGCTCGCGCGGGGATGGAGTGGGATGTGACGGGTACTTAGATCTTGCCGACCAGGTCGAGCGACGGCTTCAGCGTCTTCTCGCCTTCCTTCCACTTGGCCGGGCACACCTCGCCCGGGTGGGCGGCGACGTACTGGGCGGCCTTGACCTTGCGCAGCACTTCCAGCGCGTCGCGGCCGATGCCCTCGGCGGTGATCTCGACGGACTGGATCACGCCCTGCGGGTCGATGATGAACGTGCCGCGGTCGGCCAGGCCGACGCCCGGGCGCATCACGTCGAAGTTGTTGGTGATGGTGCCGGTCGGGTCACCGATCATCGGGTACTGGATCTTGCCGATCGCGTCCGAGGTGTCGTGCCACGCCTTGTGCGAGAAGTGGGTATCGGTGGACACGCTGTACACGTTCACGCCGAGCTTCTGGAACGCGTCGTAGTTGATCGCCAGGTCTTCCAGCTCGGTCGGGCAGACGAAGGTGAAGTCGGCCGGGTAGAACACGACCACCGACCACTTGCCCTTGAGATCGGCGTCGGAGACTTCGATGAACTCGCCGTTGTGATAGGCGGTAGCCTTGAACGGCTTGATTTCGGTATTGATGACGGACATGGAATCCTCGGTGTCGGTGGGGAAGAAACCGGCGCGTGCCGGATGCGGTGAACTTTAGGCAAAACCTATCGGAAAGTGAAACTGATTAATTCTATGTAATCGATAGGTCTTGGCTATCGATATGGCGCCACCTCAGGCAATTCACAAGGCAACTCGTTGAAAGCGTTCCCATTCCCCGTATTTCCGCCCGGTGTCCCGGCGTTTGCAGGTCGGACGTCGCCGTCGGGTGGCGGGCCGTGACCGGTCGCCGCTCGGTTGACGAGGCGCTCCGGGCCGCCCGCGCCCGCATCGCCCCGGAAGACGCGCTGCCCCTGCTGCTCCACGTGCTGGGCCGCAGCCATGGCTGGCTGTATGCCCACGGGGACGCGCCGCTGGCCGACGCCGACGCGGCGCGGTTTGACGCATTGGTCGCACGCCGCGAGGCCGGCGAGCCGGTCGCCTACCTGGTGGGCCGCCGCGGATTCTGGACCCTCGACCTGACGGTCACCCCGGACACGCTGATCCCGCGCCCCGAAACCGAGCTCCTGGTCGAGCAGGCGCTGGCGCGCATTCCGCCGGGCGCCGCCACGCGCGTGGCGGACCTGGGCACCGGCAGCGGCGCGATCGCGCTGGCGATCGCCAGCGAGCGGCCGCAGGCGCGCGTGGTCGCCACCGACCGCAGTGCTGCCGCACTGGCGGTCGCCGGCACCAACGCCCGCGCGCTGGGCCTCGGCAACGTCGAGTTCCGCGAGGGCGACTGGTTCGCGCCGCTGGCCGGGGAGTGCTTCGAGCTGATCGCCAGCAACCCGCCGTACATCGTCGCGGGCGATCCGCACCTGGGTCGCGGTGACCTGCGCCACGAGCCGGCGGCGGCGCTCGCCTCGGGCCCGGACGGCCTCGACGCGATCCGCGAGATCGTGGCGGCAGCTCCCGGGCACATCGTCGCGGGCGGCTGGCTGCTGCTCGAACATGGCTGGGACCAGGGCGTCGCAGTGGGCGGGTTGCTGGCGGCGGCGGGCTTCGCCGAAGTCGCCACCGTCGCCGACCTGGAAGGCCGCGACCGCGTCACGCTCGGCCGCCGCGGCGGGGCTGGCGAACCCGCCTGTTAGACTCCCTGGCGGATTTCCACGAGGTTTCCGCTGCATGCGCACCCTGTATCCCGAGCTCGAGCCCTACGACACCGGCCGGCTCCAGGCGGACGATCGCCACTCTCTCTATTACGAGCAGTGCGGCAATCCCGACGGCAAGCCGGTCGTACTGCTGCATGGCGGGCCCGGCGGCGGCTGCACCGACAAGATGCGCCGCTTCCACGATCCGGCGAAGTACCGCATCGTGCTGTTCGACCAGCGTGGTTCGGGGCGGTCCACGCCGCATGCCGACCTCGTCGACAACACCACCTGGCACCTCGTCGCCGACATCGAGCGCCTGCGCGAGAAGCTCGGCATCGAACGCTGGCAGGTCTTCGGCGGTTCCTGGGGGTCGACCCTGGCGCTGGCCTACGCCCAGGCGCACTGCAAGCGGGTCACCGAGCTGGTCTTGCGCGGCATCTTCATGCTGCGCCGCTGGGAGCTGGAGTGGTTCTACCAGGAGGGCGCCTCGCGCCTGTTCCCCGAGGCCTGGCAGCGCTACATCGCCGCCATCCCCGAAGGCGAACGTGGCGACCTGATCGCGGCCTTCCACCGCCGGCTGACGTCCGACGACGAGGCCACGCGCCTTGCGGCCGCCCGTGCGTGGAGCATCTGGGAAGGCGCCACCAGCTTCCTCCATGTCGACGAAGGCTTCGTGGCCGACCACGACGACGCCGAGTTCGCATTGGCCTTCGCGCGCATCGAGAACCACTACTTCAGCAACCGCGGCTTCTTCGAGGTCGACGACCAGCTGCTGCGCGATGCCTACCGCATCGTCGACATTCCCGGCGTCATCGTGCACGGCCGCTACGACGTGGTCTGCCCGGTGCAGAACGCCTGGGACCTGCACCAGGTCTGGCCGAAGGCGGAGATGGTGGTCACCCCTGGCTCGGGGCATTCGGCGTTCGAAGCCGAGAACGTCGACGCGCTGGTGCGCGCCACCGACCGCTTCGCGCAGGGCTGACGCGCGCGGCGATCAGCGGGCCGGCGATCCGTCCGGCTCGTGGTCGATCATCCACAGCCCGGCCCAGAGCTTGAGGTCGAGCTCGTAGCCTTCGGCGTACTTCTGCATCAGCCAGGCCGGCGCGCTGGCGCGCGGGATCGCGTGCACGGTGATGTTCTCGTCCGCCACGCCGCCGCCTTCGCCGACCTTGCGCAGGTCGCGGGCGCGGGCGAAGGCGATGCGCTCGTTGCTCATGCCCGACGAGGTGGGCCCGACCAGCAGCACGTCGATGCGTCCCGCATCCCAGCCGGTTTCCTCGATCAGCTCGCGGCGCGCGGCGGATTCCAGCGTGTCGCCTTCGAGGTCGTCGCCGACCAGGCCGGCCGGCATCTCGATGGTCCGTGCGCCCAGCGGCACCCGGTACTGCTCGACGAACAGCACGTGGTCGTCCGGCGTCACCGCGATCACCAGCACGGCCAGGCCATCCTTGCCGTGGGTGCGCTCGCAGGACTCCCAATGGCCGCGCCTGACCATGCGCAGCCAGTCGCCCTGGTAGAGGATTTCAGCTTGTTCGTCGAGTCGGGCGTCGGTCATGGAGCCGATCCTACGTGCTGCGGCGGGTCTTGCGTTTCCGCCAGACCGGCCGCGGCCTGCAGGCGACGGCGTGTCATCGGCCCGAAGCCGACCGCGTCGGCCAGCGCCGCGAGCATGCCGGCGTCGCCGTTGCCGCGCACGAATGGCGGCGTGGCATCGTCGATCGGCGCGTCCAGCGCGACCGTCGACAGCTGGCGGCACAGCAGCGCCTGTTCGCGGTGCTGGCGCAGCCGAACGGCGGCCTGTGCCGCGCCGCGGAAGCGCAGGAACGCGACCTCGTCCACGCGCTCAAGCAGCGCATCCAGGCTGCCGAAGTGGGCCAGCAGCACCGCCGCGGTCTTGCTGCCGATGCCGGGGACGCCCGGAATGTTGTCGACCGCGTCGCCGCTCAGCGCCAGGAAATCGGCCACCTGGTGGGCGTGCACGCCCTGGCGCGCCTTCACCCCGGCCGCGCCCCAGCGCACGCCGCGGGCGAAATCCCACTGCTCGTCGTGGGTTTCGAGCAGCTGCGACAGGTCCTTGTCGGCGGACACGATCACGCCGCGGAAGCCCTGGGCGCGCACCAGCACCAGCGCGCTGCCGATCAGGTCGTCGGCCTCGTACTCGCGGTGCGCCAGCACCGGCAGGCCGAGCGCCGCGCACAGCGATTTGCAGTAGGCGAACTGCCGCTTCAGTTCGGCCGGCGCCGGGTCGCGGTTGGCCTTGTACGCCGGGTACAGCGCGTTGCGGAAACAGCTGTCGAGCGCCTCGTCGAACGCGATGGCGATATGCCGCGGGCGCTCGCGCTCGATCAGGTCCAGCAGGAAGCGCGCGAAGCCGTGCACGGCGTTGGTCGGCCAGCCGTCGGCATCGCGGAACTCGTCCGGCATCGAATGCCAGGCGCGGAACACGTACAGGCTGGCGTCCACCAGGTGCAGCGCGGGCAGCGGCGCCGGCAGCGGCACGCTCACGCGGGCGGCGACCAGTCGGTGAGCAGCTCGGCCGGGTCCGGGCGCTCGCGCTCGTGCGCCTCCTGCATCGGCGTGCCGATATGGATGAAGCCGGCGATGCGCTCCTGCGTGCCCAGGCCGAGCAGCCGCAGGATCCCGGCGTCGTAGGCCGGCCAGCCGGTCAGCCAGCAGGCACCGAATCCGAATGCCTGCGCGGACTGCAGCAGCGCGAAGCACGCGCTGCCCGCGGTCAGCAGGCGTTCCTGCGCCGGGATCGCGGTATCGGCGTCGTCGAGCACCGCGACCACGGCCACCACCAGAGGTGCGCGGGTGAAACGCATGCGGTCCTTCCCGGCAGCCGCCTCGCCTGCATCGGGACGCAGTTCCAGGCCGCGCGCCACGACCGCGTCGCCGAGCGCGTTGCGCGCATCGCCGGCGATGCGGATGAAGCGGAACGGCTCGCGCTTGCCGTGGTCGGGAACGCGCACGGCCGAGCGCAGCATGCGCAACAGGGTCGCGTCGTCGGGCGCCGGTTCGGCCAGGTGTTTGGACGAAACCGAGCGGCGGGCGTCGATTGCCTCGAGCATCGCTGGGATGCGTGGACTAACTGGGATTGCAGTCACAGACCTCGGGTGCTCCATTCAGGGATGGTATGCACGGGTGTCCCCCGAACACCGGCAGTGCCCCCATGATCGCAGAAGAACCCCGTCCGTTTTCTCCTCCACGCAGCCGCGGTGGCGCCATGCGCGAGCCCGCGCGCGTGTTCGAAGCGATCAAGCGCGAGGCGGTGACCACGCTTGGCGGCGTGCTGTCCGGGTTCTGGGGCACGATCGAGGAGCAGGTGCGGCTGGAGGCGTTGGCGGGCCACGACTACAGCGGCGCGCAGGACGACCGCATGGCGGTGATGGCGCTCGGCCATCGTGCGCTGGAACTCGCCACTCGCTATCGCGATTCGCTCGAGCGCGAGTTCGACGCCTGGCGCAAGCCGCCGGTGGAGCGGAGCGGCGACAAGTCGCTGAGCCTGATGTCGGAAGGCGAGCTGGAGATCCACCTCGCCGGCCAGCACACCACCGAACTCCTCGACCACCAGTTCCTGCACCCGCTGGAGCTGATGGAGGAGCGCCTGCAGGCGCTGGCCACCGCGCTCGGCGTCGAAGGCAAGCGGGCAAACCCGGTGCGCCCCGACGCCACCGTCGCCGCGTTCGTCAACCTGTTCGGCGCGGAAGACCTGACCCGCGGGCTGCGCCCGCTGGTGTTCAACCAGTTCGACAAGCGCCTGCCGGAGGTGCTCGGCGAGCTGTACGAAAAGCTGAACTCGATGCTCGAGGCGGCCGGCTTCGGCTATTCGCTCGCGTCCGACGCGCCGGTGCGGGGTCGCCAGCCAGATACGATGCATTCGGCCGGTACCGCGTCCGCGGCGCCCGCCGCACGTGGGGCGGACGGCGGCGGCCAATGGGTGCCGGACGGCGGCATGGTCGAGCACATGGGTGGCGCACAGTCGCCTGGCGGCACGGCTGCCGGCATGGCCCAGGGGTATCGGGGCAACACCGGCGGCATGGCCGGCGGAGGCCACGCCACTGGCGGATACGCGGGTGGCGGCATCGGCGCCGCGATCGCCGGCGGCGGCATGCATGCCGCGCTTGCCGAGGGGCGCGCGCCGCGCTATCGCGACGTGGTCCGCGACCAGCTCCGCCACTGGCGCGCCGCGGGCAACGATTCCGACGCATACGGCCACGACGACAGCGGCCTCACCGAAAGCGCCGCTGCAATCGCTGCCGGCGTGCAGGTGCTGCGCACCGAGGACCTGCTCAGCGTGGCGCAGATCCTGCAGGGCGACGATGCCAGCCTGTACACGCAAGCGCTGGGCGCAAGCGACTCGCGCGAGTTGTCGCGGGTGATCCGCGAGGCGATCCTCGGCGGCGTGCGCCAGCTGGGCTTCGATCCCGACGCCACCCACTTCAGCGTCGACGAAGAAGACGCCATCGACCTCGTCGGCATGCTGTTCAGTTCGCTCAGCGATTCCACCGATCTCGCCCAGCGCGCGCGTGATTTCTACGGGCGGCTGGTGGTGCCCTACCTGAAGGTCGCGCTGACTGATGATTCGATGTTCAACCGTCGCAGCCACCCGGCGCGGCGCCTGTTGGACGTGCTCACCGAGGCCTGCGACGGCAACGCCGGCGAAACGCCGCAGGACCGCGAAACACTGGACCGCGCCGAGCGCGCGGTCGACCGCGTGGTCGAGGAATACGACGACGACCAGGCGATCTTCGAACTGGCGGCGAGCGAGCTGCGCGACCAGCTGGAGCAACAGCGCCGCCGCACCGATCTTGCCGAAAAGCGTGCCGGCGAAGCCATCCACGGGCGCGAGCGGCTGCAGCAGGCGCGCGCCCATGCCGCCGACATGGTCGCGTCCCGGCTTGCCGGGCGCAGCCTGACCACGCCGGTCGCGCACTTCCTCGACCGCCACTGGCGCCACCACCTCACCCAGGCCTGGCTGCGCGAAGGCCACGGCACCGATCGCCACCGCCAGGCGATCGCGGTCGGCGACGCCATGGTCCAGGTCGATGCCGACGCCGCCCAGGCGCGCGGGCGCGTGGTCGCGGAACAACTGCTGGCGCTGCAGGTCCCGCTGGGCGAGTGCTACGCCAGCTGCGGCATGGACGCGACCGCGGCCCGTGACGCCATGGCGCGCATCATCGCGGCGTTGGGCCTGCCCGACTCGCCGCGCAAGGTGCACCACCCGGAACAGGCGGCCGACGATGTGGATGGCGCCGAAGACGCGTCGCCGCTTTCCGGGCTGCACCTTGCCGGCGGGACCGACACGCTGGCGTTCGATCCCAACATCGCCGCGCGCATGCGCCGCCTGCGCGCCGGCCAGGGCCTGCGCCTGATCGACGAGGACGGCCACGAGACCGCCGCGCGGATCGCCTGGATCAGCCCGCTGACCGGCCGTTTCCTGGTGGTCAACCGTCGCGGCGTGCGCAAGATGGTGGTGTCGCCGGAAGAGCTCACGGTGCTGGTCGCCCGCGGCCGCGCGGTGATCCGGTCGGTGGACGCGCCGTTCGACGAGGCGATGAAGCAGGTGTGGCAACACCTGAATCCGCGACAGGCGGCCGAAGGCGGCGGCTGAATCCGCGCTCCAGGCCGGTTGCCGGCGAACCGTGTCGCCGGTCACGCTATATCGGCTATCGTGTGCGTCTCCACGCCGCCCCCTGACCACGACGTATGCGAACGCCCCAAGGATCCGGAGGCGACGCGGCTGCCAGTGCGCAACGCGCAGCGGCTCCGCCGATGCAACAGCTCGACGCGCTCCGCCAGGAATTCCGGGCGCGGCTGCAGCCACTGCTTGCCGAGGCGCAGCTCGCGGCGGAAAAAGATCTGCTGCAGATGTTCGCCGAGGCGCCCGACGTGGCGGTCGGCGATGCGCTGGCGAACGTGGCCATGCTGCGCCGCGATGCGCTGCGCCATGAACGGCGCTGGCAGGCACGGATCGATGCGGCATTTGCCGGCTGGCCGGCACGCGCCCCGGCGGCTACCGGCGATCCGGCCGCATTCGCGCTGTTGTCCGAAGGCGAGCTGAGCACCCAGCTGATCGGGCAACCGGCCATCGAGGCGCTGCAGCGGCGGTTCTCCGATGCGCTTTCGATCGTCGAGAGCCGGCTGGTCTCGCTGGCCGCGCGCATGGGCGGCGATGGCTTGCCGGCCAACCCGTTCGCGCCGCCCGTGGTGGTCGACGCGTTCCTCGTGGCCTTTCCGCCGATCGACTGCGAGCCGCTGCTGCGCCAGTCGCTGCTGCGCCATTACGAGCGGCTGTGCGGTGCCCACCTCGGGCCGACCTACGCCTGGCTCAACGGCGCGCTGGCCGCCGGTGGTTTCGCGATGCTGGGCGGCAGCGTGCACGCGGCGATGGTCTCGCAGCCGGTGGGCAGTGCCGAAGGCGCTTCCTGGCGGGGGCGGGACGGCCTGGCACCACGCGGAGCGGATGAGGGTCGCGGTGCCGCCACGCCGGCGAGCCGTGGCGACGCGCCTGCGCCGACGCGTGGAAACCTGCTGCGCGCGTACGTGCGCGCGAGGCGGCCGGAACGGCCGATCGACGACAGCCGCCGCGCGTTCGGCGACCGCGAGTTCCTGGCCGTGCTGTCCCTGCTCCAGGGCAGCGAAACCCCGACGCGCTGGCCGCCAGCCGATCCGGGAGCGTTCGCGGTGCAGCTGCGCCGAGCACTGCTGGCCGGCGCGTCCAGCCTGGGCATGGACGCGGACGCCGCGCTGCCGTCGATGGCGCAGGACGATGCAATCGACGTCACCGCGCTGCTTTTCGACGCGTTGCGCGCATCGGCCTGCCTCACTCCCGCTGCCGAGGCCCGCCTGGTCCGCCTGGCCTGGCCGTGGACGCGCCTGGTGCTCGAAGACCCGCAGCTGTTCGACGCGGTCGCGCATCCGGCGATACGCGCGCTGGCCACCATCGTCACGCTGTGGGATGGCAATCCGGGGAGCGGCGACGACGCGCCGCTGCATGCGCTGGCTGACGCGGCGGCGGACGGGATAGCCAACGCCTACCAGGGTGAACTCGCCGTATTCGAGCGCGCCTTGGCCGACCTCGAGGCGGGCAGCGCGCCACTGCTGCGGCGCGCCGCGATCAGCGAACGGCGCGCATGGCAGGCGCTCGATGGCAGCGAACGCCTGGAGGCCGCGCGGCGGTCGGCGGATGCCACGCTGGCCGAACGCGTCGGCGAGCGTGCCGTGCTACCGATCGTCGGCGAGTTCCTTGCCGGCCCTTGGCGTGGCGCGGTGGTCCAGGCGTGGCTGCGCGAGGGCGCGGGTTCGGCCCGCCATCAGGCGCTTCTGGACCTGGCCGATGGCGTGCTGCGGCTGGATGCCGACGCCGCGCAGGCGCGTGGCGCCGCCGTGGCCGACGGCCTGCTTTCCATCGAGGCGCCGCTGCGTGCCTGCCTCGCCGCCGTTGGCGAGGATGCGGGGGCCATCGACATGCAGCTGGCTTCGATCGCCGCGGGGCTCGCGCTTCCGGACGCGCCGCGCGCCATGCCCGGGTTCACTGCGCTGGCCACCGACGCTGCCGATCCAGATGCCGATGCCGATGCGGCCGAACCCGGATCCGCCTCCGTGCCAGGTCCCGAGGTCGGCGATGTGCTGGTTGCGCGCGACCATGGCGCTTCGACGCGGCACCTTCGTCTGGCATGGCGAAGCCCGCTCACCGGCCGCTGCCTGCTGGTGACGCGGCAGGGTGCGCGCCATGCCGTGCTTTCGCCACGGCGCATGGCCGCCGCGCTCGCCAGCGGGGAACTGCTGGCACGCGCCGGTCCGGATCCGGTCGAGGCCGCCGTCTGCCACGTCCTGGACGAAGCCGCGCGCTGAGCGCCGGTCGGGCGTCATCGCGCGCATCGCGCCGCCCCGGCGCATTCGCTAGGATGGCCGCTGCGCATCCCGGGGAGCAGGCATGGCAGTAAAGATCGGCATCGCACGCGAGGCCGCGCCCGCGGAACGGCGCGTGGCGCTCACTCCCGAGACCTGCAAAAAGCTGGTCGCCGCCGGCGCCAGCGTGTCGGTCGAACGCGGGCTCGGCACGCGCGCGCATTTCAGCGATGACGCATATGCCGACGCCGGCGCCATCCTGGTCGATGACGGCGCCGCTGCGCTGGCCGATGCCGACCTCGTGCTGTGCGTGCAGGCGCCGGCGCCCGCGGTGCTCGCGGCATTGAAGCCTGGCGCGGCGATCGTCGGCCAGCTGCAGCCCGAAGCCGACGCGGCGCGCGCGGACGCGATCCGTGCCGCGGGCCTGCTCGCGTTTCCGCTGGAGCGCCTGCCGCGCACCACCCGCGCCCAGGCGATGGACGTGCTCAGCTCGCAGGCCGGCATGGCCGGTTACAAGGCGGTGCTGGTCGGCGCGCAGCTGGCGCCGCGTTTCTTCCCGATGCTGACCACCGCGGCCGGCACGATCCGCCCGTCGAAGGTGCTGGTGGTCGGCGCCGGCGTGGCCGGCCTGCAGGCGGTCGCCACCGCGCGGCGCCTCGGTGCGCAGGTCGAATGTTTCGACGTACGCCCGGAAACCCGCGAGCAGATCGAATCCCTGGGTGGGCGCTTCCTCGATCTTGGCGTGAGCGCGGCGGGCGAGGGCGGTTATGCGCGGCAGCTCACCGATGAAGAGCGTGCGGAGCAGCAGCGCAGGCTGGGCGAGCACCTGAAAACGATCGACGTGGTGGTCTGCACCGCGGCGGTGCCGGGACGCCCGGCGCCGCGGATCATCAGCGCGGCGATGGTGGCCGGCATGCGCGCCGGCAGCGTGATCGTCGACCTGGCGGCCGAGACCGGCGGCAACTGCGAAGCGACGCAGCCGGGCCGGACGGTCGACGTCGATGGCGTCACCGTTGCGGGCCCGCTGGACCTGGCGAGCAGCGGCGCGGTGCACGCCAGCGAGATGTTCGCGCGCAACGTCTTCAATTTCGCGTCGCTGCTGCTGCGCGACGGCGCGCTGGGCTTCGACTGGAGCGACGAGCTGCTCGCGAAAACCGTCTGGCCCTCGCGCGAGGCCTGAGCGGCGCGCGCGCCGGAGCGTGGCGCCGGCACGCGGTACTCAGCGCGGGGGCGCGGCCCCCCGCTCGGCCGGCGGGTTCGCTTCGGCCCAGGCGCGACGCTGCTCCGGGGTCATCGCCTTCCATCGCGCGCGCAGGGCGCGGCGCTCGTCTTCGGGAAGGCTGCGCAGCTTGCCGTAGAGCGCGCGCGTTTCCGCTTTCTCCGCCGGGCTCATCCCGTGCCAGCGGTCGGCGCCGTGCCGGGCACGTTCGCGCTGTTCGGGCGTCATCTGCTGCCAACGCCGGGCATGCGCGAGCATCTTCGCGCGGCCTTCGGGCCTGTCGTCCCAGCGCTGCTTGAGCGGTGCCACCAAGGCTTCGCGCTGCTCGCTGTCGAGCTGGTCCCAGGTCGGAAGCGGCTCGCTCTTTGCGGGTCCCTGGGCCGCCGCGGGCAGAGAGAGCGCCAGCGCGAGCGGCAGCAGCAGGGTAGCGAGGAGTCGGATGTGCATGGTCTTACTCCATGGCCAGCGGCAAGGCGTCCTGGGACGCCAGCCACAGGAACAGGTCGGGGTCTTCGTCGAGGGTGGCGAAGGCTTCATAGGTTTCGGCAGCGGCGTCGGGGCCGCTGGTCGTGGCCAGGGGCGCGGCAGGCGCCTGCTCGATCCCGGGCTGTCGCAGGCCGATGGCCAGCGCGAACACCGCCGTGCAGGCGGCGGCCAGCGACCAGCCCGCAATCCGCGCGCCGCGTGCCGGCACGGCCGCAGACGACATGCCGCGGGTGCGGCGGATGCGCAGTTGTTCCAGCGTGCGCGACGGCACGTGTTGCACGGCTTGCGCATGCAATGCGCGCGCCCTGCGATCGAAATCGTCTTGCCGGGTGGTCATCGGAAATCCTCCAGTCGCTTCTGCAGCGCGCCACGTGCGCGCGACAGGTGTGTCTTGACCGAACCCTCGCCGCAGCCCATGACGCGCGCGGTCGTCGCGACGTCGAGCTCCTCCAGCACGCGCAGGGTGAAGGCCTCGCGCTGGCGACGCGGCAGATCGCGCAGCGCCGCCGCGAACACCCCGTAGGCTTCGCGGCCGTCGTGGCTGCGCGACGGGTCGGGGCCGTCGTCGGCCCATTCCACGCCGGCCTCCTGGCGCTCGTCCGCCGAGGTCAACCACCCCAGGCGGAACGTGCGCCGGCGCTGCGCGTCGACGATCCGGCTGCGCACGATCGTCCAGAACAGCGGCGTCCATTCCGCGGGCGGACGGTCGCGGTAGCCCAGCATCTTCACCATCGCGTCCTGCAGCACATCCATGGCGTCCTCGCGGTGGCGCAGGCCGGACTCGGCAAAGCGGAACGCGCGCGGGGCGATGGCGTCGAGGAATTCCTCGAGCGTCTCCGCCGGCGGCGCGGGCACGGCGTCGGTGGCCGGCATGGCGGCGGCAGGGATGTCGGCGGGGTGACCCATGCCGTCCAGCATAGCCAGCCCGCCGATGTCGCGGTGTTGCTGCATGCCGCCATCCATTCCACGCATCCCGGGTCGGGTCCGGGGCTGTCAACGCGTCGCCGCGCCCGCGGTTGACAGCGGCGTCGCGCCCGCCGTCGCGGCGGTTATGATCGGACGCAGGGCAGCCCGGGGAAAAAGCGGATGAGCGACGGTTTCGTGGCCTTGTACATCTTCATGCTGGCGGCGATCGCCGGCAACGTGATCATCTCGCGGGTGCCGGTGATCCTGCACACGCCGCTCATGTCGGGCAGCAACTTCATCCACGGCATCGTGCTGATCGGCGCCATGCTGGTGCTGGGCCACGCCGACACCACGCTGGAAAAGGCGATCGGGTTCATCGCGGTGCTGCTGGGCGCCGGCAACGCCGCCGGCGGCTACGTCGTCACCGAGCGCATGCTGGACATGTTCAAGCCGAGCGCAAAGCCTGCCGCCAAGCCGGGCGCCGCGCCGTGACCTGGGCGCTCGCGGACGTGCTGATGCTGCTGGTCAAGGCCAGCTACCTGGTGGCCGCCACCCTGTTCCTGCTCGGTCTGCAGCGCATGGCGTCGCCGCGCACCGCGCGCAGCGGCATCCGCTGGGCCGGGCTGGGCATGGTGATCGCCACCGTGGCCACGCTGTTCATGCCGGGGCTGCAGAACATCGGCCTGATCGTGCTGGCCACGGTGATCGGCATCGCCTCGACGTGGATCTGGGGCAAGAAGGTGGCGATCACCGACATGCCGCAGATGGTCGCCCTGTTCAACGGCATGGGTGGCGGTTCGGCCGCGGCCATCGGCGCCGTCGAACTGCTGCGCTTCTCGGGTGGCGGTCCCGACGCCACGCCGTTGATGACCACGCTGGTGCTCGGCACGCTGGGCGCGCTGATCGGTGCGGTGTCGCTGTCGGGTTCGGTCATTGCCTGGGCCAAGCTTGACGGACGCATGGACCGGCGCTTCACGTTCCCCGGCCAGCAGGTGTTCAACGCACTGGTGTTCCTGGCCGCGGTGGTGCTGGGCGCGATGGCCATCCACACCCTCGACGTGCCGGTGATCGTGGCCTTCTTCATCGTCGCGCTGGCGCTGGGCGTGTTGATGACGCTGCCCATCGGCGGTGCCGACATGCCGGTGGTGATCTCGCTGTACAACGCACTGACCGGCCTCGCGGTGGCGTTCGAGGGCTACGTGCTCGGCAACGAATCGCTGATCATTGCCGGCATGATGGTCGGCGCCGCCGGCCTGCTGCTGACGCGGCTGATGGCCAAGGCCATGAACCGCTCGATCGCCAGCGTGCTGTTCTCGAGCTTCGGCGCCAGCGGCGAGGCGCAGGAGATCACCGGTGCGCAGAAGCCCATCGAGGCTGCCGACGTCGCGGCCATGATGGCCTACGCCGAACGCGTGGTGATCGTGCCCGGCTACGGCATGGCCGTGGCGCAGGCGCAGCACAAGATCTGGGAGCTCAGCCAGCGCCTGATCGAGCGCGGGGTGAAGGTGCGCTTCGCCATCCATCCGGTTGCGGGACGCATGCCGGGGCACATGAACGTGCTGCTGGCGGAAGCCGGCGTGCCCTACGACCTGATCGTCGACATGGACGACATCAACCCCGAGTTCCCCAACACCGACGTGTCGCTGGTGATCGGCGCAAACGACGTGGTCAATCCGGTGGCGCGCACCGATCCGGCCAGCCCGATCTACGGCATGCCGGTGCTCGACGTGGTCGACTCGAAGAACACCATCGTGATCAAGCGCGGCAAGGGCACCGGTTTCGCGGGCATCGAGAATGCGCTGTTCTACGCCGACAACACGCGCATGCTCTACGGCGATGGCGCGGAGGTAGCGAGCGCGCTGGTCGCCGAGCTCAAGGCGCTCGACGGCGGGCACTGACGCGCGGATCCGCATTGCGCCGGGCGCGCCCCGCGACCGGGCGCCGGGGTCTCAGCGGCAACTCACCGCGGCAACCACGATCCCCGCGCCCAGCCACGCCAGGTCGACGGCGCCGTTGGCCAGTCGCGCCAGCAGCCAGCCGTGTTCGAACCCGAGGCGACCGAGCGAGGTCCAGGGCGCCAGGCCGGTGACCTTGCCGAGCTCGGTGGCGACGATCCCCCAGTTGGCCAGCGCGATCGTCAGCACCGTGGCCAGCACGCCCCAGGCGGCACGTGCCATTCCCGGCTGCACGCGCACCATGCGCAGCAGCAGGGCGGCGTCGAGCGCGGCCAGCACGGCCATCCAGCTGCACTGCCGGCCGGTGGCCTGCGCCAGCAGCACCCAGGCACAGGCAAAACCGATGCCGCCAGCCAGCGCCAGCGTGGGCGCCAGCCGGGATCGCATTGGGGTCATGGAACGCTGCACCGCTCGGGGCGGCACAGGATAGCGTCCCGGCGGCGCTAGAATGGACACCTTGCATCATGCCGCCAGCGGCCACACATCCCCGACATGTACTCCCGTAGCAGCGAACCCGTGCGCCTCGAGCGCGATTGCGCCGCCGTGCTCGTCCCGCAGGGCGATGAGGTGACGTTGCCGGCCGGCAGCATCGGCTACATCACCCAGGCGCTCGGCGGCAGCTATACCGTCTACATCGAAGGCAATCTGTTCCGCATCGCCGGTCCCGATGGCGACGCCATCGGCAAGGAACCGCCGGAGCCGCTGGTCCTCGAGGAAGGCGCCGACGACGCGGCGGTTGAAAGGCTGGTCTGGCAGCAGCTGCGCACCTGTTTCGACCCCGAGATCCCGATCAACGTCGTCGACCTCGGGCTGGTCTATGAAGCGGTGGTCACCCACCGCGACGACGGCCAGCGGGAGGTCGCGGTCAAGATGACGCTCACCGCGCCCGGGTGCGGCATGGGCGACATCCTGGTGGACGACGTGCGCAGCAAGCTGGAGATGATCCCGACCGTGGCCGAGGCCGACGTCGATCTGGTCTTCGACCCGCCGTGGGGCCGCAACATGATGTCCGAAGCCGCGCGCCTCGAGACCGGGATGCTCTGAGGGGCTGGCGCTGGCGACCGGGTCGCCAGCCACTTTCAAGCTTTGTGAGCGTCGCCACATTTTCCAGGCGGAAGTAGGGTCTGCGCCCGCTTGTGTGAACGCCAGCCTGTCGCGTAGCGTCAGTTTGCGGACAATCTGGTCAGTCCGCTTCGCGTCCGGCAGGGTCGTGAACGGGGGAGGGATCCCGGGCAGGCGTCCTGCCGGCAGTTGCCGCCCAGCGGCGCCGTCACACCTCCCGGAAACAACCGCCATGACCGATCGTCCGAACCGCCGCGTGCGCCTGCACGCGCTCGCCGTTGCCACCACCCTTGCGCTTGCGTCGCTGGCCGCCGTCTCGGCGCCGGCTGTCGATCGCATCGACCTGAGTGGCCTGCAGGCGTCCGAACTGCACGACCGCTTCATCGTCAAATACGTGGACGGCAGCGCCGAACACGCGCAGGCCGCCGCTCGCGATGCCGCGCTCAGGTCCGCCGCCGTCGCCGTTCCACAGGCACGCAACGCGCGCGGCGCGACGCCGCTGGCGCTGCGCCACGAACGCCGCATGGCCGTCGGTGCCGAGGTGGTGCGCAGCAGCCGCAAGCTGGACCGCATCGAAGCCGAATCGCTTATGCGCCAGATCGCATCCAACCCGAACGTCGAGTACGTCGAGGTCGACAAGCTCAACAAGGCGGTCCTGACCCCCAACGACACCAACTTCAGCCAGCAGTGGGGCTTTGGCACCACGCCGGCCGGCATCCGCGCCACCCAGGCCTGGGATGTCACCACCGGCACCGGCGCGGTGGTCGCGGTGCTCGATACCGGCATCACCAACCACAGCGACCTCAACGCCAACATCCTGCCGGGCTACGACTTCATCATCGACACCGCGGTCGCCGGCGACGGCAACGGCCGCGACAGCGATGCGAGCGATCCGGGCGACTACTCAGGCGGCTATGCGTCGAGCTGGCACGGCACGCATGTCGCCGGCACCGTGGCCGCGGTGACCAACAACGCCAAGGGCGTCGCTGGCACCGCGTTCGGCGCCAAGGTGGTCCCGGTGCGCGTGCTCGGACGCGGCGGCGGCTACGACTCCGACATCGCCGACGCGGTGATCTGGGCGTCGGGCGGCACCGTCAGCGGCGTGCCGGCCAATGCCAATCCGGCGGAAGTGATCAACCTCAGCCTGGGCGGCACGGGCAGCTGCGGCAGCGCCATGCAGAGCGCGATCAACGGCGCCGTCGGCCGCGGCACCACCCTGGTGATCGCCGCCGGCAACAGCAACGCCAATACCTCCGGGTTCTCGCCGGCCAACTGCAACAACGTGATCGCGGTGGGCTCGATCACCAGCACCGGCGCGCGCTCCAGCTTCTCCAACTACGGCGCGCTAGTCGACATCGCCGCGCCCGGCTCCAGCATCATGTCCACGCTCAACTCGGGCAGCCAGGGTCCGGGCAGCGAAAGCTACGCGAGCTACAGCGGCACCTCGATGGCGGCGCCGCACGTGGCCGGCGTGGTGGCGCTGATCCAGTCGGTTTCCAACCCGGCCAAGACGCCGGCGCAAATCGAAGCGCTCATCAAGAGCACGGCCAGCGCATTCCCGAGCACGCCCTCGCAGACCATCGGCGCGGGCATCGTCAACGCCAAGGCGGCGGTCGATGCCGCCGGCGGCGGGACCGGCAACGTCGCCCCGACCGCGAACTTCAGCGTCAGCACCAGCGGCCTGGTCGCCAGCTTTACCGACAGTTCCACGGACAGCGACGGCAGCATCGCCTCGCGCAGCTGGACCTTCGGCGATGGCACCAGTTCGACCGCCACCAACCCGAGCAAGACGTACGCGGCGGCAGGCACCTACAGCGTCACCCTCACCGTGACCGACAACAGCGGCGCCAGCAACAGCCGAACCCAGTCGGTAACGGTCAGCAGCGGTGGCGGCGGAGGCAGCGTGCTGCAGAACGGCGTACCGGTGAGCGGCATCGCCGGAGCGGCGTCGAGCACGCAGTCGTGGACGATCAATGTCCCGGCCGGCGCCAGCAACCTCACCATCGCCAGCAGTGGCGGTACCGGTGACGCGGACCTGTACGTGCGCTTCGGTTCCGCACCGACCACCACCACCTACGACTGCCGTCCGTACCGCGCCGGCAACGCCGAAAGCTGCAGCTTCGCCGCGCCGCAGGCGGGCACCTACCACGTCATGCTGCGCGGCTACTCGGCGTTCTCCGGCGTCACCCTCACCGGCAGCTACACGGCCGGCGGTGGCGGCGGTTCCCCGCAGACCTACAGCAACGGCACCGACTATCCGGTCAACAGCAATGCCACCGTGGAGAGCCCGATCACGGTCTCCGGCCGCAGCGGCAACGCGCCGGCGTCGACGCCGGTCGCGGTCAATATCGTCCACACCTACCGCGGTGACCTGAAGGTCGACCTGGTGGCGCCGGACGGCAGCGTGTACGTGCTGCACAACCGCAGCGGCGGCAGCGCCGACAACATCAACTCGACCTACAACGTGAACCTGTCGAGCGAGGCGCTCAATGGCACCTGGAAGCTGCGGGTGAACGACAACGCCGCCGGCGACAGCGGCTACATCAACAGCTGGAGCGTCACTTTCTGAGTCTCAGCCTGATCTGAATGGCCTTCGCCCGGTTACAGTCTGCTGCCCCGGCCCGCGCCGGGGCAGCATTCCATCAACGGTCGATCGGTCCAGTGCGGGGACGCAGATATGAAAAGGATGAATCGGATTTGCCTGGCGCTGTGCGCGCTGCTGATGGCGGGCGGCGCCATGGCCTCCGGGAGCCGCCTGGCCCCGCAGGGGCTGCCCGCCGAACACACGGTTGAAGTGGTCCGCATGCCGGCGGTCGATGTCGCCAGGCTGCATGCCGAAGACCGCGCCGCGACGCGCGGCGACGCGCCGGCACGGTTCGCGGTGGCGCATGCGGTGAACATCACGCCGGACAGCGCGGGCGACTGGGACGCGGTCGGCAAGGACCGCATGATGTGGCGCCTGCGCATCGAGTCGCCCGGCGCGCTGTCCCTCAATTTCGGATTCAGCGCGTACCGGATGCCGGAAGGCGGCGAGCTGCGCGTCTATCCTGCAGGCCTGCCCAAGGCGCATGCGCCGGAGCTGGTCAGCGTGTTCACCGCAGCCGACAACAAGCCGCATGGCCAGCTGTGGACACCGATCGTGCCGGGCGATCATGCCGTGATCGAAGTGACGGTGCCCGCGGTGCGCGTCGGCGAACTGAAGCTGGCGCTGTCCAGCGTCAACCATGACTACGTCGGCTTCGGCCGCATCGCGCGCGAGGCGGCTTACGAAGTGCGCGCCATGGGCGTGTCCGGCGCCTGCAATATCGACGTCGCGTGCCCGCAGGGCGATGCGCATCGCCCGCAGATCCGCTCGGTCGGCGCGTACTCGCGCTACGGCACCTTCTACTGCACGGGCTCGCTGCTCAACAACACCGCCAACGACCGGCGCATGCTGTTCCTGACCGCGCACCACTGCAGCATGGGCACGGCGGCGGCTGCAGCCAGCATCGTCGTGTACTGGAACTACCAGAACTCCACCTGCCGCATCCCCGGCAGCGCCGCCAGCGGCCAGAACGGCGACGGCTCGCTTGCGTACAACCAGTCTGGCGCGCAGGTGCGCGCGACCAACGCGGCCTCGGACTTCACCCTGCTCGAACTCGATGACGCTGCCGATCCCGCGTTCAACCTGTACTGGGGGGGCTGGGACCGGCGCGACGTCGCGCATGCCAACGCCACCGGCATCCATCACCCGCGCGTGGCGGAAAAGCGCATCACGCATTCGCTCGATCCGCTGGTCATCAGCGGCTACTTCGGCAGCGGCAGCAGTCACTACCAGGTGTTCTGGGAGCCGGGCGGCATCGGCACCACGGAGGGCGGCTCGTCGGGATCGCCGTTGTACAGCCCCGAGAAGCGCGTTGTCGGCCAGCTGCACGGTGGACTCGCCAGCTGCAGCACCACCGGCGCCAGCCACAGCGACTATTACGGACGGATCTTCACCTCGTGGAGTGGCGGCGGCACAGCGGCAACGCGGCTCAGCGACTGGCTGGATCCGGCCGGCAGCGGCGCGGCCTTCGTCGATGGACTCGACGCTGCCGGCACGCCCAATGCCGACCCGGTCGCGCAGTTCGCCTTCCAGCGGAACGGCGGCCTGAACATCCGGTTCGACGACCGGTCCAGCGATGCGGACGGCAGCATCGTGGCCTGGCATTGGGACTTCGGCGACGGCACCACTTCCACGGCAGCCAACCCGACCCGGACCTACGCGGCCAAGGTGTTCTACCAGGTCACCCTGACGGTGACCGACGATCGCGGCGCCACGTCCAGCGTCACGCGGACCGTGCGCCCGGGGACGCGGCTTTGAAGCGCGCGCTGACCAGCGGCCTGGTGGCTGCCACGATGCTGCTTGCGAGCGGCGCCGCGGCGGCGCACGGCCATGGCGCGACCACGGTCGACCCGATGGCGCCGGTGCACGTGGTCGCCGAACGCGCCACGTTCGAGGCCGCGTTGCGCGACTTCAGCGGCCGGCTCGCGTCGCGCCGCGATGCCCTGGGCAATGCGCTGGTGCTGGCCGAGCTGCGCGAGCACCAGATCCAGGACCTGGCCCGCCACGTGCACGAGGTCGAGCGCCGCTGCGGAGGCTACTTCGCGTTCGCGACCCGCGCCGAGGCCGAGGCCTTCGTCGCGAATCGCGCACCACTGGACGGCATGCGCGCCGCCGCGCCGCCGGCGTACACCATCAGCAACCAGGCGGTGGTCGGGCGCTGGCTGCCGCAGGTGTCCGCGGCCAACCTCGCCGCCACCATCACCCACCTGTCCACGGCCTGGCCGAACCGGTATTTCGCCAGCACCCACGGGCAGGCGTCCGCGCTGTGGATCCGCGACCACTGGCTGTCGCTCGCCGCCGGCCGCAGCGATGTCAGCGCCGAGCTGTTCACCGCCTGCAACAACTGCGGTGGCCAGCCGTCGGTGATCCTGACCATCCAGGGCAGCGACCTGGCCGACGAGATCGTGGTGCTCGGAGGCCATCTCGATTCGATCTCCAGCACCGGCAGCGGCAACGCCATGGTCGCGCCGGGTGCCGACGACGACGCATCCGGCATCGCCACGCTGACCGAGGTGCTGCGCGTGGCGATGGCCGACGGGTACCGGCCCCGGCGCACGGTGAAGCTGATGGCCTACGCCGCCGAGGAAGTGGGCCTGCGCGGCTCGCGCGCGATCGCGCAGTCGTTCGCTCTCGAGGGCCGCACCGTGGTCGGCGTGCTGCAGATGGACATGACCAACTACCGCGCGCCGGGCGGCGGCAGCGACATCCGGGTGATGACCGACAATTCCAACCCGGCGCTGGTGCAGTTCCTGCGCGACCTGTTCGACGAGTACATGGCGCCGCAGGGCTATACGCGCAGCGATTCGTCCTGCGGGTATGCCTGCTCCGACCACGCCTCGTGGACCCAGTCCGGGTTCCCCGCGGCGATGTACGACGAAGGCCCGTTCTTCCCGCGCCTGCACACGCCCGGCGACACGCTGGCCAACATGGGCGGCAACGCGCAGCACGCCACGATCATCGCGCGCCTGGGGCTGGCGTTCATGGGCGAACTGGCCAAGTCGAACAGGACCCGGCTGCGGGTGCCACCACCGGCATCGCCCGGACAGGTGCCACGCAACCGCCCGCACCCGGCGCTGCCGGATCCGGTGCCGCCGGGTGGCCCGGGGCGGTCGCGCTTCAGCCCGCCCTGACTGCGCGCTCCGCGCCCGCGTGCCGCGCGTGCGCGGGGCTCAGGTCGCTTCGAAGCGGTTCGCGGCGACGTTCTTGCGCACCTTGAGCGGATCCCAGATGCGCCCGTTCATGGCGATGTAGACCCCTGGCGCGAGCGACTGCACCGCACCGACCGCGGTGCCGATGTTGAACTCGGCGTCCGAGCCGCGGAAGCGCGCCGGGTTCAGCGCGCCGGTCAGCACGATCGTGCGATCGGTGAGCGACGCCAGCGCCTGCGCGGTCTCCACCATGGTGTCGGTGCCGTGGGTGATCAGCACGTGGCGCGCAGGCTGCGCGGCGATGGTGGCGCGCACCAGTTCGCGGTCGGCCTGGTCGATGTGCAGCGAGTCCTTGCGGATGATCGGGATCACGCGGAAGCGGAACGCCACCCCGAGCTCCTCGAGGATCCGGCCGATCTGCGGTTCGCCGACCTGGAAATCCGACTTGTCGTCGAAATAGACCTTGTCGATCGTGCCGCCGGTTGTGACGACCAGGAGTTCATCCATCGCGTGTTCCTCGAATGCCGTGCGCGGTGGCGGGCGTGTCGCCGGCCGGGTGCGCATTCTAGTCGGTCGCGCCGCCCTGGCCGCGACGGCCGAAGCGCGCGCTCAGGCCCGGCCAGCTCGCGGCCACGATGATCGCCAGCGCCAACGCGACTTCCGCCAGGGCGTAGCCGCGGCCTGCCGCGCGCTCCCAGCCGACCATCACGCCGTGGCAGAACCAGCCGAGGCCGAACACGCCGGACCAGAATGCCGCGACCCGGCTGCCGAGCAGCACCCCGGCCATCAGCAGCAGCGGCGGCAGCGCGAACACCGCGAGCGCCTGCAGGTAGCGCGGGTCGTCGCGGAACCACGCCGCGAACAGCAGCGCGAGCACCGCGAGCAGCGCGGCGAGTGCCCACCTCGAACGGGGTGCCGTCATCAACCCAGCCTCGCGGCGAGCATCGCGATGCGGCGCCCGAGCGCGCGGGCCAGCCGCGCCTCCTCGTCGGTGGGGAGCGGGTCATTGTCGCCGCCGGCGACGTGGCTGGCGCCGTAGGGCGTGCCGCCACTGCGCGTGGCGGACAGGCCCGGCTCGGTGAAGGGGATGCCGGCCAGCACGCAGCCGTGGTGCAACAGCGGCACCATCATGGTCAGCAGCGTCGACTCCTGGCCTCCGTGCAGGGTGGCGGTGGAGGTGAACACGCCCGCCGGCTTGCCGACCAGCGTGCCGCTCGCCCATTCGCTGCCGAGGCCGTCGAGGAAGTGCTTGAGCGGCGCGGCCATGTTGCCGAAGCGCGTCGGGCTGCCCAGCAGCAGGCCGGTGCATTCGTCGAGGTCCGCGCGTTCCACGTAGGGCGCGCCTTCATCGGGCACGGGCGGCGCGGCCGCCTGCGTCACCGCGGCCACCGGCGGCACCGTGCGCAGCCGCGCCGCCATGCCGTCCACTTCGCCCACGCCGCGCGCGACGTGGCGCGCGAGCGCGGCGACCGAACCGCCGCGGCTGTAATACAGGACCAGGATATCGGGCATGCGGTTTCCTCCGGGCGGCAAAGCATAGCCGCATGCGCCAGGCCCCGTGCCGCGGCGCGGGTTCGTGATCGGTTAACCTCGCCACGATGGAGCCGCTGGATTCCCTGTACCGCTGGAAGGAGCGCATCCGCGACCGCGCGCGCGCGACTTCGTTCGCCCGCTTCCTGTGGCGACGCTTCCTTGATGACCGCCTGTTCGAAGCGGCCGGTGCGCTGTCGTTCACCACCACCTTCGCGCTGGTGCCGCTGTCGATGGTGGTGTTCGGCGTGCTGTCCGCGTTCCCGGTGTTCGAGCAGTGGAGCGCACAGCTGAGCACCTACATCTTTTCCAACTTCGTGCCCAGTTCGGCACAGGCCATCGAGGGCTACCTGCGTTCGTTCTCGGAAAACACCGGGCAGCTGACCGCGGTCGGCGTGGTGGCACTGGTGGTGTCGGTGCTGGTGACGCTGTTCGGCATCGAGGGCGCCTTCAACCGCATCTGGCGCGTGCACACCGCACGGCCGCGGTTCGGGCGGTTCCTGGTGTACTGGACGGTGCTGACCCTCGGCACGCTGGTCGCCGCGGCCAGCCTGTCGGTGTCGGCGAGGTTCTTTGCACTGGATGTGTTCCGCAGCAACGCCGGGCAGTGGCTGCAGCACCTGATGCTGGGCCTGGCCCCGACGCTGATCGAGCTGCTCGCGTTCGCCACCATCTACCGCGTGGTGCCACACCGCACCGTGCAGTGGCGGCACGCGTTCGCCGGCGCCGTGCTGGCGGTGGTACTGCTGGAAATCGGCAAGCGCCTGCTCGGCCTGTACCTGGGAAGTTTCAACGCCTACCAGAACATCTACGGGCCGCTGGCGTTCGTGCCGATCTTCCTGCTGTGGCTGTACTTCGGCTGGATCTCGATACTGCTGGGCGCGTCGTTCGCCGCGTCGATCTCGGCGTTCCGCTACCAGCCCGCGCACATGCGCCTGCCGCAGGGCTACGAGCTGTACGGGATCCTGCGCCTGCTCGGCCGCTTCGCCGAGGCGCGTCGCGAAGGCCGTGGCCTGCACAGCGACGACATCCTGGCATGCGAACCGATGCTGACCGACGAGCTGGTGCAGGAGATCCTCGGCCAGCTGCAGGGCATCGACGTGGTGCGCCGCGCCGAGACCGGCGAATGGCTGCTGGCGCGCGACCTCGACGGGCTGTCGCTCGCCGAACTCTACGAAGCCGGACAGCTGCGCATCCCGGTCGCCGAGGCGGTGCTGCCGTGCCGCGACGACGCCCTCGGCGCGGCCGCGATCGCCGCGCTGGACGAACTTCGCCTGCCGCTGCGCGACCTGCTGCGCCGCCGCATCGGCGACATCCACGATCCCTCCAGGACCTGAGCCCATGCGTGTGCGCCCGCTGTACATCCCCTGCCTTGCATTGACCGCGCTGCTGGCGCTTTCCGGCTGCCGGCCCGACGGCGGCGATGCGCCGGCGACCACAGGCGACACCCCGGCGCAGCCCGCTGCGCCTGCAGGCGATGCGCCGGCACCGGCACCGCCAATGGCCGCGGACGAGGCGGGCGCCGCCGCGTCCGCGGATGCCGAGGTCCCGGTGCTCGAGGTGACCACGATCGACGGCGTGCCCTACCGGCTTGCCGATCATCGTGGCCGCTGGGTGGTGGTCAATTTCTGGGCCACCTGGTGCGCGCCCTGCATCAAGGAAATGCCCGAGCTGTCGGCGCTGGACGCGATGCGCGAGCACATCGAAGTGGTCGGGCTGGCCTACGAGGACATCGCGGTCGACGACATGCGCGCGTTCCTGGACAAGCATCCGGTGGTCTATCCGGTCGCGATCCTGGACGTCTACGACCCGCCGAAGGACTTCGCCACCCCGCGCGGGCTGCCGCTGACCTACCTGATCGCGCCCGACGGCCGCGTGGCCCGGAAGTTCCTCGGCCCGGTGACCGCCAGCGAGATTGAGGCCGCGATCACCGCGGCCGGCGAACCGGGCGCACCCGCGGTCTGACGCGCGGCGGCCTCAGCCTTCCCAGGCCGGGATCGGCTTGAGCTTGCCGAAGCGTTCCTTCTTCGGCTTGCCATCGAGCGGCGGAAACTCCGGCGCGCGGCGCGGCACGTGCACGTCGGGCAGGCGGTCAAGCAGGTGGCGGATGAGCGTCAGCCGGCCGCGCTTCTGGTCGTCGAAGTCGACCAGGGTCCAGGGCGCGTTCCCGGTATGCGTGGCCTCGAGCATCGCTTCGCGGGCCCGGGTGTAATCGGCGTAGCGGGTGCGCGCCTCGACGTCGATCGGCGACAGCTTCCACGACTTCAGCGGATCCGCGAGCCGCTCCGCGAAGCGTTCTTCCTGCTGTTCCTGGTCGCAGCACAGCCAGTACTTGAAGAGCAGGATGCCGTCGTCGGTGAGCAGCTTCTCGAACGCCGGCGCCTGGCGCAGGAAGGCGGCGACCTGGTCGTCCGTGGCAAAGCCCATCACTTTTTCGACGCCGGCGCGGTTGTACCAGCTGCGGTCGAACAGCACGATCTCGCCGGTGGTGGGCAGGTGGCGCACATAGCGCTGGAAATACCACTCGCCCTGTTCGCGCTCACTCGGCTTGGGCAGCGCGACGACACGGTACTGACGGGTGTCCAGGTGCTCGGTGATGGCCTTGATGGCGCCGCCCTTGCCGGCGGTGTCGCGGCCTTCCATGACAATGGCGATGCGCTGCCCGGCACATCGCGCCCAGCGTGCCATGGCCACCAGCTCGTGCTGCAGCGGCTCCAGCAGCGATGCGTACTGCTTGCGCTTGAGTTCCTTCACGTGCCGCTCCCGTTCCGAAATGGTTGGGCGATCGCGCCGGTCATTCCTTCAGGCGCGGCCGCAGCGTGGCGAGGTTGCAGGGACGGGTGCGTGAATCCAGCTGCGCGCGGATGATCCGTTCCCACGCCGTGCGGCAGGCCGAGGTCGATCCGGGCACGCAGAACAGGAACGTGCCGTTTGCCAGGCCGGCGAACGCCCGCGACTGCAGCGACGACGTGCCGATTTCCTCGAAGCTGATCGCGCGGAACAGTTCGCCGAAACCCGCCATCTCCTTGTCGAGCAGCGGCAGCAGCGCCTCGGGGGTGGAGTCGCGTCCGGTGAAGCCGGTACCGCCGGTGACCAGGATGCCGTCGATCGCGGGGTCCGCGATCCACTGCGAGACCAGCGCACGCAGGCGGTAGCGGTCATCGGGCAGCAGGCCGCGGCCTGCCAGGCGGTGCCCGGCTTTCTCGAGCGCGGCGACGAGGTAATCGCCCGAGCTGTCCTCGGCAGCCGTCCGCGAATCGGACACGGTGAGGACGCACAGGTGCAGCTGGACGGCGGTGTCGGACTGGGTCATCCGTCGAGCCTACCGCGCCTGGAGCGCGGCCGGAGGCAGTCCGCTCCGCTGGCGGTCCGCCATGGCCAGGGCCATCGCGGCGAAGTCGCGCGCGAACGCCGGCATGTCGAACAGCCCCGATTCCTGTCGCAGGGCGCGCAGGCGTGTGCGGACCGCCTGCAGGCGCGCGCGATCGTTGCCGAGCGCGGTGGCCAGCGCGACGAAGCCCGGGTCGTCGGCGACGTTGAGTTCGCCAAGCCCGATGTGGTGGTTGAGGCTGCCGGCCACCCGTGCGGCAAAAGTGCGCCCCGGCCGGGTGAGCACCGGGCAACCGGCCCACAGCGCGTCGGAAGCGGTGGTGTGGGCGTTGTACGGGTTGCTGTCGAGGAACAGGTCGGCGAGCTGCAGCCGCGCGAGGTAGATGGCGTGCGGCTGCTTGGCCATGAACACCAGCCGCGCCGGATCGATGCCGGCCGCCTGGGCGGCGGCGCGCAGGCGCGCGTCGCCATTCCCGGGTCCGGACAGCAGCCACAGCACGCTGCCCGGGACGTCGCCCAGCACTGCCATGGCGCGCGCGAAGCTGGCCGGATTCAGCTTGTAGCTGTTGTTGAAGGAGCAGAACACCACGCCTTCCGCCGGCAGGCCGCACTCCCCGCGCGACGGCGGCGGGGCGGGGGCGCGCCGGGTGTCGGAGGGCTGGAAGCAGCGCGGCAGGCGTGCCACCGCTTCGGAAAAGCCCGTCTCGAGCGCTGGTGGCAGCACGAAGCCATCGGCGAGCACGTAGTCGATCCACGGCGCGCCGGAGGTGCCTGGATAGGCGAGCCAGTTGACCTGCAGCGGCGCCGGGCGCATCGCCAGCACGGCCGGCGTGCCGCCACCTCCCCAGCCGCGCAGGTCGTGGAGCACGTCGATGCCGGCCGCCCGGATGCGCGCCGCCACCTCCGCATGGGGCAGGGCGGAGACGTCATGCAGGGTGGTCGCGGCCTGGAGTCGCTGGCGCACCGCGCTGCCGTCGTCGGCGTTGAGCGCGAACAGATGCGCCTCGACGGCCGCCTCCGCGCGCAGCGCCTCCAGGAACGCCACGGTCAGCAGGCCGGTGGGATGCGCACCGAAACCGTTGGACAGGAAGCCGATCCGCAGCGGGCCGTCGCCGGCGATCGCGCGCGGCGGCAGCGGACGCACGCTGCGCGCCACCTGCGCCGCGCTCAGCCGCGCGCAGCGCAACTGCTCGAGCGCATCACCGTCTTCGCTGAGGAAGGCGAACGGCTCCACCGCCGCTTCGCCGCGCGCCACCGCCGAACGCACCTGCGCCGACAGGGCGTCCAATCCGCGCCAGTCGCACAGGCGCCGGCGCCAGGCCAGCAGGTGGGCCGCGATCTGCGCCGCGTCGGGTGCCAGCGCATGCGCGCGTGCATACGCGTCGGCCGCGGCTTCCGCTTCGCCCACGTCCTCCAGCGCATGTCCGTGCCAGAGCGCGATGCCGGGATGCCCCGGCGCAGCGCGCGCAGCCTGCCCGAGGCTGTCCGCGGCGTCGCGGCGGTGGCCGAGCAACCATTGGGCGCGGCCCAGGCGCGCGAGCGCTTCGGGGTGTCCGGGCGCCAGCGCGAGTGCACGCTGCGCAGCGGCTTCGCCGGCGACGCCGTCACCGGCATCAAGCTCGGCATCCGACAGCAGGATCCAGGCGATCAGGTTGCCCGGCGCCAGGACCGTCGCGCGGCGCGCTTCGCTGCGCGCATCCGCGGGGGCGCTCACGCACCCGCTCCGCGGATCACGTCGACTGCTCCGTCAGGCGTGCCAGTTCGTCGGCCTGGTGTTCCTGCAGCAGGCGATCGACCAGCGGGTCGAGCGCGCCTTCCATCACGGCCGGCAGGTCGTACAGCGTCAGGCCGTCGACCCGGTGGTCGGTGATCCGGCCCTGCGGGAAGTTGTAGGTGCGGATGCGCTGGCTGCGGTCGCCGCTGCCCACCTGCAGCTTGCGCGACTGCGCGGTGGCGGCGGCGCGGCGCGCGGCTTCGGCCTCGGCCAGCATCGCCTTCAGGCGCTTCATGGCCTTGTCGCGGTTGGCGTGCTGCGAGCGCTCGGTCTGCGATTCCACCACCACGCCGGAGGGCAGGTGGGTGATGCGGATCGCGGAGTCGGTCTTGTTGACGTGCTGGCCGCCCGCACCCGAAGAACGGAAGGTGTCGACCCGCAGGTCGGCGGGATTGATCTCGATCGGCTCGCTTTCGTCCTCCACCGGGATGATCGCGACCGTCGCCGCCGAGGTGTGGATGCGGCCCTGCGATTCGGTCTCCGGCACGCGCTGCACGCGGTGGGTGCCGGACTCGAACTTCAGGCGTGCGTAGGCGCCGGCGCCCTCGATGCGCGCCACCACTTCGCGGAAGCCGCCGTGCTCGCCGGCGTTGGCGGACTCGACCTCGACCCGCCAGCCCTGGCGCTCGGCGTAGCGGCTGTACAGACGGAACAGGTCGCCGGCGAAGATCGCCGCCTCGTCGCCGCCGGTGCCGGCGCGGACTTCGAGGTAGATGCCGCCGTCGTCGCGCGCATCGCGCGGCACCAGCAGCGCCATCAGCGCGGCGTCGAGTTCGGCGAGGCGCGCGCTTGCGGACGTCACCTCCTCGTCGGCCATCTCGCGCAGCTCGGGGTCGTCGCGCAGCGCCTGCGCCGCGGCGAGGTCGGCGCGGGCGCGGGCCTCGTCGGCGAGCGCACTGGACAGCGGCGCCAGGCTCGCGAATTCGCGTGACCACGCGCGGTACCGCGCCTGGTCGGCCGCGGCAGCGGGATCGGAGAGCAGGCGTTCGAGTTCGTCGCGGCGCTCGGCCAGCGCCTCGAGCTTACGGCGCAGGGAGGGGAGCATCGTCGTCGTCGTGCACGCCGGCATCGGCCCGCTGGCGTGGTGCGTCGGCGGTCGCGGGGTCGGCGGGGAGCATGCGTTCCACCGCGCGCAACAGGATGTCGTCGCCGCTGGCGGCCGCTTCGCGCAGGGCGGCGGTGGGCGCGTGCAGCAGGCGGTTGGTCAGCGCGTGGGCAAGATGCTCCAGTGCGGCCTCCGGCGACTGGCCGGCCGCGAGCTGCTGCCGCGCCCTGGCCAGCGCTTCGCTCCGCGCCGCTTCGCCATGCGCGCGCAGGCGGCGCAGCGGCGCGCTGCGCGCGTTGGTGGCCAGCAGTTCGGCGTAGCGCGAAACCTGCAGGTCGATGATCGATTCCGCCGCGTCCGCGGCCTCGCGGCGGCTGCGCCGGTTGTCCTCGACCGCGCGTTCCAGGTCGTCCACGGTGTACAGGTAGGTGTCGCGCAGCTCGGCGACGGCGGGTTCGATGTCGCGCGGCACGGCCAGGTCGACCAGCAGCATGGGCCGGTTCCTGCGCGCCGCAAGGGCCGCGGCGACATGGTCGCGGCGGATCACCGGGGTGCGGCTGGCGGTGGCGGAGAACACGATGTCGGCGAGGAACAGGTGGCGGTCGAGTTCGTCCAGCGGCAGCGCCACGCCGCCGTGGCGCGCGGCCAGCTCCTCGGCGTGGCGGAAGGTGCGGTTGGCGACCAGCAGGCGCTTGACCTTGGCCTGCGCCAGGTGGCGCGCGGCCAGTTCGATGGTCTCGCCGGCGCCGACCAGCAGCACCACGGAGTCTTCCGGCCGGGCAAAGCTCTCCTGGGCCAGGCGCACCGCCATCGATGCCATCGACACCGGGCTGTTGCCGATGCGGGTTTCGGTGCGCGCGCGCTTGGCGGTGACGAAGGCGTGCTGGAACAGCCGGTCGAGGTGGCCTCCGAGCGTGCCCGCGCTGCGCGCGCTGGACCAGGCCTGCTTCACCTGGCCGAGGATCTGCGGCTCGCCGAGCACCATCGAGTCCAGGCCGGTGGCGACGCGGAACAGGTGGCGCGCCGCGGCGTCGCCCGCATGGTGGTACAGGTAGGCGTGCAGCCCGGCGGCATCGCCCGAGGCGTCGTCGGGGTGGGTGGCGAGCCAGTTCACCAGCGCGCGGCCTTCGTCATCGGCAACGGCATACAGCTCGGTGCGGTTGCAGGTGGAAAGCAGCGCCACCTCCTTGACGTCGGGCAGCGCGCGCAGTTCGGCCAGCGCGGCCTCCAGCCGATCGCCGGCAAAGGCCACCCGTTCACGCAGCTGGAGCGGCGCGGTCTGGTGGTTGAGACCGATGGCGATCAGCCTCATCGGTTCAGGTGCTTGCGATAAGCTGCTGGCATGACAGGTCGCTATTTTACGTCGCCGGCAGCCTCCGCGTCCGCGACCGGCGTTCGCCACCTCCCGCGCGGTCGTTCGCGGCGCCCCCGCGCGGCGCTGGCCGCCGTCCTGCTGCTCTTTTGCGCCATGGCCGCCCAGGCGCGGGACCGCGTCGCCCGCGACCCGCTCGAGGCGGTGATTGCCGCGGAATTCGCGGTTTCGGCCGGTCGCCTGGACGAAGGCACGGCGTGGTACCTGGAGGCGGCGCGTGCGCTGCCCGAAGACGCCGAACTCGCGGCCCGCGCCACCCGCTATGCGTTGATGGGGCGCGACGACGCCGCGCTCGGCGAGGCCCTCGGCCTGTGGCGCCAGCGCGCCCCGGAGTCGGTGGGCATGAAGGGCGCGGCCGCCACGCTGGCGTTGCGCACCGGCAAGGGCCGCGCCGCCCGGAGCGAGCTCGAGTCGCTGCTGCGCGAAGACGGCCGCGAAGGCCTGCTCACCGCGATGTCGGTGCTCGGCACCGGCAGCAGTGACCAGGCGCTGTCGGCCAAGGTGCTCGGCCAGCTGTTCGATCGCGACGCGATCCCGCGCGAATCGCTGGCGCTCGCCAGCGCCGGCGAGCTTGCGCTGGGGCTGGGCGACCAGGCCTTGTTCGAACGCATCGACGGCGTCGCCCGCGTGGCGTTCCCCGACGACCCGCTCACCGCCCTGGTCCGCAGCCGCCACCTCCACCAGACCGGCCGCAGCGAGGAGGCGAAGGCAGTGCTGGACGAGCTCGCGGCACAGCCCGGGGTCACAGCGCATCCGCGCATGCGCGAGAACATCGCCCTGGCCTACGCCGAGGTCGGCGCCCCGGCAGCCGGCGCGGCGCTGCTGGAAGACGGCCCTCCGGAACTCCGCTGGCTGGCGCTGCGCGCGTCCCTGCTGGCGCAGGCCGAGGACAAGGAGGGGTTGGGGCGGCTGTACGACGTCCTCAAGACCGATGCCGAGGCACCCAATCCACCGCGTCGCCTGCTGCTCGGCCAGCTCGCCGAGTACCTCGAGCTGCCGACCGAGGCGCTCGACTGGTACCGCAGCGTGCCGGGCGGCGAGCAGCGCTGGCTGGCGCGGCTGCGCATTCCCAAGGTGCTGCACGACCTCGACAAGGACGACGAGGCCTACGCGGAGCTCTCGCGCCTGCAGCAGGATGGCGACGCCGACGGCGAATACCGCCGCGACGCCTACGTGATGGAGGCGGAGCTGCGCCGCGAGGATGGTGGTGGCGACGCCGAGCTCGATGCGTACGCGCGTGGGCTGGCCGCGTTCGTCGATGACCCCGCGCTGCTCTACGCGCGCGCCCTGATGTGGGAGCGGCGCGACGATATCGCCCGCGCCGAGGCCGACCTGCGCCGCATCCTGGTGGCCGATCCGGACAGCACGGCCGCGCTGAACGCCTTGGGCTACACGCTCGCCGACCGCACCACCCGCTATGACGAGGCGCTCGAGCTGATCGAGCGCGCGCGCGTCGCCGAGCCGGGCAACGCCGCGATCATCGACAGCTACGGTTGGGTGCTCTACCGCCTGGGCCGCAACGAGGAAGCGCTGGTCGAGCTGCGCCGCGCCTATGTACTCGAGAAGGACGCGGAGATCGCCGCGCACCTGGGCGAAGTGCTCTGGGTGCTGGGCCGCCATGAGGAGGCGCGTCGTTACCTCGAGGAAGCGCGCGCGATCGATCCGGACAACCGCGCCCTCAAGCGCGCGCTGGAAAAGACCGCGTCATGAGGCCGGCGAGGGTCCTGCTGGCGCTTGCCGCCGCGGCCGTGCTGGCCGCGTGCGCGACCCGCGGGCCTGCATCCGCGCCGTTGCCCGTGCTGGCGCCTGCGGCCGTGGCGGCGGCCATGGATGGCCAGGTGGCGCGCGAGGCGCAGCTGGCCGCGCTGCCGGCGTGGACCCTGACGGGGCGCGCGGCCATCACCCGTGACGGCAAGGGCGGCAGTGGCCGCATCGACTGGCGCCAGGATGGCGCCCTCTATCGCGTCGAGCTGTCCGCGCCCGTGACCCGACAGGGCTGGCGGCTCTCCGCGGATGATGCCGGCGCGCGCCTGGAAGGGCTTGAAGGAGGGACCCGTGAAGGGCCGGACGGCGGCGCGCTGCTGTACGAGGCCACCGGGCTGGAAGTGCCGATGGCCGCCCTGGGCGCCTGGCTGCGGGGGGCGCGCGCCGATGAGGGTCGCCACGGGCCCGCGACGCTCGCGTTCGGCGGCGACCTGCTGCCGGCGCGGCTGGAGCAGGACGGCTGGGTCATCGATTTCCGCGCCTGGCACGCGGGCGATGCGGCCACGCCGCCGCTGCCGCGGCGCATCGAAGCGCGCCGCGGCGGAGCCGACGTGCGCCTGGTTGTCGACCAGTGGGGCGGGATGTCGCCATGACGGTCGTCGGGGACTGGTCGGCCTGGCCGGCACCGGCCAAGCTCAACCTGTTCCTGCGCATCACCGGCCGCCGCGCCGACGGCTACCACAGCCTGCAGACCGTGTTCCGGCTGCTGGACTGGGGCGACACCGTGCATCTGCGGCCGCGCGCCGACGGCCGGATCGTGCGCTGCGGGACGGATCTTGCGGCCGTCCCGGAATCCGCGGACCTGAGCCTACGCGCGGCGGAAGTTCTGCAAAAAGCATCCAAATGTGCACTTGGTGCCGATATCCGCGTCGAAAAACGCATTCCCGCCGGCGGAGGCTTCGGCGGCGGGTCATCCGACGCGGCGACCGTGCTGGTGGCCCTGGACGCGCTCTGGGGGCTTCACCTGGGTCGGGACGCGCTGGCAGCGCTCGGAGTCGGCCTCGGCGCCGACGTTCCGGTGTTCGTGCATGGCGAGAACGCCTGGGCCGAAGGCGTCGGCGAGCGCCTGGCGCCGGTGGCGCTGCCGCCGGCCTGGTACCTGCTGGTCGACCCCGGCGTGCACGCGGGGACCGCCGCGCTGTTCCAGGCCCCTGAATTGACGAGGGATGCCGCCGCCGCGACAATAGCGGACTTCGCTTCAAGTGTTCCGCTCGGCAATGCGTTCGAGCCGGTGCTGCGTCGCCTCGAACCGGCCGTGGAGGCTGTATTCCAGGTACTTTCGCGCGTCGGCACGCCACGGCTTACCGGGACGGGTAGCGGCTGTTTCGTCGAGTTCGCAGACCGCGCGCTCGCCGAGGCTGCGCTCGCCGGATTGCCGCCAGGCCTCGTGGCCTGGGTGGTGCCCGGTGCCGCGCGGTCGCCGCTGCTGGATGCACTTGCGGCGTGGCCTCTGCAGGGGCGTCGCCAAGAGGCCCAAGGCACCAGGTTTTGATCCTGGCATTCGTAGGTTCGAATCCTACCGCCCCTGCCATTTCCCACTCGAAACCTGCGTGCAGCGGAGACGTCCCGTGAAAAAGGAAGATGGCAACCTGCTGATCTTCTCCGGCAATGCCAACCGCCCGCTCGCCCAGGCCGTGTGTCGCGAGCTCGGCGTGCGCCCCGGCAAGGCGCTGGTGTCGACCTTCTCCGATGGCGAAGTGCAGGTCGAGATCGAGGAAAACGTGCGCCGCCAGGACGTGTTCGTGGTGCAGTCCACCTGCGCCCCGACCGCCGAGCATTTCATGGAGCTGATGGCGCTGATCGACGCGCTCAAGCGCGCCTCCACCGCCAGCATCACCGCCGTGGTGCCGTATTTCGGCTACGCCCGCCAGGACCGCCGCATGCGCTCGTCGCGGGTGCCGATCACCGCCAAGCTCGCCGCCAAGATGTTCACCGTGGCCGGTGCCGACGGACTGCTCACGATCGACCTGCACGCCGACCAGATCCAGGGCTTCTTCGACATCCCGGTCGACAACGTCTACGCCTCGCCGCTGCTGCTGGCCGATATCTGGCGCGCGCACGGCACCGACAACATGGTCGTGGTCAGCCCCGATGTCGGCGGCGTGGTGCGCGCCCGCGCGCTGGCCAAGCGCCTGGATGACGCGGATCTCGCGATCATCGACAAGCGCCGCCCGAAGGCCAACGTCGCCACGGTGATGAACATCATCGGCGACGTGCAGGGCAAGACCTGCGTGCTGGTGGACGACATCGTCGACACCGCGGGCACGCTGTGCGCCGCCGCCGCTGCGCTGAAGGCGCAGGGCGCCACCAAGGTGGTCGCCTACTGCACGCATCCGGTGCTCTCGGGCGCGGCGATCGACAACCTGAACCGCTCCCAGCTCGACGAGCTGGTGGTCACTGATACCATTCCGCTTTCCGATGCCGCCCGCGCCTGCGGCCGCATCCGCCAGCTCAGCGTGGCCGAGCTGCTGGCAGAAACCATCCGCCGCATCGCCTTCGGCGAGTCGGTGAGTTCCCTCTACGTGGACTGAGGCGGCGCTGCCGCCCCGGTCCCGGTCGTGTTCCAACCGGCTCCCCTGGTCGCGGGGGAGTCAACATTTCCGCCGCGAGGCGGGCCAACCAAGCAAACGAGTACATCCAATGACACAGCACAAGATTTCGGCAGTCGGCCGCAAGGACGAGGGGAAGGGTGCGAGCCGCCGCCTGCGTCGCGCGGGCAGCCTGCCGGCCATCATCTACGGTGGCGACGCCGCTCCCATGAGCATCCAGCTCGAGCAGGAAAAGACCTGGGTTGCCAGCCAGCACGAGTGGTTCTACTCGTCGATCCTCGACCTCGACGTCGACGGCAAGATCGAGCGCGTGCTGCTGCGTGACATGCAGCGCCACCCGTTCAAGCAGCAGATCATGCACATCGACTTCCAGCGCGTGAACGAGAACGAGGCGATCCGCTTCAACGTTCCGCTGCACCTGGTCAACGCCGACACCTCGGTGGCCGGCAAGACCGCGGGCGTCGTGCTCACCCAGGAGCTCAACGAGATCGAAGTCAGCTGCCTGCCGGGCAAGCTGCCGGAGTTCATCGAGGTCGACTTGGCCAACATGCAGGTCGGCGACACCGTGCACCTGTCGGACGTCGTGTTCCCCGAGGGCGTCACGCCCGCGCAGAAGATCGACGAAGGCCACAACCCGGCCGTGGCCGTCGCGCGCCATGTCCGCGAGGAAGTGGAAGCCGACGTCGAGGCCGGCGCCGAAGTGCCTGCCGCCAAGCAGGAACAGCCGGGCAAGGAAGGCTGACCGCGTTCCACCGGTGCATCCCCAGCGGATGCGCCGGTGGGCAGCGCCGCGATGGACGGGCTTCGACTCATTGTCGGGCTGGGTAATCCCGGCCCCGACCACGCGCGGGACCGGCACAACGCCGGGTTCCGCTTTGTCGACGCCCTTGCGGAGCGGGACGGCGCGCGCTTCAAGGTTGACGGCAAGCTCTTTGGCGAGACCGCCAGGGTGCAGGTCGGTGGCCGCGACGTGTGGCTGCTGAAACCGGCCACCTTCATGAACCTGAGCGGCAAATCGGTGCTGGCCGCGCTGCAGTTCTGGAAGATCGAGCCGGAGCAGGCGCTGCTTGCCCATGACGAGCTTGACCTGCCGCCGGGCACCGCGCGCCTGAAGTTCGATGGTGGCCACGGCGGCCAGAACGGCCTGCGTGACACCATGCGCCTGCTCGGGCATGGCCGGTTCCACCGCCTGCGCATTGGCATCGGCCATCCCGGCCACAAGGACCGCGTGACCGGCTGGGTGCTGGGCCGCGCCACGGGGGCGGACGACATCCTCATCGGACGCGCCATCGATGACGCGATCGACGTGCTGCCGCTGGCGGTCGCCGGCGACGTCAACGAGGCGATGAAGCGGCTGCACACCGCGGCGCCGGCAGGCGCGGACGGCTGACGGCCGGCCACATCACGCATTGCCGAGACGCGATGCGGGAGCCTCCAGCCGCAACGGCCGGTGGCTCCCGCCTCCCGTTTCACGAGTCCCGGATCCATGGGCATCAAATGCGGCATCGTCGGCCTGCCCAACGTCGGCAAGTCGACCCTGTTCAACGCGCTCACCAAGGCGGGCATCGCCGCGGCCAATTTTCCGTTTTGCACCATCGAGCCCAACGTCGGCGTGGTGCCGGTGCCGGATCCGCGCCTGAATGCGCTGTCGGAGATCGTCAAGCCGCAGAAGTGCATCCCGACCGCGGTCGAGTTCGTCGACATCGCGGGCCTGGTGGCTGGCGCGGCCAGCGGTGAGGGCCTGGGCAACAAGTTCCTGGCGCATATCCGCGAGGTCGACGCGATCTGCCACGTGGTGCGCTGCTTCGAGAACCCGGACGTGATCCACGTCAACAACAAGGTCGACCCGATCGCCGACATCGAGACCATCGATACCGAGCTGGCGCTGGCCGACCTGGAATCGGTCGAAAAGGCCCTGCAGCGCGCCGAGCGCTCGGCGAAGACCGGTGACAAGGACGCCAAGGTGCGCGTGGAAGTGCTGTCCCGGGTGCGCGAGGCGCTCGACAGCGGCAAGCCGGCGCGCGCACTGGCGCTGACCGAGGACGATCACGTCGCCATCCGCGACCTGTTCCTGCTGACGCTCAAGCCGGTGATGTACGTGGCCAACGTGCTCGAGGACGGCTTCACCGACAACCCCCACCTGGATGCGGTCCGCGCGCGCGCGGCCGGCGAGGGCGCCGAGGTGGTTCCGGTCTCGGCGGCGATCGAGGAGGAGCTGTCGCAGCTCGAGGACGAGGACCGCGACGCGTTCCTGACCGACCTCGGGCTCGAGGAGCCTGGCCTGAACCGTGTCATCCGCGCGGCCTACACCTTGCTGGGCCTGCAGACCTACTTCACGGCGGGGGTCAAGGAAGTCCGCGCCTGGACGGTCAAGGGTGGCTCGACCGCCCCGCAGGCCGCCGCGGTGATCCACACCGACTTCGAGAAGGGCTTCATCCGCGCCGAGACCATCGGCTACGACGACTTCATCAAGTACAAGGGCGAAGCCGGGGCGCGCGAAGCCGGCCGCCTGCGCCTGGAAGGCAAGGAATACCGGGTCCGCGAGGGCGACGTGCTGCATTTCCGCTTCAACGTCTGACCGCGGACGGCGGGCCGGCGTGTTCTTCTTTCGGGAAAAACACGCGCAGGCGTTGACAGCAGGATTGGGGGGCGTCAAAATCGCGGGCTGTTTTCACCGGTTCATTACTTGCCGGAGGGATACCCAAGCGGCCAACGGGGGCAGACTGTAAATCTGCTGGCTTACGCCTTCGGTGGTTCGAATCCACCTCCCTCCACCAAGTGCGGTTCCCGGCGCGGGAGTAGTTCAACGGTAGAACCTCAGCCTTCCAAGCTGATGGTGCGGGTTCGATTCCCGTCTCCCGCTCCACCGCGGGCCTGCCATTGCAATCCAGGCGCCAGGACACAATTTACGCTCACGTAGCTCAGTCGGTAGAGCACCTCCTTGGTAAGGAGGAGGTCGATGGTTCGATTCCATTCGTGAGCACCATGTTCAAGGCCGCGGCCACCGCGCGGCACTCCATCCAACAGTTCAGCGAGATACGCAATCATGGCCAAGGGTAAGTTCGAGCGCACCAAGCCCCACGTGAACGTGGGCACGATCGGTCACGTCGACCACGGCAAGACGACGCTGACGGCGGCGCTGACGAAGATCGGTGCGGAACGCTTCGGCGGCGAATTCCACGCCTACGACGCGATCGACAAGGCGCCGGAAGAGAAGGCGCGCGGCATCACCATCTCGACCTCGCACGTCGAGTACGAATCGCCGAACCGCCATTACGCGCACGTCGATTGCCCGGGTCACGCCGACTACGTCAAGAACATGATCACCGGTGCCGCGCAGATGGACGGCGCGATCCTGGTGTGCTCGGCCGCCGACGGCCCGATGCCGCAGACGCGCGAGCACATCCTGCTGGCGCGCCAGGTGGGCGTGCCGTACATCGTGGTGTTCCTGAACAAGGCCGACATGGTCGACGACGCCGAGCTGATGGAGCTCGTCGAGATGGAAGTGCGCGAGCTGCTGTCGAAGTACGACTTCCCCGGCGATGACACCCCGATCATCCAGGGTTCGGCGCTGAAGGCGCTGGAAGGCGACCAGTCGGACATCGGCGTGCCGGCGATCGTGAAGCTGGTCGAGGCGCTGGACACCTGGATCCCGGAGCCCGAGCGCGACGTGGACAAGCCGTTCCTGATGCCGGTCGAGGACGTGTTCTCGATCTCGGGCCGCGGCACGGTGGTGACCGGTCGCATCGAGCGCGGCATCATCAAGGTGGGCGAGGAAATCGAGATCGTCGGCATCCGTCCGACCGTCAAGACGACCGTCACCGGCGTCGAGATGTTCCGCAAGCTGCTCGACCAGGGGCAGGCGGGCGACAACGCCGGCCTGCTGCTGCGCGGCACCAAGCGTGACGACGTGGAGCGCGGCCAGGTGCTGTGCAAGCCGGGTTCGATCAAGCCGCACACCGAGTTCGAAGCCGAGGTGTACGTGCTGTCGAAGGACGAGGGCGGCCGCCACACGCCGTTCTTCAAGGGCTACCGCCCGCAGTTCTACTTCCGCACCACCGACATCACTGGCGCCTGCGAGCTGCCGGAAGGTGTCGAGATGGTGATGCCGGGCGACAACGTGAAGATGGTGGTCACGCTGATCAACCCGGTGGCGATGGACGACGGCCTGCGCTTCGCGATCCGCGAAGGTGGCCGTACGGTCGGCGCCGGCGTGGTGGCCAAGATCATCAAGTAAGCAGTCGTATCCCGGCGGCCTTGGCCGCCGTGATACGTGCCGGGGCGAGTCGGTGACGGCTCGCCGTTGGCGTCTAAGGAAGTCCGATTTTTACGATTTACACGCCAGTAGCTCAATTGGCAGAGCAGCGGTCTCCAAAACCGCAGGTTGGGGGTTCGAGTCCCTCCTGGCGTGCCATGCCGCAACGAGGGCAGTAACGACTTGAACAGCAGGGTCGATCATTCGCGGAACCAGTCTTCGGCTGGCGATGTGGCCAAGTACGTCATTGCCGGGCTTCTGGTCGTTGCCGGGCTGGTGGCGTTCTACTGGTTTGACGGGCAGTGGCCCACCCCGCTGCGCGTGCTGGCGGTCGTCGCTGGCGTCGCCGCCGGCCTGGTGGTGTTCCTGACCAGCGCCAAGGGCCTGCAGTTGCGGGAGTTCCTGTCGGAGGCCCGCTTCGAGCTGCGCAAGGTGGTCTGGCCGACGCGCCAGGAGGCCATGCGCATGACGTGGGTGGTCATGCTGGTGGTGGTCATCATCAGCCTGCTGCTCGCCGGGTTCGACCTGGTCATCCAGTGGGTCATCCGCCTGCTGCTTGGCAATTGAATAAAGGCTGTCTAAGTCATATGGAAACCGAGCTCATCAAGCGCTGGTACGTGGTCCACGCCTATTCCGGCTTCGAGAAGTCGGTGGCCCAGGCGCTGCGTGACCGCATTGCCCGCCTTGAGATGGAAGAGAAGTTCGGCGACGTGATGGTGCCGACCGAGGAAGTGATCGAGATGCGCGCCGGCCAGAAGCGTCGCTCCGAGCGCAAGTTCTTCCCCGGCTACGTGCTCGTGCAGATCGCCACCCACGACGAGGGCGGCATCCCGCGCATCGACAGCGAAAGCTGGCACCTGGTCAAGGAAACCCCCAAGGTCATGGGCTTCATCGGCGGAACCGCCGCCAATCCGCTGCCGATCCGCGACGACGAGGCCGATGCCATCCTCGCCCGCGTTCAGGAAGGCGTGGAGAAGCCGCGCCCGAAGGTGCTGTTCGAGGCCGGCCAGATGGTCCGCGTCACAGACGGCCCGTTCAACGACTTCAACGGCGTGGTCGAGGAAGTCAACTACGAGAAGAGCCGGCTGCGCGTGGCGGTGCTGATTTTCGGACGCTCCACCCCGGTCGAGCTCGAGTTCGGGCAGGTCGAAAAGGCCTGATCGCCGGCCGCGTGCCGCAAGCCCCGGGAGCTGCTATAGTATGCGGCTTCCTGCCCGCCACTGGCGGGCAAACGCACTGGCCGCCGGATGGGCGGCCTTTCGCGCACCAGACAACGCGATGCCGGGACGCGTGCGTATTCCCGGCCCGATGGGGAGCCTGAACGGCGTTCGCACCCGGAGAGCAACATGGCAAAGAAAGTAGTCGGTTACATCAAACTGCAGGTCAAGGCAGGCCAGGCGAATCCGTCGCCGCCCGTCGGCCCGGCCCTGGGCCAGCGCGGCCTGAACATCATGGAATTCTGCAAGGCGTTCAATGCCGCCACGCAGAAGCTCGAGCCGGGTCTCCCGACTCCCGTGATCATCACCGCGTACTCGGACCGCACGTTCACCTTCATCACCAAGAGCACCCCGGCTGCCGTGCTGCTCAAGAAGGCGGCTGGCGTGACCACGGGTTCCAAGCGCCCGAACACCGAGAAGGTGGGCAAGGTGACCCGCGCGCAGATCGAAGAGATCGCCAAGGCGAAGGAAGCCGACCTGACGGCGGCCGATCTGGAAGCAGCAGTACGCACCATCACGGGTTCCGCCCGTTCGATGGGCTTGTCGGTGGAGGGCTGAGACCATGGCAGAGACCAAGCGACAGAAGGCGGCCAAGGCGGCAGTCGTCCCGGGCAAGAGCTACCCGATCGATGAAGCCCTGAAGATCGTCAAGGACAACAGCAAGTCCAAGTTCGTCGAGGCCGTGGACGTTGCCGTCCGCCTCGGCGTGGACGCGCGCAAGTCGGACCAGCAGGTGCGCGGTTCCACCGTGCTGCCGGGCGGTACCGGCAAGAGCGTGCGCGTGGCGGTGTTCGCCCCGGCGGGCGCCAAGGCCGACGAGGCCCTGGCTGCCGGTGCCGACGCGGTCGGCATGGACGACCTGGCCGAGAAGATGCAGGCCGGCGACCTCAGCTATGACGTCGTCATCGCCACCCCGGATGCGATGCGCGTTGTCGGCAAGCTCGGCACGCTGCTCGGTCCGCGTGGCCTGATGCCCAACCCCAAGGTCGGCACGGTGTCCCTGAACCCGGGCGAAGCCGTGAAGAACGCGAAGGGCGGCCAGGTGCGTTACCGCACCGACAAGGCCGGCATCATCCACTGCACCATCGGCAAGGCCGACTTCGAGTCGGACCGCCTGAAGGAAAACCTGCAGGCGCTGCTGGCCGACCTGGTGAAGGCCAAGCCGGCCACCGCCAAGGGCCAGTACCTGCAGAAGATTTCGGTGAGCTCCACCATGGGCCCGGGCGTCGCGGTCGACGCGTCGACGCTCTCGCTCAAGTAATCAGCAAGTTTTGAGGGCATCGCCAAGGGCTCAGGCCCGAAGCGGAGCCGTCAAAGACCGCAGGCGCGGCCTGCGTGGCAACGACGACGGGCAAGGATGCTCGAACTGGCATGGAATCGCCGTCGTTGCCCGCGCAGGGCGCTTAATCCTCGAACCGCGTGAGCGGGAACGGGCCTGCGCAGATGGTTGCCGACCCTCCTCAGAATCAATGTTTCACGATCTGCTGGAAAACGGCCACCACCGGAATGCCGCTTGCGGCGTTCCCGGCGCCAAGGGACTGGCGTCGCCCCAGTACCGTCCGGGCGAGGATTCGCCAGGGCGGAATTCGATGTACGGAGGAGTGCAATGGCTCTCAATCTGAACCAGAAGAAGGAAGTCGTTGCCGAACTGGCCGAGGTCGCCTCCAAGGCGCACTCGCTGGTTGCCGCGGAGTACGCGGGTCTGACGGTCGAGCAATTGACCAACATGCGGAAGAAAGCGCGCGTGGAAGGCGTGTTCTTGAAGGTAGCCAAGAACACTCTGGTCTCGCGTGCGGTGGAGGATACCGATTACGCCGTCGTCAAGGACGAGCTGACCGGTCCGCTGCTGTTTGCTTTCTCGCAGGAAGACCCCGGCGCCGCAGGACGCCTGATCAAGGAGTTCGCCAAGGCGAACGACAAGCTGAAGCCGCGCCTGGTGGCGATGGGCGGACAGATGTACCCGGGGTCCCATGTGGACGTCCTGGCTGCACTGCCGACCCGCGACCAGGCACTGTCGATGCTGCTCAGCGTCATGGTCCAGCCCGCCACCATGCTGGTGCGCGTACTGGCCGAGCCGGCCACGCAGGTTGCCCGCGCCACGAGCGCGGTTGGCCAGCAAAAGGCGGCTTGAGGCACCCAATCGTTCGGTCACGACAACTGACCCCAGACGTTTTCCAACTTAGATAACAGAGGTATCGAGATGTCCCTTTCCAACGAGCAGATCATCGAAGCGATCAGCAGCAAGACCCTCATCGAGGTGATGGAGCTGGTCAAGGCGATGGAAGAGAAGTTCGGCGTGTCCGCCGCCGCCCCGGTGGCCGCTGCCGCCGGTCCGGCCGCCGCCGCCGCCCCGGTCGAAGAGCAGACCGAGTTCACCGTGACCCTGAAGTCGCCTGGCGACAAGAAGGTCGAAGTGATCAAGGTGGTCCGCGCGATCACCGGCCTTGGCCTGAAGGAAGCGAAGGATCTGACCGAAGCCGGTGGCGTGGTCAAGGACAGCGCTTCGAAGGACGAAGCCGAGAAGATCAAGAAGGATCTGGAAGCGGCCGGCGCCACGGTCGAAGTCAAGTAAGCGTTGTTGCGTCGCCTGCGTGATGGGCGACCACCGGGGCTGGGGGCGTAAGCCCCCGGCCTTCGGCCGTTGTAGCAAGTAAAAAACCCCGACATCGAGTCGGTAGTTGGAAGTAGCAGCAGAAGGCGTGCTGGTGCCGGCAATACCAGCGACTTCCAACTGGCGATTCACTTCGATTCCCCCTGGGGCGCGGACGCGCGCCCCGCAGATGCCAAAGGCGGTAGCCCCATGACGACGTATTCGTTCACCGAGAAAAAGCGCATCCGCAAGGACTTCGGCAAGCGCCGTTCGATCCTCGAGGTCCCGTTCCTGCTCGCCATCCAGGTCGACTCGTACCGCGAGTTCCTGCAGGCCGACGTGGATCCGGCCCGCCGCGACGACCGCGGCCTCCATGCCGCGCTGAAGTCGGTGTTCCCGATCGTCAGCTACAACGGTTACGCAGCGCTGGAGTATGTCGGCTACAAGCTCGGCAGCCCGGTGTTCGACGAGCGCGAGTGCCGCAACCGCGGCCTCAGCTACGGCGCCCCGCTGCGCGTGACCGTGCGCCTGGTGATCTACGACCGCGAGTCGTCGAACAAGGCCATCAAGTACGTGAAGGAGCAGGAGGTCTACATGGGCGAGATCCCGCTCATGACCGACAACGGCACCTTCATCGTCAATGGCACCGAGCGCGTCATCGTCTCGCAGCTGCACCGCTCGCCGGGCGTGTTCTTCGACCACGACCGTGGCAAGACGCACAGCTCGGGCAAGCTGTTGTACAGCGCCCGCATCATCCCGTACCGCGGTTCGTGGCTCGACTTCGAGTTCGACCCGAAGGACGCGCTGTTCACCCGCATCGACCGCCGTCGCAAGCTGCCGGTGTCCGTGCTGCTGCGCGCGCTCGGCTACAACAACGAAGAAATGCTCAACGAGTTCTTCGAGATCAACACGTTCCACATCGATCCCGAAGAGGGCGTGCAGCTGGCGCTGGTCGCCGACCGCCTGCGCGGCGAAACGCTCGATTTCGACCTCGCCGACGGCGACCGCGTCATCGTCGAAGCGGGCAAGCGCATCACCGCGCGCCACGTCAAGCAGCTCACCGACTCGGGCATCGAAGCCCTGGCCGTGCCGGACAGCTACCTGGTCGGCCGCATCCTGTCGCATGACGTGATCGATGCCGCCACCGGCGAGCTGATCGCCAGCGCCAACGACGAGATCACCGACGAGATGCTGGAAGGCCTGCGCAAGGCCGGCGTCGAAGCGGTGGGCACCATCTGGGTCAACGACCTGGACCGTGGCCCGTACATGTCCAACACGCTGCGCATCGACGGCACCAAGACCCAGCTCGAAGCGCTGGTCGAGATCTACCGCATGATGCGTCCCGGCGAGCCGCCGACCAAGGACGCTGCGCAGAACCTGTTCCACAACCTGTTCTTCACGTTCGAGCGCTACGACCTGTCGTCGGTCGGCCGCATGAAGTTCAATCGCCGCATCGGCCGCAAGGAAACCACCGGCGCGCCGGTGCTGTACGACGCGCGCTACTTCGCCGAGCGCAAGGACGAGGACTCGGTCCGCCTGCGCGAGCAGTTCGGCGACATGTCCGACATCCTCGACGTGGTCAAGGTGCTCACCGAGATCCGCAACGGTCGCGGCACGGTCGATGACATCGACCACCTCGGCAACCGTCGCGTGCGTTCGGTCGGTGAAATGGCCGAGAACGTGTTCCGCGTCGGCCTGGTGCGCGTCGAGCGCGCCGTGCGCGAGCGCCTGACGATGGCCGAGAACGATGGCCTGACCCCGCAGGAACTGATCAACGCCAAGCCGGTTGCGGCAGCGGTGAAGGAGTTCTTCGGTTCGTCGCAGCTGTCGCAGTTCATGGACCAGAACAACCCGCTGTCCGAGGTCACCCACAAGCGCCGCGTGTCGGCACTTGGTCCGGGCGGCCTGACGCGCGAGCGCGCCGGCTTCGAGGTGCGCGACGTGCACCCGACGCATTACGGCCGCGTCTGCACGATCGAAACCCCTGAAGGCCCGAACATCGGCCTGATCAACTCGCTGGCCGTGTTCGCGCGCACCAACCACTACGGCTTCCTCGAGACTCCGTACCGCAAGGTCGTGGACGGCAAGGTCACCGACGACGTCGAGTACCTGTCGGCGATCGAGGAGAACGAGTACGTCATCGCCCAGGTGAGCGCACCGCAGGACGAGAACGGCGTGCTGACGGCGCAGTTCGTCGCCTGCCGCTTCCAGGGCGAGAACCTGCTCAAGCCGCCGAGCGAGATCCACTACATGGACGTCTCGCCGATGCAGACCGTGTCGGTCGCGGCGGCGCTGGTGCCGTTCCTGGAGCACGACGACGCGAACCGCGCGTTGATGGGCGCCAACATGCAGCGCCAGGCCGTGCCCACGCTGCGCAGCCAGAAGCCGCTGGTCGGCACCGGCATCGAGCGCGCGGTGGCGCGCGACTCGGGCGTGACGGTGAACGCGCGCCGTGGCGGCGTGATCGAGCAGATCGACGCCGGCCGCATCGTGGTCAAGGTCAACGAGGACGAGATTTCAGGCGAGACCGATGCCGGCGTCGACATCTACAACCTGATCAAGTACACGCGCTCCAACCAGAACACCTGCATCAACCAGACCCCGCTGGTCAACGTTGGCGACGTGGTCGCCCGCGGCGACGTGCTGGCCGACGGTCCTTCGACCGACATCGGCGAGCTCGCGCTCGGCCAGAACATGCTGGTCGCGTTCATGCCGTGGAACGGCTACAACTTCGAGGACTCGATCCTGCTCTCCGAGCGCGTGGTCGAGGAGGATCGCTACACCACGATCCATATCGAAGAGCTCACCGCGGTCGCGCGTGACACCAAGCTCGGGCCGGAGGAGATCTCCGCCGACATCCCGAACGTCTCCGAGCAGGCGCTGAACCGCCTCGACGAGTCGGGCGTGGTGTACATCGGCGCCGAGGTGCGTGCCGGCGACATCCTGGTCGGCAAGGTCACGCCGAAGGGCGAGAGCCAGCTGACCCCGGAAGAGAAGCTGCTGCGCGCGATCTTCGGCGAGAAGGCGTCCGACGTTAAGGACAGCTCGCTGCGCGTGCCGCCGGGCATGGACGGCACCGTCATTGACGTGCAGGTCTTCACCCGCGACGGCATCGAGAAGGACAAGCGCGCGCGCCAGATTGAGGAAAACGAGATCAAGAGCGTCAAGAAGGACTTTGACGATCAGTTCCGCATCCTCGAGGGCGCGATCTACGCGCGCCTGCGCGACCAGCTGCTGGGCAAGGTCGCCAATGGCGGCCCGGGCGTGAAGAAGGGCGACACCGTCTCCTCGCTGGTGCTCGACGGCATCCGCAAGGCCGAGTGGCTGCAGCTGCGCATGAAGGACGACGACGCGGCCGACGCGATCGAGCGCGCGCAGAAGCAGCTCGAGGTCCACGAGAAGGAGTTCGAGCGCCGCTTCCAGGACAAGCGCGGCAAGATCACCCAGGGTGACGACCTCGCCCCGGGCGTGCTGAAGATGGTCAAGGTCTACCTGGCCGTGAAGCGCCGCATCCAGCCGGGCGACAAGATGGCCGGCCGCCACGGCAACAAGGGTGTCGTCTCGACAATCGTGCCGGTGCAGGACATGCCGTACATGGCCGATGGCCAGACCGTCGACATCGTGCTGAACCCGCTGGGCGTGCCGAGCCGAATGAACATCGGCCAGATCCTCGAAGTCCACCTCGGCTGGGCCGCGAAGGGCCTGGGCCAGAAGATCGACCGCATGCTGCAGGCGCAGGCCAAGATCACCGAGCTGCGCAAGTTCCTCGACCAGATCTACAACCACGACGACAAGCTGCACGGCCAGCGCGTCGACCTCAAGCAGTTCAGCGACGAGGAACTGCTGGCGTTGGCGCACAACCTGACCGACGGCGTGCCGATGGCCACCCCGGTGTTCGACGGTGCCGACGAGTCCGAGATCAAGGCGATGCTGACGCTGGCCGACCTGCCGACCAACGGCCAGGCGCAGCTGTTCGACGGCCGCACCGGCGACGCGTTCGAGCGCAAGGTCACGGTGGGCTACATGCACATGCTGAAGCTCAACCACCTGGTCGACGACAAGATGCACGCGCGTTCCACCGGTCCGTACTCGCTCGTCACCCAGCAGCCGCTGGGCGGCAAGGCGCAGTTCGGCGGCCAGCGCTTCGGCGAGATGGAGGTCTGGGCGCTGGAGGCCTACGGCGCGGCGTACACGCTGCAGGAGATGCTGACGGTCAAGTCGGACGACGTGCAGGGCCGCAACCAGATGTACAAGAACATCGTCGACGGCGAACACGAGATGGTCGCGGGCATGCCCGAGTCCTTCAACGTGCTGGTCAAGGAAATCCGCTCGCTCGCGATCAACATGGAGCTGGAAGAGAACTGAGGACGCAGCCGGGGCAGGGCGCGCACGACGCGCCCCGCACCCGCAAGCACCGCAGCCCCGTCCTCGATTCCCGATCCCGGAGAAACACATGAAAGACCTTCTGAACCTGTTCAACCAGCAGCGCCCGGCGCTCGACTTCGACGCGATCAAGATCGCGCTCGCCTCCCCCGACCTGATCCGCTCGTGGTCGTTCGGCGAGGTCAAGAAGCCCGAGACCATCAACTACCGCACCTTCAAGCCGGAGCGTGACGGCCTGTTCTGCTCGGCCATCTTCGGCCCGATCAAGGACTACGAGTGCCTGTGCGGCAAGTACAAGCGCATGAAGCACCGCGGCGTGGTGTGCGAGAAGTGCGGCACGGAAGTGACGCTGGCCAAGGTGCGCCGCGAGCGCATGGGCCACATCGACCTGGCCAGCCCGACCGCGCACATCTGGTTCCTCAAGTCGCTGCCGTCGCGCATCGGCCTGATGCTGGACATGACGTTGCGTGACATCGAACGCATCCTCTACTTCGAGGCGTTCGTGGTCACCGAGCCGGGCCTGACTCCGATGGAGCGTGGCCAGCTGCTCAACGAAGAGCAGTACATGCAGATGCGCCAGGAGCACGGCGACGACTTCGACGCCGCCATGGGCGCCGAAGCCGTGTTCGACCTGCTGCGCACGATCGACCTGCAGGCGCAGATGGTGCAGCTGCGCGAAGACATCGCCGCCACCGGTTCCGAGACCAAGCTCAAGCGCCTCACCAAGCGCATCAAGCTGGTCGAGGCCTTCCTCGAGTCGGGCAACCGCCCCGAGTGGATGGTGATGACCGTGCTGCCGGTGCTGCCGCCGGACCTGCGTCCGCTGGTGCCGCTGGACGGTGGCCGCTTCGCGACCTCCGACCTCAACGACCTGTACCGCCGCGTCATCAACCGCAACAACCGCCTGCGTCGCCTGCTGGAGCTCAACGCGCCCGACATCATCGTGCGCAACGAGAAGCGCATGCTGCAGGAATCGGTTGACGCGCTGATGGACAACGGCCGTCGCGGCCGCGCCATCACCGGCACCAACAAGCGCCCGCTCAAGTCGCTCGCCGACATGATCAAGGGCAAGCAGGGTCGCTTCCGCCAGAACCTGCTCGGCAAGCGCGTCGACTACTCCGGCCGTTCGGTCATCGTGGTCGGCCCGTACCTGAAGCTGCACCAGTGCGGCCTGCCGAAGAAGATGGCGCTCGAGCTGTTCAAGCCCTTCATCTTCGCCAAGCTGCAGCGCCGTGGCCTGGCCACCACCATCAAGGCCGCCAAGAAGCTCGTCGAGCGCGAAGAAGCCGAGGTGTGGGACATCCTCGAAGAGGTGATCCGCGAGCATCCGGTGCTGCTGAACCGCGCGCCGACGCTGCACCGCCTGGGCATCCAGGCGTTCGAGCCGGTGCTGATCGAGGGCAAGGCCATCCAGCTGCACCCGCTGGTCTGCACCGCGTTCAACGCCGACTTCGACGGTGACCAGATGGCCGTCCACGTGCCGCTCTCGCTGGAAGCCCAGCTGGAAGCGCGTGCGCTGATGATGTCGTCCAACAACATCCTGTCGCCGGCCAACGGCGAGCCGATCATCGTGCCGTCGCAGGACGTCGTGCTGGGCCTGTACTACATGACCCGCGCCCTGGAGAACACCCCGGGCGAGGGCATGGCGTTCGCCAACGTGTCCGAGGTCAAGCGCGCCTATGACGCCAAGGTCGCCGGCCTGCATGCCAAGGTGAAGGTGCGCATCACCGAGACCGTGATCGACGAAGAAGGTGGCCGCAAGACCGGCACCTCGATCGTGGAGACCACGGTGGGCCGCGCGTTGCTGGCGGAGATCCTGCCGGAGGGCCTGCCGTTCTCGCTGGCCAACACCGAGCTGAACAAGAAGAACATCAGCCGCCTGATCAACACCTGCTACCGCATGCTCGGCCTGAAGGACACGGTCGTGTTCGCCGACCGCCTGATGTACACCGGCTTCGCGTACGCCACGCGCGCCGGCGTCTCCATCGGCATCGACGACATGATCATCCCGCCGGAGAAGAAGGGCATCCTGGCCGAGGCCGAGGGCGAGGTGCTGGAAATCCAGCAGCAGTACCAGTCGGGCCTGGTCACCGCGGGCGAGCGCTACAACAAGGTCGTCGACATCTGGTCGCGCACGAACGAGCGCGTGGCCAAGGCGATGATGGAAGCCATCGGCACCGAGACCGTGACCAACGCCAAGGGCGAGCAGGTCCCGCAGAAGTCGATGAACTCCGTGTACATCATGGCCGACTCCGGCGCGCGTGGTTCGCAGGCGCAGATCCGCCAGCTGGCCGGCATGCGCGGCCTGATGGCCAAGCCCGACGGCTCGATCATCGAGACCCCGATCACCTCGAACTTCCGCGAGGGCCTGAACGTCCAGCAGTACTTCATCTCGACCCACGGCGCCCGCAAGGGCCTCGCGGATACCGCGCTGAAGACCGCGAACTCCGGCTACCTGACCCGTCGCCTGGTCGACGTGGCGCAGGACGTGGTGATCACCGAGACCGATTGCGGCACGCGCGATGGCCTGACCATGACCCCGATCGTGGAAGGCGGCGACGTGGTCGAACCGCTGAAGGATCGCGTGCTGGGCCGCGTGGTTGCCGAGGACGTGTTCCTGCCGGGCAATGACGACGAGCCGGTGGTGACCCGCAATACGCTGCTCGACGAAGCCTGGGTGCAGAAGCTCGAGGACGACGGCGTGCAGACCATCCAGGTCCGCTCCACCATCACCTGCGAGTCGTCCTTCGGCGTTTGCGCGCTGTGCTACGGCCGCGATCTCGGTCGCGGACACCAGGTGAACCATGGCGAGGCGGTCGGCGTGGTCGCCGCGCAGTCCATCGGCGAGCCCGGCACGCAGCTGACGATGCGTACGTTCCACATCGGCGGCGCGGCTTCGCGTGCGGCGGCGATCGACAACGTCACCGTCAAGACCACCGGCTCGGTGAAGTTCAACAACATCAAGTCGGTCCAGCACGGCAACGGCCACCTGGTGGCGGTGTCGCGCTCCGGCGAGCTGTCGATCCTCGACGCCCATGGCCGCGAGCGCGAGCGCTACAAGCTCCCGTACGGCGCGACCATCCACGTCAAGGACGCGCAGGCGGTCAAGGCCGGGCAGACGGTCGCCAACTGGGACCCGCATAACCACCCGATCGTGTCGGAAGTGAAGGGCGTGATGCGCTTCGTCGACTTCATCGACGGCGTGACGGTGATCGAGAAGACCGACGACCTGACCGGCCTCGCCTCGCGCGAGATCACCGATCCGAAGCGTCGCGGCTCGCAGGGCAAGGACCTGCGCCCGATCATCCGCATCGTAGACGAGAAGACCGGCAAGGACCTGAGCATCCCCAACACCGACCTGCCGGCGCAGTACATGCTGCCGCCGCGCTCGATCGTCAACATGCAGGACGGCGCGTCCGTCGGCGTGGGCGACGTGGTGGCGAAGATCCCGCAGGAAGCGTCGAAGACCCGCGACATCACCGGCGGCCTGCCGCGCGTGGCCGACCTGTTCGAAGCCCGCAAGCCCAAGGACCCGGCGATCCTCGCCGAGAAGTCGGGCGTGGTGAGCTTCGGCAAGGACACCAAGGGCAAGCAGCGCCTGATCATCAAGGGTGCCGATGGTGACGATCACGAGGAGCTGATCCCGAAGTACCGCCAGATCATCGTGTTCGAAGGCGAGCACGTCGAGAAGGGCGAGACCGTGGTGGACGGCGAGCCGAGCCCGCAGGACATCCTGCGCCTGAAGGGCGTCGAGGAACTTGCGTCGTACCTGACCAAGGAAATCCAGGACGTCTACCGCCTGCAGGGCGTGAAGATCAACGACAAGCACATCGAAGTGATCGTCCGCCAGATGCTGCGCAAGGTGGAGATCACCGACGCCGGTGACAGCCGTTTCCTTAATGGCGAGCAGGCCGAGCGCCAGCGCGTGATCGAGGACAACATCAAGCTGAATGCCAAGGGCGAGCTGCCGGTGCGTTACGACCCGGTGCTGCTGGGTATCACCAAGGCGTCGCTTGCGACCGAGTCGTTCATCTCCGCCGCGTCGTTCCAGGAGACCACCCGCGTGTTGACCGAGGCCGCTGTACGCGGCACCCGTGACAGCCTGCGTGGCCTGAAGGAGAACGTCATCGTCGGGCGCCTTATCCCGGCGGGCACCGGCTTGGCGTACCATACGCAGCGCCGCAAGAATGCCTCCGGCCTGACCGACTCCGAAATGGATGCGCTGTCCGGGGTCTCCGTGGCAGAAGTTGCCGCGGAGCCTGCAGTGATGATCGAAGCCCCGGCCGCCGCGGAAGCGGCGGGCGAGGGCGACGAAGGCTGATACAAAGTTAGTGACGGCCCCACGGGGCCGTCCCAGATCCCGAAATGAGGTGCCATGGAGGCGCTTCGTGTTCGGCCCAGGATGGGCGGGAAAGAGATCGCGGCCATGGCTGCGCCCAGGTTGGGGTGCGCATGGCGGGTCGTATGCTGCGTTGACGCTGGTCGTCGGCGCACGCTATACTTTTCCGTCTGGCAGGCTGGATCATTCCGCCTGCCTTTGTTTTCGCGCACGGGACCTGGACCGTGCGGCCGGCACGGGCCTCGGTCCGCGCCACCAGAGCCGGGCCCAGGCCCGCCACACACACCGCGGGCCCCGTGCCCAGAGCAAAGACCCGAGACCGATGGCAACAATCAACCAGCTTGTGCGCAAGTCGCGCAGCCCGGAAACCTACAAGAGCAACTCGCCCGCCCTGGAGAACTGTCCCCAGCGTCGCGGCGTGTGCACGCGCGTCTACACCACCACCCCGAAGAAGCCGAACTCGGCCCTGCGCAAGGTTGCCAAGGTGCGCCTGACCAACGGTTACGAGGTGATCTCCTACATCGGTGGCGAAGGCCACAACCTGCAGGAGCACTCCGTGGTGCTGATCCGCGGCGGTCGCGTCAAGGACCTCCCGGGCGTGCGTTACCACACCGTGCGTGGCTCGCTCGACGCCGCCGGCGTCACCAAGCGCAAGCAGGCGCGTTCGAAGTACGGCGCGAAGCGTCCGAAGGCCTGAGCCTCCGGCTGTTGACGCACCGTCGAACCAGATACTGACAAAGGCACAAGAACAATGTCGCGTAAAGGAAACACCCCGCAGCGCTCGGTGCTGCCCGACCCGAAGCACGGGAGCGAGACCATCGCCCGCTTCATCAACATGGTCATGTACAGCGGCAAGAAGTCCGTCGCCGAAAAGATCGTCTACGGCGCCATGGACGTGATCGGTGAAAAGACTCCGAACCCGCTCGAAGTCGTCGAAAAGGCGCTCGGCAACATTTCGCCTTCGGTCGAAGTGAAGTCGCGTCGCGTCGGCGGTGCCACGTACCAGGTGCCGGTCGAAGTGCGCCAGTCGCGGCGCATGGCGCTGGCGATGCGCTGGCTGATCGACTCCGCGCGCAAGCGTGGCGAGAACACCATGCCGCGCAAGCTTGCGGCCGAACTGATCGACGCCTCCGAGAACCGCGGCGGCGCCATCAAGAAGCGCGAGGAAACCCATCGCATGGCGGAGGCGAACAAGGCGTTCGCACACTACCGCTGGTAATGGCACCCGGGCGGCGCGCACCTCGCGCCGCCGGCGACGGCCCCGCCGGCGCCAGTACATCGCAGTAGCCGGGTGCCGCCTTCTGGCGGCATTCGGCCATCCGGAAACTTCTCCGCTCAGCGGACAAAAAATAGAGAGACCGCCGTGGCTCGCACCACTCCCATCGAACGCTACCGCAACTTCGGCATCATGGCCCACATCGATGCCGGCAAGACCACCACGTCCGAGCGCATCCTGTTTTACACGGGTGTCAGCCACAAGCTGGGCGAAGTGCACGACGGCGCCGCCACCATGGACTGGATGGAGCAGGAGCAGGAGCGCGGCATCACGATCCAGTCTGCGGCCACCACCGCGTTCTGGTCCGGCATGGACAAGTCGCTGCCGCAGCACCGCTTCAACATCATCGATACCCCCGGGCACGTCGACTTCACGATCGAAGTCGAGCGCAGCCTGCGCGTGCTCGATGGTGCCGTGTTCGTGCTGTGCGCCGTTGGCGGCGTGCAGCCGCAGTCGGAAACCGTCTGGCGCCAGGCCAACAAGTACCACGTGCCGCGCATGGCGTTCGTCAACAAGATGGACCGCACCGGCGCCAACTTCGACAAGGTCGTCGAGCAGCTGAAGTCGCGCCTGGGCGCGAGCCCGGTGCCGATGCAGGTGCCGGTCGGCGCCGAGGACGGCTTCGAGGGCGTCATCGACCTGCTGAAGATGAAGGCGGTCCATTGGGATACCGCGTCGCAGGGCATGGTGTTCGAGTACAAGGAGATTCCCGCGCACCTGGCCGACAAGGCCGTCGAGGCGCGCGCGTTCATGGTGGAGTCGGCGGCCGAGGCCACCGAGGAGCTGATGGACAAGTACCTCGAGGGTGGCGAGCTCACCGAGGACGAGATCGTTGCGGGCCTGCGTCTGCGCACCCTGAACGTCGAGATCGTGCCGGTGTACTGCGGCACCGCGTTCAAGAACAAGGGCGTGCAGGCCATGCTTGACGGCGTGATCCAGTTGCTGCCGTCGCCCGTCGACCGGCCGCCGGTCCAGGGCATTGACGACCGCGACCAGCCGGACACCCGCGTGTCCGACGACAAGGCGCCGTTCTCGGCGCTGGCGTTCAAGATCATGACCGACCCGTTCGTCGGTTCGCTGACCTTCTTCCGCGTGTACTCGGGCGTGCTCAACGCCGGCGACCAGGTGTTCAACCCGGTCAAGAGCCGCAAGGAACGCATCGGCCGCCTGTTGCAGATGCACTCCAACGATCGCCAGGAAATCAAGCAGGTGTGCGCGGGCGACATCGCGGCGGCCGTCGGCCTGAAGGACGTGACCACCGGCGACACGCTGTGCGCGCAGGACCACATCATCACGCTGGAACGCATGATCTTCCCGGAGCCCGTCATCTCGATGGCGGTCGAGCCGAAGACCAAGTCCGACCAGGAGAAGATGGGCCTCGCGCTTGGTCGCCTGGCGCAGGAGGATCCGTCGTTCCGCGTGCGTACCGACGAGGAATCCGGCCAGACGATCATCGCCGGCATGGGTGAGCTGCACCTGGACATCCTCGTGGACCGCATGAAGCGCGAGTTCAACGTCGAGGCCAACGTCGGCAAGCCGCAGGTTGCCTACCGCGAGACCATCCGCAAGACGGTCAAGTCGGAAGGCAAGTTCGTCCGCCAGTCGGGCGGCAAGGGCCAGTTCGGCCACGTGTGGCTGGAAATCTCGCCGCAGGAAGCCGGCGTGGGCTACGTGTTCGAGAACGCGATCGTCGGCGGCGTGGTGCCGAAGGAATACATCCCGGCCGTCGACAAGGGCATCCAGGAAGCAATGGCCAACGGCCTGCTTGCCGGCTACCCGATCGTCGACATCAAGGTGAAGCTGATCGACGGCTCGTACCACGAAGTCGACTCCTCGGAAATGGCGTTCAAGATCGCCGGCTCCATGGGCTTCAAGGAAGGTTTCCACAAGGCCGGTCCGGTCCTGCTGGAGCCGATCATGAAGGTCGAGATCGTGTCGCCGGAGGATTACATCGGTGACGTGATGGGCGACGTCAGCCGTCGTCGCGGCATCCTGCAGGGCCAGGACGACAGCCCGTCGGGCAAGATCGTCAACGCGATGATCCCGCTGGGCGAGATGTTCGGCTACGCGACCAGCCTGCGTTCGATGTCCCAGGGCCGCGCGACGTTCACGATGGAGTTCGACCATTACGCCGACGCGCCGACCAACATCGTCGACGAAGTCGTCAAGAAGAAGTAAGCGGCCGCGGCAACGCGGTCCCTTCCAACAACTTTCTGAGAGTGAAGAATCATGGCCAAGGGTAAGTTCGAGCGCACCAAGCCCCACGTGAACGTGGGCACGATCGGTCACGTCGACCACGGCAAGACGACGCTGACGGCGGCGCTGACGAAGATCGGTGCGGAACGCTTCGGCGGCGAATTCCACGCCTACGACGCGATCGACAAGGCGCCGGAAGAGAAGGCGCGCGGCATCACCATCTCGACCTCGCACGTCGAGTACGAATCGCCGAACCGCCATTACGCGCACGTCGATTGCCCGGGTCACGCCGACTACGTCAAGAACATGATCACCGGTGCCGCGCAGATGGACGGCGCGATCCTGGTGTGCTCGGCCGCCGACGGCCCGATGCCGCAGACGCGCGAGCACATCCTGCTGGCGCGCCAGGTGGGCGTGCCGTACATCGTGGTGTTCCTGAACAAGGCCGACATGGTCGACGACGCCGAGCTGATGGAGCTCGTCGAGATGGAAGTGCGCGAGCTGCTGTCGAAGTACGACTTCCCCGGCGATGACACCCCGATCATCCAGGGTTCGGCGCTGAAGGCGCTGGAAGGCGACCAGTCGGACATCGGCGTGCCGGCGATCGTGAAGCTGGTCGAGGCGCTGGACACCTGGATCCCGGAGCCCGAGCGCGACGTGGACAAGCCGTTCCTGATGCCGGTCGAGGACGTGTTCTCGATCTCGGGCCGCGGCACGGTGGTGACCGGTCGCATCGAGCGCGGCATCATCAAGGTGGGCGAGGAAATCGAGATCGTCGGCATCCGTCCGACCGTCAAGACGACCGTCACCGGCGTCGAGATGTTCCGCAAGCTGCTCGACCAGGGGCAGGCGGGCGACAACGCCGGCCTGCTGCTGCGCGGCACCAAGCGTGACGACGTGGAGCGCGGCCAGGTGCTGTGCAAGCCGGGTTCGATCAAGCCGCACACCGAGTTCGAAGCCGAGGTGTACGTGCTGTCGAAGGACGAGGGCGGCCGCCACACGCCGTTCTTCAAGGGCTACCGCCCGCAGTTCTACTTCCGCACCACCGA
>NZ_JAEMNY010000003.1:0-32830 GCF_016461615.1 Luteimonas sp. MC1828
TCGATCTCGGGCCGCGGCACGGTGGTGACCGGTCGCATCGAGCGCGGCATCATCAAGGTGGGCGAGGAAATCGAGATCGTCGGCATCCGTCCGACCGTCAAGACGACCGTCACCGGCGTGGAGATGTTCCGCAAGCTGCTCGACCAGGGCCAGGCGGGCGACAACGCCGGCCTGCTGCTGCGCGGCACCAAGCGTGACGACGTGGAGCGCGGCCAGGTGCTGTGCAAGCCGGGTTCGATCAAGCCGCACACCGAGTTCGAAGCCGAGGTGTACGTGCTGTCGAAGGACGAGGGCGGCCGCCACACGCCGTTCTTCAAGGGCTACCGCCCGCAGTTCTACTTCCGCACCACCGATATCACCGGCGCCTGCGAGCTGCCGGAAGGTGTCGAGATGGTGATGCCGGGCGACAACGTGAAGATGGTGGTCACGCTGATCAACCCGGTGGCGATGGACGACGGCCTGCGTTTCGCGATCCGCGAAGGTGGCCGTACCGTCGGCGCGGGCGTGGTCGCCAAGATCATCAAGTAAGTCTTCGTATCCCGGCGGCTTGCGCCGCCGTGATACGTGCCGGTGTTGATCCGGATCGCCGTAGGCGCTCCAGATAACACCGGCGGGGGCCATCGGCTTGCGCCGACGGCCTCCGGCGCCGGCGGGGTGTGGTTTCCCTGCGATTTGTTGGCCGCGGGTGTTGCGTGGCTGGCGGGTAGGTGTCTATAATGTTCGACTACTTCGGCAAGACCCTTCGGGGGCTCGCCGGAACCGCGAAATGAGGTGCAGGATGCGCCTCGTTTTCGCCAGACAGGGAACACGTCGCGCGGCAGTACCCCGGTTCGTCCCGAAGCTCTTCGGGACAAAGTGACCAGGGGAATCGTCGCGTCCGCATCTCCGTCTGGGCGGGCCGGGTAACTGGCCTGCCTTGTTGTTTTCAAGGACGGTCGCCGGGCGGGGTCTCCAGCCTTGGCATCCATTGATTTCACGGGGTTCCGCGCATCCAGCCGCGGGCCTGTCGCTCTTTAAAGAAGGAATTCCGTCATGGCGGACCAGAAAATCCGGATCCGGCTGAAAGCGTTCGATCATCGACTGATCGACCGTTCGGCCAGCGAGATCGTCGAAACGGCCAAGAGGACGGGCGCCCAGGTGCGCGGCCCGATTCCCCTGCCGACCAAGATCGAGCGTTACACCATCCTGACCTCGCCGCACGTCGACAAGGACGCGCGCGACCAGTATGAGACCCGCACGCACAAGCGCGTGCTCGACATCGTCGACCCCAACGACAAGACCGTGGACGCGCTCATGAAGCTCGAGCTCGCGGCTGGCGTCGACGTCCAGATCAAGCTGACCTGAGGACGCCACCATGACCGCGAAGCGATATTCGTTGGGCATTGTCGGTCGCAAGGCCGGCATGACCCGGGTGTTCACCGAAGATGGCCAGTCCATCCCGGTCACCCTGATCGAAGCCACGCCCAACCGCATCACCCAGATCAAGACCCAGGAGACCGACGGCTACAGCGCCGTGCAGGTCGCCGTCGGCACCAAGCGCGCCGTGCTGGTCAACAAGCCCGAGACGGGTCACCTGGCCAAGGCCAAGGTTGAAGCCGGCCGTGGCCTGTGGGAATTGCGCGTCGGCGACGACCAGATCGGCGGTTTCGAAGTGGGCGGCGAAATCCGCGCCGACATCTTCGAAGTCGGCCAGATCGTCGACGTCGAGGGCGTGACCAAGGGCAAGGGCTTCCAGGGCACGATCAAGCGCTGGAACTTCAAGATGGGCGACGCGACGCACGGCAACTCGCTGTCGCACCGTTCGCCGGGCTCGATCGGCCAGCGCCAGACGCCGGGCCGCGTGTTCCCGGGCAAGAAGATGTCCGGTCACATGGGTGCGGTGCGCCAGAGCACGCAGAACCTCGAAGTGGTCCGGGTCGACGCCGAGCGCGGCCTGATCGCAGTCAAGGGCGCGGTTCCGGGCGCCCCGGGTGGCGACGTGATCGTGCGTCCCACGAGCAAGGCATAAGGAGAGATGACGATGGAACTCTCCATCAACGGTAGCAGCGACAAGATGTCGGTTTCCGAGGGCGTGTTCGGCCGCGAGTTCAACATGGACCTGGTTCACCAGGTCGTGGTGGCTTACCGCAATGCCGGCCGCTCGGGTACCAAGGCGCAGAAGACCCGCTCGGAAGTCAGCGGCACGACCAAGAAGTCGAAGAAGCAGAAGGGTGGCGGCGCGCGTCATGGCGCCCTGACGGCCCCGATCTTCGTCGGCGGCGGCGTGACGTTCGCGGCCAAGCCGCGCAGCTTCGAGCAGAAGGTCAACCGCAAGATGTACCGCGCGGCGATGTCGACCATCCTGTCCGAGCTGGCCCGCCAGGGTCGCCTGCAGGTCGTCGAGTCCTTCGACGTCGCGGAGACCAACACCAGCGCGTTCGCCGAGAAGCTCAAGGGCCTCGATCTGGGCAAGCGCCCGCTGATCGTGACCGAGGACGCTTCGGACCACCTGTACCTGTCGGCGCGCAACCTGCCGTACGTGCAGATCCGTGACGTCCAGGGCCTGGATCCGGTTTCGCTGGTCGGCGCCGACAGCGTGCTGGTCACCGCCGACGCCATCAAGAAGATCGAGGAGTGGCTGGCATGAATGACGCCAAGCTCTATGCACTGATCCGTGCGCCGCGCGTGTCCGAGAAGACCGCGCGCCTGCAGGAAGTGTCCAACCAGTACGCGTTCGAAGTGGCGACCGATGCCACCAAGGCCGACATCAAGATCGCGATCGAAAAGCTGTTCGCCGTCAAGGTCGAAGCCGTCAACGTGCTCAACGTGAAAGGCAAGCAGAAGGCCTTCCGCAACCGCAACGGTCGCCGCGGCGATTGGCGCAAGGCCTACGTGACGCTGGCCGACGGCCAGTCGATCGACGTCATGAACACCAAGGCCTGAGGAAGACCCCATGCCATTGATGAAATTCAAGCCCACCTCGCCCGGCCGCCGTTCAGCGGTCCGCGTGGTCACGCCGGAACTCCACAAGGGTGCGCCGCACGCCGCCCTCGTCGAGCCGCAGAGCAAGACCGGTGGTCGCAACCACCATGGCCGCATCACCACGCGGCACATGGGTGGCGGCCACAAGCAGCACTACCGCATCATCGACTTCAAGCGCGACAAGGAAGGCATCCCGGCGCGCGTCGAGCGCATCGAATACGACCCGAACCGCACCGCGCACATCGCGCTGCTGTGCTACGTCGACGGTGAGCGCCGCTACATCATCGCGCCGAAGGGCCTCAAGGCCGGCGACCAGGTGATCGCGGGCAATGATGCGCCGATCAAGGCGGGCAACACGCTGCCGCTGCGCAACATCCCGGTCGGTTCCACCGTGCATTGCGTCGAGATGAAGCCGGGCAAGGGCGCGCAGATCGCCCGTGCCGCCGGCGCCGGCGTGCAGCTCGTCGCCCGCGACGGCCTCTACGCCACCGTCCGCCTGCGTTCGGGCGAGATGCGTCGCGTGCCTGCCGAGTGCCGCGCCACCATCGGTGAAGTGGGCAACGTCGAGCACAACCTGCAGAAGCTGGGCAAGGCCGGTGCTTCGCGCTGGCGCGGCATCAAGCCGACCGTCCGTGGTGCCGCCATGAACCCCGTCGACCACCCGCACGGTGGTGGCGAGGCCAAGGCCGGCCAGGGCAACCCGCATCCGGTCACCCCGTGGGGCGTGCCGACCAAGGGTTACAAGACCCGCCACAACAAGCGGACGCAGCAGTTCATCGTGCGCGATCGCAGGAGCTAACCGACCATGGCACGTTCACTGAAGAAGGGTCCGTTCGTCGACCACCACCTGATCAAGAAGGTGGAGACCGCGGGCAACACCAAGCGCCCGATCAAGACCTGGTCGCGCCGCTCGATGATCCTGCCGGAGATGGTGGGTTTCACCATCGCCGTGCACAACGGTCGCAACCACGTTCCGGTGCTCGTCAACGAGAACATGGTGGGCCACAAGCTCGGCGAGTTCGCCCTGACCAGGACCTTCAAGGGTCATGGCGGCGACAAGAAGTCGCGCTAAGGAGATGACGATGGAAGCCAAGGCAATCCTGCGCAGTGCGCGCATCTCCCCGCAGAAGGCACGCCTGGTCGCCGACCAGATCCGCGGCCTCTCCGCGGCCCGTGCGCTCGACCTCCTGAAGTTCAGCGACAAGAAGGCCGCGCACATGATCTACAAGGTCGTGTACTCGGCCACGTCGAACGCCGAGAACAACCTGGGCGCCGACGTCGACGAGCTCAAGGTCAGTGCGATCACGGTCGACGAGGGTCCCACCCTGAAGCGGTTCATGGCGCGAGCCAAGGGTCGCGGCAGCCGCATCCTCAAGCGCACCAGCCACATCACCGTCGTCGTCGGCGAGGGGAAGTAACTCATGGGTCATAAAGTTCACCCGACCGGCATCCGCCTTGGCATCGCCAAGGACTGGAATTCCAAGTGGTATGCCGGCAAGAAGGAATTCGCCGATTACCTGGTCGCCGACATCAAGGTCCGCGAGATGCTTCGCAAGAAGCTCGCCGCGGCCGGCATCAGCAAGATCCTGATCGAGCGTCCGTCGAAGTCTGCCCGCGTCACGATCCACACCGCCCGCCCGGGCGTGGTGATCGGCAAGCGCGGCGAAGACATCGAGAAGCTGCGCAAGGAAGTCTCCGCGCTGATGGGCGTCCCGGCGCACATCAACGTGACCGAGGTCCGCAAGCCGGAGCTCGACGCGCAGCTGGTCGCCGAGTCGATCGCGCAGCAGCTCGAGCGCCGCATCATGTTCCGTCGCGCGATGAAGCGCGCCGTCGGCAACGCGATGCGCCTTGGCTCGCTGGGCATCAAGGTCAACGTGGCCGGCCGCCTCAACGGCGCCGAGATCGCGCGTTCGGAGTGGTACCGCGAGGGTCGCGTGCCGCTGCACACGCTGCGCGCCGACGTCGACTACGGCTTTGCCGAGGCCAAGACGACCTACGGGATCATCGGTATCAAGACCTGGATCTACAAGGGCGAGATCTTCGACTTCGCCCAGGTCGGCCAGGAAAAGCAGGACGATTCGCCGCGCGGCGAGCGTGGTGATCGCGGTGACCGCGAGCGCCCGCGTGGCCCGCGTCGCGACCGCGAGGCGAGGGAGTAATCAACCATGCTGCAACCCAAGCGAACCAAATACCGCAAGATGCACAAGGGCCGCAACGACGGCCTGGCCTGGAACGGCAATGCCGTCAGCTTCGGCGAGTATGGCCTCAAGGCCACGCAGACCGGCCAGCTGACCGCGCGCCAGATCGAGTCCGCGCGTCGTGCCATCAGCCGCTACGTGAAGCGCGGCGGCAAGATGTGGATCCGCGTGTTCCCGGACAAGCCGATCACCAAGAAGCCCATCGAAGTCCGCATGGGCTCGGGCAAGGGTGCGGTCGAGTTCTGGGTCGCCCAGATCCAGCCGGGCCGCATGATCTATGAGATCGAGGGCGTCGACGAGGTGACCGCACGCGAGGCGTTCCGCCTGGCGGCCGCCAAGCTCTCGGTCACCACCACTTTCGTGACGCGGACGGTGCGCTGATGGAAATCAAGGAACTCCGCCAGAAGTCGACGGACGAGCTGAAGTCACACTTGCTTGAGCTGCAGAAGGAGTCGTTCTCGCTCCGCATGCAGAAGGCAACCGGCCAGCTCGCCAAGACCCACGACGCCCGCCGGGTTCGCCGCGAGATTGCTCGCGTCAACACCCTCCTCGGCGCCAAGCAGTAAGGACCGGGCAGACATGACCGAAAACACTGAAAAGAAGCTGCGCACGGTCGAAGGCCGCGTCGTCAGCAACAAGATGGACAAGACCGTGACGGTGCTCGTCGAGCGCCAGGTGAAGCACGCGTTGTATGGCAAGTACATCCGCCGTTCGACGAAGCTCCACGCCCACGACGCCGAGAATTCCTGCAACGAGGGCGATACCGTCCGCGTGGTGGAAATCGCGCCGATGTCCAAGACCAAGAACTGGCGCGTCGTCGAAATCGTCACGCGCGCGGCCGACTAAGGAGGCTCTCCAATGATCCAGATGCAGAGCCACCTCGACGTGGCGGACAATTCGGGTGCCAAGGAAGTGATGTGCATCAAGGTGCTGGGCGGCTCGAAGCGCCGCTATGCAGGCATCGGCGACATCATCAAGGTGTCCATCAAGGACGCCATCCCGCGCGGCAAGGTCAAGAAGGGCGAAGTCTACGACGCGGTCGTCGTGCGCACCCGCAAGGGCGTCCGCCGCCCCGACGGTTCGCTGATCCGCTTCGACGGCAATGCCGCCGTGCTGCTCAACAACAAGCAGGAGCCGATCGGCACCCGCATCTTCGGGCCCGTGACCCGTGAGCTTCGTACCGAGAAGTTCATGAAGATCGTCTCGCTCGCGCCCGAAGTGCTCTGAGCCGGACGGAGAGGAAACCGACATGAATCGCATCAAGAAGGGTGACCGCGTGATGGTCACCGCCGGCAAGGACAAGGGCAAGCAGGGTGAGGTCGTTCGCGTGCTCGGCGACAAGGTCGTCGTCGCGAACATCAACATCATCAAGCGCCACACCAAGCCGAACCCGCAGGCCAACCAGCCTGGCGGCGTGATCGAGCGCGAAGCGCCGATCCACGCGTCGAACGTGATGGTGTTCAACCCTGCCACCGGCAAGGGCGAGCGCATTGGTACCAAGGTCCTCGAGGATGGACGGCGCATCCGCGTCTTCCGCTCGAGCGGTGAGGCGATTGACGCCTGAGGAATGTGAAATGAACACCCGTCTCGAAAAGTTCTACAAGGAAGAAGTGGTGCCGAAGCTGACAAAGCAGTTCGGCTACACGAATCCCATGCAGGTTCCGCGCCTGAGCAAGATCACGCTCAACATGGGCGTGGGCGAAGCCGCCGCGAACAAGAAGGTCCTGGAGAACGCGACCGCCGACATGGCCAAGCTCTCCGGCCAGAAGCCGATCGTGACGAAGTCCCGCGTGTCGGTGGCTTCGTTCAAGATCCGCGACGGCTGGCCGATCGGCTGCAAGGTGACCCTGCGCCGCGCCAAGATGTTCGAGTTCCTCGATCGCCTGGTGAACGTGTCGCTGCCGCGCGTCCGCGACTTCCGCGGCGTGTCCGCGCGGTCGTTCGATGGCCGTGGCAACTACAACATGGGCATCAAGGAACAGATCATCTTCCCGGAAATCGACTTCGACCAGGTCGATGCGATCCGCGGCATGGATATCGCGATCACCACGACCGCCAAGACCAACGAGGAAGCCAAGGCACTGCTCGAAGCCTTCCGTTTCCCGTTCCGCACCTGATCGGACAAAGAAGACCATGGCCAAGACCTCAATGATCAACCGCGAGACGAAGCGCACCAAGCTGGCGAAGAAGTTCGCCGCGAAGCGCGAGGCGTTGAAGAAGGTTGTCAGCAGCCAGGACGCCAGCTTCGAAGAGAAGATGGACGCCGCCACCAGGCTGCAGAAGCTTCCGCGTGACTCCTCCACCTCGCGCCAGACGACGCGTTGCGCGTTGACCGGTCGTCCGCGCGCCGTGTACAGCAAGTTCGGCCTCGGCCGCAACAAGCTGCGCGAGGCCACGATGCGCGGCGACGTTCCCGGCCTGCGCAAGGCAAGCTGGTAAGCAATTTCCACTTACGAATTCGCATTCCTGCGGATATCGGTGCACTCAGAAGGTAACAACGATGAGCATGACTGATCCCATCGCCGATATGCTGACCCGCATGCGTAATGCGGCGGCCGTCGGCAAGCCGGTGGTGAAGATGCCGTCCTCCAAGACCAAGGTGGCAATCGCCAAGGTCCTGAAGGACGAGGGTTACATCGCCGGTTCGCGCGTGACCGAGATCGGTGCCAAGGCCGAACTCGAAATCGAGCTCAAGTATTACGAAGGTCGTCCCGTGATCGAGCGCATGCAGCGCTTCTCGCGTTCCGGCCTGCGCCAGTACCGCGGCAAGGACGCGATCCCGAAGGTCCTCAACGGCCTCGGCATCGCCATCATTTCCACCTCGAAGGGCATCATGACCGATGCGCAGGCGCGCCAGTTGGGCGTCGGCGGCGAGGTTCTGTGCTTCGTGGCTTAAGGGAGTAACCGCAATGTCCCGAGTCGCCAAGAAGCCGATCGCCCTCCCGAAGGGCGTCGAGCTGAACATCCAGGCCGACAGTGTCAGCGTCAAGGGCCCGAAGGGCACCCTGTCGATGGCCAAGCCGTCCGACGTGGACGTCACGATCGAAGACGGCCATGCCGTGCTTTCGTCGCAGGATCCCGACCAGGTGGCCATGACCGGCACCATGCGCGCGATCATCGCGAACATGGTCCACGGCGTGTCCGAAGGCTTCGTGCGCAAGCTCGAGCTGGTCGGCGTCGGCTACCGTGCCGCGATGCAGGGCCCGGACCTGAACCTGTCGCTGGGCTTTTCGCACCCGGTGCTGTTCAAGGCCCCGGCCGGCATCAGCATCGCCACGCCGACGCAGACGGAAATCGTCGTGACCGGCGCCGACAAGCAGCAGGTCGGCGAGGTTGCAGCGAAGATCCGCGGGTTCCGCCCGCCGGAGCCGTACAAGGGCAAGGGCGTCAAGTACGCCGGCGAGAACATCATCCGCAAGGAAGCCAAGAAGGCCTAAGCGGGCCTTCAGCTTTCGGAGAACGACAACATGCTCAAGAAAATTGCCCGCCTGCGCCGCGCCAAGTCGACGCGTTCGCACATCCGCGTGCTCGGCGTGCCGCGCCTGTCGGTGCTGCGCACCGGCCAGCACCTGTACGCCCAGCTGTTCACCGCCGATGGCTCCAAGGTCCTGGCCTCGGCCAGCACCACCCAGTCCGATGTCCGCGAGGGCCTGAAGGGCGCGAAGAACATCGAGGCCGCCGCCAAGGTCGGTCGCGTGATCGCCGAGCGTGCCAAGGCCGCCGGTATCGAGAAAGTCGCGTTCGATCGCTCCGGTTACAGGTATCATGGGCGGATCAAGGCCCTGGCCGACGCCGCGCGCGAAGGTGGCCTGCAGTTCTGATTGAAAGGGTGGGGCTCCGTCCCCACCATTGCCCCCTGCCGATGCGGGCTGCATCGGACGCCCTCCGCCTTTTGCGCGGTCCGGCGGTCCACCGATCCGACCAACAACTCCAAGCGGCATGAAGCCGTACATCCCTTTCGTACAACAGAGGCAATACAGAGATGGCAGAGGAACGTGCTCCGCGCGGTCGTGACCGCGACCGCAACAGGGAAGAAGTCGACGACGGCATGATCGAGAAGCTGATCGCGGTGAACCGCGTCAGCAAGACCGTCAAGGGTGGCCGCCAGTTCACCTTCACCGCGCTGACCGTGGTCGGCGACGGCGCCGGCAAGGTCGGCTTCGGCTACGGCAAGGCCCGCGAGGTCCCGGTCGCGATCCAGAAGTCGATGGAATATGCGCGTCGCAGCATGTCCACGGTCGATCTCAACGGCGGTACGTTGTGGCACACGGTCAAGGCCGGCCACGGCGCGGCGCGCGTGTTCATGATGCCGGCGTCCGAGGGTACCGGCGTCATCGCCGGTGGCGCGATGCGCGCCGTCCTCGAAGCCGTCGGCGTGAAGGACGTGCTGGCCAAGGCCGTCGGTTCGCGCAATCCCATCAACCTGGTTCGCGCGACCGTCCGCGGTCTCGAGAGCATGCACTCGCCGGCGAACATTGCCGCCAAGCGCGGCAAGAAGGTCGAGGAGATCGTCAATGGTTAAGAAGGAAGCGACCGGCGGCACGCTCAAGGTGCGCCTGGTCAAGGGCCTTCGCGGCTCGCAGGGCATCCATCGCCTGTCGGTGCAGGCCCTGGGCCTGCGCAAGATCAACGACGTCCGTGAACTCAAGGACAGCCCGCAGGTCCGTGGACTGATCAACAAGGTCCATTACCTTGTCCGGGTCGAGGAATAATCCAATGAAGCTCAATACTCTGCACCCCACGCCCGGCGCGCGTACCGATCGCAAGCGCGTTGGCCGCGGCATCGGTTCCGGCCTCGGCAAGACCGCGGGCCGCGGCCACAAGGGTTCCTTCGCCCGCTCGGGCAAGGGCAAGATCAAGGCCGGCTTCGAAGGCGGCCAGATGCCGCTGCGCAAGCGCCTGCCCAAGGTCGGCTTCCGCTCGCGCATCGCCGGCGACACCGCTGAGGTCATGCTGTACCAGCTCGAGCGCCTGGAAGGCGACATCGACTTCAAGGCGCTGCGCGCCGCGAAGCTGGTGCCGGCCACCGCCAAGCGCGCCAAGATCGTGCTGAAGGGTGACGTCACCAAGGCCCTGGTGCTGAAGGGCGTGCTGGCCACGGCCGGTGCGCGCGCGGCGATCGAAGCCGCCGGCGGCAAGGTCGAGGAGTAAGAACGGCATGGCACGTAGCGGCAACGCGATGGCCGGGGTCGGCGGGCTCGGCAAGTTCACCGAGCTCCGCCAGCGCCTGCTGTTCGTCGCTGGGGCACTGATCGTCTACCGCATCGGCTGCTACATCCCGGTGCCCGGCGTGAACCCCGACGCCATGCTGCGCCTCATGGAGCAGCAGGAAGGCACCATCGTGGACATGTTCAACATGTTCTCCGGTGGCGCCCTCTCGCGCTTCAGCCTGTTCGCGCTCAACGTCATTCCCTACATTTCGGCGTCGATCATCATCCAGCTGCTGGTGCAGATCCTGCCCAGCCTGAAGGCGATCTCGAAGGAAGGCGAGTCCGGTCGCCGCAGGATCACGCAGTGGTCGCGCATCGGCGCGATCCCGCTGGCGATCTTCCAGTCGGCCGGCATCGCCGTCGCGCTGCAGAGCTCGGGCGCCAGCAATGGCATCCCGGTGGTCTACGCACCCGGCATGGGCTTCGTGGTCACCGCAATCATCGCGCTCACCGCCGGCACCATGTTCCTGGTGTGGCTGGGCGAGCAGGTGACCGAGCGCGGCATCGGCAACGGTGTGTCGCTGATCATCTTCGCGGGCATCGTTGCAGGCCTGCCGAGTGCCGTCATCACCACGTTCGAAGCCGCGCGCAACGGCGACATGAGCCCGATCGCGGTGATCCTGATCGCGCTGATCGTGGCGATGTTCACGTACTTCGTGGTGTTCGTGGAGCGTGGCCAGCGCCGGATCACGGTGAACTACGCGCGTCGCCAGGGTGGCCGCAACGCGTACATGAACCAGAGCTCGTTCCTGCCGCTGAAGCTCAACATGGCGGGTGTGATTCCGGCGATCTTCGCATCGTCGATCATCATGTTCCCGGCCACCGCGTCCACCTGGTTCAGCCAGGCCGGCTCGGCGACGTGGCTGCAGCGGGTGAGCCAGGCGCTGTCGCCGGGCGAGCCGCTGTACATCCTGCTTTACGCGGGCCTGATCGCGGGTTTCACCTTCTTCTACACGGCCCTGGTCTTCAATTCCCAGGAAACCGCCGACAACCTGAAGAAGTCGGGCGCGCTGATCCCGGGCATCCGTCCGGGCAAGGCGACGGCGGACTACATCGACGGCGTGCTGACGCGGCTGACCGCGGCCGGTGCGACCTATCTGGTGCTGGTCTGCCTGCTCCCCGAGTTCATGCGCACCGAGCTGAATGCGTCGTTCTATTTCGGCGGCACCTCGCTGCTGATCGTGGTGGTCGTGGTCATGGACTTCATTGCCCAGATCCAGGCACACCTGATGTCGCACCAGTACGAAAGCCTGCTCAAGAAGGCCAACCTCAAGGGAGGCCAGCGCGGCCTGCCGCGCGGCTGACGATATTCAAGCGGATGCCCCCGCGGCCGGCTGGCCGGGGAGGGGATCCTGGTCCCACCGCTTCGCGGTCGGACCGTGATGGGCGACTCGCGCGGCGGTCCCGCGTGCGAGTGGTTCGAAGCCTGTCCTGGCGCCAGAGTAGCGCCGGGCGGACCCGGTCCCGCAAGGGGGCGGGTTGCAGCATCGGACCTTCGCCGGAGCATGGGCACACTCCCCATGCCGGGCTTGCTGGACGCCATTGGCGGCCACGGGCTTCCTTGTACCTCGGGATCCTGATAGTATTTCGTGTTCACTGCGTCGGATGAACCCATCCGTGCGCCAAACCAGTTGGAGATCCGCGCATGGCGCGTATTGCAGGTGTCAACCTGCCTGCCCAGAAACACGTCTGGGTTGGGCTGCAAAGCATCTACGGCATTGGCCGTACCCGTTCGAAGCTCGTCTGCCAGGCGGCCGGCGTGGATTCGTCCATCAAGATCCGCGACCTGTCGGAGCCTGACGTCGAGCGCCTGCGCTCGGAAGTCGGCAAGTACGTGGTCGAGGGCGACCTGCGCCGCGAGATCGGCATGGCGATCAAGCGCCTGATGGACCTCGCCTGCTACCGCGGGCTCCGCCATCGTCGCGGCTTGCCGCTGCGCGGCCAGCGCACCCGGACCAATGCCCGCACCCGCAAGGGTCCGCGCAAGGCCATCAGGAAATAAGGAAACAAGACCATGGCCAAGCCGGCAGCTAAGCCGAAGAAGAAGATCAAGCGCGTCGTCACCGACGGCGTTGCCCACGTCCACGCTTCGTTCAACAACACCATCATCACGATCACCGACCGCCAGGGCAACGCGCTCTCGTGGGCGACTTCGGGCGGCGCGGGCTTCCGCGGTTCGCGCAAGTCGACCCCGTTCGCAGCACAGGTCGCCGCAGAGAAGGCCGGCAAGGCCGCCCTCGACTACGGCGTGAAGTCGCTGGAAGTGCGCATCAAGGGACCCGGTCCGGGCCGTGAATCTGCCGTTCGTTCGCTGAACAACGTCGGCTACAAGATCACCAACATCATCGACGTGACGCCAATCCCGCATAACGGGTGCCGTCCGCCGAAGAAGCGTCGCGTCTAAGGGGCGATAAGAAATGGCTCGTTATATCGGACCCACCTGTAAGCTCGCGCGCCGCGAAGGCGCCGACCTGTCGCTCAAGTCGCCCGCCCGCGCTCTTGATTCCAAGTGCAAGCTGGAGCAGAAGCCCGGCCAGCACGGTGCCGGCACCGGCGCCCGCCGGAGCAAGCTCTCCAACTACGCCGTCCAGCTGCGTGAAAAGCAGAAGGTCAAGCGTATCTACGGCCTGCTCGAGCGCCAGTTCCGCAACTACTACAAGAAGGCCTCGACCAAGAAGGGCAACACCGGCGAGAACCTCCTGCAGTTGCTGGAAACCCGTCTCGACAACGTGATCTACCGCATGGGCTTCGCGGTCACCCGTCCGGCGGCCCGCCAGCTGGTCTCGCACCGCGGCGTCACGGTCAACGGCAAGCCCGTCAACCTGCCGTCCTACCTGGTCAAGGCTGGCGATGCCATCGCCCTGTCCGAGAAGGCGCAGAAGCAGCTCCGCGTGCAGGAGGCCCTCACGGTCTCGTCCACGATGGACCTGTCGCCGTCCTGGGTCGAGGTTGATTCGAAGAAGTTCAGCGGCGTGTTCAAGGCGGTCCCGGACCGCGGCGACCTGCCGGCTGACATCAACGAAGCGCTGATCGTCGAGCTGTATTCGAAGTAATTCACTTGGCCCGCCGGCGTCAGTCGACGGGCCCCAGGAGACACCAAACATGACGGTTACCGCCAACCAGGTCCTGCGCCCGCGTGGTCCCCAGATCGAGCGCATTACCGGCAACCGCGCGAAGGTCGTGATCGAGCCGCTCGAGCGCGGCTACGGCCACACGCTCGGCAATGCCCTGCGCCGCGTCCTGCTGTCGTCGATCCCCGGCTTCGCCATCACCGAAGTGGAGATGGACGGCGTGCTGCACGAGTACAGCACGATCGAAGGCCTGCAGGAAGACGTGCTCGAGGTGCTGTTGAACCTCAAGGACGTCGCCATCCGCATGGGCACCGGCGAAAGCGCCACCCTCACCCTGGCCAAGTCCGGCCCGGGCGTGGTGACCGCCGCCGACATCAAGACCGACCACAACGTCGAGATCCTCAACGGCGAGCACGTGATCTGCCATCTCACCAAGGATGCGTCGGTCAACATGCGCCTGAAGATCGAGCGTGGTTTCGGCTACCAGCCGGCCGCCGCGCGTCGTCGCCCGGACGATGAGACCCGCGTCATCGGCAGGCTGATGCTCGATGCATCGTTCTCGCCGGTTCGCCGCGTCGCGTACGAAGTCGAAGCCGCCCGTGTCGAGCAGCGCACCGACCTCGACAAGCTGGTCATCGACATCGAGACCAACGGCACGATCGACGCCGAGGAAGCCGTGCGCACCGCCGCCGACATCCTCACCGACCAGCTCAGCGTGTTCGGCGATTTCACCCGCCGCACCGCCGGCGACACGAAGCAGCCGACGCCGGGTGTCGACCCGATGCTGCTGCGTCCGATCGACGACCTCGAGCTGACGGTGCGTTCGGCCAACTGCCTCAAGGCCGAGAGCATCTACTACGTGGGCGACCTGATCCAGAAGACCGAGGTCGAGCTTCTCAAGACCCCGAACCTCGGCAAGAAGTCGCTGACCGAGATCAAGGAAGTCCTGGCCCAGCGTGGCCTTTCGCTTGGCATGAAGCTCGAGAACTGGCCGCCGGCCGGCGTCTCGGCGCACGGCATGCTCGGTTAAGACAGACAAACAGGAACCAAGACCATGCGCCACCAGAAATCCGGACGCAAGTTCAGCCGCACCAGCGCACACCGCGATGCCATGTTCACCAACATGGCGGCGTCGCTGATCAAGCATGAGCTGATCAAGACCACGCTTCCGAAGGCCAAGGAGCTGCGCCGCGTCGCAGAGCCGCTGATCACGATGTCGAAGACCGACGGCGTTGCCAACCGCCGCCTCGCCTTCTCGCGCCTGCGCGACAAGGAAGCCGTGGGCAAGCTGTTTGTCGAGCTTGGCCCGCGCTACCAGGCGCGCCCGGGTGGTTACCTGCGCATCCTGAAGTGCGGTTTCCGCGACGGTGACAACGCGCCGATGGCGTACGTCGAGCTCGTCGATCGCCCGGAAGCGTCGGCCGAGTAATACCGCGGCATGCGCCACCTGTGAAAACCCCGGACCTGTTCCGGGGTTTTTGCTATGTTGGCGGCCGCTTTCGGGAAGCCCCTTGCCATGGTCCTCAATCCGTTTCGCTGGTCGTTCCGCGCCCAGTGCCTGTCCGGCTTTGCCGCCTGCGCGGCGCTGATCGGCTTTGCGATCTTCTCGCAGTTCGCGTGGGGGCTCGAGCCCTGTCCGTTGTGCATCTTCCAGCGCATCGCGTTCGCGGCGCTTGGCGTGGTGTTCCTGCTCGCAGCGCTACATTCGCCGCGCTCGGCCTCGACCCGCGCGTTCTACGGCGTGCTCGGCTTCCTGGCCGCGGCCGTGGGGATGGCGATCGCGGGGCGCCATGTCTGGATGCAGCTCAATCCGCCGGAGATCCCCGGCTGTGGCCCGCCGCTGTCGTTCCTGCGCGAAACGCTGTCCACCGGCAACGTGATCCGCAAGGTGCTGACCGGCACCGGCGACTGCGGCAACGTGGACTGGACCTTCCTCGGGCTTTCGATGCCCGCGTGGAGCCTGATCTGGTTCGTTCTGCTGGCCGTGCTGTTCGTTGTCGCGGGCTTCCGCAGCCGTCGTTCGCGTTGGGCGTGAGCCGGCATTGCGGCGCGCCGGGAAGCGGCGGATGATGGTCCCGCTGCAGTGCAACAAAGACCGATGACGATGCCCGCCAACGACCGTGCCCTCCATCCCGTGAACCTGCCCGAGCATTGGAGCCCTGGAAGCTGGCGCCAGCGCCGCGCCCTGCAGCTGCCGACCTATCCCGACGCGGACGAGCTCGGCCGTGTGCAGGACGAACTCCGTGCGCTGCCACCGCTGGTCACGTCGTGGGAGATCCAAGCGCTCAAGCAGCAGCTGGCCGAAGCGCAGGAAGGCAAGCGCTTCCTGCTGCAGGGCGGCGATTGCGCCGAGAACTTCAGCGACTGCACCTCGGAGGTCGTGTCCAACCGGCTCAAGGTGTTGCTGCAGATGAGCCTGGTGCTGGTGCACGGCCTGCGCTTGCCGGTGGTGCGCGTCGGGCGCTTTGCCGGCCAGTACGCGAAGCCGCGCTCCGCCGACACCGAGACCCGCGGCGACATCACCTTGCCCAGCTATCGCGGCGACATGGTCAACGGCCCGGAGTTCACCGCGTCCGCGCGCATCCCCGATCCGCGGCGCATGGTCAAGGCGCACGCCCGATCGGCGATGACCATGAATTTCGTGCGTTCGCTGATCGATGGCGGATTCGCCGACCTGCACCACCCGGAATACTGGGACCTCGGCTGGGTGACGCATTCGCCGCTCGCCGACGACTACCACCGCATGGTCGCCAACATCGGCGACGCGGTGCGCTTCATGGAGACGCTGTCCGGGAGCGAGGTCCACAACCTCAACCGGGTCGACTTCTATACGTCGCATGAAGCGCTGCTGCTGCCGTACGAAGAGGCGCAGACGCGGCAGGTGCCGCGCCAGTGGGGCTGGTTCAACCTCAGCACCCACTTCCCGTGGATCGGCATGCGCACGGCGGCACTCGATGGCGCGCATGCGGAATACTTCCGCGGCATCCGCAATCCGGTCGCCGTGAAGATCGGCCCGTCGGTGGAGCCCGATGACCTGCTGCGCCTGGTCGATCTGCTGAACCCGGACGATGAGCCCGGTCGGCTGAGCCTGATCTGCAGGATGGGCGCGGCCCATGTGGCCGATCGACTGCCGCGCCTGCTGGAGGCGGTCAAGCGCGACGGACGCCGCGTGCTGTGGATCTGCGACCCGATGCACGGCAACACCGAAGCCACCAGCAACGGCTACAAGACGCGTCGCTTCGACAACATCCGCAGCGAGATCGAGCAGAGCTACGACCTGCATGCCGCGGCCGGCACGCGCCTCGGCGGCGTGCACCTCGAGCTGACCGGCGAGGATGTCACCGAGTGCACGGGTGGTGCGCGCGACCTCGGCGAGATCGATCTCGAGCGCGCCTACCGGTCATCGGTGGACCCGCGGCTCAACTACGAGCAGTCGCTGGAGATCGCCATGGCGATCGTGCGCAAGCAGGCGCAGTTGTGAAGCCGCCGTCCAACGCCTGAGCGGCAGAGCGGGCCTCGTTCTACAGCAGGCGCGGCTGCTCCGGCGCGACGGGAAGCGGCCCGCCGGTCAGTGGCCAGTCGCCCAGGGCTTCGTAGTGGCCGCCGGGATTGAGCAGCAGCTCGAAACGATCCACGCGCATCACGTCGCCGCCGCAGTCGATGTCGATGTCGTCCAGCCACGCCTGCGCGGGCAGGCCGCGCGGAAGATGGGCCAGAGTGACGTGCGGCTGCGTGGTGGCCTGTTCCGGCCGGATGCCGCACTGGCGGATGGCATCACGCGTCGCGTCGCACAGGGCCTGCAGCGCGGGACTGGCGTGTGGCAGGGCGACGACCGCGCCGGATTGCGCCCAGTACGCCACGCGTTGGACCTTGAACCCGTGCGCGGGAATGCGCCGCGCGACCGCCGCGAATGCGTCGAGCAGGGCAGGCGTCGCGGCCTGCCTGGCCTCGTAACCGATGAAGCAGAGGGTGGCGTGCCATTGGTTCGGGCGACGCGGCTGCAGGCGCCGTCCGTCGGGCGGCTGCGCGGCCTGCAGCCTGGCCGCGATCGCGGCCAGGCTCTCCCGGCCCCCGGCATCCGGTCGCCAGGCGGGGAACAGCGCGTGGCTCACGCCGCGCGGCTGGCCCGCTTGCGATCGGTTTCGCTGAGGTGCTTCTTGCGCAGGCGGATTTCCTTCGGGGTGACCTCGACCAGCTCGTCGTCCTCGATGAAGTCCAGCGCCTGCTCCAGCGTGTACTTGATCGCCGGGGTCAGCTTGATGGCATCGTCCTTGCCCGAGGCGCGCATGTTGGTGAGCGGCTTGGTCTTGATGGCATTGACCGTGAGGTCGTTGTCCTTGGAGTGGATGCCGATCAGCTGGCCTTCGTACACGTTGTCGCCTTCGGCCGCGAACAGCTTGCCGCGCTCTTCCAGCGGGCCCAGCGAGTAGGCGGGCGTGACGCCGGCGGCGTTCGCGATCATCACGCCGTTGGTGCGCTTGGCGATCGCGCCCTGCTCCTTCGGGCCGTAATGGTCGAACACATGGAACAGCAGGCCGGTGCCCTGGGTGAGGGTCTTGAACTCGTTCTGGAAGCCGATCAGGCCGCGGGCCGGGATCATGTAGTCCAGGCGCACGCGCCCCTTGCCGTCGGACTCCATGTTCTTCAGCTGGCCCTTGCGGATGCCCAGCTTCTCCATCACGCCGCCCTGGTGCACTTCCTCGATGTCGACCACCAGCTGCTCGACAGGCTCCATCTGCTGGCCGTCGATATTCTTGATGATCACTTCCGGGCGCGACACGGCGAGCTCGAAGCCCTCGCGGCGCATGGTCTCGATCAGCACCGACAGGTGCAGCTCGCCGCGGCCGGAGACCAGGAACTTGTCCGGGTCCGAACCTTCCTCGACCTTGAGCGCCACGTTGTGCAGCGTCTCGCGCTCCAGGCGCTCGCGGATCTGGCGGCTGGTGATGAACTTGCCGCCGCTGCGGTCCTTGTTGCCGGCGAACGGCGAGTTGTTGACCTGGAAGGTCATGCTGATGGTCGGCTCGTCGACGGTCAGCGCGGGCAGTGCTTCCGGCGTGTCGAGCGCGCAGACGGTGTCGGAGATCGACAGGTCGGCGATGCCGGAGAGGGCGAGGATGTCGCCGGCCTTGCCTTCATCGACTTCGACGCGTTCCAGGCCGAGGAAGCCCAGCACCTGCATCACCTTGGCCTGGCGCTTCTTGCCGTGGCGGTCGACCACGCTCACCGGCATGTTGGTCCGCACCGTGCCGCGCTGGATGCGGCCGATGCCGATCAGGCCGACGAAGTTGTTGTAGTCCAGCTGGCTGATGCGCATCTGGAACGGGCCGTCCGGATCCACGGTGGGCGGCGGCACGTGCTTCATGATCGCTTCGTAAAGCGGGGTCATGTCGCCTTCGCGGGCGGTGTCTTCCAGGCTCGCGTAACCGTGCAGCGCCGAGGCGTAGACGATCGGGAAGTCGAGCTGCTCGTTGGTGGCGCCGAGCTTGTCGAACAGGTCGAAGACCTGGTCGATCACCCAGTCCGGGCGCGCGCCGGGCCGGTCGATCTTGTTGACCACCACGATCGGGTTGAAGCCCATCGCGAACGCCTTCTGGGTCACGAAGCGCGTCTGCGGCATCGGCCCGTCCATGGCGTCGACGAGGATCAGCACCGAGTCGACCATCGACAGCACGCGCTCGACCTCGCCACCGAAGTCGGCGTGTCCAGGGGTGTCGACGATGTTGATGCGGTTGCCATTCCAGTTGATGGCGGTGTTCTTGGACAGGATCGTGATGCCACGTTCCTTTTCCTGGTCATTGCTGTCCATCATCCGCTCGGCCGTGACCGTGCGTTCGTTGAACGTACCGGATTGCTTGAGCAGGCAATCGACGAGGGTGGTCTTGCCGTGGTCGACGTGGGCGACGATGGCGATATTGCGGAGGCGTTCGATGGACATCGGGAAAGCCGCACCTGGGTGCCGTTGTCGGGCAGGGCGCGCGGGACCTTGTTTTGGGAAGCCCGGTAGTATACAGCCCCATCCGCTGGCGTCATCAGTGTTGGAATCCGCCCCGGCGGCTCCATATCGACGCCACGGTGCCCTGGCCCCGGCCACGGCCCGCCGGCCGCGTCCCCGGGCCGACGCCCCAGCATCCCTCCACCAGGAATCCATCCATGTCCCTGAATGCCGTATTCGACACCGCCCGTGGCCAGATCAAGGTCGAGCTCTACCCCGACAAGGCCCCGCTCACGGTCGCCAGCTTCGTCAACCTCGCCAAGCACGGCTTCTACGACGGCCTGAGCTTCCACCGCGTGATCCCCGACTTCATGGTGCAGGGCGGCTGCCCGCAGGGCACCGGCACCGGCGGTCCCGGCTACAAGTTCGAGGACGAGACCGGCAACGGCGTGAAGCACGAGCGTGGCGTGCTCTCGATGGCCAACGCCGGCCCCAACACCAATGGCAGCCAGTTCTTCATCACCCACATCAAGACCGACTGGCTGGACGGCAAGCACACCGTGTTCGGCAAGGTCGTGGAAGGGCTGGACGTGGTCGACGCGATCAAGCAGGGCGACGCCATCAACTCGGTGACGGTGCAGGGTGATGTCGACGCCGCGCTGGCCGCCAAGCCGGAGCGCGTCGCCGAGTGGAACCGCATCCTCTCCGCGTGACCCGTGCCAGCCTTGCCGCGCGTCGCCCTGGTGCGGCCTCGGCAGGCCCCGGCGATGCCCGGGCTGTTAGAATACGCGGCTGAAATACGCGCGGCGCGGCCCCCGGGCCCGCCGCCCAGCCCACCCAACTCCCGAGGTTCCGCGATGCTGCAGCTCGCCAAGCGAATGGGCCGTGCCAAGCCCAGCGCGATCATGGTCGTGGCCGAAAAGGCCAAGCGTCTGAAGGCCGAAGGCCGCGACATCATCAGCTTCTCGATCGGTGTCCCCAATTTCCTGCCCGGCGACCATGTCTATGCCGCCGCGCGCCAGGCGCTCGAGCACGATTCCGGCCAGTACGGCAGCAACCGCGGCGCCAACGAGCTGCTGGATGCGTTTCTTGCGCACATGCAGGCGCTGGGCCTTGACGGCTATACCCGGGCCAACTGCGCCACGGGCGTGGGCGCCAAGCACGTGCTCTACAACCTGGCCGAGGCACTGCTGGACGAGGGCGACGGGTTCGCGTTCGCAACGCCGTACTGGACCAGCTACCTCGACATCGGCGAGATCGTCGGCGCCGACATCCAGGTGCTGCCGTGCCCGCCCGAACAGGACTACAAGCTCAGCCCCGCGCAGCTCGACGCGGCGCTGGCGAAGAAGCCCAAGGTGTTCCTGTTCAACAACCCGTCCAACCCGACGGGCATGGTCTACACCCGCGACGAGATCAGCGCGCTGGCCGACGTGTTCGCCCGCCATCCCGACACCTGGATCATCACCGACGACATCTACAACACGATGGTGTTCGACGGCGTCGGCTACCACAACTTCGTGCAGGCGCGCCCTGAACTGCGCGACCGGGTGATCTTCGTGGATTCGCTGTCCAAGACCTACGGCATGCCCGGCTGGCGCGCGGGCTTCATGGCCGGCCCCGAGGTCGTGGCCCAGGCCGTGACCACCATGAACTCCAACCACATCACCAACCTGCCGGAGATCGTCACCGCGGCCGCCGTCGCCGCGCTGTCGGGCCCGCAGGATGTGCCCGCCGCGCGTCGCGCGGAGTTCCAGGCCAAGCGTGACCAGGTGGTGGCCGCGCTCAATGCGATCCCCGGCGTGGTCTGCCCGGTGCCACAGGGTGCGTTCTACGCGTTCCCCGACATCAGCGTGGCCTACGGCAAGTCGCACGCCGGCCAGGTGATCAACAACGACGTCGAGTTCTGCGCGGCCCTGCTCGAAGCCAAGGGCGTGGCCTGCGTGCCGGGCTCGGCCTTCGGCGAGCCGCGCGGCATGCGCATCAGCTACACGTGCCCGACGCCGCAGCTGGCGCCTGGGCTGGAGCGCATCCAGGCGTTCTTCGCCGAGCTCCAGTAGTTCCCCAACACAAACCCCATACCCCGGAGTCCGCACGATGAACGCCCCCGTCCGAGTTGCCGTCACCGGCGCCGCCGGCCAGATCGGCTACGCCCTCCTGTTCCGCATCGCCTCGGGCGAAATGCTGGGCAAGGACCAGCCCGTCATCCTGCAGCTGCTCGAGCTGCCGATGGAGAAGGCCCAGGCCGCGCTCAAGGGCGTGATGATGGAGCTGGAAGACTGCGCGTTCCCGCTGCTGGCGGGCATGGTCGGCACCGATGACCCGGAAGTCGCATTCAAGGATGCCGACATCGCGCTGCTGGTCGGCGCGCGTCCGCGCGGCCCCGGCATGGAGCGCAAGGACCTGCTGCTCGAGAACGCCAAGATCTTCACCGCGCAGGGCGCGGCGCTGAACAAGGTCGCCTCGCGCGACGTCAAGGTGCTGGTGGTCGGCAACCCGGCCAACACCAACGCCTACATCGCGATGAAGTCGGCGCCGGACCTGAAGGCGGCCAACTTCACCGCGATGCTGCGCCTCGACCACAACCGCGCGCTGAGCCAGCTGGCCAACAAGGCCGGCGTGGCCGTGGGCGACATCGAGAAGCTGGTCGTCTGGGGCAACCACAGCCCGACCATGTATCCCGACTACCGCTTCGCCACTGTCAACGGCGAGTCGCTGAAGGACAAGGTCAACGACGCTGACTGGAACGCCAACGCATTCATCCCGCAGGTCGGGAAGCGCGGCGCGGCCATCATCGAAGCACGCGGCCTGTCCTCGGCGGCATCGGCGGCGAATGCGGCCATCGACCACATCCGCGACTGGGTGCTGGGCAGCAACGGCAAGTGGGTGACCATGGGCGTGCCGTCGGATGGCAGCTACGGCATCCCCGAGGGCGTGATCTACGGCGTGCCGGTCACCACCGCGAATGGCACCTACACGCGCGTCGAGGGCCTGGAAGTGGACGCGTTCAGCCGCGCCGCCATGGACAAGACCCTTGCCGAGCTCGAGGAAGAGCGCGCCGGCGTGGCGCACCTGCTGGGCTGAGGCCGCACGCCAGGCAGTGCTGAAGAAACCGGGCGCCTGCCCGGTTTCTTCGTTTTCGGCACCGCTGCGGCTACCATCGGGCGAAGGCATGGACCATCGTCGTAGTGCGCCGCTGCGGGCGACGGCCCAGGCTGTTCGAACCCACTGGAGGCAGGCATGCGTTACGAAGATTTCCACCGTCGTTCGATCGAGGAGCCGGAAGCGTTCTGGGCCGAGCAGGCGCGGGCGATCCACTGGCACAAGCAGCCCGAGTCGATCCTCGAGTACGCCAACCCTCCGTTCCGCCGCTGGTTCGCTGGAGGCGAGACCAACCTCTGCCACAACGCCATCGATCGCCACCTGGCCGAACGCGGCGAGCAGTTGGCCCTGGTGGCGGTGTCGAGCGAAACCGGCAGCACGCGCGAGTACACCTACCGCGAACTGCACCGCGAGGTGAGCACCTTCGCCGCGGTGCTGAAGTCGCTGGACGTCGGCCGGGGCGACCGCGTCGTGGTCTACATGCCCAACATCGCCGAGGCCGTGTTCGCCATGCTCGCCTGCGCGCGGATCGGCGCGGTGCATTCCGTGGTGTTCGGTGGTTTCGCCGCGCACAACCTCGCGGTGCGCATTGACGATGCCGAACCGAAGCTGCTCATCGCCGCCGATGCCGGCAGCCGTGGCGGCAAGGTCATTCCCTACAAGCCGCTGGTCGATGCCGCGTGCGCGCAGGCGAAGTCGCCGCCAGCACGCGTGTTGATGGTCGACCGTGGCCTCGCACCCTATGCGCGCACCGAGGCTCGCGACGTCGACTACGGCGAGGTACGCGGCCGGTTCGAGGATGCCGAGGTGCCGGTGCAGTGGCTGGAGTCCAACGAACCGAGCTACCTGCTGTACACCTCGGGCACCACCGGCAAGCCCAAGGGCGTGCAACGGGACGTCGGCGGCTACGCGGTGGCACTGGCGATGTCGATGTGGTCGATCTACGACGTGCGCGCCGGCCAGGTGATGTTCTCGACCTCCGACGTCGGCTGGGCGGTCGGGCACTCGTACAACGTGTACGGGCCATTGATCGCCGGCGCGACCACGATCCTGTACGAAGGATTGCCCACGACGCCGGATGCCGGCATCTGGTGGCGCATCTGCGAGCAGTACGGCGTGCGCACCATGTTCTCGTCGCCGACCGCGGTGCGCGTGCTGAAGAAGCAGGACCCGGCCTGGCTGACGAAGTACGACCTGTCGGCGCTGCAGTACCTGTTCCTGGCCGGTGAGCCGCTCGACGAGCCCACCGCGCACTGGATCAACGAAGGCCTGGGCAAGACCATCATCGACAACTACTGGCAGACCGAGACCGGCTGGCCGGTGCTTTCGCTGATGCCGGGCGTGGAGCTGAAGCCGGTGAAGTTCGGCTCTCCCGGCCTGCCGACGCCGGGCTACGACGTGCGCGTGATCGACGAGGCCACCGGCGAGGAAGCCAAGCCCGGCGAGAAGGGCGTGCTGGTGATCCAGCCGCCGCTGCCGCCCGGTTGCATGACCACCGTGTGGCGCGATGACGAGCGCTTCCTGTCCAGCTACTTCTCGCATTTCAAGGAACTGCTCTACAGCTCGCTGGACTGGGCGATCCGCGACCAGGACGGCTACACCTTCATCCTTGGCCGCACCGATGACGTGATCAACGTGGCCGGCCATCGCCTGGGTACGCGCGAGATCGAGGAGTCGGTGTCCAGCCATCCGGGCGTTGCCGAGGTGGCGGTGATCGGCGTGAGCGACGAGCTCAAGGGCCAGGTGCCGGTGGTGTTCGCCACGCTCAAGCAGGCCGCGGACTCGGCCGTCGCGGCGCAGGAGATGCAGGGCAGGGTGGTCGAGCAGCTCGGTGCGATCGCACGCCCTGCGCGGGTGTACGTGGTCGCTGCGCTGCCCAAGACCCGCTCCGGCAAGCTGCTGCGGCGCTCGATCCAGGCGCTTGCCGAATCACGTGATCCCGGCGACTTGTCGACGCTCGACGATCCGGGCTCGCTGGAAGAGATCCGCGACGCGCTGGAGCGCGGTGCCGACGCCGGCAGCTGAGCAGGCGCGGCGCATGCCCGGGGCAAGGCCGCGCCGCCTGCTCGGATAGAATGGCGGTCCCGCAACACGCAGGTTCGCCATGTCCCAGTCGACCTCATCCGGCGCGCGATTCCGCGCCGCCGTCGCCGCCGAATCCCCGCTGCAGGTGATGGGCGCCATCACCGCCTATGCCGGCCTCATGGCCAGGCGCGTGGGCTACAAGGCGCTCTATCTGTCCGGTGGCGGCGTGGCCGCCAACTCGCTGGGCGTGCCCGACCTCGGCATCAGCACCATGGAGGACGTGCTGATCGACGCGCGCCGCATCGTCGACGCCACCGGCCTGCCGCTGCTGGTCGACATCGACACCGGCTGGGGCGGCGCGTTCAACATCGCGCGCACGGTCAGGTCGTTCGAGCGCGCCGGCGTCGCCGCGGTGCACATGGAGGACCAGGTGGGCCAGAAGCGCTGTGGCCACCGCCCCAACAAGGAAGTGGTGCCGAAGGCGGAGATGGTGGACCGGGTCAAGGCCGCGGTCGACGGCCGCAGCGACGCCGGCTTCGTGATCATGGCGCGCACCGACGCCGCCGCGGTCGAGGGCATCGACGCGGCAATTGAACGCGCGGTTGCCTATGTGGAGGCCGGCGCCGACATGATCTTTCCCGAAGCGATGAACTCGCTCGCGGACTATGCGCGGTTCAAGGACGCGGTGAAGGTGCCGATCCTCGCCAACCTCACCGAGTTCGGCTCCACGCCGTTCTTCACCACCGACGAGCTGCGCAGCGCAGGTGTCGACATCGCGCTGTACTGCTGCGGCGCCTATCGCGCGATGAACAAGGCCGCGCTCAATTTCTACGAGACCGTGCGTCGCGAAGGCACGCAGAAGGGCATCGTCGACACCCTGCAGACGCGCGCCGAGCTGTACGACTATCTCGGCTACCACGCTTACGAAGACAAGCTGGACGCGTTGTTCGCCAGCGAAGAGTGACGCGTCGAGGCCGCCGCGCATGCGGTGGCCCGTCAACAAACCCGCTATCAGATCCGGAGCATGCGCATGAGCGATACCGCACCCACCCCGCCGAAGCCGAAGAAGTCGGTGGCCCTGTCGGGCACGCCCGCAGGCAACACCGCGCTGTGCACGGTGGGCCGCAGCGGCAATGACCTGCACTACCGTGGCTACGACATCCTTGATTTCGCGACCACCGCCGAGTTCGAGGAGATCGCCTACCTGCTGGTGCACGGCAAGCTGCCGTCCAAGCCTGAGCTCGCCGGCTACAAGGCCAAGCTGAAGTCCTTGCGCGGCATCCCGGCGTCGGTCAAGGCCGCGCTCGAGGAGCTGCCGCCGTCGGCGCACCCGATGGACGTGATGCGCACCGCGGTCTCCGTGCTGGGCTGCGTGCAGCCCGAGAAGGACGACCACAACCATCCGGGGGCGCGCGACATCGCCGACAAGCTGATGGCGTCGCTGGGTTCGATGCTGCTGTACTGGTACCACTACAGCCACAACGGCCGCGTCATCGATGTCGAGACCGACGACGAGACCATCGGCGGGCACTTCCTGCACCTGCTGCACGGCGAGCCGCCGCCGGCGTCGTGGGTGCGTGCCATGCACACCTCGCTGATCCTCTACGCCGAGCACGAGTTCAACGCATCCACGTTCACCGCGCGCGTCATCGCCGGCACCGGCAGCGACATGCATTCGTGCATCAGCGGCGCGATCGGCGCGCTGCGCGGGCCGAAGCACGGGGGCGCCAACGAAGTCGCGTTCGAAGTGCAGAAGCGCTACGACAGCGCCGACGAGGCCGAGGCCGACATCAAGGAGCGCGTGGGCCGCAAGGAAGTGGTGATCGGTTTCGGCCATCCGGTCTACACCGTCGGCGATCCACGCAACAACGTGATCAAGCAGGTCGCGAAGGAGCTGTCCGCCGAGCGCGAGGACATGCGCATGTACGACATCGCCGAGCGCCTCGAGTCGGTGATGTGGGACATCAAGAAAATGTTCCCCAACCTCGACTGGTTCAGCGCGGTGAGCTACCACATGATGGGCGTGCCGACGGCGATGTTCACGCCGCTGTTCGTGCTGGCGCGTACCAGCGGCTGGAGCGCGCATGTGATCGAGCAGCGCATCGACGGCAAGATCATCCGGCCCAGCGCCAACTACACCGGTCCGGAAGACCGCGCCTGGGTACCGCTCGACGCACGCGACTGACCCATCCGGATCCGTGAAATGAAAACGGCGCCCAAGGGCGCCGTTCTCGTGTGCGCTGTCGCGGCGTGGCTCAGGCCAGGCCTTCCGCCTTGAGTGTTGCCTGCACGCCTTGGTCGGCGTCCATGCGCACCTTGAAGGCGGCGATGTTGTCGAGGCCGGCCATGTCCACGCCGGTGCCTTGCGCCCAGCGCACGGTCATATAGAAGTAGGGGTCGGCAAAGCTGCGGAAGCCCGCCAGCCACGAGTTGTCGGCGAGGCGCTTGTCGGCAGACTCCATCAGCCCGCGGACCAGGTTCCGTGCCGCCGCCTTGACCGCGTCGTGTTGCGACTCGTCACCGACGTAACGCGCCGGCGAGAAGATCGGCTTGAACGCCGGATGCACATCGGAATTGACGAAGGCCAGCCAACGCGTGGCGTCGGCACGCTCGCGCGCCGAGCCGTCGCCGCCCAGGCCCGCCTGCGGATGCGTGTCGGCGATGTAGCCCATGATCGCGGCGTTCTGGGTGAGCACGAAGTCGCCGTCGACGAGGGCCGGCACCGCGCCGGCGGGATTGATGGCGAGATAGGCGGGTGCCTTCATCGAAGGGCCGTCGAGGATCTCGACTTCGAACGGGCCGCCGGCCCACTGCAGGGCGATGTGGACGGCCGTCGAGCAGGCGCCCGGCTTGGTGTACAGCTTCATGTGCGGCTCCGGTTGGGGGACACCGCCATCATCCGCGCTTGCCGACGACCACTCAATGCAGGACGCGCGCCAGCATCAGGTCTTCGGCTTGAGGCTCTGCACTTTCAGGAACGTGTGGTCGCCGATCGTCGCCACCTGGTACGCGTTGCGCCAGCTCGGGCTGGCAATCGCATGGGCCAGGAAGTGGCTGGCACCGGGCACGACTTCCTTGCGCTCGCCCGCGGGCAGCGCCCAGTTGTGCTGGGATTCCAGCGCGATGGTCACCGCCTGCGACCAGGCTTCGGTATTGGTCAGGCGCGTCCGCGGCGAAACGATGGTCGGCGCGAACTGCTTGCGTGCTGTGACCACGTCGCACACCGAGTCGCCCCACAGGCCGCTGTCGGTGCGACGCAGGGCCACTTCGGCCACGGCGCGCTGGCCGAGGACCGACTGGTCGCGGGCTTCGAGGTAAAGCGTGGTGCTCAGGCAGAGTGAATCCGCGGCCTGTGGCGGCAGCACTGAGGCCAGCCACAGGATCCAGGCGAGTTTCATGACGACTCCTTGCTCCGTTGCGTCGGTCGCAACGGGGCACCCCGTCCAAATGGAATCGGGAAGCCGCTGTCGCGGACCGGCATGGCGTGTTGGGGAGGGCGGCGGCACTCTGTGGCGCATTTGCTGCCCGGGCGCGAACCCGCAGGGTTGCGTGTCGTGCCGGTTCCGCCGAAGACGCGGCGGGAAAGTGGGCGCACCTTAATGCGAGTTTTGAAAACGTGGCGTGAACGCGGGAGCGGCCCGGCACTTGCACCACGTGCCCTATTCAGACTAGAGCGCGGCCGCGAGCCTGGAGCCCTGGTCGATGGCGCGCTTGGCATCGAGTTCTGCCGCCACGTCCGCGCCGCCGATGACGTGGACCTCGCATCCTGCCTCTCGCAGCGGTGCGGCCAGGTCGCGCCGCGACTCCTGTCCGGCACAGACCACGACATGGTCGACCGGCAGCAAGCGGGCTTCGTCGCCGATGCGCAGGTGCAGGCCGTCATCATCGATGCGCTCGTAGGTGATGCCGCCGAGCATCTGCACGCGCTTGCCCTTGAGCGTCGCGCGATGGATCCATCCGGTGGTCTTGCCCAGGCGTGCACCCGGCCGGCCCGGGCTGCGCTGCAGCAGCCACACTTCGCGCGCCGGGGCCTCGGGCCGGGCTGGTACCAGGCCGCCGCTCGTGGCGAAGCGGGGATCAACGCCCCATTCGGCCATCCAGCGCGCCGGATCAAGGCTGGGCGAAGGGCCTTCGTGGACCAGGAATTCGGCCACGTCGAAGCCGATCCCGCCGGCGCCGATGATCGCCACGCGGTGCCCCGGTACGACGTCGCCGCGCAGCACCTCGGCATAGCCGAGGACCTTGGGATGGTCGTGACCCGGCAGGTCCACGCTGCGCGGCGTCACGCCCGTGGCCAGCACCACCGCGTCGAAACCGGCCAACACTGACGGCGTGGCGGTGGTGGCGAGGCGAAGCGACACGCCGGTGTCGGCGATGCGCTCGCGGAAGTAGCGCACGGTCTCGTCGAATTCCTCCTTGCCCGGCACGCGCCGCGCAAGGTTGAACTGGCCGCCGATCTCCGCGGCGGAATCGAACAGCGTGACCGCATGCCCGCGCTGCGCGGCGACCGTGGCGCAGGCGAGTCCGGCCGGTCCCGCGCCGACGACGGCGATCCGCCGCGGGGATGCGGACGCGATGTAGTTGAGCTCGGTCTCGTGGCAGGCGCGCGGATTGACCAGGCAGCTTGCGCGCCGGTTCTGGAAGACGTGGTCAAGGCAGGCCTGGTTGCAGGCGATGCAGGTGTTGATGGCCTGCGGACGGCCGGCGCGCGCCTTCGCGACCCACTGCGGGTCGGCGAGCAGCGGGCGCGCCATCGACACCATGTCGGCGGCGCCCGTGGCCAGGATGCGTTCGGCGACGTCCGGCATGTTGATGCGGTTGGTCGCGACTACCGGCAGCGACACCAGCGGCCGCAGCTTGGCGGTCACGCCGGCGAACGCGCCGCGCGGCACCGACGTGGCGATCGTCGGCACCCGCGCCTCGTGCCAGCCGATGCCGGTATTGAGGATGGTCGCGCCGGCGGCCTCGACCGCGCGCGCCTGGGCCACGATCGCCTCCCAGTCGTTGCCGCCGTCCACCAGGTCGAGCATTGACAGCCGGTAGATGATGATGAAGTCCGGTCCGCAGGCCTCGCGCACCTGGCGCACGATTTCCACCGCGAAGCGCATGCGGTTTTCGACGCTGCCGCCCCAGCGGTCGCCACGATGGTTGGTACGGGCCACCGTGAACTGGTTCAGCAGGTAGCCCTCCGAGCCCATGATCTCCACGCCGTCGTAGCCGCCATCGCGCGCGAGCCGGGCCGAGGTCGCGAATGCCGCGATCTGTCGCTCGACGCCGCGCGCCGACAGCCCGCGCGGCGTGAACGGGTTGATCGGTGCCTTCAGCCGCGACGCCGATACCGACAGCGGGTGATAGGCGTAGCGGCCTGCATGCAACAGCTGCATGCAGATCCGTGCGCCATGGGCGTGGACCGCGGACGTCACCTGGCGATGCTTGGCCGATTCCCACGGCCAGCTCAGCTTGCCGGCGAATGGCTTCAGCCAGCCGACCACATTAGGCGCGAATCCGCCGGTGACGATCAGCCCCACGCCCCCTTCGGCGCGCTCGGCGAAGTAGGCCGCGAGCCTGGGGAAGTCGCGGCGATGGTCCTCGAGGCCGGTATGCATGGACCCCATGAGCACGCGATTGCGCAGCGTGGTGAAGCCCAGGTCCAGCGGCGCGAAAAGGTGCGGGTACGGCGTGGCTTCGGACATGCTGCGTGCGTGGTGTGAGGATCGCGCACAGTGCAGTGAAAGGCGGGGGGCGGCAAGGACGCCTCGGCGATCGGCGGCTCAATCAATTGTTAGCTGGGTGTTAACGCGGTCTTCACGCCGTCGATCCTAACCTGCGCCCCGGTGGTGGCCAGTGTGGCGGCCACCTTTCCCCCCAATACGCTAGCGACCGCTGTCTTCGCCAGGTCCGTCGAAGCGATTCAAGGAGCCATAACGACATGAACAAGAAGCTGCTTTGTGCTGCCATGCTGATAGGCGGGCTGGGCGTGGCGCAAGCCGCCGGTGCGCAGGATTTCGACGATCGCTGGTACATCACCGGAAGCGCAGGCTTCAACCTGCAGGACAACGACCGCGAGACGCGCAACGCGCCGTTCCTCGCGCTGGGCGTCGGCAAGTTCATCAACCCCAACTGGTCGTTCGACGCCGAGCTGAACTACCAGAACCCGCACCACGACGCCAACCAGGACCTCAACTGGAGCCAGTACGGCATCTCGTTCGATGCCCGCCGCCACTTCATCCGGGAAGGCCGCAACTGGAATCCGTACCTGCTGATGGGCCTCGGTTACCAGCGCGAGGAGATCGAGACCGACAACTTCCCGAACCCGAACTCGCCGTTCGAGGAAAAAGAGGGCGCGATCGCGGGCAAGTTCGGCGTCGGCCTGCAGGGTGACCTGGGTCGCGTCAGCATCCGCACCGAGCTGGCCTACCGGGCCGTCGCCATCGACGACACGCGTGCGCAGCTTCTCAACGACGACCCGTTCCCGGAGCGCAATGACGGCGAAGACTGGTTCGGCGACGTGCTGGCCTCGGTCGGCGTGGTGATCCCGCTGGGTCCGGAGCCGACCGCACCGGTCGCCCCGGCTCCGGTGGCCCCGAGCTGCGCCGACATGGACAGCGACGGCGACGGCGTGAACGACTGCGACGACAAGTGCCCCGGTTCGCAGGCTGGCCAGACCATCGGTCCGGACGGCTGCCCGGTGCCGGTGTCGATCGACCTGAAGGGCGTCAACTTCGACTTCGACAAGGCGACCCTGCGTCCTGACGCGGTGTCGATCCTCAACGAGGCGATCGAGATCCTGAAGCGTTACCCGCAGCTGAAGGTCGAAGTGGCTGGCCACACCGACTCGAAGGGCACCGACGCGTACAACCAGTCGCTGTCCGAGCGTCGTGCGACCACGGTCTATGACTACCTGACCAGCAACGGCATCGACGCCGGCCGCCTGGTGGGCCCGAACGGTTACGGCGAGAGCCGTCCGATCGCGCCGAACACCAACGACGACGGTTCGGACAACCCGGAAGGCCGCGCGCGCAACCGCCGCACGGAGCTGAACGTCCAGAACTGATTTCGTTTTGACCGGCTTTGCCAACGCCCAGGGGACGCTCCTGGGCGTTGGTTTAATGTATGGTTAACATTCACCTGAATGTGTATTATTGCGGCGCAACTGGCAGGGGTCAGGGTGCCCGAGTGGTTGATCCCCCGCACTTCCCACCCCCCGATTCGTTCCTGACTGGACTTAGGAGTACGTATATGAAGATTCGCTTGTTGAGCACCGCCCTGCTGGCAGGTCTCGCAGTGTCGCAGGCCGCGGTCGCGCAGGATTTCGACGATCGCTGGTACATCACCGGAAGCGCTGGCTTCAACCTGCAGGACAACGACCGCGAGACGCGCAACGCGCCGTTCCTCGCGCTGGGCGTCGGCAAGTTCATCAGCCCCGAGTGGTCGCTGGACGCCGAGCTGAACTACCAGAACCCGCACAATGACGCCAACCAGGATCTCAACTGGAGCCAGTACGGCGTGTCGCTCGATGCCCGCCGCCACTTCATCACCGAAGGGCGCAACTGGAACCCCTACGCGCTGTTCGGCGTCGGCTACCAGCGTTCGGAGGAGGAGTACGACAACTTCCCGAGCCCGAATTCCCCCGGCCAGCGTGAAGACGGCAACTTCGCCGCCAAGGTTGGCGTCGGCCTGCAGGGCGACCTGGGTCGCGTCGGCATCCGTACCGAGCTTGCGTACCGCGCCAGCTTCGACGACACCAGCGTTGCTGCGCCGCAGGAAGACTGGTTCGGCGACGTGCTGGCCTCGGTCGGCGTCGTGATCCCGCTGGGTCCGGAGCCGACCGCGCCGGTCGCCCCGGCTCCGGTGGCCCCGAGCTGCGCCGACATGGACAGCGACGGCGACGGCGTGAACGACTGCGACGACAAGTGCCCCGGTTCGCAGGCTGGCCAGACCATCGGTCCGGACGGCTGCCCGGTGCCGGTGTCGATCGACCTGAAGGGCGTCAACTTCGACTTCGACAAGGCGACCCTGCGTCCTGACGCGGTGTCGATCCTCAACGAGGCGATCGAGATCCTGAAGCGTTACCCGCAGCTGAAGGTCGAAGTGGCTGGCCACACCGACTCGAAGGGCACCGACGCGTACAACCAGTCGCTGTCCGAGCGTCGTGCGACCACGGTCTATGACTACCTGACCAGCAACGGCATCGACGCCGGCCGCCTGGTGGGCCCGAACGGTTACGGCGAGAGCCGTCCGATCGCGCCGAACACCAACGACGACGGTTCGGACAACCCGGAAGGCCGCGCGCGCAACCGCCGCACGGAGCTGAACGTCCAGAACTGA
>NZ_JAEMNY010000004.1:0-13517 GCF_016461615.1 Luteimonas sp. MC1828
CGATATTTAGTATCGAAGTTCTGCAGTGCCCCGTATCGACATGCCCAGAGAGTGAGCAACGCATCGCATTGTCTTCAGCACATCCTGCCAAGAGCATTGCGATCCAAGAGATGGTTACGATTCTTGCAATGAGCGAATTCACGTTGGAGTGAGCCCTAACGCCAGAGTTAAGCCGAGACGCGCAGTGGAGCGAAACACATGGCAAGCTCTACCTGCCGTGTGTTTTGCGTAACGAAGCGGCTTCGGCTTGAACGACTTGTTAGGCCGCCCGCACGCCGAGCTTGCGCCCGACCTTGCGACAGCCCAACCCCTGATCCGAACAGTACAACAAGTCTGGCCGAGCGGCCTGAGGCTGGCATTTGCCGGGAAAAAGCCAGAACAACCGAATCGCGCGGCCAAGAACTCTCACTGCGCCCTGTCCGAAGCCGACTCGGCCGGTCGAATCTTGCGTAGAGTCGCGCCTGTCCGAAGCCGAGGTGCTGCGGGGCTGACTGCCGATGCCTGCACCGCGCGTGCAAGGTGCAGACGCTGCGGATAAGCGAGGCACTACAGATTGCCTGGAACCCGGCAACAACAGTGCGGGAAACAAGGCCTAACACCAGAATTAAGCCGCGCCGCGAAGCGGTGTCGGCTTGAATGAATTGTTAGGCCGCAGACTACGGAAATCTGCGACTGCAAAGTAGACGACTGCTGCAACTCCGATGGCGCAAGCCGCCACTATTGGATAGTGGTGCGGTCCAAACCAGGACAGTCCCCAAAGTGCGAAGAACATAGCTGCCAGTAGATAGGCCAGGCATAGCAAAGCGATTGCCGCATAGCGCCAAGGCCGAGAGCTTGCCGCCTTGCGAAAGAGCGGGGGGACAGGCAGGAGAACAAGCAGCCCGAGAAGAACCGCGCCGAGCATGGAAAGCGAGGCCGTCTCCGCCAGAGGAATGCCAATTGAGTCAGCGTCTATGGGGTACACGCGATTGCGTTGGTTGTATGAGAGGACGAGCCAAACTGTCGCGTTTATCAGCAGAAGCGCTCCTGTGAAGATCACCAGCTTGCGAGTAACGTTCATATGCGGCCTAACGCCTAAGTTAAGCCGCGCCGCAGCGGGGCGTGAAGCACATGGCATGCTCTACCTGCCATGTGGTTTGCGACCCGATGCGGTGTCGGCTTGAACGCATTGTTAGGCCGCACCTGGGCGCGTGACGAGCCAGCACAACGCTGCCGAAGCGAGCCCACCCCAGATGATGCCGCTAGTGAAGCGTATGCCCGGGAGATGGGCAGTCACAGCACCAACAGCCGAGCCCCCAAGGGTGCACACTGCAATCTTGCGCTGTCGCTTGAGTTGTGCGGCTTCTACCGCGCGCTTGGCACGAATCCCAGCTTGCGCCTGCAGATCGGGCTCCAGAATCGCTTGGGCGATTGCGTCAGCGTGAGTTTTCTCCATGGTCCCGTGCACCTCCCCGTGCGGGCTAACACCTGAATTAAGCCGCGCCGCGAAGCGGCGTCGGCTTGAATGAATTGTTAGGCGCATGACCGTTGAGCCTCATGGCCTGAGCTTCTCATAGCTAATGACGTTGGACAGAACTACGCGTAGCCCCTTTGGCGTATGAATGATGCGACCTTGGACATGTAGGTTGTAGGTGACACCCTGTGGCCACGCACTACTTGCAAGATCCGCAAGGAGGGCAGCAACAGATGGCTCTGAGTCTTCGGGGTGGATGCCGAGTCTCACGGCGATGTCTGGACACGCATTGTCACGGAGATAAGCACCGTGGTGAGAATCTGACCACAGCGTGCCGCGCGCAATAATCGTCGCACCATCAGCAAGCTTGTCCCGATCGCAGAGCGTTGCTGCTCCGCGCTCCATGGCAGCAGATCCGCTGGGAACAGCCAGAAGAAGACCCAAGATTGCGACGATATTGACCATGCGCCTAACGCCTGAATTAAGCCGCGCCGCGAAGCGGCGTCGGCTTGAATGAATTGTTAGCGCCGATGGCCGAAACAACTGACGGCCATATTCTGCGGAGTCTTAGTGGAACGACGAACGATGCGAATACGCCGACAGCAAAGCATATGACTGGCACGCCATGCTCTGAGGCGAGAAAGATCATGTTAGCCACCATGGGATAGCCAGCAGTATGAAGCTCTGGTGCAACCCATGTCGCGGCGATCTCGATCGGAAGCAGCACTGCGCCCGCTAATGTCAGAAAGCCAAAGGCGAGCAATGTGCAGGTAACTACGAACAGGCGGCGCGCAGGAAGATGAGCGCGATGAGCCAGAAACCAGGCTACCCATACAGGAAGCGCTACAGCTGCAAGAGCAGCTGCTGTCATGAGAGCCACGATCGCTAAACTTGTTACATCCATGGGCGCTAACGCCTGAATTAAGCCGCGCCGCGAAGCGGTGTCGGCTTGAATGAATGGTTAGGCTATCTTGGCAGCAACAAGACCACCGGTGGCCTGCCGCCGATTGCCCCGCGCGCTATCTCGGATATTGCTTTTCCTGTCGCGCTATCGACAATCCAGAAATCGCAATGCGAAAATTTGGCGCCAAGACCACGGGTGTTGCACGAGGAATGAACCTGATATGCGTGGCCGGCGACTAGGGTTGCATCGACTTTTGCATACGCCATATACACGCCTTGCTCAAATCCGGCAGTAATTGTTCTGTCACCAGGCAGAACTGGAATGGGTAAGCCCCAATCCTTCTTTCTGCTCATGACGCGCTTACCATCAATCGCGTACGTGTAACTGTTCTCGTTGTCGAAGAGCGGAACTTTAGAGTCAACAATGTTTCCGCCGATTGTGGCGAGCAAAGATGCGTCACCAACTGGAGGTGTGTATTGCAACTCCGGTGGAATCGGCGGTGCCGAAGCACAAGAACTCAGCAAGAGAGTTGCAGCCAGTACGCTCCATGCCCTCATTTTCGAACCCCCTAATTGCTCGGTGATAGCCTAACGCCTGAATTAAGCCGAACCGCGAAGCGGTTTCGGCTTGAATGAATTGTTAGCTTGCGACCGCCCGCTGCGTGCGACGCCAATGCTGTGAACTTGCAAGAAGATTGACGCAGTTGAGTCAGACACAGTGACGGTCCCTTTTTGCTGAAGCCTGCCAGCGATGAACGCAGCGCTACTCGGTGGTGCAATCTCCAGAGTCTCGCCGCGGCTCTCGGGATAGCAAACGACAGACTCGGCGAAGGTCTGTGATAGCAGGGACGGAAGTCTCCGTTGGTCGAGATCGATGCCGTCACCGACAAGAACGTACTCATTCCCGCCGTGCTTGTCCCAAACGACAGATTTCAGGGCATGGCGGAATACGGTGTAGAACAGCCGACTATCCATTTGAGCAAGCTAACACCTAAGTTAAGCCGCGCCGCAGCGGGGCGTGAAGCACATGGCATGCTCTACCTGCCATGTGGTTTGCGACCCGATGCGGTGTCGGCTTGAACGCATTGTTAGGCCGCACTTGGGCGCGTGACGAGCCAGCACAACGCTGCCGAAGCGAGCCCACCCCAGATGATGCCGCTAGTGAAGCGTATGCCCAGGAGATGGGCAGTCACAGCACCAACAGCCGAGCCCCCAAGGGTGCACACTGCAATCTTGCGCTGTCGCTTGAGTTGTGCGGCTTCTACCGCGCGCTTGGCACGAATCCCAGCTTGCGCCTGCAGATCGGGCTCCAGAATCGCTTGGGCGATTGCGTCAGCGTGAGTTTTCTCCATGGTCCCGTGCACCTCCCCGTGCGGGCTAACGCCTGAATTAAGCCGCGCCGCGAAGCGGTGTCGGCTTGAATGAATTGTTAGGCGCAACTGTATCCGAAGCCCAAGCCGGTACAAGCCCGCGCTCTAGCCGAAGCCCGTAACGAGCTTGCGGCAGTACCCGGACCGCCGTGACAGAGATCTTTCCGGAGCCTGGCAGGCAGGTCGCGCGGCCAAGTTTCGCATCCGTGACTCGCACGAAGCCGGCCGCGGATGTCGCAATCCTGGCGCGACGTCCCGTGTGGCCGAAGCCGAGTTGCCTGACGACGCAGCTCACCGCGCGTGCGCAATGCACGGAGAAGAACCAGAAGCCACGACAAGACGAGCTGACACAAGACTCCGTAACCACAACTACTGCGGAGCTATGAGCGCCTAACACCTAAGTTAAGCCGCGCCGCAGCGGGGCGTGAAGCACATGGCACGCTCTACCTGCCATGTGGTTTGCGCCCCGATGCGGTGTCGGCTTGAACGCATTGTTAGGCCGCTGCGCTATGTACCAAGAAAGCGCTCGTACTTGGCGTTGCACTGCTGAACCGTTCCGCCATCCGCAATACACTCGCAAAGGTACAGGCGAGACTTCCGCCTCACCCTCTGAGCCTCTGCCGCGTCCAGACACTGATTTTCTGCTTGCCGGTAGTCTGAGCTCTTGGAGAAGAAGTGATAGCTCGTCTTGCCGCCAACGTACCAAGCGTACGGAAACACAATCGCACCAGCTATCACGTTCTTGGAGGTATAACGATGGTCATCCGCAATCAAGGCGAACATGCCGACGACATAAAGAAGTACTAGGGCTATTGAGATGGTTGTGCCAATGAAGCTACCCAGTTTCTCTGAAGATGACATTCTTGTCCCCCAAAGTACGATGAAATTGCACAGCGGCCTAACACCTAAGTTAAGCCGCGCCGCGTAGTGGAGCCAACGACATGGCAAGCTTTCTTTGCCATGTGGTTGGCGTAACGAAGCGGTGTCGGCTTGAACGCATTGTTAGGCCGCAACCGAGCCGTCTACCCACACGACATGGTCCGGATGATGCTCCCGGATGGTGTCGAGCGCATCTGACATGGCGGCCGGGTCGTTTGGGCTGACGCGATTGGTGAAGTCGGTAACGGCCAGTCCCTTTGCGCGCAAATCCGCCAGCTCAGCCGAGGCCAGCACTCCCAACGAAACCCACAGGACGGCGGGTGGCCAAGCAGGTGATGCCGCCAGTTGATCGTAGCTTTGTCGTGAGGTTGCGAAATAGATCATTTGCGGCCTAACGCCTGAATTAAGCCGCGACGCGAAGCGGCGTCGGCTTGAATGAACTGTTGGACGCCAACTCTAGCCGAAGCCGAGGTGCCTGCGACCAGCCCGCGCCGACGCGAAGCCGGTGCCACGACGACGCCCGCCGCGTGGCGTCGCCCTGGCCGAAGCCGGGAAAGGCCGGCCTCGCGGCCACGAACCCACACCGCGAACTATCCGATGCGACTGCTTGGGCGGAGCGCAACGTAGCTAGTGAAATCGCACTGCCCGGAGCCGAAGATTCCTGGCTAGACAACCGCACCGCGAGCGAGATGTCCCAGCGAAGCTCTCACACGCACCCGCATTGTCTCGCTCGAGCGCTCTGGTGCTCAGACGAAGCCGCCAGCGAGAAGGTCACCGCGGCCTACACACTGAAGCTCTGAGCGGCCAACGCCGGAATTAAGCCGCGCCGCGAAGCGGCGTCGGCTTGAATGACTTGTTAGGCCGCCGCTGCCCGGCACCTGCCCGGACTTGCTACCCAACCCCTGGCCGAACAGTACAACAAGTCTGGACCAACAGCTTGGGCTGGAACTTGTCGCGGCCGGAGCCGGATTGCCCGGGCCGCGCGGCCGAGAACTCGCACCGCCAGCCCACCCGAAACCGACTCAGGATGATCGTACTTGAGCCGAAGCTTCGCCTATCCGAAGCCGAGGTGCGTCACGAGTGACCGCCGATGCCGTTCCCGCGCGTGCGAAGCGCCAACCGCTGCGGCTGAGCGAAGACTGCGAGCTGACCAAGAACCCTTGCGCCAACAGTGCGGGAAACAAGGCCTAACGCCAGAGTTAAGCCGAGACGCGCAGTGGAGCGAAGCACATGGCAAGCTTGACCTGCCATGTGGTTTGCGTAACGAAGCGGCTTCGGCTTGAACGACTTGTTAGGCGGCAGCTGGCCCGGATGGTGAACTCTCCGACCCGGACGAACCGCAGCCCAACCCCTGGGCCGAACACTACAACACCTTGGGCCAATCTGGTCGCGACGTCTGGTTCTGCCTCAAAGCTGCGCGTGGCAGGCCTGCGTACCGCCAAGGCGAGCGGCTGCTGACGAAGCTGAGATTGCTTGGGAGCGCCAAGCTCATCGACTTGCGGTGCTGGACCAGAGCCCGTTGCTCGGCCAGGCGATGCTCAACGAAGCGACCGTTTGCACTCGCGTTGGCCTGCCCGAAGAGTAACTCGCGACACACGACGGCATTTGTCCAGTGACGCCTAACGCCTGAATTAAGCCGCGACGCGCAGCGGCGTCGGCTTGAATGAATTGTTAGCCCGCACGCCTGGCAACGCGCTGACCTGCATTGACTGTGTCTGAAAGCTTACGCAATTCAGTGAGCGGAAATGACATCAAGGATTCGCCGATGCCCTTTCTATGCGAGTAGCGATCATAGATTGCCTGACCGGGGCCGTTGTAAATCTCCTCGTAAGTACCGTCTGGGTGCAGCTTGAAGCCCAGGTACAGCTCCGGTGTGCTCTTGAAGGTTAACGAGTCTTTGAAGGTGGCTTTGACTTGGACTAGTCGGCCGTCGGGTGTCATTCCGTCGTGCTTGGCTTGGGATACATCATGAACCTCCATGTCGTACTCAAGTGCCGCAATAACCTCGCCTATGTCACCAACAAGACGGCCATCGATGGTAAAAACACGATTTGGAAATGCATCTTTTAAGTGATCAATCCCCTGAAAGATGAGTTCTAGCGCTTCGGTGATGGCGCGACGCTGTGGCATAGATCAATCCCCTGAGAAAGTAAGCTGGAGTGCTTCGGTGCTGGCGCAACACTACGGTATAGAGGGCTAACGCCTGAATTAAGCCGACCCGCGAAGCGGGTTCGGCTTGAATGAATTGTTAGGCACCGCGCTAGCCAAGGAACATGCTAAGAACTGCGCCCACTGCAATGATGACAACGACAGCGCCAATTGCGCCTATCACATAAGGAAAAACGACGGCCGCCAAGCCAAGACTTGCTGCTACAGCACAAGTACGCCGGGGCTCTTTGCGTGAGTATCCGACGCCAGCGAGCACAATTGCCAAGCCGCCAAGAAAAGAAGTGAAAGCGACAAATAGTTGCTGATGTTTCCAAGGCTGTTCTGCCGGAACTGCCTCCGTGGTCCGGCCAGCAAGGCGATCAATTGTTGCGTCGCGTATAGCCACTACTTTGTCCGCGACCACATCCTCGATGGCGGGTGACGGCGCAGCGGCAGAGACCCAGAACTCAACGATGCAGACGAGCAATGCCAGCGCACCCAGGGCGAAGGCAATTTGGCTGAATCTTGAAGATCGATGTTCTTTCATGCGGTGCCTAACACCTAAGTTAAGCCGAGACGCGTAGTGGAGCAAAGCACATGGCAAGCTGTACCTGCCATGTGCTTTGCGTAACGAAGCGGCTTCGGCTTGAACGCATTGTTAGGCCCGCCATACGTTGAGGCTGCTCGCGCCCAAGAGCCAGTACCCCAGAAGAACTCCTGCCGCGATGCACATGGCGCCGAACGACCAGAGCTTGGCGCGAGGTGTTGCACGACGGCGCGCGAGCCGATTGAACCACAGAGCGAGCCCAAATGTGCCCGCCAGCACGGCGGAGAATATCTGGCCCGTCTTAAGGCTGAGGCTAATGTGGCCCGCACTTGAGTACCCGGCGAACTTGTACCACTGCCATGCTGCAGCAGCTAGCCGCTCCAGGAGCGGGACCGATAGCGCCAATGCCGCAAGAAACGTTGCAAGAGAGCCGACGGTGATTGCTCTACTGGACTCGCGACTCTGCATGATGCGGGCCTAACGCCAGAATTAAGCCGCGCCGCGAAGCGGCGTCGGCTTGAATGAACTGTTGGACGCCAACTCTAGCCGAAGCCGAGGTGCCTGCGACCAGCCCGCGCCTACGCGAAGCCGGTGCCACGACGACGCCCGCCGCGTGGCGTCGCCCTGGCCGAAGCCGGGAAAGGCCGGCCTCGCGGCCACGAACCCACACCGTGAACTCTCTATTGCGACTGCTTGGGCGGAGCGCAGCGTAGCTAGTGAGAGCGCAGCGCACGAAGCCGAAGATGCCTGGCTAGACACCCGTATCGCGGGCGACATGTCCCGGCGAAGCTCTCGCACGCGCCCGCGCTGTCTCGATCGTGCGCTCTGGTGCTCAGACGAAGGCGCCAGCGGAAAGGTCACCGCGGCCTACATACTGAAGCTCTGAGCGGCCAACACCTAAGTTAAGCCGCGCCGCAGCGGGGCGCGAAGCACATGGCATGCTGTATCTGCCATGTGGTTTGCGCCCCGATGCGGTGTCGGCTTGAACGCATTGTTAGGCCGCACTGCCTGACCCCTTTCTCACCCAAAGCAAGACGCTGAACAGAACTGCGCAAACAGCCAAGTGGATTGCCTTGGGATTGATGGTTTGGAAGTTGACGAACAGCAGCGCGTACATTGCCAAGAATGCACCAATCCATTTCAAACCGTACAGCTGATTCCTTAAAGACCCCAAAGCGCCAACCGCAAGCACCACTCCCATCAGAGCGATGTAACTGACATACCCAGCTACCGAGAAAGGAATTATTTGTTTGCTGCTGGATTTTACAAGGAAACCATGAATATCATTGATTGGCTCTTGAAAGGCATGGAACTCAAGCAACCCGATCTCCTGCCCGAGCAGGGCGCCGCCTACTCCAAGTCGAATCAGCCCGTAGCTCAACAATAGCAGTGAGATGACTAGTCGAATGGGCTTGCGCATAACACTCCCGTGCGGCCTAACGCCTGAATTAAGCCGCGCCGCGAAGCGGTGTCGGCTTGAATGAATTGTTAGCGCCCCGCCGGCTGCTTGAGCAATGCGCTGAGCTCCTTGCCACTATAAAAGCGAACGTAGGAGATCGGGTAGTCGTCAGGGAATGTGACAACAGGTCCGTAGATAAACCCATAAACATCCCCAACCTGATAGATGCTACGCATAACAGTGAGATCGTAGTACTTGCACTTGTAGTGCAGCGTGCCGCCATCTGATTCGCCACTGTCCGGGGAATCCTTGCAGGCAGGCGGATGGCCGCGAATCACAAGATCAATGTCCTTCTCTGCTGAGAGGACTGCGGATCGAGCAGGCTCAGGCAGCTTGGAAGAATCGACCCCAACAAAGAATGAGCCTATCGGTGGGCTATCAGCGGCCTGGGGTAGTTGAGGCGACTGACTGGAACAGCCTATGGCGAGGAAGATGGATGCGACAGTAGCAACGATGGTTTTCATGGGCGCTAACACCTAAGTTAAGCCGCGCCGCAGCGGGGCGTGAAGCACATGGCATGCTCTACCTGCCATGTGGTTTGCGACCCGATGCGGTGTCGGCTTGAACGCATTGTTAGGTCGCACCTGGGCGCGTGACGAGCCAGCACAACGCTGCCGAAGCGAGCCCACCCCAGATGATGCCGCTAGTGAAGCGTATGCCCAGGAGATGGGCAGTCACAGCACCAACAGCCGAGCCCCCAAGGGTGCACACCGCAATCTTGCGCTGTCGCTTGAGTTGTGCGGCTTCTACCGCGCGCTTGGCACGAATCCCAGCTTGCGCCTGCAGATCGGGCTCCAGAATCGCTTGGGCGATTGCGTCAGCGTGAGTTTTCTCCATGGTCCCGTGCACCTCCCCGTGCGGGCTAACGCCAGAGTTAAGCCGCGGCGCGTAGGGGCGCGAAGCACATGGCAAGCTTTACCTGCCATGTGGTTTGCGCCCCGAAGCGACGTCGGCTTGAACGAATTGTTAGGCAGCGACTGCCGGCTGCCACCAGAGCCACAGCGGAAGATTGCCACCACCTGACCTACCAATGGAATAGTCACCCTCGCCACGCGGGATGCCTGCAATGGCCTGACGCAGTTGGGGTAGCCACTCCGAACCCAGGGAGAGCGCCGCTGGTTCCAACGAGTCAGGAAAGCTCCATTCTGATGGGCTTGCCGAGAATGCCAGACGCAGCGTGGAAGGCGACTGCCAAGAAGACGAGCGATTGTTGGCCACAGCAAGCATTGCTGGCGTTGGAGGTTGGACCGCAAGCGTGCGGTAGACAGCACCACCATCAGAAGCGAACGCATCAAGCAGGGCGAGTAGAGAAGCGCAGCCGGCAGAATCCGCTGTGAGGTGCCAGCCAGGAAAGTTGCGTAAGTTCTCGTCGTAACGCCAGAGCGCGACAGAGCCTGCTTGTTTCCACGAGTGCGATTGAAGGATCACAAGCTGCCTAACGCCTGAATTAAGCCGCGCCGCGAAGCGGCGTCGGCTTGAATGAATTGTTAGGCGCCACCCTACGGCCCAAACCCGGCAGGAAGCAACCTGACCTCCGTGGCCATGCAAATGCCGTTGCCGCCGGACAGCGGGCGCACTCCCAAGATGGTGCCGTGAGGCGCAGTCTCTGCCTGGACAATGACTACAGGTTGCTCGGAGCCATCCTCAAGCGACTGGATTGCACAGCAAGGCAGGGCCATTGGGGCGGCGGCGGACTCACCCGGCACGTAGAAGACTGCGGAGCCAGCAGCGACGTCGGTCTCCGTAGCTGGACGGCCGACAACGCATGGCGTGTTGCGCCACTCACTTGCCGCGATTGAACCCCAAAGGTCGGCCATGTTTGTTGTGGCGCCTAACGCCTGAATTAAGCCGCGCCGCGAAGCGGCGTCGGCTTGAATGAATTGTTAGGACTCTGGCCCGGGCTGCCGCAGCCGACCATAGACCCACCCGAGTAAAACAACGACCAAGTAGCACTGTAGAACCAGAAGTGCACTGAACGCTACCGTGTTAATGGAGTGTGCATTGCCGGAAAGAAATGCTGCGCCCATGTAGGGGAGATAGAGCGCGGGTTGCAGCCAGTCTCCAACGGGGGCTTGTGATGCAAGGAAGTAAAGCGTGAGCGCAACTACTGCCGCAACAAGAAGATGCCAGATGAGCTTTGTGCGCCTAGCCATGTTGCTCCTGAGGCCTAACACCTAAGTTAAGCCGCGCCGCGCAGTGGAGCAAAGCACATGGCAAGCTCTTCCTGCCATGTGGTTTGCGTAACGAAGCGGTGTCGGCTTGAACGCATTGTTAGGCCCTTCCGCGATCATGATTTGCCCCTTAGTTCTGGAGCTCTGCGTAGCGGCTACGAAATGCCACTAGCAGAACAACCAAGGAAAAGGCCAAGCCAATTGCAACGAATGCCCAAGCTACATACCACGGCCAGACGATGCCTGGATAAAGCCACGTTGCTACCCAGGCGAGCCCAAACCACAGCGCGCACTTGAGCACAGTCTTCACCAGCACCCGGCGTGAGATTGCGCCGAGCTGCTCGGATGGTGCGACTACGGGCTGCTCGCGATCAGACATAAGGGCCTAACGCCTGAATTAAGCCGCGCCGCGAAGCGGCGTCGGCTTGAATGAATTGTTAGGCCTTACCTGTGACGCGGATAACATATGTGTCCGTCCTCAAAGTGGCCGGTAACAACCAACGGAAGCCGGCAGTCCAAACTTATCTGATCTTGTGTGCCGTCATCGACAATCAAAAATGTGCTGTATGCAGTGCCATCCGAGACAAAGCATGGTGTGACCGGGAACTTGTGGGCCACAGCTCTGAACTCACCAGCTTCATTGGTTATTGCGGAAGGAGATGCACTACCGCAACTGGAGGGCTCTGATATATCCCCGTGCAAGTAAACTTTGACTCCGCGCCTTGGTTGTCCATCTACTGAGAATACGCCATCAACCACGCGCCCAGTCTTCTGGCAGCCGATAGTAACCAGGATGATCAGCAGGAGTAGATGCTTCATGTAAGGCCTAACGCCTGAATTAAGCCGCGCTGCGAAGCGGTGTCGGCTTGAATGAATTGTTGGACGCCAACTCTAGCCGAAGCAGGCCCGCTTGCCACCGAGCCTGCCGCCGCACGAAGCCGGTGCTACAAACAGGCCAAGCACGTGGGATTGCCCTCTCCGAAGCCGGGAGAGGCCGGCCTCGCGGCCACGAACTCACACCGTGAACTCTCCGATGCGACTGCGTGGGCAGAGCGAAACGTAGCTAGTGAAATCGCAGAGCCCGAAGCCGAAGATGCCTGACTAGACACCCGCATCGCGGGCGAGGTGTCCCGGCGAAGCTCTCGCACGCGCCCGCGCTGTGTCGATCGTGCGCTCTGATGCTCAGACGAAGCCGCAAGCGGTCGAGCCATCGCGGGCTACACGCTGAAGCACTTAGCGGCCAACGTCTGAGTTAAGCCGACCTGCGTAGTGCAGGCAACGGCGTGGCAAGCTTTTTCTGCCGCGCCGTTGCCGGAACGAAGCGGGTTCGGCTTGAACGAATTGTTAGACCTCTAGCGTCGAACATACGAGGCCGACTCTGGGCTGACAAGGACACGATACTCCTGCGGGCGCCAAGCTTTGCGGGCTGCGAGATCAATGTTTGTCTCTGGCAGCGTAGTGCGCACGATAAAGCTTGCCATGCGGGTATTACCCGAAGTGACTGGACTGGACCAACCCTTGAACTCCCAACCTTTCTGCGTGGGAAGTTGATATAGAACCGGAGTCTCCTCAAGATCTCCGTGCGAGGCAGTCATGAACAGCCTCACGTCAGGACAAGAGGCGACCGTGCCACCGCACTCACCAACAGAAGTTGGTGCTGCATAGATGCGAACAATGTACGGCTGATCTGAAGCTGGAGGCGTTGTTGCCAGTTCGTCGAGTAAGCCGAGAACAGTAGCGAGCTCCGGCTTGTCCACGGGCGCCAAATCATGCGCGATAACGTCGGTGGGGAAAAGAAGGGCAAATATCGCGATTAGTTTCATTAGAGGTCTAACGCCTGAATTAAGCCGCGGCGCGAAGCGGCGTCGGCTTGAATGAACTGTTGGACGCCAACTCTAGCCGAAGCCGACTCGCTTGCCACCAAGCCCGCAGTCACCCGAAGCCGGTGCCACAAGCAGGCCAAACACGCGGCATTGCCCTATCCGAAGCCGGGAAAGGCCGGCCTCGCGGCCACGAACCCACACCGTGAACTCTCTAATGCGACTGCTTGGGCGGAGCGCAGCGTAGCTGGTGAGAGCGCAGCGCTCGAAGCCGGAGATGCCTGGCTAGACACCCACACCGCGAGCGAGATGACCCGGCGAAGCTCTCGCACGCACCCTGCGCTGTCTCGATCGTGCGCTCTAATGCTCAGACGAAGCCGCCAGCGGCAAGGTCATCGCGGCTACACACTGAAGCTCTGAGCGGCCAACGCCTAAGTTAAGCCGCGCCGCAGCGGGGCGTGAGGCACATGGCACGCTTTACCTGCCATGTGGTTCGCGCCCCGATGCGGTGTCGGCTTGAACGCATTGTTAGGGCTCACACGCTGCGGCCCCGTGAAATTCGCAATCGAAGGTGAGTGTGCCAAGTGAGCCGCGGCCAGTATTGGCCACAAACTCGCCATATACGTGAACGGAGCGGATCGTGCCAGCAGCAGACCTAAATTCTTGCGTCTTGCGTCCGGACGTTGCCACCTTTACCGCCATGGTGTCCTCCAGATTAGAGCGAGCAATCAAGTTCGGGTAGAGCAAGAAGACTGTTGCATCAGGAT
>NZ_JAEMNY010000005.1:0-801 GCF_016461615.1 Luteimonas sp. MC1828
CCCTGGCCGAAGCCGGCAATGGGCGGCCTCGCGGCCACGAACCCACACCGTGAACTCTGCGATGCCGCTGCTTGGGCGGAGCGCAGCCCAGCTAGTGAAATCGCACTGGCCGGAGCCGAAGATGCCTGGCTAGACAACCGCATCGCGAGCGAGATGTCCCAGCGAAGCGCTCACACGCACCCGCATTGCCTCGCTCGTGCGCTCTGATGCTCAGACGAAGCCGCCAGCGAGAAGTCACCGAGGCCTACACGCTGAAGCTCTGAGCGGCCAACGCCTGAATTAAGCCGCGCCGCGAAGCGGCGTCGGCTTGAATGAATTGTTGGACGCCAACTCTAGCCGAAGCCGAAGCGCCTGCGACCAGCCCGCGCCGACGCGAAGCCGGTGCCACGACTACGCCCGTCGCGTGGCGTCGCCCTGGCCGAAGCCGGGAAAGGCCGGCCTCGCGGCCACGAACCCACACCGTGAACTAGCCGATGCGACTGCTTGGGCGGAGCGAGGCGTAGCTGGTGAGAGCACAGCGCACGAAGCCGAAGATGCCTGGCTAGACACCGACACCGCGAGCGAAATGTCCCGGCGAAGCTCTCGCACGCACCCGCGCTGTCTCGATCGTGCGCTCTGATGCTCAGACGAAGCCGCAAGCGGAAAGGTCACCGCGGCCTACACACTGAAGCTCTGAGCGGCCAACGCCTGAATTAAGCCGCGACGCGAAGCGGCGTCGGCTTGAATGAATTGTTGGACGCCAACTCTAGCCGAAGCCGAGGTGCCTGCGACCAGCCCGCGCCGACGCGAAGCCGGTGCCAC
>NZ_JAEMNY010000006.1:0-537 GCF_016461615.1 Luteimonas sp. MC1828
AACGCCTAAGTTAAGCCGCGCCGCAGCGGGGCGTGAGGCACATGGCACGCTTTACCTGCCATGTGGTTCGCGCCCCGATGCGGTGTCGGCTTGAACGCATTGTTAGGGCTCACACGCTGCGGCCCCGTGAAATTCGCAATCGAAGGTGAGTGTGCCAAGTGAGCCGCGGCCAGTATTGGCCACAAACTCGCCATATACGTGAACGGAGCGGATCGTGCCAGTAGCAGACCTAAATTCTTGCGTCTTGCGTCCGGACGTTGCCACCTTTACCGCCATGGTGTCCTCCAGATTAGAGCGAGCAATCAAGTTCGGGTAGAGCAAGAAGACTGTTGCATCAGGATCGTTAATGATGTCTCCGACGAATCCGCTGATTAACACCTGCTCATGGTCGTAAGATCCTGGCGCCACCGCGATATTTAGTATCGAAGTTCTGCAGTGCCCCGTATCGACATGCCCAGAGAGTGAGCAACGCATCGCATTGTCTTCAGCACATCCTGCCAAGAGCATTGCGATCCAAGAGATGGTTACGATTCTTGC